>NZ_JBNWCL010000001.1:0-547764 GCF_053522445.1 Agrobacterium sp. 22-221-1
CCATCGCCCGCAAACTGCTCGTCATCGCAAACGCCATGCTCAGGGATAAAACCACATTCAGGACACCCTGAGAATAATATCCGCCAATACAGTTGCCAGCCAGCCCAAGTCCTTGGGCTGAAAAGAGGCCTCTCGCCGCGCCGACGCGCGTCGACTGGATTCCGGCTCAAGGCCGGAATGACGGGCGGGAAATGTCGCGAACCAACGCGAACGTCGAGATTGCCCAAGCCCTTCGCTTTTGTGTGTTCGAGGGGGGGGGGACGCGACGCAATCCTTGAACGAACTGAATATCTTCACCCACCATCGGGAACCGAATACGTTCGGGCGGGTTGTTCCAAAACAATTGGGCGCAACCTTTTTCGATGACGGATATTCATGTCGCCAAAAAAACCGAACGGAATTTCCACCACCCCGTGCCAGCAATGTCCCCTGCGCGACCTGCCGCATTTCCGGGATTTTTCCTCTTCCGAACTGGATTTCGTCTCGCGTTTCAAGACGGGGGAGCTTGCGGTGGAGAGCGGCTCCGTGATCCTGATGGAAGGCTCGCACAGCGCCCATCTTTACACCGTTTTGCAGGGCTGGGCTTTCCGTTACAAGACGCTGGAGGACGGCCGGCGGCAAATCCTCAACTATGTCATGCCCGGCGATCTCGTCGGTCTTCAGGGCACGGTGATGGGGGAAATGCAGCATTCGGTGGAGGCGCTGTCGCCGGTGACGCTCTGCGTCTTCGAGCGCTCCCGCCTCAATAACCTTTTCACGGATCACCCGACGCTTGCCTATGACCTCACCTGGATTGCGGCGAGCGAGGAACGCATGCTCGACAGTCACCTCCTCAGCATCGGCCGGCGCACCGCGCTGGAACGCGCCGCCTATCTGATCGCGTTTCTTTATCGCAAGGCGAAAGCGGTCAATCTCATCCCCGGTGAAACACCGATCCCGGTCACCCAGCAACACGTTGCCGATACGCTCGGCCTGTCCATCGTTCACACCAACAAGACCTTGAGAAAGCTCGTCGATCGCGGTCTCATCCGCTGGACGGACAAGGGCTGTCTGGTGCTGGACGATGCCGGCTTGACCAGCGTGGCGGGTTGGGAAAGCGATGAAAAGCGGCAAAGACCCTTCATCTGATCTTCCTTTGACATGTCTTTTTTAAATGACGGTGGAGCCGTAATTTGCGACTCCTGTCGTGATATCTCACGGGAGAATCATGTCGGAGACCGCAGCTTCGAGCCGTGCGGTCGTCTTTTTTTGGGAAGAAGAAAACATATGGTGCCACAACGGGTTATCATCGTTGAGGATGAATATCTGGTGGCGCTCGATGTCGAAGCGGTTCTCCAGTCCATGGGGGTGGAATTCGTCGCCATCGCCACCACGCTTGCGCAGGCGAGGCAGGCCGTCGAAGAGGACGGCGCCGATTGCGTGCTTCTCGATGTCAGCCTCACCGACGGCAAGAGCTACGATTTCGCGCGCGGGCTGCGCGATGCGGGCATTCCCTTCGGTTTTGTCAGCGGTTATGGCGACACGACGGGTTTTCCGGAAGATCTCATGCACGCGCCGTTGCTCGGCAAACCCTTCGGGGAAAACGAAATTATCGATTTCGTTCTCAACCTCGTCGGCACGGCCGACGATGCCGTAAAAGAATAACGTTTTGCCGCCAGATCGGGTATGATCGGACCTGAATCGAAATTCGGACGCGTTTCATGCAGTGGCAGGAAGAGGCAATCATTCTCGGCGTCAAACGCCATGGCGAGACGAGTGTCATCGCCGAGGTGATGACCCCTTCGCGTGGCCGCCATCTGGGGCTGGTGCGTTCCGGCCGTTCCCGCAGCATGCAGCCCGTGCTTCAGGCGGGCAACCGGGTGGATGTCATCTGGCGGGCGCGCCTTCACGATCATCTGGGTGAATTCCGCATTGAGCCGCTGCAATTGCGCGCTGCGCAGCTGATGGAAACGGCGACCGCCGTTTATGGCGTGCAGGCCATGGGCGCGTTGCTCAGGCTTCTGCCGGAGCGCGATCCGCACCCGCATCTCTATCAGGCGCTGGATATCATTCTCGACAATCTGCATGACCCCGTCGATGCCGGGGAGTTATTCGTGCGCTTCGAACTGGCGGTGCTGAACGAACTCGGTTTCGGGCTCGATCTTACCGAATGCGCGGCGACGGGGCTGCGCACCGATCTCATCTATGTATCGCCGAAAACGGGCAGGGCGGTTTGCCGCACGGCAGGTGCGCCCTATGCGGAGCGGATGCTGTCGCTTCCGGCTTTCTTAAGCGAAGGCCAGTCGAAGGCCGCCGATCCTGACAGCCTCGCGGCGGCTTTCCGCCTCACCGCTCATTTCCTCAACCGGCATGTCTACGATCCGCGTGGCCTCAACGAAAACGCCGCCCGCGACGGTTTCGTGCAGGCGGCGCTGAAGGCGCTTGAGCGCAGGGCGACGGAGGGCAGGGCGATGCCGCCCGCCCTCGATAAGGCTGTCTGACTAGGCCATTGCAGGCCGCGGAGCCGGCCGTTCCTGAATGGGCCAATGTACGATGGCCGCGAAAATCCCCATGCCGACGCCCAGCCACCAGACGAGATCATAGGAACCCAGCCTGTCGTAAAGGAAGCCGCCGAGCCAGACGCCGAGGAACGAGCCGATCTGGTGCGACAGGAACACGACGCCGCCGAGCATGCCGAGATGGCGCGTGCCGAACATGATCGCCACCAGCGCGTTGGTCGGCGGCACGGTGGAAAGCCAGAGAATGCCCATCACGGCGGCGAAAATGATGACAGAAAGCGGCGATTGCGGCAGAAGCAGGAAAGCGGTGACGGCAACCGAACGGGCGAGATAGATATAGGCCAGCAGATAGGGCTTCGAATAACGCTGGGCGATGACGCCGGCGGCAAGCGACCCGATGATGTTGAAGAAGCCGATCAGCGCCATGGCGATGACGGCGTAGTGCGGTTCAATGCCGATATCGCCGAGATAGGCCGGGAAATGCGCGGTGATGAAGGCCACCTGAAAACCGCAGACGAAAAAGCCCGTGGTCAAAAGCAGGTAGCTTTTATGGCCGAGCGCTTCTTTCAGCGCCTCGCCCGCCGTCTGCTGGAACTGCGCCTGCGACTGGCTGCCGGAAGAGGAATTGCCGCGCATCGGAAAGGCGAGCAGCGGCACGAGCATCATCATCGCGGCAAGCCAGACGAGGCTGTCCGACCAGCCATAGGTGGAAATCAGGCCCTGGCTGATCGGCGCGAACAGGAACATGCCGGCTGAGCCCGCCGCGGTGCCGATGCCGAAGGCGAGCGAGCGCTGCTGCGGCGTGACATGGCGCGCAAAGGCCGAAAGGATGACGCTGAAGGAGCCGGCGGCAATGCCGAGCCCGACCAGCACGCCGCCGCCAAAATGCAGCCAGAAGGGCGAGGTGCCGAAGGACATGCAGATGAGGCCGGCGGCATAAAGCAGGCCGGAAAGCACGAGCACGCGGCCGGTGCCGTATTTATCGGCGATGGCGCCGAAGAAGGGCTGGCCGAGCCCCCAGAAGAGGTTCTGCAGAGCCATGGCGAGACCGAAGGTGGAGCGGTCCCAGCCGGTATCGGCGAGCATCGGCAGCTGGAAAAAGCCCATGGCCGAACGGGGGCCGAAGGTCATGACCGCGATCAGCGACCCGGCGGCGATAATCAGCCAGGGCATGGTCTGGCGTGTGGCTTGCGACATGAATATTCCCCCATCGCGGCGCCTCGTCCCAAAAAAAGAGGGACATGGCTTGCCGCGGATTCCGCTGCGATGGGATGAATATTATCTTTTGTCAGCCGGTCCCACTAGCGACTTTTCTTGACGGCCACTATTCATGCCATTGATGGAACGCCCTCGCATGCCGGCCACCGGAGAGACGACGATGAAACAGAATATCTACGACGATCCCGGGTTTTTCGAGCGTTACAGCGCCATGCCGCGCTCCGTGGAAGGTCTGCGTCAGGCCGGCGAGTGGCATGAATTGCGCGCCATGCTGCCGGGCCTGAAAGGCACGGAGTTTCTTGATCTCGGCTGTGGTTTCGGCTGGCATTGTCGTTATGCCGCAGAGCAGGGGGCGGCCCATATCGTTGGCGTCGATCTGTCGGAGAATATGCTGCGCCGCGCCGCCGAGATAAATGGCGGGCCCGGCATCGAATACCGTCACGCGGCTATCGAAGACATCGATTTTCCGCAGGAAAGTTTCGATGTGGTGCTGAGTTCTCTCGCCCTGCATTACGTCCGCGATCTCGACATGGCATTCGAAAAGATTTTCGCCGTGCTGAAATCCGGCGGCGATTTCATCTTTTCCATCGAACATCCCGTTTTCACGGCGCTGGAAAAACAGGACTGGTTTTATGGCGAGGATGGCGAAATCCTGCACTGGCCGCTCGATAATTATCAAAGCGAGGGCGTGCGCCATTCCAACTGGATGGCGGACAATGTGGTCAAATATCACCGCACGGTGTCAGGCATTCTCAACGGTCTCCTGGCCGCCGGATTCGTTTTGAAGCGGCTGGCGGAACCGAGGCCGGATCCCGCTTTGATGGCCGAGCGGCCGGAACTCAGGCACGAAGATCGCCGCCCGATTTTCCTGATTGTCGGAGCGCGCAAGCCGTGAGGCGATGAACCCTCCGTGTACTCATTCCTGTGACGAGTACAGGAATGAGGGAGAGAGGTGCGCCAGCCTATGAAACTTTTCGCCGTGGGTTGTGGGTTCGGTTTGACCGAACCAGTCGCTTACCGACGCTTGATCGCCCAGCCCTCCGGCCTTTCCTCGATCACCTTCGCCACATCGCCAACCGACAGCCTGCCTTCGCCACGCGGCGTCACGTTCCAGCCGAACAGCGGGCCGGGCACGCGCCGGTCGCCGGACATGCGGATACGGCCCATGGCCTTCATGGGGGAAGGCACATCGCGGGAGCCGGTCGTCTGGTCCTGCGTGGTCATGATGCAGCGGGCGCAGGGTTTGACGAGATCGAAGCGAATGCCGCCGATCTCGATGGCCGCCCAGCGGTCCTCGGCCCATGGCTCGTCCGTATCAAGCACGATATTGGGCCGGAAGCGCTCCATGCCGACCGCGTCCTCGCCATTGGCGCGCATATTGTCGTTCAGCGCGGCAAGCGAGGCGGTGGTGGTGACGAGAATCTGGTAACCGTCCGCAAAGGTGACCGGCGTTTCGTTGCCGGTCCATTCGAGGCTTGCAATGCGTTTCGAGGCGTCGTCGAAGAACACCAGCTTCACCTCGCGCCCCAGCCATGCCGAGAGCGTGTCGTTGGTCTCGCCATCCGCGATATTGGCGCTGACGATCGATTTCCACACCGCCACATCCATGCGCTCCCCGGAAGGCCTTGCGAGAACCTCGCCATTCGCTTCCCGCGAAAGCACCATGCCGCCATCCTCATGCCGGGCCAGAACCGTGGCAATGGCCGGCAATTCGCGCTGGGTGATGAAATGACCGGTGGGATCGATGAGCATGGCGCGACGGTCGCCCGGCAGGCCTTCTGCCGAAACAATGCTTTCGGAGAGGGGAATGCCGCGCGCGCTTTTCAGCGGATAGATGTTGAGTTCGGTCACACGCATCTCGGGTCTCCTCAAATCTCGTCGAGAAACAGGTCCAGCACCTGTTTCAGCCGCTCATGGCGGGCCTTGGCCATCTGCCGGCCCGTCTCGGTGCGAAAGCCGTCGGCCAGCTTGAACAGCTTGGTTTCGAAATGGTCGATGGCAAAGGCGCGGTCGTCAAGCGGCCGCTCCTTCGCCAGCGGGTCGACCGGGTCGTAAAGCGCCGAACCCATGCGCCCGGCAATATAAAAGCAGCGCGCCGCCCCCACCATACCGATGGCGTCCAGCCGGTCGGCATCCTGAAGGATTTTCGCCTCCAGCGTCTGCGGCTCGATATTGGCGGAAAAGCTGTGGGTGGTGATGGCATGGGCGGCGGCGTCGATATCCGCCTGTTGCCAGCCGAGAGACCCGAGAATGCCCGAGGCTTTTTCCGCCGCGAGCCGTGAGGCCTGTGCGCGGAGCGGCGAGTTCTTCTCCACCGCCACGCAATCATGCAACAGCACGCTGGCGGCCAGCACGGTGCCATCGCCGCCTTCGCCCTCGTGGATGCGCATGGCGTTGCGGAAGACGCGGTGAATATGGGCAAGATCATGCGAGCCGTCGCCCGTATCGGCGGCGTGCGGTATCAAATCCTGCGCAAGCGCCGCATAGGGCGCGAAAGCCTCGGCCGCGATCATGCCTGCGGCTTCCGGGTGAGGATTTTCTGGTAGAACAGGCCGATGCCGATCAGCACCGCGCCGAGACCGATGAAGGACAGCGCCCTGAGCACGCCTTCGAGGTTGCTCATGTCGATCAGGAAGGCCTTGGCCACCGAGATCAGCACGAAGGCGGCCGATGCAAGACGCAGGCTGCGGGCATTGAAGCGCGAGCCGAGCACGAGCAGCAACACGCCGATCAGCAGCCAGACCACCGAATAGCTATAGGTCTCTCCCTGCAGAAAGCCCTTCCAGTCGGCGATGTTCTCGCCCTGCCAGAAACGGCGCACGGAAAGCGTGGCCCAGGCAAAGCCGAGTGCCGCACCGGCCACCGCCAGCATGCTGACATAGGGCGGCGGACGTTTTCCGCGCGCATAATAGGCAAGGCCGCCATAGGCGAGCGCCGGCAACAGGTAACCGATCAGCAGCAGGTTGAGGAACGGAATGCTGCCGGTATTTTCACCGGTGAAATAGGGGTTGAGCGTGAAGAAATGCATCGTCAGCACGTTGATGACGGCAATCACGCCAGCAATCATCGAGCCATAGCGGAAGACGGGGCTGGGGCTCTTGAGATCGAGCGTCATCAACACGCCCGAGAAGCCGATGGTCAGCAGCGTGTAGATCGACTGTTCGCCAAGCGTCGGCACGCTGTCATCCAGCGTGCCGCCATTCATCGCGTGGCGGATGAGGATGGCGACGGCGAGAAGGCCCATGACGCTGGCAATCGCCTGCAGGAAGTTCTTCGCCCTGACCCCCGGCCAGTCGCGCAGCAGCCATGCCGAGGCGACGGCCAGCAGTGCGGGAATGCCGTAACCCGGCAGAAGCGCGTTGAAGACCGGCGTGAGCCCAAGATTTTGCGGCCCGACAATGGTGGGTTCCCAGGCGATGCGGCCGAGAACGGCAACGCTTGCCACCGCCATCACCCATGGCAGCACATCCCAGTTGCGGTAACGTGTCGCGAGCACATAAACGAAACCGATGACGGAGAGCAGCACGGTCGTCGCAAGCCCCTGCGTCAGCGTGTGCAGGCAAAGCGCGAAGGCGGCGAAGGAGCCGAGCACGAGGATGTTCAGCGGCGTGCGATAGGCCTCGTCGTTCTGCCGGTGCAGCCACTCGGCGCCTGCAAGCAACACCAGCCCGAGGCCAAGGCCATAGGCGGCGTGCAGCCAGTCGCGGCCGAGATTGCCGTATTCGACAAAGCTTGCGGTGGCGAGCCAGACGGGGAAAAGTGCTGCGATACCGGCCCAGAGCTGGCCGAAATCCGCATCGTCAGCGCCTTTGCGTTTCAGGAAAGAGAAGGCGCAGAGCACGAAGACGGCCCCGAGGCCGAGCGCCATGGCGATTTCCGCCGTGTAGCCGACCGATACGGGCGGAAGGGACACGGACGTATCGTTGATGAGGCCGATGAAGTCGATGCCCTGCCGCGACATCAGCGACACGGCAGCCTGCGCACCGAGCGCTGCTATAATGGCGGGCCAGACCGCATAGTGGCGGGCGGCACCAAGGGCCGTAAGGGCGGCGATGAGCGCTGAAACGATGAGCGCCGGATGGGTGTCGATACCGCCATCGGCAAACAGGAAACCGATGGCCGGCAGGATCACGGCCATCGAGACGGTGAGATTGAGGGCGAGCGACGGGCGCAGCAGAAGCCGCAGGGCGCGGATGGCGCGCCGCTCGGGAGCGGCGGTTTCGCCGGCCTCGGCAGGCGGCGTGTCGAATGTCTTTCCGGGCCAGAGGAATATGGTTCCCGCCAGCATGACGAGCAGGGCAAGCGTTGGCGGTTCGGCGCTGATCGTTTCGGAAAAGCCGATATAGCCGAGCGCCCAAAGGCCGAGGCCGGCATTGGCGAGAGAGGGAACCACGGTCCAGCCCTGCCTGCGCGCCGCGGCCGCTGTTGCCAGCCAGGAGATGGTGAGGAACACGAAGAGCGCCCAGATATTCGGCGTTTCGGTGGAAATCAGCGCCGGCGTCAACATCGAGCCGAGAAGGCCGAGGCCGGCCAGCGCCTGCCCGTGCAGCAGCGAAAGCCCGATGGTGGCGAAGGCGACGAGCCCAAGCAGACCAAAAGCCGCGCCGGGGCCGATATAGCCGTAAATGCCATAGGCGGCGTAGACGACGCCGAACAGCGTCAAGGCGCCGGCCGCCGTCAGCACGCCCGGTATCATGGCGTTGGAATAGGTGGCGGCGATGCCCGGCACCGCCTTGCGGCGGACTGCCTCGCCGGCAAGTCCGAGGACGAAGCCGAAAATGGCGGCGAGCGACAGCCTGACCGCCGGGCTGAGCAGCCCCGACTCGATCGAATATTTGACGAGGAAAATACCGCCGAGCGCCAGCGCCAGCCCGCCTGCCCAGACGGCCCAGCGCGCGCCGAGCAGGCTTTCGAAGCTTTCCTTCGTTGCCGGTGCTGATGCCGTATCGCTCGCAGGAGCGGAAGGTGCTTCCTCGCGGACGGCGTCTTCCGCCTGCGCCATGGCCGCGGCTTCCTGCGGCTCGGAGGCGTATTCAGCCTGGGAGGCTGCGTCTTCCGCAGGCGTCCTGCTTTCCCCTTCCGCCTCGAAATCCGGTTTTGCCGTGGATTCCGCGCTCTCCGCCTGCGCCGCCACAGGCGACGTCACGCCCGCAGCCATCAGCCGCTTGAGACTGAGAACTTCCCGTTCCAGCGACTTGATTCGACTTGAATTGCGGATGCTCGCGACCAGCGTGTAGATGAAGGCCGCAACGAGGGCGAGGATAAACAGCGGGATTTCCAAACGGACTCTCCAATTACGAAGCTGTTTTTAAAGCCCTTTTGGTGAATTTATGCAAGGCCCGGTTGATGACGGATGCGGCTGGCGAGGGAGTAAGCCGCTTGTTTCTTCTCCCCGCCGGGGAGAAGTCCGCGGCAGCGGGATGAGGGGGCAAGGGTAGAGATATACGGAGAGCTTGCCCCCTCATCCGACCCTTCGGGCCACCTTCTCCCCGGCGGGGAGAAGAAACGGGAGGCCCCCGCGTGCCCACTGCGCATTCAAATCAGGAAACATCCGCCAGCCAGCGCCGCGCCGCTTCGATATCGGCAAGCCCGAGCTCATGCCCGTCTTCGACCGTTTCCATTTCGGCTCTTGCTCCGCTCGCCGCCAGCCGGCCCCGCAATTCGTGCGCCTTGTCGAGATATTTGTCCCGTTCTCCCGCCACAAGCAGGAAATTGCGGCCGGAAAGATCGGACTGCGGCCATGTTTCCAGAACCGGCATCGGGCGATAGAGCAGCGCGTCTCCGGCAAGTTCGGGATAAAGTGCTGCAAAGGCCGCGTAGAAATTTGCGCCATTGGAATGGCCGATAAACCGCAGTTTCGAACGGTCGAGACCATAGGACCGTATCGCCCCCTCCACGAAGGCGGCGAAGGCTTCTGCTTCTGCGACGATATCCTTCTGGTCGAAGCTGAAATCGGGATTGCGGCGGAACCAGCGGGCGATGTCTTCCTCCGTGCTGCGGCCGCGCACGCCGAGAAGCGTTGCGCGCGGTGCTGCCCGGTGCGCCAGCGGCATCAGGCTGGTTTCGCTGCCGCCGGAACCGTGCAGCAGGATGATGGTGCTGCCATCCGGCTCCTCGGGCGTATAGAAACGGTGCACGAAGGGCAGGTCGCGATAGACGATGCGCTCTTCGCCCGGCATCGCAAATTGCGGCAGGGCGACACGCACATCCGCCTCGTCCTTCATGAAGAGCGGCGGGATGAACAGTTTTTCCCCAAGCGATTCCAACGGTTCGTCCACTGTCATGCCCGGCCCGTCGGTTGCCATTTCGATCAGCACGCCGCCCGGTTCGCGGACGTAGAGCGAGTGGAAATATTTGCGGTCATGGGCGTTGGTGGTGCTGGAATTCAGCGATTTCAGCCCGGTATGAACCGCGTTCAGCTCATCCATGTCCTTCGCCCGGAAGGCGATATGATCGACGGTGCCGGTGCCCGGCGCGCTCGACCAGAAGCCGGTGGCGTCGCGCACATCGATAATGTCGCCGCTTTCGGAAACGAGCCGGCGGATTGCGCCTGCCTGGCTTTCCTGCCGGTAACCGAAATGTTTCTCCAGAAACGCCACGGTTTCTTCCGGCACTTCGCTCAGCACCGTCGCGCCATAGATGCGGCGAATGGCGTCCTCGGCGGAAATATCGTCCGTCACATGCGGTGTGGCGTCGGCAAAGGCGTGGGTGCCGACCAGCTTGACGATCAGGCCGTCAGGATCTTTCAGCCGGATGACCGGAGCGCCGAACTCATCGGAGGGGCCTTCCGCCCGGATGCCGAATTTCAGCGCCCGCGTCAGCCAGAAGCCGATAGCGGCGGGATCGATGGCCACGGAAATCTCCAGCGTCTGGCCATAGCCGACACGGCCCTGGCCGCCATCTTCCCAGACGAGAAAGGTGAGAAGCGAGCCGGGCGAGGCGATATCGTCGCCATAAAGCAGGTGCAGCTGCATGGCGTCTTCGAAACCGGCCGTGCGCTTGGCCAGCCTCAGGCCCAGAAAGCCGGCGTAAAAATCCACATTCGCCTGCACCTTCTGGGTAATCATGGTGATGTGGTGTATGCCCAGTGCAGAATTCATCTTGCCGTCCCGCTGTTTCGCCTGCTGTTCGTGGCCCTATTTGTCGCACGCTGCCCCTGATCCGCAACCCCGGCAAATGAGAACGCTGTGTTCTCTGCGTGAACGATCCCGCTTTCGCTTCGTTGCATGCGCGATGGGCAAAATGCCGGCTTTTTGCCTGCCTTGTGCGCGTTTGTGCATATAAAATAAGCATACAAAATAACGGCTATTTTGTATGCAATTTTATCTTGCCTTGAGGGCTGGAATTGGGTCTTATGCAACCAATCCAACAAAACCATCAGGGGGAATAGATGATTTTAACGCGCAGGTTGTTGACCAGGGCTCTGGCCATTACCGCCATCGGTGTAACCGCTGGTTTTTCGCTGCCGGTCGTCGAGGCGCGGGCCGAAACGCCGGTGAAATTCACGCTCGACTGGAAGTTCGAAGGCCCCGCCGCCGGTTTCCTGCTGGCGCTCGACAAGGGTTACTTCAGGGCTGAAGGCCTCGATGTCACCATCGACAGCGGCAACGGCTCGGTGGAAGCCATTCCGCGCGTGGCGACCGGCGCCTACCAGATGGGTTTCGGCGATATCAACTCGGTGATGAAGTTCCTCGACGAAGATCCGAGCCAGAAGATCAAGGCCGTTTATATGGTCTATGAGCGCCCGACTTTTGCCGTGGTGGGCCGCAAGTCGCTCGGTGTCACCGGCGATCCGAAGTCGCTGGAAGGCAAGAAGCTCGGTGCGCCGCCGCCGGATGGCGCCTTTGCGCAATGGCCCGCCTTCAAGCAGGTCGCAGGTCTCGATGACAGCAAGATCAAGATCGAATCGATCGGTTTTCCGGTGCGTGAACCGATGCTCGCCAAGGGCGATGTCAACGCCGTTTTCGGCTTTGCCTTTTCGGTGATCCTCAACCTCAAGAAGCAGGGCATCGCCGATGACGATATCTCGACCATCCTGATGGCCGAGCACGGCTTGAATCTCTATGGCAATGCGGTGCTGGTAAACACTGATTTCGCAGAGAAAAACCCGGATGCCGTGAAGGGCTTCCTGAAAGCGCTGGCCAAGGGCTTCGCCGATTCCGTCAAGAACCCCGAAGAGGGCGTGGCGGCCGTGCTCAAGCGTAACGAGACGCTCGACAGCGCCATCGAGCTTGAACGCCTCAACATGGCCAACAGCATGAATATCAAGACGCCCTATGTGGTGGAAAACGGCATGGGCGGCGTCGATCCGGCCCGGCTTTCCGCCTCCATCGAGACGCTGAAAGTTTCCCTCGGCCTGAAGGGCAACGTCAAGGCGGAGCAGGTCTTCGACGCGACCTATCTGCCGGTCAAGGAAGAACGCATGCTTCCCTGATTGGGATAGCCGTTGCGGATAGAGCGAGCGGGCGCCGCAAATTTCTTCTCCCCGCCGGGGAGAAGGTCGCGGCAGCGGGATGAGGGGGCAAGGGTGCGGTCTATCGCTGACGTTGCCCCCTCATCCGACCCTTCGGGCCACCTTCTCCCCGGCGGGGAGAAGAAACAAGCAGCGACGCCGGGCGTAAGCGATTGCCTCGAAATTGAGGCGAGGATGATGGGGCCGCGGGCGCGCGCCAAAATAGGGAACAGCAATGTCACATCTCGTGGAAATAGACAGTGTGGACATGCGCTATGGCGGCTCCGCCGGCACGCTGGCCGTATCCGGTTTGAATCTCACGGTCGACAAGGGCGAATTCGCGGCCGTGGTCGGCCCCTCCGGCTGCGGCAAGTCGACCCTGATGAAACTGGTGACGGGACTGCATATTCCGCAGAAGGGCAATGTCATCGTTGCCGGGCGGCAGGTCACGGAGCCGGTTTCCATTGTCGGCATGGCGTTTCAGAACCCGACGATGCTGCCCTGGCGCACCACGCTTGAGAACATCCTGCTGCCGCTGGAGATCGTCGAGAAACATCGCCGACGCCTGCGCGCCCACAAGGCGGAATATGTCGCGAAAGCCGAGCGCCTTCTGGAAATCGTCGGCCTGAAGGGTTTTGGTTCGAAGTATCCGTGGCAGCTTTCCGGCGGCATGCAGCAGCGCGCCAATCTTTGCCGGGCCCTGATCCACGAGCCGGAACTGCTGATGCTGGACGAGCCTTTCGGCGCGCTCGATGCCTTCACCCGCGAGGAATTGTGGTGCGTCATCCGCGACCTGCACGCCGCGCAGCGCGTCACCATCATCCTCGTGACCCATGATCTGCGCGAGGCGACATTTCTGGCCGACAAGATTTTCGTGATGAGCGCAAGGCCGGGCCGGGTGCTGGCGGAACACCGCGTGCCGTTTGCCCGCCCGCGCCAGCTCGATATCATGTATGACAAGGGTTTCAACGATATGGTGCAGGAACTGCATGGCGAGATCGCGCAGGCGAGGGTGGCGGCATGAGCGCGATCATGGAAAGCACCGTTGCGGCCGAGCCGCGCAAGCCGCTGATTGCCCGCGTCAACTGGGTGAAAGCCGCCCCCTGGCTTTATACGCTGGCGCTTTTCGTGTTGTGGGAACTGTTGGTCTACGCGCTGAAAATGCCGCCCACCATTCTGCCGTCACCGGTAAGGGTCGGGCAGGCCATCGTGCAATATTGGTCGCCGATCTGGAAGAATTCGCTGCAGACGCTTTATACCACGACGCTGGGTTTCGCCATTGCGGTGGCCGCCGGCCTCGCTATCGGCCTGTTCATCGGCTGGTCCAAAACCATCTATGCCGGGCTTTATCCGCTGATGATCGGCTTCAACGCCATCCCGAAAGTGGCGCTGGTGCCGATCCTCGTCATCTGGTTCGGCATCGGCACGGTTCCCGCCGTGTTAACCGCCTTCCTGATCTCTTTCTTCCCCATCGTCGTCAACGTCGCGACCGGGCTTGCCACCATAGAGCCGGAAACGGAAGATGTGCTGCGGGCGCTTGGCGCAAAGAAGATGGACATCATGCTGAAGGTCGGCATTCCGCGCTCCATGCCCTATTTCTTCGGTTCGCTGAAAATAGCCATCACGCTCGCCTTTGTCGGCTCGGTCGTGTCGGAAACCGTCGCCTCCAATTACGGCCTCGGCAACATGATGAGTTCGGCGCAGAGCCAGTTCAATGTGCCGCTCGTCTTTGCCGGCCTGCTGATGCTCGCGGTGGAAGGCATCGTCATGTATGCGATCATGGCCTGGCTTGAAAAGCGCATGACCGGCTGGGCGCATCGCTCCACCATGGGGCAGTAATGGAGGCCGCCTGGATGCGGCCACTCTTTGCCAGCGATTCGGTTAATTACAGCCTCAGTGAGCGGTGATTCCGACGCTGCGCGAATGGCGTGGTCATTGTTATTTCATTGTATAATATAACTTTTTACGGCTCGAAAATATTTTTGCCTGATAAAGCAAATCACGATATTGTGTAGTGGTTCGCCTTTATCGCGTGACGCGGACATGTCCCCCCCTTGAACTAATCAGCTTTGAAAAATCCGTTGACGGGAGACCTGTATGACCAGCGTTTCATCGCTTGGCGCTTACCAATATAGCGCGAAGAATTATAGCAGCCTTGACAGGAATGGTGACGGCATCGTGAGTGCCGACGAAATCCAGGCGTCCGCCAAGTCGGGAAACGGCATTTCCTCGCTGGGGTCAGATCAGGAGGACAGCGGCGCTGCAGGCGGTGCGGCGACGAACCAGCTGCTCACGATGCTCGTGAACATGATCATGAATCTTTCGAGTGGCCAATCATCCGGATCGTCGGATTCATCCGGCGGAAATTCGCCGGGCAGCGCGGATCGGCTTGCTGAGCTGGATACGGATGGCGACGGTTCCCTGTCCGCGAGCGAGTTTCTTGCCGGACGCCCTGAGGATGTCAGCGAGGATATGGCGACGAACCTGTTTACGCAGCTCGATACCGATGGCGATGGTGTTGTCAGCAGCGAGGAGTTTTCCGCAATGGCGCCGCCCAAGGGTCCGCGGCCGGGTTCCGCCGGTGGGCCTGATGCTCGAGACAGCGCGGATATGCTTGCCGACCTGGATACGGACGGCGACGGCTCCCTCTCCGTAAGCGAGTTCCTTGCTGGACGCCCAGAGGATGTCAGCGAGGACATGGCGACGAACCTGTTCACGCAGCTCGATACTGATGGCGATGGTGTTGTCAGCAGTGACGAATTGTCTGCCATGACGCCGCCCAAAGGTCCGCCGCCGCCGGATATTTCGGCTGGTCGGACTGGCGAGGATGATCAATCGACAGAGAGTGCAACAGCTATCGAAGACCTTCTGTCGCGTCTGGAAGAGATCGCCAAGGCGTATATGGCTTTTAATACGGATGAAGCGGCAACTCAGTCCATTACGGCCTGATGTTGCATTGGGAAAGGGTTGGCTGAGACCGCTCCAGAGCCTGCAAGAGCCTCGCATCCGGCTCTTGCAGTGGTGTTTCTTGCCGAGGTGGGCAGGCGTGGCCTCTGGCTGAATGCGATCGCCCTGCGCAATGGCAGGGCGTCTTTCTCGCATCCGGGCGCTCTCAATGCGCCGCCATTTCTTCCACAATATCGCCGCCATCCATCAGGAACGGGTAGTAGGTCGGCCAATTGGTCACTTCGTCCAGCAATGCCTTGCGGTCGTTGCCCCAGTAGAGATGGTAGTGGCCCGCTTTGACCGGGGCGATGGAGTGGTCGCTGAACTGGATGAATTGCGGCGCGGCCTCGTCGCCGCCGGTTTTCTTGAAGATGTAGCGGACACCGCGATTGCCCTTCTTGTAGGTCAGGATTTCATGGCCATCGCTGACATAGGTGCCTTCAGCGGGTTTGCCGTCCTTATAAAACGCCACGCTGTCGCTCTTGATGACGATGCGGTTCACATCGGTCTTGTAACCGATTTCGTAATAGGCACGGTACTCCGCCGCCGTCTTGTCGCCATGCGCTGCCTTTTCGGCCATGATGGAATCGAGCGAGCCGTTCAGCAGGTAGGGATAGACCGACTGCCAGTCGCCTTCCCAGTCGGAAAGCGTGCGCGTCTTCACCTGCGCATCCTCGAAATAACCCTTGTAGATCTGCTTTTCAGCCTCGGTCATCTGGTGGCCGTGATCGTGCCCATGGTCGTGGCTGTGGGCTGCGGATTTGTCGCCACCGGCAGCCATTGCCGCGGTCGCCGCCAACAGCAGGGAACCAAGTGCGACGGCGCCGGTGACGCGGGTGAGTATCTTCTGCATTGTTTCGGCCCTCTCATATCGATAAAGATAGTTACGTAATAACATTACGTATCGACCTATAGAGGCCGCGTTCGCGGGATGCAAGTGTGCGCTCCAACGTGGCGCAACGAAAAAGCGCGATGGCTGTTGCAGCCACCGCGCTTGAAAAAAGGGGAGACGTGCGGTCTCAGGCCGGCTGGGCGCTCAATTCCGCCTTGCGCTCGTCGAAGGCGAGTTTCATGGCTTTCGTCACGTCGCGGGTCGTCGCGAAATAAGTGTCGCTGCGCACCCAGTAGCGCAATTTGACGGTGGCGCTGTCGGCGCTGACCGAATCGACGAAGGTGACGGGGGCGGGGTCCAGCAAAACCCGGCTCTCCGAACGCACGACTTTCATCAGCATATCCTGTGCGGCCGCCAGATCCTCGTCATTCTTGACCGTCAGGCTGAGTTCGTGACGGCGCGAGGGAAAGCGGCTGTAATTGGTGATCGGCACGTTCCAGAGCGTGGAGTTGGGCGCGAGACGGTAAAGTCCGTCGCTGGTCTTCAGCTCGGTCGCAAACAGCCCGATCTCGATCACCGTGCCGTTGACCGTGCTGGTCTCGATATATTCGCCGACGCGGAAGGGGCGCAGCACCAGAAGCATGATGCCGGCGGCAATATTTTGCAGCGTGCCCTGCAACGCAAGGCCGATGGCCAGACCGGCGGCGCCAAGGGCGGCGAGGATGGAGGCGGTCTGCACCCCGAACTGGCCAAGCACCATGACCAGCACCAGAATGAGAACCACATAGCGGATGGCGCCGGCGAAGAAGCCGGCGAGTGTCGCATCGAAACCGCGAATGCGCGACAGGCCCTGAAATGCCCAGCGTTGCAGGAAGGTGGCGGCCAGCCAGCCGATGATCAGCAGCAGAAGCGCACCGACGACCGAGAAGGAATATTGCACCGCAAGCGCGCTTGCCTGCTGCAACGCCGCCTGCGATGCGACGATGATATCCGTTGCCTGTTGTTCCATGAATTATCCTGTGATTTTCATTGCTCTTCAGGGTTGGTAACGACTGGACGCCTTGAGGGTTCCGCCAAAACGGCCTCAGTTGCCAAGCGGCAGCACGAAAGGCACGTTACCATCCGTATCCGCGCCCCTGCCGATTTTTTTGATCGCCGCCACCAGCCTGCCCTCGCGCCCGAGCAGACGGTCGCCGATGGCGATGATGCGGGCATTGGGCGTGGCATAGGGCGAGACGGCGCGCAGGCGCAGCGCAAGTTCCATCTCATCCTGATCCGGATAAAGGCTGAGCGCGGCGATGACGGCGGCGGCGGGTGAGCGGGAAACGCCCATCCAGCAATGGATGAGCAGCGGCGCGGACTGGTCCCATTCGCGGGCAAAATCGAGCAGTTTCAGCACATGTGCATCGTCAGGCGCGATGAGATCGGCGGTGCCCTTGAATGCGATGTCGTTCATGGCAAGCGTCAGATGCCGGTCTGCGGCAATGACGGCGGGGCGGTGAAAGGACTGCTCTTTGGCGATCAGCGTCACCATTTCGCGGGCCTTGTGTTTGACGGCCATCTCCGCGATCCGCGACAGTGGCGATACGACAATGGCCGTCATGTCGCACTCCCCGTTTTGACGGCACGCATCGCCTCGATCGCCTCGAAACGTTCGATGAACAGCTTTTGCGCTTCGGTTGAGGGCAGGGGCGTCATGTCGAACATGTCGCGGGTAATGCCGCGCGGCAGGCCGAAGAACTTCTGCGCCTCGGCGGTGGAAAAACCGGCAAGCTCCGTCGCCTCGAAAAAGGCGGCGACCGTATCGGCCTTCTTGATGCGGTCCTTCAATTCGCGCGATGCATGCGGCGGCAGGCCGAAACGCAGATGCACGGCGGCTTCCAGCCGTTTTTCCACGGTCTTGTAACCGCCGCCGACCACGGATTTGAACGGCGAGATCATGTCGCCGATGACATATTCCGGCGCATCGTGCAGAAGCGCCATCTGCATGTCATCAGGCGTCGCGCTTGTGCACATGCGACAGAAGATGGTTTCGACGATGAGGCAATGCTGGGCGACGGAAAAGGCGTGGTCGCCGCGCGTCTGGCCGTTCCAGCGGGCGACGCGGGCAAGGCCATGGGCGATATCGGCGATTTCCACATCGAGCGGCGAAGGATCGAGCAGATCGAGCCGCCTGCCGGACAGCATGCGCTGCCAGGCGCGCGGGCTTTTTGCAGGAGCCACTCTCAGTCCTCCGCCCGCGCTGCCGGATCGGCCGCCGGGAAGGAAAGGCCGCTCCAGGCGGGCAGGGCCACGGTCACGGGAACAGTCTCCGCCAGAAGCGGCGTGCCGGATGCGAGCGCATCGGCAATGCGGTCGATCCGAACGATGGCAAGCGCCCTGTTGCCGCAAACGGTTCCGAGCGTGCCGACCGGTTTTCCATCGGCGGTAATCTCCGTCCCACTGGCGGGAAGCGCGCCTTCGGCCGAAACGGTGACGACGCGGCGTCTTGCCGTGCCGCGATGTTTCATGCGCGAGACGACTTCCTGACCGACAAAGCAGCCCTTCTTAAAGGAAACACCGTCATTCACATCCATCAGCACGTCATGGGGAAAAGCATCCTGCAGCGCATAATCCCGACCGGATTCGGCAATGCCATGCTCGATACGGAGCGCATCATAGCCCGCGCTGTCGCCGGATGCGGATGCGCCCGGTATACGGTAAAGATCGATGCCGGCCTTGGCGAAACGGCCGTCTTTGATGCCTGCCGTCGGCGCAGTCCCGTTCCAGAAAACGCTCACGCCTTCGACCGTCTCGGCTTTGAGATCGACCGGTGCGCGCAGCTTGTACATGGTCAGGCGGCGCAGCAGCGCGTCCTGTTCGGCGGCGCCCGTTTCGATCAGATAATCGCCACCATCGCGCCAGATCAGGAAATCGAACAGGATCTTGCCCTGCGGCGTCAGAAGGGCTGCGGCCCGTGCTTCGCCTTCCGGCAGGTTTTCAACATCTGCGGTGATGAGGTTGTTCAGAAATTCCTCGGCGCCGGTGCCGGAAACCCGGATCAGGCGGCGGTCGGCAAGAAGGGCGGAAGGCATGGCGTCACCGTTCGGTTCGTCGAGACTCTGTGATCTCCGGCAAAAAGCAGATGCGCTTTGCCGGAATGCTCATTCCGCACAGTTAGGATTTTTGCCAGAGAACGGCAAGCACCGCGATGCGATCAATCGCCGGCGGTGAAGAACTTCCACTTGCCATCGGGCGAAATGCCGACCCGGTAGAAGCTGTAATTGCCATATTCCTGCATGTCGGCCAGATCGCCCGCCGTGATGATGCGCAGAAGCTCCACCTTTTCCGGCGCAGTCAGCGTATTCAGCGGCTTTCCGGCGAAATAAGGGAAAACATAGGCTTCGTCAGGCGTGCCGGCATCGATATGGGCATAACCGGTCGATAGCAGGTCGATGATGATCGCCAGCACTTCCAGCCCGTCAGGATCGCCGGAATAGCTTTTCAGCGCCGCAATCGGGTCTTCGCCGTCATTGCCGTCGATGCGGAATTCTTTCTGGCCGGCGGCGATGAAGGGCCGCAGCTTTTCGATATCGCCGGAGGCGGCGGCATCGATGATCTGCTGGCGCAGCTTGCGCACGGGTTCCGGCGCCTTGGAAATATCGTGCTCGATCACCACGGACATTTCCGGCGTGTTGTCGGGCTTGGAGGATTGCTGGTTCGCCTGATTGGCGGAACGGTCCACCAGCGGGTCGGGCAGGGGAATGCCTTCCGAATCGCCTTCGATCTCGTCCGGCTCGGCAGGCTGGGCCTGCTGCGGCTCACCGCCATTCTCAGCCTTCGGCTCGCTTTCGGTGTTCTGCGCCGGCTTCAGCTCGGAAAGGGCAAAGGCGCGGCCTGGCATGCCAATCGGCCCGGCGGTCAGGGCAAGCAGGATGGACAGCAGGGCGGAAGAGCGCAAAAGCCCCTTGCTCAGGCAAGACATGATAGACCCCGGCTTTACTGTATTACCCGCTGCGGCGAAAATTCGCCCTGAAGCATGCGCTGGCGCAGCGATTCCAGCATTGCTTCAGCGCCGGCCTCGCCATGGATACGGATGGTTTCGCGCATGGCCAGAGCGATGGCGGCATCGGCGATGATCTCCGGCTCGATGCCGTCGGCCATGCCGTCAGCCCATGCCTCGTTCTGGTGTTCCAGAGCGACCTGCATCTTTTCATGCACGATCATATCGTCGATTTCGTTACGGCTTGTCTGCATCTTTCATCCTCGACAGGGCGGGCAAGTCCTTACCACCCTGTTAACAACACTAGCAGCCTTTTATCAAAACGGCACGGCCTGCGGCGAAAAGAGGTTAATAATCCTCTAATTTCCGAACCGGGACGCGATTTCCTGCGCGAGTGTTGCCCCTTCGTTACGGTAGTTCTCTTCTGCCATGATGGCGGCGCGTGTGCAACTGGTGTGGATGGCCGCAAAGGAGCGGTATCCACGGTTGAATGCAGCCGTCATGCGCTGACGTCGTTCAGGTTCGTTGGCCGTGTCCGCAGCCAGAAGATCGCTCATCGATCTGCGCCAGTCCTCCGGTCCGGAAGAAGGGCACAGGGTTCTGAGATATTGCACCGCGCCCAGTATCTCCGACAGCCGTGCGAGCTTGTCGTCATAAGGGGCGGGCTTGGGCGGCGCGGCTTCCGCCGGACGCACCTCGGAACCGGGTTTTGAAGGCTGCGCATAAGCGATGCCCTGCTGCCCGGCGGTGGCAAGCATTGTCAGAAAAAGAGACAGGAAGATGGTTGGCCGTATCAAAATTCTATTCTGCCCCACACATACTCGTGAACTGTTGGCTCGTGACCATCCGGCGGGCGGATCAGCCCTAGATAATAGCGATTCTGGCTGGCTGGCAATCATGCAAGCAGGCGTTCGGCGCATTCGACGACGCTTTCGGGCGCCGGCAGAAGGCGGATTTCCGCCAATGTGTACCAGCCCGCATCCGCCGCATCGTCACCGACAGTCACGAGCGGATCGGCATCGGTTTCCACGGTGAAGACCGACAGGAAATAGTGGCTCGTCAACACCCCTTCGGCGTCGCGGGAGGGAAGATCGTATGTCGCGAAAAGCTGCGGCCGGCGCGCCACGATGCCGGTTTCCTCGTGCAATTCACGCAGCGCCGTCTCGGCCGGCGTTTCGCCGTCTTCGCCGCGACCACCCGGAAAGGCGAACATGTCCTTGGAAGGCGGGTTGATGCGGCGCACGAGAAGCAGCCGGTCGCCGTTCCTGACAATGGCGGAGGAGGCGGGGCGGGGCTTGATACGGAGGGTCATGAATGGTTTCGCTTGTTTCGGCCGTTGCCGGCCTGTCTATAGTGGTACGTGGCTCGGAAAAATCGATTCCGGTTTCCGTGCCGATGCTTATAGTCCGGAACGGGCGCGATTGTGCATGTTAAAGACGGTGGAATGAAGGTCTATCTTATCTATGTCCTGGCGGCTCTTGCCGAAATTGCCGGCTGCTTTTCCTTCTGGGCCTGGCTGAAACTCGGCAAGACCGGGTGGATATTGCTGCCCGGCATGGTGGCGCTGGCCGCTTTCGCGTGGCTTCTGACGCTGGTTCCGACAGAGGCGGCGGGCAGGGCCTATGCCGCCTATGGCGGGATTTACATTGCCGCTTCGCTCTTCTGGCTCTGGGGCGTGGAAGGCCATGCGCCGGACCGGTGGGATATTGCCGGCGGCGCCGTCTGCCTTGCCGGTACCGCCATCATCCTGTTCGGGCCAAGGGCCTAGAACATTTCCGGTGAACAATGCTCAAGGAGAAGGCCATGTGCGGACGTTTCGTGCTGAAGGCGACGCCGGAAGAGATCGCCGATTATCTCGATCTGATCGGCCTTGAGGATTTTCCCGCCCGTTTCAACATCGCGCCGACGCAGCCCATTCTGGTCGTGATGGAGGGCGAACGACAGGAGCGCGGCAGCAACCTGCCCAATCGCCGGGCCGTGCTGGTCCGCTGGGGTTTTCTGCCGGGCTGGGTGAAGGATCCGAAGGATTTTCCGCTGCTCATCAATGCGCGGTCGGAAACCGCCATCGGCAAGGCCTCCTTCCGCGCCGCCATGCGCCATCGCCGCGTCCTCGTTCCCGCCACCGGCTTTTACGAATGGCGACGCCCGCCGAAGGAGGAGGGCGGCAAACCGCAGCCTTATTTCATCCGCCCGAAAAGCGGCGGCATCGTCGCCTTCGCCGGTCTCATGGAAACCTGGTCTTCCGCCGATGGCTCGGAGGTCGATACCGGCGCGATCCTCACCACCGCCGCCAATGCCGCGATCGGCCGTATTCACGACCGCATGCCTGTTGTCATCGCGCCCGAGGATTTCAGCCGCTGGCTGGATTGCAAGACCCAGGAGCCGCGCGAGGTCGCCGATCTGATGCGGCCGGTTCAGGATGATTTTTTCGAGATGATCCCGGTATCGGACAAGGTCAACAAGGTCGCCAATGTCGGCGCGGATCTCATCGAGCCGGTGCCGGAAAGCGCGCCGCTGGCGAAGATCAAGCCGGCGAAGGACGAAGGGCAGATGTCGCTGTTTTGAAGAATGTTCTTCACATTTGCGCATAATCGTTTGAGCTGGAAGTCGCCGCATATTTCTTCTCCCCGCCGGGGAGAAGATGGCCCGAAGGGTCAGATGAGGGGGCTACGGAACAGACATGCGGAGAGCTTGCCCCCTCATCCCGCTGCCGCGACCTTCTCCCCGGCGGGGAGAAGAAACAAGCGGCACGCGCTCGATCCCACGCAAGACTATCTTGTTCAGAAAACTCAGCCGTTCCGCCCGATCTTCTGCAGGCCTTCCTGGATCATGATGTCGGAATAAACGCGGTTACGGCCATTCGCCTTGGCGAGATAGAGCAACTGGTCCGCGGCATTCAGCTGGTTGTCGAAGGGTTCGCCCTTTTCGATTTCCACGACGCCGAGCGAAATCGTCAGGGCGAGGCTGCTGCCGCTCAGCTGCCGGCCGTTCTTTTCCACCTGTCCGCGCAGCTCCTCGCAGAACTGATAGGCGGCGCGCGCATCCAGCCCGCGCAGAAACACGGCAAACTCCTCGCCGCCAAGGCGGGCGGGAATGTGGCGTTGCTCGCCGCACATGTCATGCAGCAGTTCGGCCAGTTTTTTCAGCGCCCTGTCGCCGGCATCGTGGCCCAGCGTGTCGTTGATCTTCTTGAAATGGTCGATGTCGAGAATGGCGACGGCGCCGCTCTCGTCATTGCCATTGATGACATCCATCAGCGCGCGTGTGCGCTCGAAGAAGGAGCGGCGGTTCGGCAGGCCGGTAAGATGGTCGCGTTCGGCCAGTTCGCGCAGGCGTTTGAGCTGCTTCAACGTCTCGATATTGTTATCGATACGGCACTGCAATTCTTCCGGCACGAAGGGGCGGTAGACGAAATCCGAGGCGCCAGCCTTCAGGAAGCTTGCCGAAAGCAACCGGTCTGTGGAGGACGATATGCCGATCACCCGCAAATCTTCGGAGGACCGGCTGTCACGGATGCGGCGCGTCAGCTCATAGCCGTCCATATCGGGCATATGGTAGTCGGTGATGACAAGCTGGATCGTCGGATCCTGCGACAGTATTTCCAGCGCCTGCTTGCCGGAATGGGCCTCGCTGACCCTGAAATTTTGCCGCTCCAGAATTTCCACGAGACCGGAACGGGCTGTGCGCACATCATCGACGACCAGAACGGAGAAGAGCTTGTTGCTCAAAATCCGCTGGACCGTTCTGACCACTGCATCCACTGTGCGATGGCCGTCCTTGACGATGTAATCAATGATCTTCTTTTCGGCGTAGCGCTTGCGCGCCTCCTCATCCACCGTGGCGGTGAAAACGATGGCCGGCACCTTGCGCTCGGATAGAAGTGCGAGAATCTCGCCCTTCGGCGCATCGGGCAGGTTAAGGCCTGTCAGCGCCAGCGTGAAATTATGGGCCTGCATGAGGGTATCGGCCGCGGCCATGCTGTCGCAATGGACGACCTCGGCTTCCGTTTCTTCCGAAAGCCGCGTCTTCAGCAGCATGGAAAGAGCAACGGAATCTTCAATCAGAAGGATTTTATCCTGCATGGCCGTCCCAAGCCCCCCTGGCCTGTCTTCACAATCTTCCCTCAACGCCGAATATTCGTCATCCGCGTGTCTGCGGATTCGAAAGCCGGCTTATGCATTGTTGTGGAAAAAAATGCGGAATAGAAAAGTTCTTTTGTATTCACTAATCTATACGTCGGTGTTCGTATAGCCTTCTTGTGGAAGGCGAGCTTTTTACTACACTTTCGTTGCAGCTTCGTTACAGAATGCTGCCGATTTTATGAAAGACTGACGCTCTGCAGTTTAGCGGCAGTGTTTGAAACAAAAACGGCGCCCGGAAAAGGCGCCGCGTGATTGTCGATTTTCCTTCGGGAACGTTCCGTTTTCCGGACAGTCTGCAAAATTCGAAAAATCAAAAAAATCGAATATTTTCAGGCGGTTTTGGCGGCAGGCTTGCGCTTCAGCATCAGGGCTGCGGCCGCAACGGCCTTCAGTCCGAGCGGGCGGTAGTGGCTGTTGAGGTCGGGCTTCGCCTGCGGCTGCGCCTTCGTCTCGTTCGTCATTTCTCTCTCTCCACAATTCACGCCAATCGCCGTTGCGATGCGTGTGAGCCACTTCTTTCGCGGCTAATCTTGACGGATTCGAGGCGAAGAAAAACGAAGCCGGCTTTTCAGGCTGCGACATTTTGCGTCACATCCTGCGCCGGCTTGTGCGAGAAAAAATAAACCTGCGGTTTTAAATGCCGCGATCGAGGCCGTTGCCGCCATTGGCGTCGTCATGCACGTCTTCCTCGATGGTCAGCGTGCCGTAGCGGCGATGCCAGAGGCGGGCGCTGATGGGAATGAAGATGAGATAGGCGGCAACCGTCAGAACCAGAACTTCCCAGGTGAAGCTCATCAGCATCGCCACATAGAGCACGACGACGAGGATCATCGGCAGCACCAGATCGCGGCGAATGCGGCTGGTGCCCGATTTCCCCGACCAGACCGGCAGGCGGCTGATGAGGAGATAACCGATCAGCACGGTATAGGCGGCGGCGACATAAGCGAAGGGCTTGTCCGGCTCGACGCCGAGGAAACCGAGATAAACCGGCAGCAGCACCAGCATGGCGCCCATCGGGGCGGGAACGCCTACGAAGAACTCATTCTGCCAGGGCGCCTTCACCGGCCGCTCGATCATGACGTTGAAACGCGCCAGACGCAGGCCGGCGGCGATGACGTAAATCAGGGCGGCGATCCAGCCGATGGAGCGCGCCTGGTCGAGAAGGTAGGCATAGACCACCAGCGCAGGGGCGACACCGAAATTGACGATATCGGCCAGCGAATCCATCTGCTCGCCGAATTTGGACGTCGCCTTCATCATGCGGGCGATGCGCCCGTCTATGCCGTCGAGGAAGGCGGCCAGCAGCACCATGCCGACGGCCAGCTCGAAGCGACCCTCGATGGCAAGACGCACGCCGCTCAGGCCCGCACAGATGGCCAGAACGGTGATGAGATTGGGAACGACGAGGCGAAAGGGAATTTCCCTCAGCCGCGGTCCACGGCCGCTGTCGCTGCGGCCCTCGGGTTTGCCGTTCTGTTGCGGCTCGGCGATCGGCGTTTCCATGCGCATGCCCTTCCTGTTTCCGTCAGCCACGGCGGCTGACGACCGGACCCTTGGCGGAGCCGAATTCGGCAAGCACGGTTTCACCGGCAATCGCCGTCTGGCCGACCGATACACGCGGCTCGAAACCTGCGGGAAGGAAGATATCGAGGCGCGAACCGAAACGGATAAGACCGAAACGCTCACCGGCATCGACTGGTTCATTCGGCTTTACCCAGCAGACGATGCGGCGTGCAACCATGCCGGCGATCTGCACCACGCCGACCTTGCCGTGCGACGTCTCGATGACGAGGCCGTTGCGCTCATTGTCTTCGGAAGCCTTGTCTACTTCGGCATTGAGAAAGAGGCCGGGACGGTAGGCGACATTGACGATGCGGCCGCGCACCGGCGAACGGTTCACATGGCAGTTGAACACGTTCATGAACACCGAGATGCGCACCAGCGGCTCCTTGCCGAGTTCCAGCTCCAGCGGCGGAACGACGCTCTGCACGGCGGAAACCTTGCCATCGGCCGGGCTGATGATGAGGTCGTCATCCTGCGGCGTGACGCGCTCGGGATCGCGGAAGAAATAGGCGCACCAGGCCGTCAGCACCAGGCCGACCCAGAACAGCGGTTCGGCGATCCAGCCGAGCACCAGCGATGCGACGAAGAAGGCCGCCACAAAGACATAACCTTCCTTGTGGATCGGTACGATGGTGTTGCGAATGGTGTCGAACAGATTCATGAGATTCCTTGCTCCGGTTTCCGTCTGTCGCGTCTATATGTGGTCGTGATACGACACGATCCAAACGGCAATGCGACAAATTTTGCCTAGCTGGTTACAGCCAAAAGGGCCGCCCGGCAATGGTGGGGTGCGCCCGTCGGCCCTGTTACCCCGGCTATACCCATCAATGGGCGGGTTCCCCGCGGTCGATGACACCCAGATCGTCGGTTTCGCGCACATGGCGCAGCATTTCCTCGGCCCGGATCGCCTCGCGCTGGCGGCTCCACATCGAAGCGTAGAGGCCGTTCTGCCCCATCAGCGAGCTGTGCGTGCCGCGTTCGGCGATCTGCCCTTCCTTCAACACGATGATCTCATCCGCGCCGATGACGGTGGAAAGGCGGTGGGCGATAACCAGCGTCGTGCGGTTCTTCGAGACGATGTCGAGCGCGCTCTGGATTTCCTGTTCCGTATGCGTATCGAGCGCCGAAGTCGCCTCGTCGAGAATGAGGATCGGCGGAGCTTTGAGGATGGTACGGGCAATCGCCACGCGCTGTTTTTCCCCGCCGGAAAGCTTCAGACCGCGTTCGCCGACCATGGTGGCGTAACCTTCCGGCAGCTTGCCGATGAAGGCGCTGATCTGCGCGGCATCCGCCGCCGCCCTCAGTTCCTCGTCGGTGGCCGAGGGGCGGCCATAACGGATGTTGTAGGCGAGCGTGTCGTTGAAAAGCACCGTATCCTGCGGCACCATGCCGATCACCGAGCGCAGGCTCTTCTGCGTCACATCGCGAATATCCTGCCCGTCGACGGTGACGGAGCCTTCCTGAATATCGTAGAAACGATAAAGCAGCCGCGAGATCGTCGATTTTCCCGCACCCGAAGGGCCGACGATGGCCACCGTCTTGCCGGCCGGCACGTCGAAGGAAACACCCTTCAGGATCGGTCTTTCGGGGTCATAGGCGAAATGCACGTCGCGGAAGGAGATCGCGCCCGGTCCGGCTGCGAGCGGCTTTGCATCCGGCCTGTCGGTGACTTCCGCCTCCACCTCCAGAAGATCGAACATCTGTTCGATGTCGGTCAGACCCTGGCGGATTTCGCGATAGACGAAACCGATGAAATTGAGCGGCACCGAAAGCTGCAGCAGCAACGCATTGACGAAGACGAAATCGCCGATGGTTTGTTCGCCGCGCTGCACGGCAAGCGCCGACATTACCATCATGACGGTGGAGCCGATGCCGAAGATCACGCCCTGGCCGAAGTTCAGCCAGCCGAGCGAGGTCCAGATCGAGATCGCCGATTTTTCGTAACGCTCCATGGCGACGTCGAAACGCCGCGCCTCCATCTCCTCATTGCCGAAATATTTGACGGTTTCGAAATTCAGAAGCGAGTCGATCGCCTTGGTATTGGCGTCGGTATCGCTGTCGTTCATGGCGCGGCGAATGCCGATGCGCCAGTTGCTGGCCCGCACGGTGAACCAGATATACGCCCAGACCGTGATGACCGTGACGAGCACATAGGAAAAACCGTAGGAGGCCCAGAAGATGATCGCCGTCAGCAGGAATTCGATGAAGGTCGGCGCGGTGTTGAGAATGGTGAAACGGACAATGGTTTCGATGCCCTTGGTGCCGCGCTCGATGACCCGCGATAGCCCGCCGGTCTTGCGCTCCAGATGGAACCGCAGCGAAAGCCGGTGCATGTGCACGAAGGTCCTGTAGGCGAGCTGGCGCACCGCATGCTGGCCGACGCTGGCGAAAAGCGAATCGCGCAGCTGGTTGAGCCCCACCTGGATCAGCCGCGTCAGATTATAGGCGATCACCAGCGCGACGGCGCCGAGCAGGAAGGCGGGAACAAGCCCGGCCATGTCCAGCCGGCCGTTCAGCGCATCGGTCGCCCATTTGAAGAAATAGGGAACGGAGATCAGCACCAGCTTGGCGACGATCAGGTACACGGTGGCCCAGATCACCCGCATCTTCAGGTCCCACCGTCCCTCCGGCCACATATAGGGCCAGAGATTGATCAGCGTCTGGGTGGGATTGCTGGAATCCGCCGAAATGGTTTTTTTCTTCGTGGCCATCATTCGCTCCGGTCACTGCCGGAAGCCGACAGCAGGGCGGCGGCTTTGGTCAAGCCGCCGCACGTGTCACAGATAGGGTCGTTGCGGGTTCACCGCAACGCTTCAAATGCTCAGGAGCCGCCCTTCAGCCGCTTGCGGTGAAGTTCTTCCGCATTCGGCAGCGCCTCTTTCGGCACGCCGAAAATCTGGCCGGGCTCGATCAGATCGGGGTTTTTGATCTGATCTTCGTTGGCAAGGTAGATCGTGGTGTAACGCACGCCCTGACCGTAGACGCGACGGGAAATCTGCCACAGCGTATCGCCACGGCGGATGATGACGCTGTTCTGGCTCTCGGCAAGCGGCGCCTGCTCGAAGGTCTGCGGGCCGGCGGGCGCCTGTGGCGCGGGAGCAGCGGGTGCTGTGATGTGGAGTTCCGCCAACCGGCTTGCCAGCGAGGCGATACCCTTGCCGATTGCCGCCACATCGTTCGGCCATGCTTCAACCGATGTCAGCAACTGACGCGCTTTGGCGGTAATATCGCCCGCAAAAGCGGTGAAGGCGGGTTCGGTCGCGGCTGCGGTGCGGAATTCCGAAAGCGACTTGAGACCGATGACGACGGCGGAGCGGCCGGCAATGGCCTGATCGAGCGCCGGCGTAGCCTGATCCTTGTAGAGATTGGAAAGAATGCCGAAGGCCTTGGCGACATCGGCGCGCAGCTTTTCGAAAGCGGCGCGGTCGCTTGCCGTGCTCTGGTTTTCGGCAGGCGCCGCAGTCGTTGTCGCTGACGACGAAGCGGACGGTGTCTGCATGGCGACGGTTGCCTGGTCGGTCTGCGGCCGCTCGAAGGGAACGCGCACACGCACCTTCGCGGTGCCGTCGGCATTCAGTTCCTCGACCGTGATGATGTGGCTGCCGACGCTAAGATCGACATCGCCTTCGACGACGAAATGGCCGGAGGCTTCCGTGATGCTCTTGCCGATTTCCCTGTCATCGACCAGTGCGCGTACCGTTGAACCGGTAGGTGCGGAACCCGCGACGAAAATCTTCGATCCCTCGAACTCGACGGCAGTGACCTGAACGCTCGACGTCAGCGGAGCCGTAGCGGACGGAACCGCAGTACCGGCGAGCGGTGCGGAAGCGGTGTTGGCGCTGGTTTCGGATGTTGCCGCAGGCTGTTGCGACGGCGCGGCTTGCGGCTGAAGCGCCGGAGGAGCCGCCTCCGGCATGGCCAGCACGCGGCTTGCTTTGCCGGGTTTGGAAACCATGGCCAGAAGCTCGCCCGTCTTGCCGTCAGGCACGGAAACCGTGGCCACTTCTTCGGATTGCGTCGCCTTGCCGCTGGCATCGGTCGAACGCAGCACCAGCTCGTGATCGCCCGGGGGAAGCGGATTGTCGAAAACGGCGGCGAAATCGCCGGTGCCGTCGATGGTCGTTTGGGCGACCACCTTGCCGTTGCTCAAGATTTCGAGCTTTGCGCCGGGCTGTGCCTTGCCGGCAATCACGGCCGAACCGTCCGGCTCGACGCGCAGCACGTCGAAAGTTGGCGTGGCGGCAGACGATTGTGCCGCATCGGCGGGTGCTGCGGCCGGTTTTGCCGGTTCGGGCGCGCCATCGTCGGTGCCGGCGAAAACGCCTGCCAGACGACGCACCTGTGCCGCCGCCGCCGCCGCATTGTCGGGCAGGCCGCGCAGGAACGCCGTGGTGCGTTCGGCGGCCGTGCGGGCGGTAGTGATGAGGCGCGACGTCGTTTCGTCCAGCGACTCTGGGATTTCGATATTCGTCAGTTCCTTGAGCGAGGTCTCGACCTTCTTGCGCGCCGCCGCGAAATCGGCGTCGGAGGGAACCTTGCTATCGGCGAAAAGCGTCGTCAGATCCTTGATCGACTGGGTGGCGGAAGCCGCCCGCCGCCCGACCTTGTCGGCGATATTGGCGGTTTCCTCGGCGGCGTCGGAGAGAATGTCGCCCGCCTTGTCGGCGCCCATTTCAACGCTGTTCTTCACGGCGTTGCCGGCCTCGTTGATAGCGTCGCCGATCGGTTTGCCGTCGTTTGAAATCCGCGGCAGGACGAAAAAGATCATGAGCAGGGACGCAACGCCCAGCACGATCAGCGCCAGCAAACCGGCCTTATTGTTTTTCATCCTGGAATCTCCGGGTATTTCAAGCTTTTCACACGAGTTGAGATTGCTAGCGTCTTACCTTGCGCCAGACAAGCGGCGAGTGGCCAAAAGGCCATATTTGCAAGGGATTTCCCAAATTTTCTTGACGTGCCGCATCGCACATAGTTCCTTCCCTTCATGACGGACAAAAATACAGCGATTCGATCCATCTGCGTTTATTGCGGCTCCCAGCCCGGACGTGATCCGGCCCATATGGAGGCGGGCCGCGCGCTTGGGAAATCCATTGCCGAAAACGGCATTCGCCTCGTCTATGGCGGCGGCACCAAGGGCATCATGGGCGCGGTTGCCAGCGGCGTTCTTTCCAATGGCGGCGAAGTGACCGGCATCATACCGGAATTTCTGGTCGATATGGAGGCGACGCGCCATTCTCTCGGACAATTGAACGAGCTTGTCATCACCAAGGACATGCATGAGCGCAAACATATGATGTTCGAGCGCTCCGATGCCTTCGTGACATTGCCGGGCGGTGTCGGCACGCTGGAGGAGATCGTCGAGATCATGACCTGGGCGCAGCTCGGCCGCCATGCAAAGCCGATGGTCTTCGCCAATATCAACGGTTTCTGGAACCCGATGCTGGAACTGGTGCAGCACATGCGCGACCAGGGTTTCATCCACCGCGCGCATCTTCTCAACCCGCTCGTCATCGACGAGGTGAAGGATATCGTGCCGGCCATCATCGACCGGGCGCTGGCGCAGCAGAACCCGGAAGGCGATCCTTCGGTGATTTCCCGCCTCTAGGCCGGGATGGCGAAAAGCGTAAGCGGTTTTCGCCTTAAATCCCGGTCTGTTCATCCTGATCGGCGTGACGATCGTTAACGGCCGCCTCACGGCTCGTTACAATTTTAAGTGTATATTAATACAGATTTAACGGCGGCATCGTTCCGCCCGCTCTTTTCATGGCCCCACGACTGATCCTGTGCCAGCCTCAATAAGGCGTTGGTTGTCGCGGAATTCGTTTCGCCGCCATGAGAGTGGGTGTCATCGGGAAATGATTGCTTTTGTGGTGCGGCTCAAAAGCCGGGCGCATTTTATTATTCAGAGAAATTCCGCGCAGGGCAGGGAGGCACTCCTCGGTTCCGCCGCCCGCCGCAGGGTCGATGCGCGCATGAGGCTCGGCATCGTGATCGCCGTCTTCGTCGCCATCTATGGCGTCGTCGCCGCGCGTCTCGTCCAATACGGTCTTGCCGAACCGGTGGCGACCGCATGGATCAATACCGGTGCCAACGCCGTCGCCTCCCGGCCGGATATTGTCGATCGCAACGGCACGCTTCTGGCGACCGATCTCAACATGGTCTCGCTTTATGCGGATCCGCGCCGGATCGTCGATCCGGATGAGGTGGTGGAGAAACTCGCGACCGTCATTCCCAATCTCGACTGGCGTGAAACGCACCGAAGATTGCGCTCGGATACCGGCTTTCAGTGGCTGCGACGGCAGCTGACGCCCCGGCAGCAGGCGGATATTCTCAATCTCGGCATACCGGGCATCGGCTTCCGGCCGGAAAAGCGAAGGTTTTATCCGGGCGGCCCCACCGCTTCGCACATTATCGGCCACGTCAATGTCGACAATCAGGGGCTTGCCGGCATGGAGCGTTACCTCGACCAGCAGGGCCTGGCCGATCTGCGCGCCGTGGGTCTTGCCAGCGGCGCGCCGCTGGAGCCGGTGCGTCTCTCCATCGATCTCAGGGTACAGAACATCGTCCGCGAAGTGGTCGTGAAGGCGAAAAGCGCCTATCAGGCCGAAGCGGCAGGTTCGGTGATCCTCGATGTGGAGACGGGCGAGGTGCTGGCCATGGCCTCCGTGCCGGATTACGATCCGAACGAGCCTTCCCGCACCCTTGCCGATGGCAGCATCGACAAGGAGTACGAAAAGGGCTGGTTCAACCGGATGAGCAACGCCACATTCGAAATGGGCTCCACCTTCAAGAGCTTTACGCTCGCCATGGGGCTGGATGCCGGGGCGATCACGCTGAGTTCGGTGGTGGATGCGTCGCGGCCGATCCGCATGGGCGGCTTCACCATCAAGGATTTCAAGGGCCGGAACCGGCCGCTCTCCATTCCGGAAGTGTTTCAATATTCATCGAATATCGGCACGGCGGCGGTGGCCGACAGGGTCGGCGTCGAAGGCCATCAGCAGTTCCTGACGAAGCTCGGGCTGCTTACCAGAATGGACACGGAAATGCCGGGGGTGGCGACACCCACCCAGCCGAGAAACTGGAAGAAGATCAATTCCGTCACCATCTCCTTCGGCCACGGCGTCGCCACCACCCCGTTGCAGACGGCGGTGGCCGCTGCCGCGCTGATCAATGGCGGCAACCTGATTTCGCCGACCTTCCTGCCGCGTTCGAAAGAGGCTGCCGCATCGGTCGCGCGCACCGTCATCAACGACAGGACGAGCGCCGATATGCGTTACCTGTTCAACTGGAACGGCATCAAGGGTTCCGGCCGTGGCGCGCAGGTGGAGGGATTTCATGTGGGCGGCAAGACCGGAACCGCCGACAAGGTGATCAATGGCCGTTACGCCAAGGATATCAATTTCAACGCCTTCGTGGCCGGTTTTCCCATGCACAAGCCGAAATATGTCGTGCTGACGATGATCGACGCCCCGAGAACCGGGGTGAACGGCGGGCGCACGGCGGCCTCCACCGCAGCCCCCATGACTCGCGAAATCATCGCCCAGACGGCAGGTCTTCTCGGCGTCAAACCGCGTTTCGGTTACGATGCCAACCCGCAATTGCTGGTGGATTATTGACGCCACTTCTCCCCATTCCCGTGATGAGCAAAGGCATGAGGTAAGCGGCTCTGATTACCGCTTGAGCCGCAGCAGGCTGGAGCCGGTATAGATCGCCAGCGCCACCCAGATCATCGCAAAGGCGGCCATGCGCACCATGTCGAACGGCTCCTTGAAGACGAAGATGGCGATGAGGAAGATCATCGTCGGCGCGATATATTGCATGATGCCGATGGTCGACAGCCGCAGCAATTTCGCGCCATTGCCATAGAGGATAAGCGGCACGGCCGTGATGAGCCCGCTTGTCGCCAGAAGCCAGGTATCGGCGGAATTGCCGCCCATGAAATGCGCCTGTCCGTTGAAGGCGAGCCAGATCATCACCAGTACGGCGGGGATGGACAGAAGCATGACTTCCAGCAGGAAGCCCTGCGTCGCGCCAATCGGCAAAGTCTTGCGGAAAAAGGCGTAAAAACCCCAGGACACGGTGAGTGCGATGGACACCCAGGGCAGGCTGCCCGCATGCCAGGTGAGGATGGCAACCGCCAGCGCCACAAGGCCGATGGCGGCGATCTGCGCCGGATAAAGCTTTTCCTTGAGGAGAACAGCGCCGAGGAAAATGCTGAACAGCGGATTGATGAAGTAGCCAAGGGCGGCATCGAGCGCGCGGCCTGCGCCGATAGCCCAGATATAGACGCCCCAGTTGATGCTGATGAGGATGGCCGTCAGGCTGGCCATTGCCAGCATCTTCGGGGTTCTGAGCGCGGTTCTGATTTCCGCCGTGCGTCCGAGCGCAATCAGCACGACCGCCGCAATCGGCACCGACCAGACGACGCGATGGACGATGACCTCGATCGGCGAAATATGCGCAACCGCCTTCATGTAAAAGGGAAGGAACCCCCAGAGCAGATAAGCGGAAAGCGCGAAAGCAAAACCGCGCGCGCTGTCGCCGCCCTCCTGGGCCGGGAGCGATTTGTCGAGTGCCATGGGGAGTACCGCCAATTGTTCGGATGGCGTTTTATAACGGATCGCCACAGTGGCGGCCAATTCATTTCCGTGAAGGGTTCATGCGAAAAACTGCATGAATAAAAGGCGCGCTGCCCTTGAAATGGGCTGCCCTGCGACAGGAGGAAATGATTCACGCAGGAAGCCCCGCGTGAATCATTGTCTTATCCGGCCGTTGCAAGGCGCTGAAAGGACTGGTTATTTCCCGGCAAAACGGTCGTTGGCGCGGATCAGTTGATCAAGAATGCCCGGCTCGCTCATCGCGTGTCCGGCCGCCTCGATGATGTGGAAATCCGCCTTCGGCCAGGCCTTGGCCAGCTGCCAGGCATATTTCAGCGGGCAGGGCATGTCATAACGCCCATGCACGATGACGCCGGGAATATCTTTCAGTTTGCCGGCGTCGCGCAGCAATTGGCCTTCCTCCAGCCAGCCGCCATTGACGAAGAAGTGGTTCTCGATGCGGGCGAAAGCGATGGCGTATTTATCCTCGCCGAAATCCTCGATCCGGTCGGGATCGCTGACGAGCGAGATGGTCGCCCCTTCCCACTGGCTCCATGCCTTGGCGCATTCGAGTTTCTTTGCCTCGTCGGCGCCGGTGAGATAGCGGTTATAGGCCTGCATCATCTCGCCGCGTTCGGCCTGCGGGATGGGCGCGATGAATTTTTCCCACTGATCCGGATACATTTCGGAAACGCCGAACTGGTAGTACCAGTCCAGTTCCGGTCTGGTGACGGTGTAGATGCCGCGCAGAACCAGTTCGCTGACGCAGTCGGGATGGGTCTCGGCATAGGCGAGCGCCAGCGTCGAGCCCCAGGAGCCGCCGAAAACCAGCCATTTCTCGAAGCCGCAAAGCGCGCGCAGCCTTTCGATATCGGCAACGAGATGCCATGTGGTGTTGGCCTCAAGCTCCGCATGCGGCGTGGAGCGGCCGCAGCCGCGCTGATCGAACAGGATGACGTCGTAAAGGGCGGGATCGAAGACGCGGCGATGCGTGGGGTTCACCCCGCCGCCGGGACCGCCATGCAGGAATACCGCCGGTTTTCCACCGCGCGTGCCCACCCGCTCCCAATAGATCGTGTGGCCGTCGCCGACATCGAGCATGCCGGTCTCGAAAGGTTCGATCTCGGGGTAAAGGCCGCGCAATTCTTCGCTCATGGGTCATCGTCCTTCGCTGGCCATTCGGCCGTATCATGGTCCGGGTGCTGGCAATTGTTCACCCGAGGGGGAGGGTTATCCGTTGCAGGTTCCGGCTCCACCGGCAAGCCATCGAGTGCGCCGAACCATTGCATCTTGCTGCTGAGATTGGATTGCGCCTCGGGCCTTACCCGCTGCGGCTCGTCCAGCGAGCCGAGGGTGATATTGATGAAATCCGCGCCCGGCATGTCGTAGAACAACGGCGTGCCGCATCTGCCGCAGAAGCCGCGACGCACGTGATCGGAGGACTGGAACCACGCTGCTTCGCCACGGGTCATTTCAAACTGCGTAAGCGCACTTGCGGCAAGCGGCATGAAATAATTGCCAGATGCCTTCTGGCACATGCGGCAATGGCACAGATGCGGATAACGAAGACCGCCCCCTATCCGATAACGCACCGCGCCGCATTGGCATCCGCCGCTGAAACCCTCGGCCCCGCTCATGCGCGCTCGTCTTCCGGCGGCCAGACCTGCGTGTCGTGATCCGGGTGCTGATAGGAGGTGATTTCCGCCTCGTCCACGCCCTGTTCCACGGCCGGCTTGCCGAAGAGCTGCTCGATCCACGGCATGCGTTTGTGGAAATTGACCTGCACCTGCGGCTCGATCCGCTCCGGCTCATCGAAAGCGCCGATGGCGATCTCCACGCCGCCGGGATAATGATAGGTCAGCGGCGTGCCGCATTTGTTGCAGAAACCGCGATGGATTTTTCCCGAGGAGCGGAAGAGGGACGGCTGGCCGCGTGTCCAGGTCAGATGCGCCTGATCGGCGCTGACCAGCGCGCCGAAGAAATTGCCGAAATGTTTCTGGCACATGCGGCAATGGCAGATGGAGGCCCGGCCAAGCTTGCCCGCATGGAAACGCACGGCGCCGCATTGGCAACCGCCGGAAAATCCCGCTTTGCTCATCATTTCTTCTCCGGTGGCCAGTTTTCGGTGTCGTGGTCGGGATGCTGGTAGGAAACGAGATCGGCGAGGTAATCCACCTGCGTCAGGTCGTCCTCGGTGGCAACGGCAGGCAGCGTGTGAAGCGTGTCGACGAAATCGATCTTGCGTTCAACGCCCCACTGAATGGTCGGCGGCAACGCGGCGGGATCGTCAAAAGCCCCGGCCGCCACCGCCACGCCGTCAGGCGCCTCATAGGTCAGCGGCGTTCCGCATTCGGGGCAGAAACCGCGCTTGACGACGCTGGAGGACTGGAAGCGTTTCGGCTCTCCCCGGGTCCATTCAAACTCCACGCCGCGCACCGAAACCAGCGGCGCGTAATAGGCCCCGAAAGCCTTCTGGCACATGCGGCAATGGCATATGGAACTGTCTTTCAGTTCCCCGGAGGCGCGAAAACGGATCGCGCCGCACTGGCATCCGCCGGTATATGTCGTCATGCTCGGTCCTCCTTCACCGTTCGGATAATGTGGAGACAGACATTGTCGATGTCTTTGAGGATATCCTCGTTCCAGAAACGGAGGACTGTCCAGCCAAGTTCCTCAAACGTGCGTGTTCTCTCTTGGTCATAGGCTGCCGCAGCGTCGTCCGCGTGCTGAAAGCCGTCCAGTTCGATAATGATCTTATGCGAGGGGCAAGCGAAATCAACGATATATCCGGCAACCGGCAGCTGGCGTCTGAAAGACAGGCCGTCAAGGCGGTGAGCGCGGACGGCGTTCCAGAACTTCAGTTCTGCATCGGTCATGGCCTTTCGCATCTGCCGGGCATGCGACCGATGTTGAGGATTGACCTTGGCGTGGGGCACAGGATGCTCGCGGCTTGATGGGGTGCCGCGAGATTGGAACATGGCGTGGTCGAAAGCAAGGGCGTGTCGTGGGGCTTACCCCCCTCTGCCCTGCCGGGCATCTCCCCCTCAAGGGGGGAGATCGATCTGTGGCGAGCTCTCGACTCTCTCGCAGTTTGCGAGTGAAGTTGAGGTAGTGCTTCTAGCTGATCTCCCCCCTTGAGGGGGAGATGCCCGGCAGGGCAGAGGGGGGTGAGCCCCGAACGCGGAGCCTACCGCTTCAACTCCCACGTCGTCGTCCGCTCCCCGGTCTCCTTGTCCTTGCCATCCTTCAACTGAATGCCCTTCTCGGAAAGCTCATCGCGCAAACGATCCGCTTCCGCAAAGTTCTTCGCCTTCAGCATTTCCAGACGCAATTCCACCAGCGCATCGACGGCCGAAACGATGGCCTCATCCATTTCCGCCTTCTTCGGCAAGACACCCAGCAGGGCGGCACTCGCCGCAAAGGCGGGCAGCCTGGATGGATCGGTGTTGGCGGCGTGCGCCAGCGCATGCAGCGCCTGCACGGCGGCAACCGTGTTGAGATCGTCGGCAAGCGCTTCGAGCACGGTGTCATCCGGTGCTGCATCGGAGGCTTCCGCCGCCGGCCATTTGGCGAGCAGGCGTTCGGCCTCTTCCAGACGCTTCACCGAAAAATCGATCGGCTCGCGATAATGCGTCATCAGCATGGCAAGGCGCAGAACCTCGCCCGGCCATTTCCGGTCGCCGAATTTCTCCGTGTGCAGCAATTCGTAGATCGTCACGAAGTTGCCCTCGGACTTCGACATCTTGCGGCCTTCCACCTGCACGAAGCCGTTATGCATCCACACATTGGCCATGACATGCGTGCCGTTGGCGCAACGCGATTGCGCAATTTCGTTCTCGTGGTGCGGGAAGATGAGGTCGAGCCCGCCGCCGTGAATATCGAAGACCTCGCCGAGGTAGCGACCGGCCATGGCCGAGCATTCGATGTGCCAGCCCGGACGGCCGCGGCCCCACGGGCTTTCCCAGCCCGGTTCATTATCCGAGGACAGTTTCCACAGTACGAAATCGCCGGGGGTCTTCTTGTGGGCTTCCACCGCCACGCGTGCGCCGGCCTGTTGTTCGTCCAGCGGCCGCTTGGAAAGCTGGCCATAATCGGCCATCGAGCGGGTGTCGAACAGCACCTCGCCGCCCGCCGTATAGGCATGGCCGCGGGCGATCAGTTTTTCGATGAGATCGATCATCTCGGCAATATAATCGGTGGCGCGCGGTTCGACGGTCGGCGGAAGGCAGCCGAGCATGGCCACATCCTCATGGAACTGGTCGGCGGTTTTTTTCGTCACCGCGTGGATGGCCTCGTTCAGAGGCAGATGCGGATAGTCGCGCAACGCCCGCGCGTTGATCTTGTCGTCGAGATCGGTGATGTTGCGGGCATAGGTCACATGGTCTTCGCCAAAGACGTGGCGCAGCAGCCGGTAGAGAACATCGAACACGATGACCGGGCGCGCATTGCCGATATGGGCAAAATCATAAACCGTCGGGCCGCAGACATACATGCGCACATTGTCAGCGTCGATCGGTGCAAATTCCGCTTTTTCGCGTGTGAGTGTATTGTGAAATTTCAGGCGCAAGGACATGCGGCAGTTCCCTAAAGGCAGAATATTGTCCTGGCCGGAACGTTTATCTTTCTTGACCTTGCGGGAGACGAAAACGATCTGGCCGGTGGCGAACCAGCAAAAAAAATCTCAGCAGCAGGTGCAGATCATCGTTCTCATATCTTGCTTTATGGCGCGGCGGTGCGGCCCGGTCAAGAGCAACCGTGGTGGCCTTATCGCTGCCCGGAGCGGAAAATATTCACTCCGGCTGGCGGTAATCCACGAACTTTCCTTCGCGCACAAGGAAGAGTTTGCCGGTTTCGGTGAGATCAGGCGAGGCGAGCGGAAGAATGGCTGCGGCCACCTCCGATGGATGCGGCACGGTAGCCGGGTCTTCGCCGGGCATGGCCTGCGCACGCATCGCCGTGCGTGTCGCACCGGGATTGATGCTGTTGACGCGAAGCGCGCTCTTCTGCGTTTCCGCCGCCCAGGTGCGGGCCAGCGCTTCGACTGCCGCCTTGGAGGTGGAATAGACACCCCAGAAGGGGCGACAGCTATGGGCGGCGCCCGAAGACAGGATCAGCGCGCGGCCGGCGTCCGATTTCAGAAGCAGCGGTTCGACCGAGCGGATCAGCCGCCAGGTGGCGGTGACATTGATGTTCATGACCCTTTCGAAGACTTTCGCCTCGATATGGCCAACCGGCGAGATGACGCCGAGAACGCCGGCATTGGCAACCAGAATATCGAGCTTGCCCCAGCGCTCGAAGATATTTGCGCCCAGCGCATCGATGGCTTTCATGTCGGAGAGATCGAAGGGAACCAGCGTCGCCGTGCCGCCGACGGCCTTGATGGCGTCGTCCAGCTCCTCAAGGCCACCCACCGTGCGGGCGCAGGCGATGACATGCGCGCCGGCCCTGGCGAGTTCCAGCGCCGTGAAATAGCCGATGCCGCGCGAAGCGCCGGTAACGAGAGCGATGCGGCCCTTGAGATCGATAGTCATGGTCTCCCCCGAAATAGTTGCGCTTCCTTCTACGAAGCGCCGCTGGCTTTTCGCAAGCGATCATATCGTCGCATGCGAGGGCCTGAACAAAAGGCAAGAAAAAAGCGGCCACCGGAAGCCGGATGGCCGCTTTGTGTGAGGCGTATCAGCCGTTGCTGGCCAGCATGGAAATCTTGCTGCCCATCGCCTCGCCATTCTGGTCGAGAAGGCGGGTCGGATAGTCGCCGGTGAAATAATGGTCCGTGAACTGCGGACGCGCCGGGTTGCGGTTTTCGCCGCCCACCGCACGGTAAAGCCCGTCGATGGACAGGAAGGCCAGCGAATCGGCACCGATATATTTCGCCATCGCCTCGACATCGGCATATTGGTTGGCGAGCAGCTTGTCGGCATCAGGCGTGTCGATGCCGTAGAAATCCGGATGGAAGATCATCGGGCTCGCGACGCGGATATGAACTTCCTTGGCGCCGGCCTCACGGATCATCTGCACGATCTTAACCGAGGTCGTGCCACGCACGATGGAATCATCCACCAGCACCACGCGCTTGCCCTCGATCATCGCCCGGTTGGCGGAATGCTTGAGCTTGACGCCGAAAGCGCGGATCTGCTGCGTCGGCTCGATGAAGGTGCGCCCGACATAGTGGTTGCGGATGATGCCGTATTCGAAAGGAATACCGCTTTCCTGCGCAAAACCGAGTGCTGCCGGCGTGCCGCCATCGGGAACCGGGACCACGACGTCGGCTTCCAGCGGGGCTTCCTTGGCCAGGTTCATGCCCATGTTCTTGCGCGTCGTATAGACGTTTCGGCCGCCGACAACGGAATCGGGACGGGCGAAATAGACATATTCGAACAGGCAGAGACGCTCCGGCTGCGGCTTCGAAGGCTTGCGCGCATCGATGGTGATCGAACCGTCCGGCTGGATTTCGCAGATGATGACTTCGCCGTTCTCGACGTCGCGCACGAATTTCGCGCCGATGATGTCGAGAGCGCAGGTTTCCGAGCAGAAGATCGGCTTGCCATCAAGCTCGCCCATCACCAGCGGGCGGATGCCGATCGGGTCACGCGCGGCGATCAGCTTGGTGCGCGTCATAGCCAGCATCGAATAACCGCCTTCCATCTGGCGGATGGCGTCGATGAAGCGATCGGCTGTGGAGGAGTGGCGTGAGCGGGCGATGAGGTGAAGGACGACTTCGGTATCGGAGGTAGACTGACAGATGGCGCCGGTGGCGATGATCTGGCGGCGAAGCGTCAGGCCGTTGGTGAAATTGCCGTTATGGGCAATGGAAATGCCGCCTTCTTCCAGTTCGGCAAACAGCGGCTGCACGTTGCGCATCGCCACTTCGCCTGTCGTGGAATAACGGGTGTGGCCAATGGCGATGGAGCCGGGCAGGCGGGCAAGGGTTGCGGGATCGGTATAATGATCGCCGACGAGGCCCATATGGCGTTCCTGATGGAAGCGCTTGCCATCGAAAGAGACGATACCCGCCGCTTCCTGGCCGCGATGCTGAAGCGCATGCAGGCCGAGAGCGGTCAGTGCCGAGGCGTCGGCATGGCCGAGAATGCCGAACACGCCGCATTCTTCATGCAGCGTGTCGCCGTCGATCTCTTCCTTGAAAGTGGCCCCAGGGAACGGGGAATGCGAAAGCGGCTCAATCATCCGGCTTGCCCTTGCTCTCTACCGAGAAAAAAAGAAAGACCTCTCCGGTGAGTATTTCCCCCGGTCGGTCCGTCTGTGTCGTGCTTGATATTTAGCACAAATAGCGCGCCTTGCATGCATTGCAAGGCGCGACACTGTGTCAATTATTCGTTGCCGGCGGATTTGTTGCCGGCACATCTTCCGCAGGCGCCTGCGTGGCTGTCGGTTCCTGTGGTTTCCCGAGGATGCGGGCGCGGATCTGCGGTTCGATATCGTCAGGCAGAACCGCCTCCAGCTTGCCCACCAGCCCGTCGAGGAAGGGCTTGGACTTCGCCTGCGTCACCCATTCCGGCTGTGTCTTCACATCCACCAGCCAGTTCCAGAAGGCGACCGCGACGACAAGCAGCAGAATGCCGCGCGCCGCGCCGAACAGGAAACCGAGCGTGCGATCCAGCGCGCCGATGCGGCTGTCGATGATGAAATCGGCAATGCGCGAGGTGATGAAGGAAATCACGATCAGCGAGACGAGGAAGACCACGCCTGCCGAACCGGCAATGGCAATCTTGTCGTCATCGGTATAGTTGCGCGCATAGGGCAGCAGGACCGGATAGAGATAATAGGCGGCGGCGACCGAACCGCCCCAGCTCGCAATCGACAGAATCTCGCGTGAAAAACCGCGCACCATTGCAAGAAGGGCGGAGAAAAGAACAACGGCGATGACGATGCCGTCGAAAATTGTAATGGGCATATACCAACTCCGGAGGTGCGACGCCTTGTCAGACGCTGCCTTGCCAATTTTGCGATCCTCTTACACCACTGTTTCCCTTGGCGAAAGGATCAATATTCGTCGTCCTCAACCTGTTTGAACCGGTTGCCGGAGCCGGCGATGCGGGCCACGAGGTCCGGAAGGCTTTCGATTTCCGTCCAGCGCCCCTTGCCGCCTTTCGGCAATTCAGCCGAAGCAGAAGGCAGAAGTGCGGCGGAAAAGCCAAGTTTTTCAGCTTCTTTCAATCGCTGGCCCGTATGCGAGACCGGCCGAACCGCACCCGACAGGCTGATTTCGCCGAAATAAACACAATCGGCGGGCAGGGCAAGACCGGCAAGCGAGGAAACGAGCGCCGAGGCAATAGCCATATCGGCGGCCGGTTCGGAAATACGGTAGCCGCCGGCGACATTCAGATAGACATCATGCTGGCCGAGCTTCACGCCGCAATGGGCCTCCAGCACGGCCAGAATCATGGCAAGGCGGGAACTGTCCCAGCCGACCACGGCGCGGCGCGGCGTACCAAGCGAGGTGGCAGCGACCAGCGCCTGCACTTCGACAAGCACGGGCCGCGTGCCCTCGATGCCGGCAAAAACCGCAGCGCCCGGCGACTTTTCGTTGCGTTCGCCGAGAAACAGTTCGGAGGGGTTGGAGACTTCCCGGAGGCCGCGATCCGACATTTCGAACACACCGATTTCATCGGTCGGCCCGAAGCGATTCTTGACGGTGCGCAGGATGCGATGATGATGTCCGCGGTCGCCTTCGAAATAAAGCACGGCATCGACCATGTGCTCGACAACGCGCGGGCCGGCGATCTGGCCTTCCTTGGTGACATGGCCGACGAGCACCATGGTCGCGCCTGTCTGCTTGGCGAAACGGATCATCGCCTGCACGCCGGTGCGCACCTGCGTCACCGTGCCAGGGGCGGAATCGGCCGTATCGCTCCACAGCGTCTGAATGGAATCGATGATGACAAGATCGGGCCGCTTGCCTTCGGAAATTGTGGCGAGAATATCCTCGACATTGGTTTCCGCCGCCAGCAGCACATCGGTTTCCGCCGCCCCGAGACGCTGGGCGCGCAGACGAACCTGCGCCACCGCCTCTTCGCCCGAGACATAGATGATGCGATGCCCGCGCCGCGAAAGAGCCGCCGCGGCCTGCATGAGGAGCGTCGACTTCCCGATGCCCGGATCGCCGCCGATCAAAACCGCCGAACCGCGCACGAAACCGCCGCCGGTCGCCCGGTCGAGTTCGCTGATGCCGGTCGGAATGCGCGGCGCTTCCTCGATCTCGCCGGAAAGCGAGGTGAGGGTGACAGGCCGGCCCTTCTTGGGTGTCTTGCCCGGCCCGGAGCCGATGCCACCCATTGGGTCTTCCTCGACGATGGTATTCCACTCGCCGCAGCCTTCGCATTTTCCCGCCCAGCGGGTGTGAACCGTGCCGCAGTTCTGGCACACGAATTGGGTCTTGGCTTTGGCCATGTTATGTCAGTTTTCTTCTTCTACGTCTTCAGTCCCAATGTGTTGATGGCCGTGGACGATGCGCAATATGCGCAATTCGTTTTCTTTTACACGAAAATAGATGCAGCGGTTTTTGTGATTTACGGCACGAAGACCGCTGCTGATCGAGTCACGGGAAACTCCGGTCAGACCCAGACGGGCTGTATCCCGGATTTTCCGCTCAATGGCCGATACGAGCTGTTCGCCGGCGACCGGATTTTTGTCCTCCAGAAATTTATAGAGATGGATAAGATCACGAATGGCACGCGATGACAGGGAATAAGTGCGGGCCTTTGTCACTTTTCGTTTCTGGCGCGTTCGATGATGTAGGCGGTCAGATCATCATCCGTCGAAAAGGTCACATAATCACCCCGTTCGAACTCTGCGTCAGCTTCGTGAATCATCTTCCGGAGCTCCGCAATTCTTCCCTCATCACTGCTCAACAATTGCAGGCTTGCGTGAATAACCGCGTCCGCATCGCTGTAGATGCCCGCCGCCACCTGTTCTTCGATGAACTTCTCGTCCTGCTCGCTCAAATGGATTTCGGGCATTTCGATCTCCTTTTGTTCTCTTCTAGCACAGGTCGCCGCAGCTTTCCAAGGGCTAAAGGCGTGGCTCAGTCGTCGGCCATCAGATATTGCCGTTCGTAACGCAGGCCAAGCCCCGTCAGCATCTCGTAACCGATGGTGCCGGCCGCCCGCGCGGTTTCGTCGACCGGCACATTGGGGCCGAAAAGCTCGATATAGTCGCCGGCACGGATGGCATTGGCCGGAACATCCGTCACGTCGAAGATGGTGAGGTCCATGGTCACGCGGCCGGCGACCGGCACCTTGTGGCCGTTGACGACGCCATAGGCGCCGCCATGGCCCATTTCGCGCAGCGGAATGCCGGAACCGGAAAGCGAACGCTGATATCCATCCGCATAACCCACGGAAGCGATGGCAAGGCGGCTTGCGCGTTTCAGCAGAAAGGTGCCGCCATAACTCACGGTCTGGCCTTCGCCCGCTTCGCGAATCTGAATGATCCGCGCTTCGGCTGTGGCGACGGGCCGCATCGGGTTCGCCATGCCGCTGACCGCTTCGCCGCCATAAAGGGTGATGCCGGGGCGGGTGAGGTCGAAATGATAGTCCGAGCCGAGGAAAATACCGGCAGAAGCCGACAGGCTTGATTCGATGCCTTCGAAAGCGGCGCTAACCTTTCGGAATGATTCGAGCTGGACCCTGTTCATTGGCGATGAGGGCGTGTCGGCGCAGGCGAGATGCGACAGCACCAAAACCGGGTCGAAACTCGCCGGCCGCGTCACGTCGTCGGCGAGAAACAGCGCGTCGTCGAGGGGCAGACCGAGGCGGTTGAAGCCCGTGTCCACATGCAGCGCGCAGGGGTGATCGCCGCGCTCGGCAACCGTCGCCATCCAGAAGGACAGCTGTTCTTCGGAGGCGAGAACCGGTACCAGATCGTTGTCGAAGACCTGCCGTTCCTGGCCCTGCCATATGCCTGACAGCACGAAGATGCGCGCTTCCGGGGCATAGGAGCGCAGGGTCGCACCCTCGGCCACCGTCGCCACGAAGAAATCGCGCGCGCCGGCATGGTAGAGGGTGGCGCCGCAATCCTCGATCCCGAGACCATAGGCATCGGCCTTGACGACAGCCGCCGTCCGCGCCCTGCCGGAACGCCTCTTCATGTCCCGCCAATTATCGGCGAGCGCGCCGAGATCGACGGTCAGCCTCAGCGGCGCGTGCTCGAAAGTGTCGGTTTCGTTTTCGGGAAAGCTGTCTTCGAAGTCGTCTGTCATGCCATGCGTCCGGTTGATTGGAACCTCGCGGACCCTACAGCATCGGCGCAAAAATCGTTATCGATTTTTGCAAAGCACGATGCGTAGATTCAAAGTGTTAGAGCTTCATTCCCGCGCATTTGTGGAAATGTGCGGGAATGAAGCGCGGGCACTTTTGTTCAAGACGGTAATGGCCGATTGGTTTAAACTCGTTCCATGCACAATGTTTCGCAGGAACAGGCCATAGATGTCATGCCGATTGCGACGACGGAAACCACCCGTTTCTGGCGCGATCGGCGTTTTGGCGGCATGGAGTGCCTGAGCGCGACTTTTCTGACCCATGAATATTCCCCGCATGCGCATGATACCTTCTCGATCGGCGCGATCGAAAGCGGTTCGCAGATCTCCACCATTCAGGGCACCACCGAGCAGACGGGGCCGGGGCATCTTTATCTCATCAACCCGGATGAGGTTCACGATGGCGCACCGGGCGGCGGCGGTTATCGCTATCGGATGATCTATCCCGATATCGTCTTGTTGCGCGATATTATCGAGGATGTGACGGGCAGAGCCTTTCACGGCACGCCCTCCTTTCCAAGATTTCTGCCGCGCGATCCGCAGATGGCGGCGGCTTTCCAGATGGCGCACCGGCGGCTGGAGGAGAAATCCGGCGCTCTGGAGGCGGATGAGGGGATGTTCTCGGTTCTCGCCGCCCTGTTCGGCAGGCACGGCAGCGCCATTATCCTGCCCGTCGAAACACGCGAGAAAACGGCGGTTTATACCGCCCGCGACTATCTTTCCGACAATTACGAGACCGATATCGGCCTCGAGGAACTGGCTTCCATCGCCGGTCTCAGCCGCGCGCACCTCATTCGCGCTTTCAGGAAAGAGTTTCACATCACCCCGCATGCCTATCTGACGGATGTGCGCATCCGCAGGGCGCGCCGGCTTCTGCGTGTCGGCGAGATGCCGGCCGAGGTGGCGGCGATGTGCGGTTTTGCCGACCAGGCGCATTTCACCCGGCATTTCAAGGCCCGCACCGGTGTCACACCGGGGCAGTTCCGGTTGGCCTGAGTTCAAAGCCCGCATTTTCGTTCGGAAATGTAACAAAAGGAAAAGCGAAGCTTCAGCGGAAAACCGCCTGACATCACTTTCGTTCAAGACCGAAAAATGTCGCAAGCGTAATCCCTCTCTTTCGAAAGGGAGAATGCAATGTCGATATCGGGAAAAGGCGCGGAATTCAGTGCGGGATTGCGGGCAGCCGCGCCATTGCTGGTCGCCATGGTGCCGATTGGCGTGGTGTTCGGTGCGGTCGCCATCGGCAAGGGCCTGTCGCCGCTCGAAGCCTCGTTGATGTCGCTGCTGGTCTTTGCCGGCGGTTCGCAATTCGTGGCGATGGATCTATGGACGCACCCGGCAAGCTGGAGCGCACTCGGCTTTGCGGCGCTGCTGGTCAATCTGCGCCATGTGTTGATGAGCGCCTCCATCGCCGGCAAGCTGGAGGATTTCAGGGGCTGGCGCAAATATGCCGCCATGCTGGTGCTGACGGATGAATCCTGGGCATTGTCCGAATTCCGTGTCATCGCCGGCAGGCTGACGGCGGGTTTCTTCACCGGTGCTGCGCTCTCGATCTATCTCGTCTGGAACCTCGCAACCCTTGCCGGCGCGCTGCTCGGCTCGGTGGTGGGGGACATGTCGGTCATCGGTCTGGATTTTGCCTTTCCCGCCGTCTTCATCGTGCTGCTCATGGGTTTCTGGAAGGGCAGGGAAACCGGCTTCGTGCTTCTGGCAAGCGCTGCCGCTGCCTGTCTTACCCACGCGCTGGTTCCCGGCGCCTGGTATATCGCCGCCGGCGCGCTGGCGGGTCTGGCCGTCGCCGCCTTCGGCCACGAGGAACAGGCGGAGCAGCCGGCATGACGCTCGACCCGAATACGCTGCTGACAATCCTTGCCATGATGGCGGCAACCGTCGCCACGCGCCTTGGCGGCCTTTTGCTGGTCACTCATTTTACGCTGACGCCGCGCCTGAAAAAGGCGCTCGGCGTGGTGCCGCCCGCCGTCCTGATGGCCGTGGTGACGCCGACGGCGCTCGCCAGCGGACCGGCGGAAACCATCGCCTGCGCAATCACCGCGGTTGCGGCGCTGCGCCTCAGCCTTCTGCCAGCCGCAACGCTCGGTGTTGCCACCGTGGCGCTGCTGCGCGGAATCGGATTGTGAGACAATCCGGTCAAACCGTTGAAAAGATTCCGCCCTTGGGAACAGAACAGGCGGGATAGGGCTGAGGCCCGTTGCATGCGGAATATTGAATGTGAACGGAGTACGATAGTCCGTACTTGAGCAAGCGCTTCCAAGCCGTTATCCAATGCCTGCCGTATCTTTCAAGCAGCGCCGGGCGGAGAGAGTGATGACAGGCAATCGCGAAGTTGCATTCGGACCGCTTTCCCGAATCTATGCCGAAGACCTGAAGACGTCATGGCCGTCCATCACCTTTTTGCTGCTGACGATCCTGCTCGGGTCTGTTCTCGCCACCGCCGGGCCTTACGTGTTTTCCCGCCTGATCGACGATCTGCCGGATGCGCCGCTGCAATGGATGCTCGGTTTTTCGCTCTATGCGGGCCTGACGGCACTGGCGACGGGTATTCAGCGCTCCACGCAATATATGTCGGTCATCCATTCGGAGCGGCTCGAATATGTCGCCACGACACGCTTCTTCGAGCGCATCGTCCATAAAAAACCGTCCTTCTTCAACGACCACAACCCGGCGGAAATTCAGGCTGCGCAGACAAGGGGCGCTTCGGCCGCCTCGGCGATCATGCAGATCGGCCTTATTTATTTCGTGCCGGGCATCGCGACGTTCCTGTTCAGCACCCTGTTGCTGGGAACGGTCCTCAGTGCGGATCTGGTCGCCATCGTCGTCGTTTACGGCGCGGCCTTCATTGCGCTCACGCTTGCCTCGAACCGCCTGACCACGCCTTTTCTGGAAAAGGCCATCGAAGCCGGGCAGGAGAATGCCGGTTTTGTCGGAAACGCCATCGGCATGATCGAGCCTTTGCGGCACACGGGCAGCACGGCATGGATGAAACGTCGTTTTGCGGATAATGCGGGCTCGATCTATCGCAACTGGCGGCTTTATTCCCTGCGCCGGATCGGCTTCGTCTTCACCATCTCGCTCGCACTCGCCATGCAGATGGTTATCGGCTTTTATCTCCTGTTGCCGCGTTACGAGGCGGGAGCCCTGTCGATAGGCGATATCGTTCTCTTCAACACGCTTCTGCTTCAGCTCAACATGCCTTTTGAACTGATCGGGCAATCGATCAGCGAGGCAGTCCGTTCCTTCGCCCATTTCGCGCCCTATGCCCGCATGTGGAATGCGCCGGAAGAGGATGAGCCGCCCCATGCCAACCCGCTGCGGCTATCGGGCAAAGCGATAGAATTCGACGATGTGGGTTTTCGCTACGAAAACGGTCGCGGCGTCGAAGGTGTTTCTTTCACTGCAACGCCGGGGCGTCTGACCTTCATTACCGGCGAGACCGGTTCCGGCAAATCGACACTCTTCCGGCTTCTGCAGAAAACCATGGCGCCGCAATCGGGTCGTATCACCATCGATGGCACCGACCTGACCGCAATCGGCCGCGACGACTGGTTTGCCGTTGCCGGCATCGTTCCGCAGGAGGTGCAATTGCTGAACGATACGTTGCGCAGCAATGTCGTGCTCGGGCAGGTGCTGGATGGGGAAAAACTGCGCCGCTCGGCCGAGCGCGCCGCGATACTCGACAGGATAGAGGCGATGCCGGAGGGTTTCGATACGATTGTCGGGGAAAGGGGGCTGAAGCTTTCCGGCGGTGAGCGCCAGCGGGTTGCCATTGCCCGTGCGCTTTACGGTGAACCGTCCATTCTGCTGCTCGATGAGGCAAGCTCGGCGCTGGACGAGGAGACGGAGCGGGAAATCATGGACCAGTTAAGGCTGGTCGACAGCGATATCACCATCATCGCCATCACCCACCGCCAGAGTAGCATCCGCACGGGCGATCAGGTCATTGCATTGCCGAGCGGGACAATCGATGAATCGGCTTCTGAGGTGTCAGTCCCAAGCCATTGAAAAGATTCCGCCCCATCCTGAAGCAGGACGGGGCGGAGGTTCTACCGATAGCCGGAGTGGCTGCGCCTCAATGTTCTTCGTACTGGCTGAAGCTCGGATCGGCCAGATCCGTAAAGCGGGTAAATTCGGACTGGAAGGCGAGCTTCACCGTGCCGGTCGGTCCGTGACGCTGCTTGGCGATGATGACGTCGGCCGTGCCTTTCACCTTGTCGAACAGCGCTTCCCATTCGGCATATTTGGGATCGGAAATATCGCGCGGCTCCATGTTCTTGACGTAATATTCCTCGCGGAACACGAAAAGCACCACGTCGGCGTCCTGCTCGATGGAGCCGGATTCACGAAGGTCGGAAAGCTGCGGGCGCTTGTCTTCGCGGCTTTCCACCGCACGGGAGAGCTGCGACAGCGCGATGATCGGAACGTTGAGTTCCTTGCCGAGCGCTTTCAGACCCGTGGTGATCTGGGTGATTTCCTGCACGCGGTTTTCGCCGCTCTTGCCGGAGCCGGTCATAAGCTGAACGTAGTCGACCACCAGAACGTCAAGGCCGCGCTGGCGCTTCAGGCGGCGGGCGCGGGCGGAAAGCTGGGCAATCGAGATACCACCGGTCTGGTCGATATATAGCGGCACCTTCTGCATCATCTGGGAGCAGGCGACGAGCTTTTCGAAATCGGCCTCGGTAATGTCACCGCGGCGGATTTTCGAGGAAGACACTTCGGTCTGCTCGGAAATGATACGGGTGGCGAGCTGTTCGGACGACATTTCGAGCGAGTAGAAGCCGACGACGCCGCCGTTTTTGGCCTTGTACGACCCGTCCGGCTGCACTTCCTGCTCATAGGATGCGGCGATATTGTAGGCGATGTTGGTCGCAAGCGAGGTCTTGCCCATACCCGGACGACCGGCAAGCACGATAAGGTCGGAACGCTGCAACCCGCCCATGCGGGCGTCGAGCGAATGAATGCCGGTGGAAATGCCGGAGAGATTGCCGTCGCGTTCGAAGGCTGCGCCCGCCATGTCGATCGCCAGCGCCACGGCATCGTTGAAGGACTGGAAACCGCCGTCGTAACGGCCGGTTTCCGCCAGCTCGAACAGGCGGCGTTCGGTGTCTTCGATCTGCGCCTGCGGCGGCATGTCGAGCGGCGCGTCATAGGCGATGTTGACGACATCCTCGCCGATCTGGATCAGCGCGCGGCGCAGCGCCAGATCGTAGATCGCGCGGCCGTAATCTTCCGCGTTGATGATCGATACGGCTTCCGCTGCCAGACGTGCGAGATACTGCGCCACCGTCAGATCGCCGATCTTGTCGTCGGCGGGCAGGAAGGTCTTGATCGTTACCGGATTGGCGGTCTTGCCCATGCGGATGATATCGCCCGCCACCTCGAAAATCTTGCGGTGCAGCGGTTCGTAAAGATGCACGGGCTTCAGGAAGTCGGACACGCGGTAATAGGCGTCGTTATTGACGAGGATGGCGCCGAGCAGCGCCTGTTCGGCCTCGATGTTGTTCGGCGCTTCGCGGTAATGCGGTTCCGCCGGCTGCGCGGGGGTGATCTTTCTCACAGCGTCGTTCATGGTTTGCGCGATCTCCCTTTGCCTTTGTCCTTGAACCTCGGGTTTGGCTTCCTGGGGCATGGCAGTCAATGATAATGTTGCAACACTCTATGGCAGGCTGACGTCCGCTCTGCGAAGCTCGATCACTTCTTCAGTTGTCCCCAGCAATCCACAGGCGGGTTGGGGACAAGGCGCCGGATCCTTCCGGCAAGGTGATTCGCTGCCATGAGTTTATCGCATGGCAGACCCGGCGTGAAAGAAACTTGAAAATCGTCAGTCTTACGAATAAATAGGCAGAAAATAAGTAGTGTGCTAATTATAAGGCTTGCTGACATGTCCCGCGAGACCGACAAGGAACAGCTTCTGGATGAAGTCTCCGCTTTCACCCGCAAACTGCGCGCGTTTTTCGACGCGCGGGTGGGGGAGAGCGGGCTGACGCTTGCGCGAGCGCGAGCGCTCTTTGCACTCTCGCGTCGTGGGCCGCTGACGCAGACGGAGCTTGCCGAGGAAATGGAAATCGAAACGCCGACGCTGGTGCGGGTGCTCGATGGTATGGAGAAACAGAACCTCATCGAGCGCCGTTCCGATGAGAACGACCGCCGCGCCAAACGCATCCACATGACGGCGGAAGGGGAGAAAACCTCCGAGACGGTGCAGGCGATGGCGAAGTCGCTACGCTCCGAGATTGCCGCCGATATTTCCTCGCAGGAACTGGCCATGGCGCTCGATGTCATGCGCCGGCTTTCGGCCAATCTGCAAAATCTGGCGGCTGGGAGGGCGCAGTCGTGAGTACCCCGGTGCCACAAACCGCAGGTGAGGCCGCTGCCCGAAATGCTGAGGCGGTCTCCAAACCCGCCGACCTTCCGGAAGAGGCTGTGACGCCGATGAGTGCTTCGGGCGCGGGTGAAACCGTGCCAGAGCCTGCCGCCGCCGCACCTCAGCCGGTCGAGCGGCCGCTATGGCTGCGGCTGTGTTTCATCTTCGCAGGCCTGTCGTTCTTCATTACCCAGGGTCTGGGCATGAACCTCGTCATGGCCAATATCTACCAGTTGCAGGGCGAGTTTTCCGCCACCGTGGCCGAGGTCGCCTGGCTCTCCGCCGCCTATATGGCGCCCTATGCCACCTTTTCCATCGCGCTGTTCAAGGTCCGGGCGCAATATGGCCTGCGGCCCTTTGCCGAAGTTTCGATTATCGTGTTTGTCGTCGCTTCCTGTCTCAACCTGTTCGTGACAGACCTGCATTCGGCAATCGTTATCCGTTTTGTCAGTGGCATGGCCGCCGCACCGATCTCGTCGCTCGGCTTTCTCTATATTCTGGAGGCCTTTCCGCCTGCGCGGAAATTCTCGCTCGGTTTCAGCATAGCGCTGACCGGTACGTTGCTGTCGGCGCCGCTCGCGCGCATCGTCTCGCCATCCCTGCTGGAAATCGATGGCTGGAATGCGCTCTATTCCATGGAAGTGGGATTCGCGCTAGTCGCTTTCGCCATGATCTATGTGCTGAAAGTCACCCCACCGCCGCGCGCGAAAGTTATCGAGCGCATGGATATTCTGAGCTATCTTCTGTTTGCAGGCGGTCTCGGCTGTCTGGCGGTCATGCTCACGCTCGGCCGGTTCTACTGGTGGTTCGAAACCTGGTGGCTGGGCGTCCTTCTGGCGACGTCGATCGCACTTCTGACCCTCATGGCTTTCATCGAATTGCCGCGCAAGAACCCGCTGCTCGACCTGCGCTGGATTTTCTCGAAAACCAACCTGCACATTATTGCGGTCTTGCTCGTCTACCGTGCGGTTTCCTCCGAGCAATCTTCAACGGCGGTCAGCTTTTACCAGCAACTCGGCCTGCTGAACGAGCAGACGACGACACTTTATGCACTTGTGCTGTTGGCGACCGTTCTCGGCGGTGCGGCCTGTGCGTGGCTGATGCTCACGAAATACGTCGATACCGCCCACGTGATTGCGCTGGCGCTGATCGCCGCCGGTTCGTTCATGGATAGCCAGTCCAACAATCTGACGCGGCCGGGTGAGATGTATCTCAGCCAGATGATGATCGCCTTTGGCGCGGCCATGTTCCTGCCGCCCGTCATGGCAAAGGGTTTTGCCGCCGCTCTGGCCCGGGGTGCGCCCTATCTGGTGAATTTCATCACCATTTTCCTGTTTACCCAGATCACCGGATCGATGCTGATGACCGGCCTGCTCGGCAGTTTCGTAACGCTGCGGGAGAAATTCCACTCCAATATTCTGGTGGAGAATATCCTGCTCACCAATCCCGTGGTCGCCCAGCGCGTCTCGCAGCTTTCCGGCGCTTACAGCCATGTCATCACCGATCCGGCATTGCTGAAAGCCGAGGGGCTGTCGCTGCTTGGCCAGCAGGTCAGCAAGGAGGCCTATGTGCTTGCCTATAATGACACGTTCCTGCTGATCTCCGTCGTCTCTGCGCTGGCGCTGGCCACGCTTTTGATCCACCTTGCATGGCTGCGCATCCGTCCTTTCCTTTTCCGGGAAGAAATCGATGCCGCACCGGCACCACAGTCTTGAACATTCCAAGAGTGACAAAATGCTGAAGAAGTTTTTTACCCCCGTTTCCATTCTCGTGCTGCTCGGCGGTCTCGCCGGCGTGGCGCTGGTGCTTTACGCCTGGCGGCTGCCGCCGTTCCTTTCCACCGTCGAAATGACCGACAACGCCTTCGTGCGTGGTTATGTCACGACGATGAGCCCGCAGGTAAGCGGCTATGTCGTGGACGTGCCGGTGAAGGATTATCAGGAGGTCAAGCAGGGCGCGCTGCTGGCGAAGATCGACGACCGCATCTACCGCCAGAAGCAGGCGCAGGCGGAAGCGACGCTCGATACGCAGAAGGCGGCGCTCGATAATTCTCGCCAGCAGGAAAATGCGGCCAATGCCAATATTCTTTCCAGCCAGGCGGCGGTCGACAGCGCGCAGGCCTCGCTGAAACAGGCGCAGCTCGCATCCGACCGTCAGGATAACCTTATCAAGAGCGGTGCGGGAACCTCCAGCCTTCAGGAAGAGGCCCATGCCGCGCTCGAAAAGGCGCGGGCGTCGCTCTCGCAGGCCAAGGCGGCGCTTGAAGTTTCGCGGCAGGATCTGCAAACCATCATCGTCAACCGCAGCTCGCTGCAGGCGGCCGTCGCCAATGCTGAAGCGGCCGTCGAGCTTGCCCGGATCGACCTTGCCAATACCGAAATCCACGCGCCCGTGGATGGCAGGCTCGGCGAAGTCGGCGTCCGCACCGGCCAATATGTCACCGCCGGAACGCAACTGATGGCCGTGGTGCCGCATGACGTTTGGGTCATCGCCAATTTCAAGGAAACCCAGCTTGCGGGCATGCAGGTCGGCCAGCCGGTGACGATCGCCGTGGATGCGCTGCATCGCCGCAAGCTTACCGGCCATGTGGAACGGTTCTCGCCCGCCACCGGCTCGGAATTCGCCGTCATCAAGCCGGACAATGCGACGGGCAATTTCGTGAAGATCGCCCAGCGCCTCGGCGTGCGTATCGCCATCGATGCCGATCAGCCGCTTGCCGCGGATCTGTCGCCCGGCATGTCGGTGGTGGTGCATGTGGACAAAAGCGTGGCGCCGGAGGGGGCGGAGACGGCGGAGAAGTAGTCGGGCGTGGAGTTTGCCGAGAGGCACCCCCCTCTGTCCTGCCGGACATCTCCCCCTCAAGGGGGGAGATCGGCAAGGCGGGCCTACATCGCCATAATCGCAACGTTGAGATGGCCGAACGGTAGCCACGATTCGATCTCCCCCCTTGAGGGGGAGATGCCCGGCAGGGCAGAGGGGGGTATTCCTCCGCGAATTCAACCCAACAAAAAAAAACCCGGATGTCTCCATCCGGGGTTTTCCTTTGACCGTTAAGCCAAATCTTATTCGTCGTCGCCGTCGCGATCAGCTTCCGGATCGAAGAAGTCTTCCGGACGCAGCGCGTCTTCGTCAACGCCGTAGATGGCGTCAGCGGAGGTGAGGCTTTCGCCCTTGGCCTGACGCTCAGCTTCTTCAGCCGAACGGGCAACGTTCAGCTCAACCTGAAGCTCGACTTCGGCATGCAGGTGAAGGGTAACGTTGTGCAGGCCGATGGTCTTGATCGGCGTGTTCAGTTCAACCTGGTTACGGCCGATGTTGAAGCCTTCTGCGCCGAGGATTTCAACGACGTCGCGAGCGGCGACAGAGCCGTAGAGCTGGCCGGTTTCGCCAGCCGAACGGACGACGATGAAGGACTTGCCTTCCAGAGCCTCGGCAACCTTCTGGGCTTCCGACTTGCGCTCGAGGTTACGGGCTTCGAGCGTTGCGCGCTCGGTTTCGAAACGTGCCTTGTTGGCAGCGTTGGCGCGCAGCGCCTTGCCCTGCGGCAGCAGGAAGTTACGGGCGTAGCCGTCGCGAACCTTTACGGTTTCGCCCATCTGGCCGAGCTTGTTGATGCGTTCGAGAAGAATGACGTCCATCTTCTTGATCCTTTCTATGGTTTGGTTTCGTTCGTATTGTCGGTTTTCCGCGTCGGAGTAAGAGAGATCGTGCTGCGCACGTCGCTCAGGCCGAACACGAGAATGATGAACAGCGGAAAGACAAAGACCGCCGAGAGATAAGCGAGGATAAGAACCGGCAGCCGCCAGTCCTTGCCGCGGGCGCGTTTGTGCAACGAGGCGTAACCCGCCATCAGGAAGCCCGCGCCGAAGGTGCCGCAGATGACCGCGCCGACCATGGCCGCGACGCCGCCGAGGAACATGGCGACGATACCGGCCAGAAAAATGAAGATGGCGTTGCGGTGCATGCGCAGCGCGGAAGCGATATCCTCACGCGGGCGAAGGCCCTTGCCGAAGGAGCCGACCAGCCGGGTCGCGAAATAATAGGCCGCAAACAGCAGGATGACCCACAGGCCGCCCTGGACGATCGGCAGCATCAGCACCAGCAGCGATTTCGTCTGGGCGAGCGCCTCGGCATTGGGTTCGAACAGCGGCTCACGGTTCTGCACCGAGGTCATCATGATATCGACCATGCGGGCGACGAGATCGGGACCATAACCGATCATCCAGCCGAGAATGACGACGGCGATGGAGACCAGAATGCACAGGTGCAGGACGATGCCGGAGAGCGGATACCAGGCGAGAAGATCGTCCGGGCCGCCGAGTTCGGAAGCCGGGCGCGCCAGATTGGCGAGATGCGAAAGCCAGCCCGCCGGGATCAGCGTGAAGATCGCGATGGTCAGCGCAAACAGCGGCGACATGACGAGAGCGCCGATGATGGCCGTGGTGATGATAGCGACGATGGCGGCGCGATTGCCCCAGCCCATGCCTGCGATCAGGATCGGCATGGCGGAACCGGCATAGAGCAGGAAGGAAAAGGACGACTGTGCCGTTGCGCCAAGCGTCAAAAACGCGGCGCATATGCCGGCGAGAACGCCGGTGATCAGCACTGTCTGGTTCAACTTTTGCACTTCGCTGTCCTGCTGAAACGAAAGCAGTTAGAGGATCGCTCCCTGGAGCCTCATCCCCAACATGGGTTTTATGGTATCGATCCGCGCCCAACGCGGAAGGATTTGGAAACCTTCAACCTACTGCTTAGAAGGCAGTAGCTTCGGGAGGAAAAAGCGAGGCCGCGCCAAGACGCAGCCTCGCTTCAATTCATTACGCTACGACGTAAGGCAGCAGGCCGAGGAAGCGGGCGCGCTTGATCGCCTGGGCGAGTTCGCGCTGCTTCTTCTGGGAAACGGCCGTGATGCGGGACGGAACGATCTTGCCGCGCTCGGAAATGTAGCGCTGCAGGAGACGTACGTCCTTGTAGTCGATCTTCGGAGCGTTTGCGCCGGAGAAGGGGCACGTCTTGCGACGGCGGTGGAACGGGCGGCGTGCCTGGGAAGAGGATGCGTCAGCCATTGGTCAAAACTCCTTCTTATGCACGGTCTTCGCGCGGACGGCGCGGACGGTCTTCGCGGTCGCCGAAGCCACCTTCGCGCGGTGCGCGCGGGCCACGATCTTCACGCGGGCCACGGTCCGGACGGTCGCCATCGCGGCGCGGACGGTCGTCACGGTCGCGCTTCTGCATCATCGCGGACGGGCCTTCTTCGTGGGCTTCGACGGCGATGGTCATGTAGCGAAGAACGTCTTCGTTGATGCGCATCTGGCGCTCGACTTCATGGATGGCGGCCGCCGGAGCGTCGATGTCCATGAGAGCGTAGTGAGCCTTGCGGTTCTTCTTGATGCGGTAGGTGAGGGACTTCAGACCCCAGTTCTCGATGCGTCCGACTTTGCCGCCGAACGATTCGATAACGCCCTTGTACTGCTCGACAAGTGCGTCGACCTGCTGGGCAGAAATATCCTGCCGGGCAAGGAAGATGTGTTCGTAAAGAGCCATTTAAGCTTTGCCTTTCTTGCGTTTCGTCCTTCACCCGGCAACGGCGCTAAGCCTCAACGACTGCTCTTGGGTAAGGCGGTAAGGCCTTGAAGCAAGAAAAGCGTTGTTCGAGACGGTCGAGAGCGGAGACACGGGAGGCCGGAAAAACCTTATGGTTCCTGCTGTTCCGTTACCGGAACCAGCCCTCCGTTCAGCCACCAGCCAATTGGACCGGGTGTTGTGAACAGCGCGCTTATACGCAATTTTGCCCGGAATGCAAGGGCAAGCGGTGAAAAAGCGCGCTGTAAAGCCGTCAGATCGCCATCGGATATTGGCGATGGATCGCCGCAATCGCTTTTAGTACCTCTTCCGACAACGTCACATCCGCAGCCGCAATATCCACCTTCAACTGTTCGATCGTCGTCGCGCCGATGATGGCCGAGGCCATGAAGGGACGTGTCAGGCAGAAGGCGATGGCGAGCTTTGCCGGATCGATTCCATGCTTTGCGGCAAGCTCCAGATAGGCCTTGACCGGCGCTTCCTGGAGCGGCTGCAGGCGGCCGCCAAGGTCTCTGTTGATGGTGCCGCGCGATCCCGCCGGGCGCGCGCCGTTCTGGTATTTACCGGTGAGCAGACCCGCCGCCAGCGGCGAATAGGCGAGCAGGCCGACATCCTCGTGATGGGCGACTTCCGCCATATCGAGATCGAAGCTGCGATAGAGCAGGTTATATTCGTTCTGGATCGTGGCGACGCGCGGCAGGCCGTTGGCCTCGGCGATGTCGATATATTTCTGCGTGCCCCAGGCGCTTTCGTTGGAAAGGCCGATGGCGCGGATCTTGCCGGCCTTCACCAGTTCGCCGAGCGTTTCGAGCTTTTCGGTGATTTCGGCGAGCGTGCGCTGCTTTTCCTGACCGGAAGCATCGAAGCTCCAGACGCCGCGGAAATGATAGGTGCCGCGGTTCGGCCAGTGAATCTGGTAGAGGTCGATATAATCCGTCTTCAGGCGCTTGAGGCTGGTATCCACCGCCTCGCGGATGGCGGCGGCGTCGATATCGCGGCCGCCGCGAATATAATCGCGTCCCGAACCGGCGACCTTGGTGGCGAGCACGACCTGATCGCGCTTGCCGGTCTTTTCGAACCATGTGCCGATATAATCTTCCGTTCGGCCCTGGGTCTCGGCGGAAACGGGGGTGGTGGGGTAGAGTTCTGCCGTATCGAAGAAATTGACGCCGTTTTCGACGGCGTAATCCATCTGCGCATGCGCGTCGGCTTCGGTGTTCTGCGTGCCCCACGTCATCGTGCCGAGGCAGATTTCAGACACGGAGATATCCGTGCGGCCCAATAGTCTCTGTTTCATGGAAATGTCCCGGTGCTTGGCCAGATAGTTTGGAAGGTGGTGTGAAAGTAATGGGGAATTGCCGCAGTGCAAGAAAAAATATGATGAAAAGAAAGGGGAAAACAGGACGGCAAAACCCCTGACATGGGCCTGCCATGGGGCTTCAAGCCTTGACTTCGCTGGCGGGAATGTGAATGGAAGTCCGAAAGAATAAAGGCAAGGCCAGACAAGAAGGACGACATCCCATGGGTATTGCATTCACATTTCCCGGACAGGGAAGCCAGGCCGTCGGCATGGGCAAGGAGCTGGCGGATACCTATCCGGAAGCGCGCGCCGTGTTTCAGGAAGTCGACGAGGCGCTCGACCAGAAGCTTTCCGATATTATGTGGAACGGCCCGGAAGAGACGCTGACGCTGACCGCCAACGCCCAGCCGGCCCTCATGGCGGTGTCCATGGCGGTCATGCGGGTTCTCGAAGCGCGCGGTTTCAAACTGTCCGATACGGTTTCTTATGTCGCGGGCCACTCGCTCGGCGAATATTCGGCGCTCTGTGCCGCCGGCACCTTCTCGGTTGCCGATACCGCCCGTCTTCTGCGCATCCGCGGCAACGCCATGCAGGCCGCCGTGCCGGTGGGCGAGGGCGCCATGGCGGCGATCATCGGGCTTGAGCATGACGCCGTTTCGGCAATCTGCGAAGAGGCGGCCATTCTCGGCGTCTGCCAGATCGCCAACGACAATGGCGGCGGTCAGCTCGTCATCTCCGGCGGCAAGGCCGCCGTCGAAAAGGCTGCGGCGATCGCTTCCGAAAAGGGCGCCAAGCGCGCCATCATGCTGCCGGTTTCCGCCCCCTTCCACTCCGCGCTGATGGCGCCGGCGGCGGAAGCCATGCGCGAGGCGCTGGCGGCCGTCGAAAAGCACAACCCGGTCGTGCCGGTTATCGCCAATGTGCGCGCCGCCCCCGTTTCCGATGCCGATGAGATCGCCGCCCTGCTGGTCGAGCAGGTGACGGGTCAGGTGCGCTGGCGCGAGACGGTGGAATGGTTCGCCGCCAACAATGTCACGCAGCTGTATGAGATCGGCTCCGGCAAGGTGCTGACGGGCCTTGCCCGCCGCATCGACAAGACGGTGAACGGCGTTGCCGTCAACGGCGCTGCCGATATCGACCAGCTTCTTGCCACCCTCATCGGCTGAGACGGATACTCCGGCTGCCGCATTCATCGGGCGCAACTGCGCTGAACATTTTCAGTCCGAAGCTCTAAAGAAGGAATAGGACATGTTTGATCTGACAGGCCGCAAGGCTCTCGTAACCGGCGCGACCGGCGGCATCGGCGAAGAAATCGCCCGCCTTCTGCACAGCCAGGGCGCAACCGTCGGCCTGCACGGCACGCGCGTTGAAAAGCTCGAAGCGCTGGCGGCGGAACTTGGCGAGCGCGTCAAGATTTTCCCGGCTAACCTTGCCGACCGCGCCGAGGTGAAGGCGCTCGGCGAAAAGGCCGAAGCCGAGCTGGAAGGCGTCGATATCCTCGTCAACAATGCCGGCATCACCAAGGACGGCCTCTTCGTACGCATGAGCGACGAGGACTGGGACAATGTCATCGAAGTGAACCTGACGGCGATGTTCCGCCTGACGCGCGAACTGACGCATCCGATGATGCGCCGCCGTTTCGGCCGCATCATCAACATCACCTCCATCGTCGGCGTTACCGGTAATCCCGGCCAGGCCAACTATTGCGCTTCCAAGGCAGGCATGATCGGTTTTTCGAAGTCGCTGGCCCAGGAAATCGCCACGCGCAACGTCACCGTCAACTGCGTGGCGCCGGGCTTCATCGAAAGCGCCATGACCGGCAAGCTGAACGACAAGCAGAAAGACGCCATCATGGGCGCCATTCCCATGAAGCGCATGGGAACCGGTGCTGAGGTCGCATCGGCCGTTCTTTACCTCGCCTCCAACGAGGCGGGCTACATGACCGGCCAGACCCTGCACGTCAACGGCGGCATGGCGATGATCTGACGGCACTTAAGGCCGTCATGAAAAGGATTGCGGCGCTGTTTAAGCACCCTCTTGGGTAGCTGGCGCCGCAAGGCCCCGCCGACTGGTTTTCGGCGAAATTGCCTGTCATTCGCTGTGCTTAGCGCGTTTTCAGGCTTTTCGACCGATTGAAACCATGTTAAGCGGGCCAAGACTGTGAACAGTCGTCCCGGAGAGACAGGAAGCCGTTGCGATTTTGCGTGACGATGTCTAGCTTGGACCGGGTTGAACGGGTTTGCCAGCAGTGCCGGATTTGAACGGCGCATGAGGGCTTCTAACAGGGCAGGGTGCCGCAAGGCATTCCCTTCAAAATAAAGGTCGAGGAAACCGACATGAGCGATATCGCAGAACGCGTAAAGAAAATTGTAATTGATCATCTTGGCGTTGACGCCGACAAGGTTGTTGAAGGCGCCAGCTTCATTGACGATCTGGGCGCTGATTCGCTCGATACCGTTGAACTGGTCATGGCTTTCGAAGAAGAATTCGGCGTTGAAATCCCCGACGACGCAGCTGACTCGATCCTGACCGTCGGCGACGCCGTAAAGTTCATCGAGAAGGCCCAGGCCTGATCGACCTTGATGGGGGAGGTGCAATATCCTCCCGTCCTTGGCCCGGCTCGTCCGGGCCAATGTTTTATAGGCAGACGGTAACATGCCCCTGACGGTGCGTGTTCCGGGCAATGCATGGGGTCACGGGCCGGAAACGGCGCCCACAACCGTCATGCTGAGATTTGAAATACTGCAGCATCCGATGAACATCTCCTGATGTCCGGCGTTGCATGAAGACCGATGATTTGGATAAGGGCGGAGCATTGGCGATGAGGCGTGTCGTTATCACCGGTACCGGCATGGTATCTCCTCTTGGATGTGGGACGGAAGTGACCTGGGAGCGGCTGCTGGCCGGCCAGAACGGCGCCCGTCTCGTGACTGAATTCGAAGTCGAAGACCTTCCGGCAAAGATCGCCTGCCGTATTCCCGTGGGCGATGGTTCCAACGGCACCTTCAATGCCGATGACTGGATGGAACCCAAGGAACAGCGCAAGATCGATCCTTTCATCCTGTACGGCATGGCTGCCGCCGACATGGCGCTTGCCGACGCGGACTGGCATCCGGAAACGGACGAGGACCAGATCGCCACCGGCGTTCTGATCGGCTCCGGCATCGGCGGCCTTGAGGGCATTGTCGAGGCGGGCTATACGCTGCGCGACAAGGGCCCGCGGCGCATTTCTCCATTCTTCATTCCCGGCCGCCTGATCAACCTCGTCTCCGGCCAGGTTTCCATCCGCCACAAGCTGCGCGGACCGAACCATGCCGTGGTGACGGCCTGCTCGACCGGCGCGCACGCCATTGGCGACGCCGCCCGTCTGATCGCGCTCGGCGATGCCGACGTCATGGTCGCCGGTGGCGCCGAATCGCCGGTCTGCCGCATCGCGCTTGCCGGCTTCGCCGCCTGCAAGGCGCTCTCCACCCAGCACAATGACAATCCGGAAAAGGCCTCGCGCCCCTATGACCGCGACCGCGACGGTTTCGTCATGGGCGAAGGTGCGGGCATCGTCGTTCTGGAAGAGCTGGAACATGCCAAGGCGCGCGGTGCGAAGATTTATGCGGAAGTCGTCGGTTACGGCCTTTCGGGCGATGCCTATCACATCACCGCACCGTCCGAGGACGGTGAAGGCGCCTATCGCTGCATGTCGATGGCGCTGAAGCGTGCAGGTCTCACGCCTGACGATATCGACTACATCAACGCCCATGGCACCTCGACCATGGCCGATACGATCGAGCTTGGCGCGGTCGAGCGGCTTGTCGGCGAATCGGCTTCGAAGATTTCCATGTCTTCCACCAAGTCGGCCACCGGCCATCTTCTCGGCGCGGCGGGCGCTATCGAGGCGATCTTCGCGACGCTTGCGATCCGCGACAACATCGTTCCGCCGACGCTGAACCTCGACAATCCCGATGTGGAGACGAAGATCGATCTCGTGCCGCACAAGGCACGCAAGCGGCAGGTCGATGTGGCGCTCTCGAACTCCTTCGGCTTCGGCGGCACCAACGCCTCCCTCGTGCTGCGTCGTTACGAAGCATAATTGCGGCGGCGGCTCTGCCGCCGCTGGCGCCCTCCCACCGGGTGCTGACAAAGGACGTTCTTTCCTTTGAAGAACGCATTGCGGCTTGCGAAAGCCATTCCGGTTTTCGCGCCGATATTGTAGTCGTTTATGGGAAGCGTTTGCCGGTTCGGGGTGATTTCCGGCCGCAGGCTGCTTCCTCCATCGGCTTTGTCCGAAACGATGTTCGTGAAGCGGAATAGCAAGGCTTCACGATATCTCTATGTGGTGCAGGAAGACATTCCGAACCTGTTTTTGCCGCATTACCTGCGCAAAAAGCGCTGACAACGCCGAACTGAAAAGGACCGACGGTGAGCGACACGAACCAGAACAGCCAGGGACCATACGGACAAAACGGCGCGGGCGAAGGCAATCGCGGCCCGATCATTCCGAAATCCCCGACGGAAGCCCTGCGGCCGGAGAAAGTGCCGGCTCCGCCCAAGCGCTCCCGCAAGGCCCACGGCCAGCTTGTGATCTTTCTGAATTTTCTGATGACGCTCGCGGTTGCCGTCTGTGTGCTGGCCATTGCCGCTTTCTATTACATGATCGATGCGTTCCAGGAGCCCGGTCCGCTCCAGACGAACACACATTTCACGGTGCGCAACGGCGCCGGCATCATTGAGATCGCCAATAATCTCGAGCGTAACGAGGTCATCTCCAACGCCCGTGTCTTCCGCCTGATGACCGGCAGCTACCTGCAGAAGGACCAGACGCTGAAGGCCGGCGAATATGAGATCAAGGCCGGCGCATCGATGAAGGACATCATGATGCTGCTGGAGTCCGGCAAGTCGATCCTTTATTCGGTGTCGCTGCCGGAAGGTCTGACCGTGAAGCAGATGTTCGCGCGCCTTGGAGCGGATGAAGTGCTGGACGGCGAATTGCCTTCGGCCCTGCCGCCGGAAGGCAGTCTGCGCCCCGATACCTACCGCTTTACCCGCGGCACCAAGCGCGAAGAAATCATCAACCAGATGAGTGCGGCGCAGGACAAGCTGATCGACATGATCTGGGAACGGCGCGATCCCGACCTGCCGATCAAGACCGTCGAAGAATTCGTGACGCTTGCCTCGATTGTCGAGAAGGAAACCGGCAAGGATGATGAGCGCGCCCATGTCGCTTCCGTGTTCTACAACCGTCTGAAGAAGGGTATGCGCCTGCAATCCGACCCGACGATCATCTATGGCCTGTTCGGTGGCGACGGCAAACCGTCGGACCGCCCGATCTACCAGTCGGACCTGCAGAAGCAGACGCCGTTCAACACCTATGTCATCAAGGGCCTGCCGCCGTCGCCCATCGCCAATCCGGGCCGGGCGGCGCTTGAGGCCGTGGCCAATCCATGGCGCACGGATGACCTTTATTTCGTTGCCGATGGCACCGGCGGCCATGTGTTTGCGAAAACGCTTGAAGAGCATAACGCCAATGTGCGCCGCTGGCGCAAGATAGAGGCCGAAAAGGCGGCCTCCGGCGCCAATCCCGATGTTGTCGTGGATGGTCAGCCGGGCGGGGCCGAGGCGGAAAAGCCGGCCAACAATTGATAATTCTGACCGGGCCCTGCGATCTGCACGGGCCCGGTTTTGCACAGCATGACGGGGGGCTTCCAGATATGACATTGCAATCGATGACCGGCTTCGCACGCAGCGAAGGAACCTCCGGCCGTTACCGCTGGGCGTGGGAATTGCGTTCAGTAAATGGCAAGGGGCTCGATGTGCGCCTGCGTCTGCCGACCGGTCTTGAAGCGCTGGAAACGGCCCTGCGCGAAATCGCAGGCGAGCATCTTTCCCGCGGTAATATCCAGGCGGGTCTGACGCTGGCGATTGCGGAAAACCGGCTGGAGGCGGTGATTAACCGCGATGCTCTGGCGGCGGTTCTGGCGCTGAAGAAGGAGCTTGGCGATGTCGTGGAAGACAAGCCGCTGAGCTTCGACACGCTGCTCACACTGCGCGGGCTCGTCGATTTTCGCGAGGCGGAAGATGACGCGGAGGCGCAGGCCGCGCGCAACGGCGATGTGCTTGCCGGCTTCGCCGCCGCCGTCGAGAAGCTGAAGGATATGCGCGAGCGGGAAGGGGCGTCGCTGTTTGCGATCCTGTCCGGTCATATCAACCGGATCGAGCAACTCGCGGACATCATTGAAAACGATCCTTCCCGCCAGCCGGAACAGATTGCGGCACGGCTCGCCCAGCAGATCGCCCTCATTGGCGACGGCTTGCATGGTCTCGACCGTGACCGGCTGCATGCCGAGGCGGCGCTACTCGCCACCAAGGCGGATCTGCGCGAAGAGATCGACCGGCTGCACGCCCATGTTCAGGCGTCGCGGGAGCTTTTGGCCAATGGCGGGCCGGTAGGACGCAAGCTCGATTTTCTTGCACAGGAATTTAACCGCGAGTCGAATACAATCTGTTCCAAATCGAACGCCAGTGCGGTAACCGCAGCAGGCATAGAGCTGAAAGTGGTGATCGACCAGTTCCGCGAGCAGGTCCAAAATCTGGAGTAGACCCCATGGTCCCGGTGAATAATTCTCCCGTCACGATTGCCCGCAGAGGGTTGATGCTGGTGATTTCTTCGCCATCCGGCGCGGGCAAATCCACGATTGCGCGCAATCTGCTCGACAAGGACAAGAATATCGGCCTGTCCGTCAGCGTCACGACGCGTCCGCGCCGCCAGAGCGAGATTGACGGCATTCACTACCATTTCATTTCCAAGCGGGACTTCGAGCGCCTGCGGGATAGCGATGCGCTGCTGGAATGGGCTGAAGTTCACGGCAATTTTTACGGCACCCCGCGTGGGCCGGTGGAAGATGCCATGGCTGCCGGCCGCGACATGCTGTTCGATATCGACTGGCAGGGCGCCGAGCAGCTTCAGGACAAGATGAAGGCGGACGTCGTTTCGATCTTCATCCTGCCGCCGACCATGACCGAACTTCAATCGCGTCTGCATCGCCGCGCCGAAGACACCGAAGAGGTCATCAAGACCCGGCTCCTCAATTCCCGTGCCGAAATCGAGCACTGGCGCGACTATGACTACGTCATCCTCAATGACGACCTGCAGGCCGCCTTCGAAGCCGTCGAAGCCATCGTGAAGGCCGAACGCGTCCGCCGCGACCGCCGCCACGGCATGTTCGATTTCGTGCGGGCGTTGCTCGAGGAAGAGCCGAAGCTTTGATGGAAGGTAGCGTCTGGCTACCGGCCCCAAAATCTTGAAATCGAAGCGGTTAGGCGTTATGTATATCCCGGCAGGATATACGAGGCTCTGACAATGGCTACGTCAACGGTTTTTATAAGCAATCGCAGTCAAGCTGTAAGGCTACCGAAGGCCGTGGCTTTTCCTGATGACGTGCATAAGGTCGATGTTCTGAAAATCGGTCTCGCGCGTGTTATAGTGCCGCAAGGAAAGCGCTGGGACGATCTCTTTCTGACCGGCCCACGTGCAACGGATGATTTTCTTTCCGTTCGCGAAGAGCCTGCATTGGATGAGCGCGAGCCCTTCTGATGCTTACATATATGCTCGATACCAATATATGTATCTATGTGATGAAGACTTATCCTCCGGAGCTGCGGGAGAAATTCAACGCTCTGGCAGATCAACTGTGTATTTCGAGCATCACACTTGGCGAGCTTTATTATGGTGCTGAAAAATCCATCCGGCGCCAGGAAAACATCAACGCCATTGAAAATTTTACTGCGCGTTTGGACGTTCTGCCTTTCGCCGACAAAGGCGCCGCACATTACGGACAGATCAGGGCCGAACTTGCCAAGGCTGGAACGCCATGCGGCGTTCATGATATGCAGATTGGTGGTCACGCCCGTAGCGAGGGGCTGATCGTCGTAACCAATAATATGCGCGAATTCATTCGTATGCCGGGCTTGCGAGCCGAAAACTGGGTATAGGCTCAGAGCTTCGCATTTATCCCAGCGCGTTCGCCAAAGTGACGAATTCCTCCACCGACAGCGTCTCCGCTCGCCGTGTGGGATCGATCCCCGCTCTTTCCAGCAGCGTTTCGCCGCCAAGGCTTTTCACGCTCTGGCGCAGCATCTTGCGGCGTTGGCCGAAGGCGGCTTCCGTCACCTTTTCAAGCTTGGCGACATCGCAGGGTAGCGGCTTGTCCTTCGGCAGCAGGTGCACGACGGTGGAGGTTACTTTCGGCGGCGGGCTGAAGGCCTGTGGCGGAACGTCGAAGGCCATTTCGGCGACCGTGCGCCAGCCGGCGAGAACGCCCAGCCGGCCATAATGGTTGTCGCCTTCTTCGGCCACGATGCGCTGGCCGACTTCCTTCTGGAACATCAGCGTCATGGAGAGCCAGAAGGGTGGCCATTGTTTCGGCAGCAGCCAGTTGACCAGCAATTGCGTGCCGACATTGTAGGGCAGGTTGGCGATGATCCGCACCGGCTCGCCGACGGGAACCAGAGCCTCGAAATCGGTCTTGAGGGCGTCGCCCTCGATGACTTCGAGCCGTCCGGGATAATGCGCTTCGATTTCCGCCAGCGCCGGCAGGCAGCGGCTGTCGCGTTCGACGGCGATGATCTTTTTTGCCCCGAGCGAAAGAATGGCGCGGGTGAGGCCGCCGGGACCGGGGCCGACCTCTATCACCGTCACGCCGTCTAGCGGTCCTGCTGTCCTTGCGATCTTCTGGGTAAGGTTGAGGTCGAACAGGAAGTTCTGGCCGAGCGATTTCTTCGCGTCGAGCCCGTGGCGCTGGATGACATCGCGCAGCGGCGGTAGTCCGTCGATGGCCGCCATTATGCGTTGGCCCGGCTGCGGAGGGAAATGTCCGCCGCCATCTTCAGCGCCGCCACGAGGCTCGCCTCATTGGCTATGCCCTGGCCGGCAATGCCGAAGGCGGTGCCATGGTCGGGTGAGGTGCGGATGAAGGGCAGGCCGAGCGTGACATTGACGGAATCGTCGAAGCCGAGCGCCTTGGCCGGAATGAGCGCCTGATCGTGATACATGCACACTGCCACGTCATAACGCTTGCGGGCGGCATCGTGGAACATGGTGTCGGCGGGCAGGGGGCCGAAAGCATCGATCCCGTCCTTCCGCAACCGCATGGTCGCCGGGTGAACGATATCGCGATCCTCGGTGCCGAGTGCGCCATCTTCACCTGCGTGCGGGTTGAGGCCGGCAACCGCCAGACGCGGCGCCTCGATGCCGAATTTATGCCGGAGATCGGCATCGATGATCCGGCAGGTCGTGACGATCAGCTCTTCGGTGAGAGCGGCCGGCACGTCTTTCACGGGGATATGGATCGTCACCGGGACGACACGGACCTTGGGGCCGGCAATCATCATCACCGGGATGACTTGCTCGCCGGTCTGGCGCAGGGCGAGATCGGCGAGAAATTCCGTATGACCGGGGAAGCCGAAACCCGCCTCATAAAGCACCGATTTCGCGATCGGATTGGTGACGACGGCCGCAGCCTTGCCCTCGACCGTCAACGAAACGGCCGTCTCGATGGCCTTGATCGTCGCGTGTGCGGCTCCGACATGCGGCTGACCGGCCTGCACTTCGAAGCCGACGGGAAGGGAGAGGATGGGGAAGGCGTGTTCGAACAGGCCGACGGCGCTTTCCGCATCGCAGGTCTCGATATTGACCGGCACGCCGATCAGCGCCGCACGGCTCGCCACCACATCGGGGTCGCCGATGAAGATGAAGGGCGGCACGCCGTTCTCCCGGCGCTTAGCCCAGGTGGTGATGGCGATGTCGGGGCCGATACCGGCTGGATCTCCCTGTGTCAGGGCAAGCGGCAGGGATGCATATGTCACGGAAAGACCCGGCTCTCGTATCAATATCAGGTGTTGACGATCTGCGCCTTCTTGCGCAGCTCATCCATATATTTCTTTTCGTTCGGGTTTTCGCCGTCCTTGGCCTTCATCAGGTCTTCGGACTTGAACACCATTTCCGCCGCATAGTCGTCGGAAACCTGGCGCTGCTTGCAGATGGCCAGATATTCGACGCCCTTTTCGGTGACGCGGGTGCCGGTGGTGCCGCCTTCCTTGGTCTTCTCCACCAGCGCCTTCCAGTCTTCCGGCAGCTCTGGCGCCAGAATGCGGCCAAGGTCCTTGATCGCCACGTCGCGCATGGTTGCGGCGAAGCTCATGGCCTGGTCGCAGCCGGGATAACGCTTGCGCGAGGCTTCAGCCTCGGCCTTGCGCTTGCCGGTAATGGCGTTGCGTTTCGATTCCGGGATGACGAAGATGACCTGCTGCAGGAAATATTCCGTGGTGACGGGCTTGTCGCCGCGTTCCTTCAGTCGGGTAACGAGATCCTGCGTCGACATCTTGCCGCGTGCGCCATAACGGGCGTTGACGAGGCGCGGCCAGCTCATCTGAACGGCGATGAAGGCCTTGAAATGGTCGGCTCCGACACCCGCCTGCGCAAGCACCTTCGTCAATTGCTGCGGGGTCATCTTGTTGTTGCCGGCAAAGCGTGCGAAGGCCGCATCGACATCGTCGGTGCTGACCGACATCTTAACGCGGCCGATTTCCTCGCGCTTCAGTGCTTCATCGACAAGCTGCTCGCGCGCCTTTTCATTGAGATTACCGGACTGGCGCTGCAGCTTGAGGAAGGCGACGCGCTTGGCAATATCGTCATTGGTGATGGGTGTCTTGTTGACGACGATCTTGACGGTGCTATCGGCGAAGGCCTGGCCGGCATAGGGCACAACAGCCATGGGAACGGCGAATATCGCAAAGGCGAAAGCAGCGCCACGCAAAGCCGTCTTTCCGAAATTCATCATATCCTTCTCCCTTTCGTCGGGCAGGGTCCTGTTGCCCTGTCCCGCCAATCTGTTCTGCCTGATGAGGGGAATATTGAACTCTCCCGCTTTTCAGACCTGCAACTGTGCATCCGCACCGCGAATTTGCCACGTATATATCATCGCGATCCGCAAGACGGCAATGTGTCGGTTTGTTGAAAGAAAACCCGATAGGTTCCATGCGCGGCCGACATTGGCGTGTTGTTGCGGCGAAACCGTGGCTTTACTGGCCAAATGGTAAAAAGGCAGGTCACGATGCTGCGTAACCTGCCTCTAAACTCAGTAGTTGTTTGGCTTCCAGCCGATATCCATGTCGCTCCAGTCCTCATTGGCTGAGCCGACACTGACATCGCCGAGCGTACGGAAGGCCAGACGGGCATTGATCGACCAGTCATTGGCGGCCTGGCGGCTGGAATTGATATTGCCTTCGTCGGAATAGCTGACCGTCAGGATCGTGCACTCATCCTGATAGGCAATGCCGATGCGGCGTTCGGCGGCAAACTTCCCGTTCAGATCGTAATTGATCGAACCGAACAGCGACCAATTGTCGTCCATGCGCAGCGAACCGGACGCCTGGATGATATCGCGGTCTTCGTTATAGCCGTATTTCGGCTGTGCCTTGACCTGCGTATAGCTGAGCTTGCCGGTAAGGCGACGGTCCGAATAGCTGATGCCCGTTTCCGAGCGGTTGATGTCGAAATCGTCCTTGTCGAGACGCAGGCTCGACGACAGCGAAAGTCCGATCGGCGCATCGAAAGCGGCCATGGCGACGTAATCCGAACGGTCGGATTCGAGGCCCGAATTGGCGCCTGCATTGACGAGATCGTAGGAGGCGAAGGAATTCTCGCCCGCCAGATGGAAGGACTGGCCGGCAATGGCGCGAACGCCGTAGCCGTTGTCGAACGTACCGTTATAACGGAAGCCGATATTGGCGCGCGTGCCGCCTTCGATCCGGTCGTAACCGGAGAATTTGTCGCGTTCGAACAGATTGGTCGCGTCGAAGACGAATGCCTGTGCATCCTCGTTCGGAAGGCGGCCGGCATATTGTTCGTTCGGGCGCACGAAAATCTGTGCAATGGGCTCGATCACATGGCTGCTGTTGAGCGCGGTGAACAGCCAGGGATAACGCACTTCCAGGCCACCGGTGACCATGCCGCGGAAAGCCGCGCCGTCATGCATCATGCCCTCATAGGCATAGGAGGTCCCGCCCGAGGTGAAGGCCGCAGGAGACATGTCCGTCCAGAGCGCGTCACCGCGCGCGGCGAATATCGGCGTGATCTGCAGGCCGCTATCCATCGTGAAGGTGCGCTTCCACTCGGCTTCGGTGGAAAGGCGCGTATAGTCGCCCTCAAGCCCGCTGAAACGCGGATAACCGCCGAGCGCGTAAGCATCCTGCTTCAGGCGCGTGATGCTCGTCAGGTTGGTGGTCAGCGAAAGTTCGCCGCCATAAACCGGATCCGGCACGAAATAACGGTAGTCGACGACCGGATGAACGATCGCCTGTTTGCGTTCCTTGGTTTCGGTGTTGTCCGTATCCTGAACGTTGAAATAATAACCGCGGGCTTCGAAGCTGTTACGCTCACTCGCACCGGTCAGATAGATCTGGTTGGTCTGAACGTCGTTTTTATAACCCTTCAGCCCATAGGTGCGCGAAAAGTTATTGTCGGTCTGCACCATGGCATCCCAGCCGAAAGCCCAGCGCGGGTTGATCGAGAAATCACCCTTACTTGCGATCATGCCGCGATTGTCGTTGAGGGCGTCGCTGGTACCGGCCGTGAAGGTTTCGGATTTCTGCTGGCTGATGCCCGCGATCGTGACCGTGTGCATGCCGGTTTCGAAGCGCTGGCGCAATTCCGCCTGCAGCAGCAGACCCTGCGTCGTGTAATAGGTCGGCGTGACGGTCACGTCCGAGGTGTCGGACAGGACGTGGAAATAGGGGACACCGATACCGAAACCGAGATTGTCGGTAATGCTCATCTGCGGGAACAGGAAGCCGGATTTACGCTTCACCGTATTGTCCGGAACCGTAAGGAACGGCAGATAGGCGATCGAATGGCCGAAAAGCTGCAGGCGGGCCTTTTCCAAGCGCACCGTATGGGTCTTGCCGTCCTGAACGACGCGCTCGGCCTTGACCTGCCACAGCGGCGCCTTTTCGGGCCGCTCGGCGCAGGGCAGACACGCGGTGTAGACACCGTTGTTGAGCACCATCAGGTCGCCTTCGAGGCGCTCGGCGCTTTCACCGGCGATACGGGTATTGTCCGTGGTCTCGACGCGCAGCGCATTGACGAAGCCCTGACCGAAATCGTCGGTCACGTCCATCTCGTCGGCATAGATCTTGTTGCCGCCCGGCTCGATCAGCTCGATATTGCCATGGGCGATCACACGGCCGGTCTGCTGGTTATATTCCACTTGCTGGGCCACCATGCGGTAGCCCGAATATTTCATGCGAACCACGCCCTTCGCGATCACGCGCTGGGAATCGCGATTATAGGTCAGTTCATTTGCTGTAAGCAGGAGTTTCGAATCGTCTTGGCTTGCCGACGCAAGCAAACCATCCTGGCCGAAAGCGACCGGGCTGGATGCCAAATACGCGCACACAGCGGCACCTGTCAGAAGGGCCGTCCAAAGCCGCCTGATATTCCCGCGGTCATATACCGCCACTAGCCGTCCTCCTGATGAAGCAGAATGGTTGCCCCCAAAGCCAACGCCACGATGACTGGAACCCAGACCGCGACGGTGGGAGGGACAACGCCACCACTCCCGAATGCCCTTACGAGCACGGTTACTACATAAAGCACGAAGCCGGAAACGATTCCACCCAGAATCACGGAGCGCGATTGGGCGAAGCGGCTGAACTTTAATGAAACGGTCGCGGCGATCAAGGTCATCGCAACCAGAAGCAGGGGCGTCGATAGCAGGAAATGATACTGCGTCTCAAGCGCCTTCGAAGATAGTCCAAAGGACTTTGCAACTTCGATCTTGTGAGAAAGGTCAAAGAAAGCAACGGTTTCCGTCTGCGTCATGCGCTCCTGGACGAATTCCCGTCTCAGATTGGTACTGATCCGCGTGCTTTCTTGCCGAACTGGCACATGCCCGGCGCGGGTTTCCGAAACGCCGTTAAGAAGCCAGTAACCATCTTCCAATTTAGCCGACTTCGCATCCTTACGCGAGACGATGTTTCCGTCCTTGTCGATGTCGATCAGAACCACGTCGAGAAGCAGCGTTCCATTGTCCTCGAAGCTCTTGGCGCCGATGATCGTATCCTGGCCGCCGCTTGCCTGGCGCATCCACGGAATGATCTCCTGCTGGCGACCGCCGCCCGCTTCGTTGCGCAGGCCGGCTTCCATCGCCAGCGACTTGTTCTGGCCCCATGCCGCGATGGGGTTCAGGATGGTGACCGACAGGATGCCGATGAAAACCGCGCCGAGCACGAAGGGAAGGATGAACTGCCAGGCGGAAATGCCGGCGGCGCGCGTCACCACCAGTTCGTAACGCCGGTTGAGCGAGATCAGCGTCGTCATGCCGACGAAAAGCGCGATGAAGGGCACGGTCTGCTGCAGGATCAGCGGCAGACGAAGCGCCGTCAGGCCAAGGGCGGCCGGAACGGAATAGCCGGGCAGGCCGGACATGCGCCGTGCCGTTTCGCTGAAGTCGGCAAGGTAAATGATCGAGGATACGCCGAGCACGAACCAGATGGCGGTGATCAGATATCGCTTCAGGAAATACCGGGAGAGCGTGTTGAAAATCATGCGTTGCCGCTCCCAGAGCTTTTCGCCATCCGGCTGGAGAAGAGACGGCGCAGACGACCCATCGCATCGGCGATGATTTTCGGCATTTTCGGCTTGCGGCCGGTCAGCAGAATGAAGGCGGCGGCGCCGCCGCTGAGGCCCGGAACGGCATAGACCAGCGGAATGAAAGCCGCGCTCTGCTTGATCTGATTGGTGACGTAAAAACCAAGCCACCGCAGCATGAAGGCCGTCACCAGTGCGGCCACCATCGGATGCAGGCGCGCTTCGCGGTGAGAACGGGCATCGGCGGCGATGACCAGCGAAATCAGCGCGAAGGAGAAGGCGAACATCCAGTCCGACAGGCGCTTGTGCAGCTCGCTGCGGAAGGCTTCCGGCGAGCGCTTGTAGCTCGCATTGTTCTCGTCGGGCGAAAGAAGGAAACCGAGGCTGGCATCGCCCGGAGAGAGCGACGGCTCGGAATCCTGCTTTTCCGACATGGTCGAAAGGTCGAAGGCATAGGACAGGAACTTGACGATCGAGACCTTGCCGTCCGGCGTCTTCTGCTGCACTTCGCCGTCGCGCATGGTCAGCGACGTGCCGCTTTCATCGATCATGCCTTCCTTGGCATAATAGATGAGATCGAAATTCGGATCGCGGCGGTCGGCGACGAACAGGCCCTTGAGGATGCGGCCCTGCCGCTGGGCGATCTGCACGTAAAGACCGTCCTGAATGGTGCGGAAAGTCTTTTCTTCGATCACCGAGGACAGAAGGTCGGCATAGGCGGCGGCCACCATCTGCCGGGCGGAGCTGCGGGCGGGCGGCTCGATGAAATTGGTGATGGTGAAGGAAAACGCGCTCAGAATGGCGGCCAGAATGAGAACCGGGCGATACATGATCGACCGGGGCGATCCCGCCGCATCGATGATGGCAAGCTCGGAATCGTTGTTCATCGTCGTGAAGATCTGGGTGATGCCGATCACCAGCGCGAAAGGCAGGACGACCGGGATCAGCGTCGGCAGGATCATCGTCGCGAGCGCCATGAAGGAACCCATCGACTGGCCGGTATCGGTGACGAGATTGATTCTCTGGAGAACCTGGATGGTCCAGATGATGGCCAGCACCGGCAACAGCGCGACCAGAAACATCTGCGTTGTCCGCCGCAGGATATAGTTCTCGAGAAGCTTCATACGGCCCTGTTCGACATTGTTTTTCCGTGCGATCGCTCGCCGAATTTCCGCCTATCTAATCGCATCGTTTGCAATTGGCTATTCCGGCGTGCTCACAAATATGTTTTGCGCGATGATTTTTCCATCGCCTGTGTCTTTTTGTGGAACAAGCTGTCGGTTTCATGACGCGATTTCGCATTCCACAAAAATGCCTTTCCTTTAACGACTGTAGGCCTTTAAAGAATGCGGGGTTGCGCCCGGGGCCGAAAAGGCCATGATCATGCGCATCGTGCAAGTCGTAGAAGAAGAGCAGGAAAACATGTCCGCCAAATTCGATATTTCTTTCGCCAATTCCGCCGCGCTTGAAAACGCGCTCGCCGTTGTGCTGCAGGCCTCGGGTGAGGCTCAGGCCGTTGCCGGCGCCTCCGAGGCCGATCCGGGCGGTGTGATCGAAAGGGCGGCGAAGATTTCGGGCTTTTCCGCAAAGTCCATGACGACGCTCGACGTGATCGCGCCGCAGGGTTCCGCCGCCGACCGGCTGCTCGTCATCGGCCTCGGCAAGCCCTCGAAGCTGGTCGCCCATGACTGGCTGCGCGCCGGCGGCACCGCCGCCGCCAGTTTCAAGAAGGCGGATAAGGTCGTCATCTATCTCGATGCGCCGGGCGTAGAGGTCGGTGCGCCGGCTGCTGCGGATTTCGCGCTTGGCCTGCTGCTGCGCGCCTATAGCTTCGATGCCTACAAGACCAAGAAAAAGTCCGACGAAGAGAAGACGCCGAAGAAGGTGGAGATCGTCATCGTCACGGCCGCCCATCAGGAAGCGGAAAAGGCTTTTGCCGTCTCCGAGGCCGTTGCGGGCGGTGTTACCCTGGCGCGCGATCTCGTCAACCTGCCGCCGAACGCTCTCGGTCCCGTCGAATTTGCCGAGAGGGCGGAGGAGCTGCGCAAGCTCGGCGTCGAGGTGGAAGTCCTCGGCGAGAAAGAGCTGAAGAAGCTCGGCATGAATGCGCTTCTCGGTGTGGCGCAGGGGTCGGCGCGTCCGCCCAGACTTGCGGTGATGCAGTGGAACGGCGGCAACAAGAAGGATGAACCGATTGCCTTCGTCGGCAAGGGCGTCGTTTTCGATACCGGCGGCATTTCGCTGAAGCCCGGCCTCAATATGGAGGATATGAAGGGCGACATGGGCGGGGCCGCCGCCGTGACCGGCCTGATGCATGCGCTGGCCGCCCGCAAGGCCAAGGCGAATGTGATCGGCGTCATCGGCCTTGTGGAAAACATGCCTGACGGCAATGCCCAGCGTCCGGGCGATATCGTCACCTCCATGTCCGGCCAGACCATCGAGATCATCAATACCGATGCCGAAGGCCGGCTGGTTCTGGCCGATGCGCTCTGGTACACCAAGGATCGCTTCAACCCGAAATTCATGGTGAACCTCGCCACGCTGACGGGCGCGATCACGGTGGCGCTCGGCAATCTTCAGGCCGGTCTTTTTTCCAATGACGACGAGCTTGCAGCGCGCCTCACGCAGGCGGGCGATGTGACGGCCGAAAAACTGTGGCGCATGCCGCTCGGCAAGGATTACGACAAGATCATCGATTCCAAATTCGCCGACATGAAGAACAGCTCGGGCCGTCTGGCGGGTTCCGTCACGGCCGCGCAGTTCCTCAAGCGTTTCGTGGGTGAAACCTCCTGGGCGCATCTCGATATCGCCGGCACCGCCATGGGTTCGCCGCTGACCGAGATCAACCAGTCATGGGGATCGGGCTACGGCGTCAGGCTGCTGAACGAACTCGTTCGTGCCCATTACGAAGATTGAAACGAGCGGAGCGGCACGTCTGCGGATGACTGAAATTCTGTTTTACCATCTGACGGAATCGAAGCTGGAGGATGCGTTGCCGCCCTTGCTCGAGAAATCGCTGGAACGCGGCTGGAAAGTCGCGATCCAGACGGTGGGCGAAGAGCGCCGTGATTTCCTCGACACGCATCTGTGGACCTTTCGTGACGACAGTTTCCTGCCACACGCCACCGATACTTCGCCCGCACCGCAAAATCAGCCGATTCTCCTGACGGCGTCCGACGAGAACGCCAACGCGGCAAGTGTCCGCTTTCTCGTCGATGGTGCCGAGCCGCCGGCGGTGGAAGCCTATGAACGTATCGTGTTCATGTTCGACGGATACGATGCCTACCAGCTCGAAATGGCGCGGAATCACTGGAAAAGGCTGAAAACAGAGGGGCATTCCCTGACCTACTGGCAGCAGTCGCCTGAAGGCCGCTGGCAGAAGAAGGCCTGATCGCACCGCCGATTGGGCGTCCCCACGATTGGTTCCATACGCAAACAGACCGGCAAAAATTCGCACGTGGCGTCAATTGCCGGTTTTTGCATTATGCGCCCGAAGGAAACGTAGCGGAATGGCTTCCGCTTCGAGCGAGGCGGCTGGTTTGACCTGCTCTGCCTCGGGCGGCTTCCTGTAACGCAACAGCAGAAGGACATGAGTATGGGACAGGCGATATCGCGACCGGAGGGAGAAACCGAGCGTCTGGTTGCGGTGCGGTCGATCATGTCTTTCAAGAATGCCGCGATGCCGGAGCTAAAAGTGCTGTCGCAACTGGGGCAGGGGGTTTTTGGCGTGGCGCGTGCGGCGGTCAATATTGTCGATGAGGATTGGCTTCATATCGCCGAGCAGGCCGGAATGGAACTGTCGGAATGCCCGCGCGATCTGTCGATCTGCAATCGCGTCATCGCCAAGCAGGATGTGGTGGTGATTTCCGATCTGACCGAGCATCCGCATTTCCGCTTCATGTCCTATGTCAAAGGGGGGCCGGAGCTGCGTTCCTATGCGGGTGCGCCGATCGAACTTGAGCCCGGTCTTGTTGTTGGCGCCTTTTGTCTGGTCGATACGGTGCCGAGAAATTTTTCCCGCATCGAAATCGACAATCTCAGACACTTCGCGTTGCTGGCGGCTGCATTGCTGCGGCTTCAAAAAGCCAATTTCACCATGAGTCTGGCCGAACGCGAATTGCGTGATGCGGCGATGACCGATCCGCTGACCGGTTTTTATAATCGCAAGGCGCTGGAGGCGATTGTCGATGGCCAGCTCGGCGCGGCCCTGCGTGCAAACGAGGCCTTCGGTGTCCTCTATCTTGATCTGGACGGTTTCAAGACCATCAACGACACGTTCGGCCATCCTGCCGGCGACCGCGTTCTGACCGCCGCCGCCGGACGTATCCGCAAGGCAATCCGCAAGCAGGACATCGTCGTGCGCATGGGCGGCGATGAATTCGCGATCTTTATACCGCGGCCCCACGCTCCCGATGTCATGAACGGGTTGGCGGACCGGCTTCTTGCCGCTTTCCGGAACCCCTTTGACGTGGACGGGCAGGAGGTGGACGCCCGCCTCAGCATCGGCGGCGCGCTTGCTCCGCAGGCGGGTGCAGACCGGGCAACACTGCTATGCAGCGTCGACGAAGCGCTGTATCAGGCCAAAAAATCAGGGCGCGACCGTTTCGTCAGCCGCGCCCTTTGAGGCATTGTCCTTCGGAAAGCGTTTCGGCTTCTCAGTCGTAGAAGGAATCCACGAATTTGTGGCGGCCGAGCAGGAAGGCGTCGGCCACGTGGGTCAGCGGCGCGAGGTCGACATCGGAGCGGCCTGCCTTGATGATTTCCGAGAAACGCTCGTAAAGGGCCGGATATTCCCGCTCCGGCTGGGAGAGTTTTTCTTCGCCGTTGATCGAGAGTTTTGCGCCGCCTTCCGAAAGCACCATCCGTCCCGCCGCCGTTTCGGCAACGATATCCCAGCTCTGCTTTCCGGTCTGGCGCCAGTCGAATTCGGCATGGACGGGCGTTTTCGTCACATCGGAAAAATGCAGGTCGGCGGCGATCGGGGCGTCGCGGTTTTCCGGAAATTCGAGCGTCGCCTTGGTCAGGAACAGGGCGCGCGGCAGGATATGGGTGATGATCGAAAGCGCGTTGATGCCGGGGTCGAACACGCCAAGACCGCCCGCCTGCCAGATCCAGGCCTGGTTCGGGTGCCAGTGGCGCACATCCTCTTTCCAGATGACATGCACGCTGTCGATTTTGGTGGAGGCCAGGAACGCCTTCGCAGCCTCGACCGCCGGGGCATAACGCGAATGCCAGCTTGCAAACAGCGAAAGGCCCTTCGAATCCGCCAGCCGGACGAGATCCTGCACTTCCGAAAGGGTGGCGCCCGGCGGCTTTTCGAGGAAAACGTGTTTGCCGGCATTCAGCGCCGCGTAAGCCGCTTCGTAACGATATTGCGGGGGCATGCACAGCGACACCGCATCGATATCGGGCACAGCCTCCAGCATGGCCTCGATGGTGCCATAGGAAGCGACGCCGTCCACGGTACCGTGGCGGCTTGCGGTGCAGATCAATTCAAAATCCGGATTGCCTGCAATGGCGGGAAGATGCTGGTCGCGAACGATTTTGCCGACGCCGACGATGGCAAGCTTGGTGGCTGACATGAAGTGGAACCCGTGTGAGTGCTGCATGGGATAAAGTGTGATTTTTACAAGTTTTTAGCAGAAACGCTCGAAGGAGCAAGGTGATCGTTTCCACGCGGCACGTCTTTTTTCAAGCGGTAACGTCATAACAAATTTCGACATGTGTATTCTTTGATGATGTAATATTCGATGATTACAAATATTTTTCCGTAATTTAAAGTGTTATTTTTCTCTATTGAGTGGTTTTAATATTGATTTTTTGAGTTATATTCTGAGAATATCCATAATAATTTTAGATTTCGCTTGAGTAGATTTTTGAAGAGCGGGTGCGTGGTGATTTTACTTGAAGATGACCGTTCGTCCGGCTTCGTTCGCAAAGTCAATGAAAGCAGCCGTCAATTCAATACATATGGATTGATTTTCGGCGCCATCCTCTACAATCTGTACGTGTTTGTAGACATGAATCTGGTGCCGGAGATCATCTGGCTGGATTTGACGGTCCGTCTGCTTGTCATCACGCCGCTTCTGTTTCTTTATTTTCCAGCCCGGTATTATGCGCTCAGGGCGCGCGCCGATGCCGTGGCGCATGAGGTCCTGCACGGGCTGGGCTGCATGTTGGTCGTGGCGTCACTGATGTACATATATGCCAGTGCGAAGACCGCCTCGGCGAGCGAATATTACATGGGCATCGTCACCGTCGTCCTCTACATGAATACGATACACCGCAAGCCGTTTCCGCTCGCTGTCCTCGGAACGGTCGGCTGCATGGCGGTTTTCATCGGTGGCATGCAATATGTCGCCGTGACGAGCGAAGTAGCCAGAATACCGGCCATCATGTGCTCGGTCGGGATCAGCGCCGTCTCGCTGTTTGCGGCCTATCGCATCGAGCAGGTGGAAAGGCGGGATTATCTCGCCTCGTTGCGTGAAAAGACGCTGCTGCAGCGGATCCAGAACGCAAATCACGAGCTTCAGCAGCTTTCCAATACCGACCAGCTCACCGGCATTCGCAACCGCCGCAGCTTTGACGAGGCGGCGAGCGAGGCTTCGGGCGGCAGCGGCCGGCCCCGCGCGCTCATCTTAATCGATGTCGATTATTTCAAGAACTATAATGACTCGGAGGGCCATCTGGCTGGCGACGATTGCCTGCGCAGGATCGCCGGCAGGTTGCGCGGCGGCTTGCGGAAGGACGATGGCGACAGAAGTTTCGTCGCACGCTATGGTGGGGAAGAATTTGTGGTTCTGCTCGACAATTGCGTCGTTTCCGCCGCGCTCGCCATCGGCGAAAGGCTCAGATTGGCCGTGATCGACGAGGCCATACCCCATCTCAACCGTCCCGACGGGCGGGAAATCGTCACGGTCAGCCTCGGCATTGCCGTTTCCGGTGACGGCAGGGAAATCATATACGAGATGGTGAACCGGGCCGATATGGCGCTTTACGAGGCGAAGCGTCAGGGACGCGACCGGCTGGTGCTCGCCTCCGGGAATATGGCGACGATTATCGGACCAGCGGAGCTTTGCGGCGTCGAAGCCGCGATATCGGCTTAGGGCCCTGAAAGTTGAGCGATGTGTTATAAATTCTGTCCTGCACGAAGCAGGATTTGTGAAGGCCATGTGCCGGAATGCCGGCGCCAGAACAAATAATAACCGGGGAATGCAGATGATGGAATTGATCGCCGCACAAGCGGCAGCATCGGCTGCCGAGCTTCCATTCCTGCTGCTTCAGGCGGCCGCCGTGGTTGGCATGGTGTCCGTGTTTATCCTTCTGCGGCGAAACATAGCCCTCGAGGATCCCCGCTATAAAATCTATTACGGCATTATTTTTGGAATGGCGGGCTTTCTGCTGACACTGCTGGTGTCCGAGTTCATCAAGCTGCCCTCCAAACCCTATATCCGCTCCGACCTGCTGTTTCTGGCCGGGGTGCTGGGGTCCTGGCAGGGCGGGCTGATCAGTCTTGCCCTTATCGCCGCCGGGCGTCTGCTGTTCGGCGGCACTGCCCTGTTTTTTCCGGCCCTGATGGACATGGCCGTCATCTCTGCCTTCGGGATCATGATGTATGGCTGGATGCGAAAGCGTCGTCTCGCCGAACTCGGCGCCCGTGATGTCATCGGTGTATTTGCGGTCAGAGTTTTTGCCGTTTTGCTTGCTGTTTTGCTGACATATAGCCTCGGAACGATCAATCAGGAGGTATTTTTCAGCAATATCGGTCGCCGAACCCTGGGCGCGGTCACCGTCGGCCTGCCGATCATCGTCTGCCTGTTCATCCTGCTGCGCAGCGAGGCGCGGGCGCGGGAAGAGACAAAGAGACGCGAGGCGGCGGCACGGACGGATTCATTGACCGGCCTGCCCAACCGGCGCGCCCTCAAGGACCATATAGAAACGACGATGCGGCAGGAGCCGGCCGTTCCGCACGCGCTCATTCTGATCGAGATCGTCAATATTGCCGATGTCGCCGCCTGCGAGGGCGAGGACTGGAGCGATCTTTTCTGGCCGAGGCTGGCGCGGGAAATCTGCGACCGGGAAGACGGCCTATTGTGCAGATCCAATACGCCCTGCAGCTTCATGTTCGGCGATACGACACTTGCGGTCGTCATGCGCGGCATTTCGCTGGAGAAGTCCGAAAGTGCGAAACTCATGATGCATCTGCATGACGGGTTGAGCGCATTTTGCCGCTCGGCGGAGGCGGGGCCGGTGCCGCATCTCAAAATCGGGGCGGCGAATCTGGACCGGCTTTCCCGGCAGAACGTGGCTTCCTTCCTCAGGCACCTCAGCCTCGCGCTGAAGGGAAGCGATCATCCGGTGCAGATTTTCCCCTTCTCCTTTGCCGAGAAAGCGACACGGGACGAGGCGGTGCGGCAGATGCTGGTCAACTGGATAAAATCCGGCACGCCGCCCATTTTTTACCAGCCGAAATTCGAAATGCGCAATCGCCGGATGATCGGCGCCGAAGCGCTGCTGCGCGCGGTCGATGCGCGGGGGCAGGCGCTTTCGCCCTATTATGTGCTGGAGATCGCCGAACGCCATCGGCTGCTGGTGGAATTCGAATGGTCGACGATCGAAGCCGTCGTGCGCGATCTTCGCGACCTGCACGGCCTCGAGGCGGATTTTCATCTGGCGGTGAATATTTCCGCTTCGTCCTTTGCGAGCGCGCATTTCGCAGACCGGGTCGTGGCGCTGCTGCACGAAATGGCGGTGCCGGCGCATCGCCTCTCGATCGAAGTGACGGAGATGAGCAGGATACCGACCACCGATGTCGTACAGCAGAATTTCGATACGCTGATTGCCGCAGGCGTCCGGCTGGCGCTCGATGATTTCGGTACCGGTTATGCCGCCCTCACTTTGCTGGCGCGGTTCCCGTTCGAAGAGGTCAAGATCGATCACTGGATGACATCGAGGCTCGACCAGTCGCGGTTCAGGGAGGCCATTGCGCTCGCCTTCGAGAGTGCGGAGCGTTACGGCGCAAAGCTGGTGACGGAAGGCATAGAAACCGAGGAACAGAGCCGGCTCCTCATGCAGATGGGCATTCGCTTCGGGCAGGGTTATCTTTATTCCCCCGCCGTACCGCTCGACCGGTTGCAGCCTCAAAGGGCGTGCGCCTAACGCGAGGGGACCCTTTGGGTCTTCCTGATCAGGGGTAAATTCGGCTGGGGCCGGATTGAATGTTTTCCCGGTCTGTGCTGAGAAAAGTCCTTTGATGAACGAATGTTATGACCCTCTTTACCGGTCATGCGGGCGAGCCGATGCTTGAAAACAACGATGCATGGAACGACATGCCCGGAAAGCCGGCCGAGCACCTGCCGAATGAGGCTGCCAGGGGCGCGGATAGCGCTGGCCGCTCGCTTCGCGCAGCCGCCCATGCCGTATCAGGCGACAGACACACGGCGGACAATCCGCGGCTGCTGACAGGATGGAGTTTTCTCAGGTTGTTTCTGGCCTGGGCATTACTCATGGCGGCCGTCATTTGGGCTCTGGCGGCTTATCAATATGTCAGCCTGCTCGGCGAGTTGGGTCGGCAGAGCGATGCATTGCAGACCGAGGCATCCCGCCGGGCCGATCAGCATGATGCCCATGTGACGGCGCTTTCGGCGGTGGCGCAGACGGAGCAGGGGGCGGACTACGGCCTGCTGCTCGATGTCGCGGCACCCATTCTGCAATTTTACCCGCGCATCGATGAGGTTCAGCTGGTTTCCCTCAATGAGGCGGGGCCTGTTATCGGCACCCGGCCGCTGGAAAACGAGTTGGCAGCGGCGATCCGCAAGGCGGCGTCAGTCTTTACCGGCCGGCCCGCCCTGGTGGCGAGCGATCTCAGGCCCGGCCACTACATGATCGTCAAGCGCAGCCCCAATAGCGAGACGGCCTCGCAAGTGCTGGTGCTTGCCGTCGATGCCGCGCGGCTTCTGGCGTCCGATACTCCGTTCTGGTCGGCGAAACAGGCGGTGATCCGGCTCAAAATGCCTGACGGTACGCTCCTGTTCGGCCCGCCCTCGATGCCGGAAGCACCGCAATATGTCCGGCAGCTCAGCAGCGCCACCCAGCCGCTTACGCTCGAAGTCGCGCTCTCGATCACCTGGCGCGATCTCTTGCCGGGGCGTGCCCTGTTGGCGGGCATGGCTGGGGCGAGCATCGTTTTCCTGCTCGGCACTGTCATGGCGAGACAGAGGACGCGCATGCGCGCCGCCGAAAGACGGGCCGAACTGAGTGGCATGGAGGCGAGGCTCACCCATGCTTCGCGGGTCAATGCACTCGGAGAGATGGCAAGCGGCCTTGCCCATGAACTGACCCAGCCCTTGACGGCGATATTGGCGCAGGCGCAGGCCGGGCGGCGGCTGCTTGCCCGTCAGGATGTCGCGGCCCTTTCCGGTGCCCTCGACGATATGATCGATCAGGCGCGATGCGCCGCCAATATGCTCGACCGGTTTCGCAATTGGTCGCTGCCGCACCGTCAACCGGTGGCGGCGCATGATCTGCGCGCCGCTCTGCGCAACGTCGATGCGCTGCTTGCCGGCGAGGCGGCCCGTCATGAGGCCAGCATCGACATCGAGATGCCTGATGCTCCGCTATTGGTGCGGGTCGATCCCGTTGAAATAGAGCAGGTCATGTTCAATCTGCTGCGCAACGCGCTCGATGCGCTCACTGCCATCGAAGGTAGACGCGCGATTACCGCCAGATTGAGCCGGAGCGGTGATTTGGCCCTTCTCGAAGTTGCCGATAACGGCCCCGGCGTCGCACCGGGCCTGCGCGACCGGCTGTTTACGCCTTTCGCCACCACGAAAACGAACGGCATGGGTCTGGGACTTGCCCTCAGCCAGCGGTTGGTGGAGCGCGCCGGCGGCGAAATCCGCTATGTCGAGTGTGAGAATGGCGCGCTTTTCCGCGTTGCCCTGCCGATTGCAGCGGAGGCACAGACCCCATGACGCTGCCCGTCTATCTCGTCGATGACGATGACGCCGTGCGCAAGGCGCTGATCTTGCTCCTGTCCACCGTCGGCATCAAGGCGAAGGGCTTTGCCGATCCGGTGGTATTTCTCGGTCAGCTATCCGGGCTCGAACCGGGTTGCCTTATCTTCGATATCCGTATGCCAGCCATTACCGGATTGAAGCTGCAGGAAAAGCTGACGGAAGAAGGGATCGACTGGCCTGTCATCATCATTTCCGGTCACGGCAATATCGAAGCCTGCCGCCGGGCCTTTCACAATGGCGCGGTGGATTTTCTCTCCAAGCCCGTGGATGAGCAGGATCTCATCGACGCGATTCAGAAGGCGCATCGGATATTGGCCCGCACGCTCGATGCAAAAGCGCTGCAGGCCGAGACCATGGCGCTTTTATCGCTGCTGACCGCACGGGAGAGGGAGATACTCGAGCGCATCGCCCTCGGTTTCACCTCGCGCCAGATCGCTGACGGGCTTGGCCTGTCGCCGCGCACGGTGGATAGCCATCGCGCCGCCATCGGCCTCAAGCTCGGCACCACCTCGCAGGCGGAAATGACAAGGCTCTGGCTGGAAGCCGGGGCGGATCGGTAGAACTACCGAGCCGCCGGCAAGTCTTACGGATTAGCGGCGGAACGCCATCCGCTTAAGCTGCAGTCCTCATCAAGCAAGAGGACCTCTCAATGATCCGCACCCTTCTCATCGCTTCCGCCCTGATCGCTCCTTCGGCTGCATTGGCGCAGACGCTGCCGACCGCGCCTTATCTGCCGCTCGAAATGGCGGAAAAGGCGGCCAAGGCTGCGCTTCAGGCCTGCTCGACCAAGGGCAACGCCGTCACCGTTGCCATCGTCGCCCGCGACGGCGCCACCAAGATGGTGCTGAAGGCGGACGGCTCCGGCCCGCACACGGTCTCCAGCGCAACCGGCAAGGCCTTTGCTGCCGCATCGCTCGGCCGCGATACCGGCGAAATCGCCGAATTCGTCGCCTCCAAGCCCGCCAATGAAGGGCTGCGTACCATGGATGACCGTCTGGTCGTTCAGGCTGGCGGTCTGCCCATCAAGATCGGCGAAGCGCTGGTCGGCGGCATCGGCGTCGGCGGCGCGCCGTCGGGCGCGATAGACACCGAATGCGCCCGCGAAGGCCTCAACGCCATCGGCGCCAAGTAAGATTGTCAATAGGGTCCGGCGGCTTCATGGGAGGTCGCCGTATGCCTTGGGTTGTCAATCTCCGTCATTCCGGCCTTGAGCCGGAATCCAGCCAGCCCAAGTCCTTGGGCTGAAAAGACCCTTCTCGCCGCGCATCACCCCGCCATTGCTTCCTCATACTCGCTGGAAAGCAGCAGCCATTGCTCCTCCGCGTCGGAAAGTTTGCTGGCGGCCTCACCGCGCTCTTTGACTTTCTGCGCGGCTTTGGCGGGGGCTTTTTCATATAGCGCCGGGTCGGCAAGTTCCGTGTCGAGCGACTGAATCAGTTTCTCAAGCTTTGCCGTCAGGGATTCGATTTCGTTGATCTTTTTCTTGAGCGGCGCGAGCTGGGCGCGCTTTTCCGCGCTTGCCTTGCGCTGATCGGCTTTGGAAGCCTGATCGGCCGCGGCGTCGGTCTTGTCTTCCTTCTTCTTACCGGAGGAAACGACGAGATCGCGATATTCCTCCATATCGCCTTCGAAGGTCTTGACCGTGCCGTCAGCCACCAGCCACAGCCGGTCCACTGTCGCCTCGATGAGATGGCGGTCGTGCGAGATGAGGATGACCGCGCCGCTGTAGTCGTTCAGCGCCTCGATCAGCGCACGGCGGCTGTCGATATCGAGATGGTTGGTCGGTTCGTCGAGGATGAGCAGGTTCGGCGCGTGGAAGGCCGCAAGTCCCATCAGAAGCCGGGCCTTTTCGCCACCGGAAAGGTCCTTTGCCGCCGTCGCCATCTTTTCCGTCGCAAGACCCATCTGCGCCACGCGGGAGCGCACCTGCGCCTCCGGGGCCAGCGGCATCAGTTTGCGCACATGTTCGACCGGCGTTTCATCCGGCACGAGGTCATCGAGCTGATGCTGCGCGAAGAAACCGATCTTGAGGCCAGGGGCGACGCGAAGATCGCCCGCCTGTGGCGCAAGCCGGCCGGAAATGAATTTCGCGAAGGTGGATTTGCCGTTGCCGTTGGAGCCGAGCAGCGCGATGCGGTCGTCATTGTCGATCCTGAGATTGAGCTGCTTCAGAATGGATTTGCCCGGCTCATAACCCACAGCCCCGCCATTGATGGCGACGATGGGGGAGGCGGGCTGTTTTTCCGGCTCCGGGAAGGTGATCGGCTGGACGTGATCCTCGATCACGGCGGCGACGGTGCCCATGCGCTCCAGCGCCTTGATGCGGCTCTGCGCCTGCCGCGCCTTGGTGGCCTTGGCGCGGAAACGGTCGATGAAGCTTTGCAGGTGCTTGCGCGCGGCGTCGTTTTTCGCCTTCGCCTTCATCTGCAATTCGTCGGCCTCGGCCTTCTGCCGCTCGAACTGGTCGTAACCGCCGCGATAGAAGGTCAGCTTCTTCTGGTCCAGATGCACGATGGAGTTGACGGCATTGTTGAGAAGATCGCGGTCGTGGCTGATGATGATGACGGTATGCGGATAACGCCGGATATAATCCTCCAGCCAGAGCGTGCCTTCGAGGTCGAGATAGTTGGTCGGCTCGTCGAGCAGCAAAAGGTCGGGTTCGGCAAACAGCACGGAGGCGAGCGCCACGCGCATGCGCCAGCCGCCGGAGAAGGAGGAGGCCGGGCGAAGCTGCGCTTCGTGATCGAAACCGAGGCCGGCAAGAATGCTGGAGGCGCGCGCTTCCGCCGAATGGGCGTCGATATCGACGAGCCGCATCTGGATTTCCGCGATACGGTGCGGATCGGTTGCGGTTTCCGCCTCGGCCAAAAGCGCGCTGCGCTCCCTGTCGGCCGAAAGCACGATGGAAATCAGCGATTCTTCGGTGCCTGGGGCTTCCTGCGCCACCTGGCCGATGCGCGCCTGTTTCGGGATTGTCACCGAACCGCTTTCCGCCGAGAAATCGCCGGTGATGACCCGGAACAGGGTGGATTTGCCGGCGCCGTTGCGGCCAACAAGGCCCGCCTTCACACCGGCGGGAAGCGTCACGCTGGCATGGTCGAGAAGCAGACGCCCGGCTATACGGGCGGAAAGATCGGTAATCGTAATCATGGCGCCGTTTTGGCCGAACTGTTTGGCCAAGGCAAGAGCGCCTGCGCCACATCGGGCGAGATTAAAGTGTCAATCGCCGAGCTGCGCCAGATAGCTGCTGCGGCTATGCTGCGCCACCTCCCGCGAATAACCGACGACGCAGTTGCGCGTGCCGCAGCGGGCCGAAAGCAGAGCGAGTTCGGCATGGCTGAAAAATTCGGCGGGCGTTGCGGTTCCATCCACCGCGGCGACGCCGATTGAAACGGTCAGATGTTCGCCGTCTCCTTCCTGCGTCACGAAACGCAGCGCCTCCACGCTTTGCCGCAACCGCTCGGCAATGGCCTCGGCCGTGTTCTGCGGCACGCCGGCAAACAGGAAGGCGAATTCATCGCCACCGATACGGGCGACGAAATCGTCCTTCTTGATGGTTTTGCGAAACAGGGCGGCAAGCCTTCTGAGTGCCTTGTTGCCGGCGGCGGAGCCGTATTTGCCGTTGATTTCCCGGAAATGGTCGATATCCAGCAGCGCGAGCGTGGTGGCGGAGGCGGCGCGGTCCTTTGAAAACAGGCCGCCGAGTTTTTCAAGAAAGGCAGCCCGATTGGGAAGCGCGGTTAGCGCATCGCGCAGCGAGGCGGCCTGAAGCTCCCCCCGGTTTCTTTCAACCTCGCGGATTTTCACCAGCCCCATGGCGATGAAATGCCGAAGGCTCGTCTGTTCTTCGTGGATATCGCCCAGCAAATCGACGAAGCGCTCCATTGCGGGCGGCTCGCCATCCTCATCCTGCTCAAGGCTGGCCAGGAAAGTTTCGGTGCGCTGAAGGCTCGCATCCAGCCGCGCGGAAATCTGCGTCAGTGTATCGAAGGCCTCGCTTGCCATCTGTTCGGCTTCGATGCGCGAAAAGCCGGGCAGATTGTGCCGCTGGCCGATGAGGTCGATTTCATGCTGCTGCGGCGCATTGCCGAGCGCGAGAATGTCACGGCCCATGGCCGGATTGTGTCCGGACAATATTTCATAGATCAATTCATAATTGCGCGGTAAAGGTGCAATATTCATCTTGGCGATGAACTGCGTGATCTTGGTAACGACAAGAGCGCTTCTTGCCTGTTCGCGTTTTTTATCGCCCGCCGATGTCGTCACTGACAGCCCCAATAGCAATGGATTATTATGAATAGACCGGCGATAACCGATTGTTGAACGACGTTATTCTTACAAGCGACGGTTTAAAATAGAATAAATCCACAAAGAATTTTGCCGTCACGAAGCATAAATTCCGCGTTGCAGAAGGCGGGTGTCCCCCCAAGCGTTCCTTGATCGATAATATGACAAATCCTGATTTGATTTCGGGCGGCGACCGTTTTTATATCGCTCCATCGATGTTGCAGAAGAGGGGCAGCCCATGACGACTTCCAGAACGCTCTATTCGCTATGCGGAAGCGATACTTCCCGGCCATTTTCTCCCCATTGCTGGAAAACCGTGCTTTCGCTGGCGCATAAGGGGCTGGATTTCGAGGAGCGGCCTTTACCCTTCACGGTGATCCCGACGGTGGAGGACGGGTTTTCGAAGACCGTGCCGATCCTGCGCGACGGTGACGAGCTGGTGAGCGACAGTTTTGAAATCGCGCTTTACCTGGACGAGGCTTACCCCGAGCGCCCGTCGCTGTTTAACGGCGAGGGCGGCAAGGCCATGGCCCGTTTCGTCGAAAGCTGGTCGCAGACGGTGCTTCACCCGGCCATCGTCCGCATCGCCGTGCTCGATATCCATAATATGCTGGACGAGCCGGACCGCCGTTATTTTCGCGATAGCCGCACGAAAGCGCTCGGCCGCCCGCTCGAGGATGTGGTGGCGAACCGCGAGGCGGAAATCGCAGCCTTTCCGGCATTGCTTGCGCCGATCCGGCGTATGTTGAGCTTTCAGCCTTTCATCGGCGGCACATCGCCGCTTTTTGCGGATTACATCGTGTTCGGCGCGCTGCAATGGGCGCGGATCACCACCGGGGCGGATTTGTTCGCCGATAACGACCCCGTGCGGGACTGGTTCGAAGGCTGCCTCGATCTCTACGATGCGAGAGGCCGCAGTGTGACAGCGGCGTGAAATGTCTGGCATCATCGTCGCAATCTCGTCGATCCCCCTTGTTTTCGGGCCTTTGGGCGGGTAAAGACCGCCCACTTTCTCTGAAGGAAAAGGAAACGGACATATGGCGATTGAACGCACATTTTCGATGATCAAGCCGGACGCAACCAAGCGTAACCTGACGGGCGCGATCACCAAGGTATTTGAAGACAACGGCCTGCGCGTCGTCGCCTCCAAGCGCGTCTGGATGAGCAAGCGCGAAGCCGAAGGCTTCTACGCCGTTCACAAAGAGCGTCCCTTCTTCGGCGAACTCGTTGAAGGCATGACCTCCGGCCCGACCATCGTTCAGGTTCTGGAAGGTGAAAACGCCATCCTCAAGAACCGCGAAATCATGGGCGCCACCAACCCGGCCCAGGCCGCTGAAGGCACCATCCGCAAGACCTTCGCGCTCTCCATCGGCGAAAACTCCGTTCACGGCTCCGACGCCCCGGAAACCGCCGCACAGGAAATCGCTTACTGGTTCGCCGAAACCGAAATCGTCGGCTGATTCAAAATCTCAACGGCTTGAATCGCTGTTGCAAGCGATTGTGTGAAGCTGCTGAAAAGACTCGAAGAAACGGAGCCGAAAGGCTCCGTTTTTTTTTCACAACGCCGGACACCCCTGAACCGGTCGCATATCCGTCGTGCCATCCGGTTTGAACACCTCCGGATTGGGCGTATAAAGCGGGCCGACCACCAGCGGCTTGGCGGGAAGAAGCGACTGGTCGGTGTCGGAGCGGATCGTGGTTTCGATGGTCTGAAGGATGTCGCCTTCCGGCCCCTTGATGCGGATGGTGACCTTATAGGGCCGGTCCTGCTTCACACATTCCACCGGTGGGCTCTGAACCGTGATCTTTTCGTCTTTCGGGAAAATCTTCTCGCGGCTGGTGAGGTCTGGACCGCCGCGCGGGTTTTCGAATGTCGCTTCCACCGTGCTGCCATCGCGAACCGGCGCGATGCGCTGAAGCGTCACCAGATAGGTGGCGATGGCGACGCGATAGTTGAAAACGAACATCCGGCCGGAAACCTTCGCCACTTCGCGCGGCTCGTCCCGCTGGCAGCCGGAAAGAGCGAGCATCCCCGCAATCGCCAGCAAGGGAAGGGCAATTCTTCTCATGATCGCACGTCCTTCTTCCGGTGATAGTGCCGGCTGGCTTTCTGCCGGTTGCCGCACACCGCCATATCGCACCAGATACGGCTTCTGTTCTTGCTGCGGTCGATGAAAAGCCAGCCGCAATTGCCGCAGATCCGCAGCCGCTCCCGTGTCTCGCCGGCAAGTAGCGAGAGGGCGGAATGGGCGGTGGCGTTGCCGAGGCTTTCGGCAATCGGAAACGTCCGCAGTGCCGTGCCGCAAGCGAAGAGAAGCCCGGCCAGCCTCTTGTCGTCATCGTCGTCGCCGGTAATGGCGGCGCGGAAATAATCGTCGACAGCCTCGCGAAGATCGAGAAAAACCGCCTGCTTTTCCGCCTCGGGCGCGATGAGCGCGGGAAACCTGTCACGTTCCGCACCGAGCCTCGTGGCCGCTTCGGCAAAGGCCGCGATCTGCGCCGGCGCGGCAAAACGGTCGACTGATTTTGCCGCATCCGAGCGCAGGATCACGCTATTGGCGACATCCAGCGCCAATGCGCCGCCTGCGAAACGATGTTCTGTCCAGCGAAAGGTCATGCTGCACATTATAACTGTCAAAATGGGTTTTAACAGTTATAATCATGGCGGGAGGACGCGCTTGGCCTATTTCCTGCAACAATTGCTGAATGCCGTGCCGGTCGCGTCGCTTTATGCGGTTCTGGCCTTTGGTTATGCCATCGCTTTTTCGGTCACCAAACGCGCCGATGTCACCTATGGCGCCATATTCGCCTTTGCCGGCCAGACCTGCCTGTTATTTGCCGATTTCGGCTGGAACCGGCTGTGGCTGGTTCTGCCGGCAACATTGGCGCTCGGGGCAGGGGCGGGCCTGTTGGGTGGGCTGTGGGCGGCGGGTTTTGTCGGCAGGGCGGTGATGCGGCCGCTGGCGAAAGCCTCTCCCAATGCCGTGACCGTCGCCTCCGTCGGCGTGCTGATCGCGCTGACCGAAAGTGCGAGGCTGGCCGCCGACACAAGGCAACTATGGCTGCCGCCGCTTCTATCTCAGCCGGTGCGCTTCTGGGCCGCTGGCGGCTTTGCTGTGACCCTGACGCCGATGCAGATGCTGAACACGGCGGCCTTCTGCCTGCTCATTCTCGCAGGCTCGCTTTATCTTGGCCGTTCCGCTTTCGGCAGGCGCTGGAAGGCGGTCTCGGACGATGCTTTCGCCGCCGCTTTATGCGGGGTGAATGCCGGTCGGATATTTCTCGTCTCCTATTGCGCGGCGGGCCTCGTTGCTGCCATCGCCGGCGTGCTGGCCACATTCTATTACGGCACCATGGATTTCGGCGCCGGTCTGGTCTTTGGGCTGAAGGTGGTGCTGATTTCGGCGGCGGGCGGTTATGCCAGTCCGCTCATCTGCGGCCTTGGGGCCGCCGCCGTCGGCTTTGCGGAAACTTTCTGGGTCGGTTACGGACCGGCCGCCTGGCGCGATGCGGTGGTTCTGGCGATGCTGGTCGGCTGGCTGATTGTCATGCGCAGCAGGGTGGAAGCGCCCTGAGTCTGGCCCCTAGAGCGCTTTCGCGTTTCTTCGAATCGCGAAAGCGCTCTAACTCTTTGTTTCGTCGCATTTCCGGACGGAAAACCGGGCTCCACTTTTCCTGGAAATGCTCTATCGCCACTTGTCCTTCGCCGTGTCATCGGTCGTCTTCGCCGCAACCCAGTCGCCCGCCGAGCCATCCTTGCCATGTTCCTTTTTCCAGAACGGAGCGGATGTCTTAAGATAATCCATCACGAAATTGGCGCCATCGAAGGCGGCCTGTCGATGCGATGAAGCTGCGATGACGAGGACGATATTTTCGCCGGTGGCGATCTTGCCGTGGCGGTGGATGGCGGTGAGGCCGAGAAGGCCGAAACGCTCCATGGCGAGTTTGGCGATGCGGGTTATTTCCGCCTCCGCCATGCCGGGATAGTGTTCAAGCTCCAGCGCCGCAAGCGTGCCGCCATCATCCCGGCAGAGCCCGGTGAAGGCCACGACCGCGCCGATGCTCCTGTCACCTTCCGTCAGCCGGCGGGTTTCTTCCGCAGCGTCGAAATCCTCTGCCTGCACGCGGACCGTCGGCTGCATCCGCTCATCCCCCCGTCATCGGCGGGAAGATGCCGATCTCGCGCGCGCCGACGATGCTTTCATCATGCTCGACATGTTCCTGATTGACGGCGACGCGGATCACATTGGGGAATTCGAAGGCGGCTTCGTAATTTTCACCGCGCGTCGCAAGCCAGGCGATCAACTCGCCGGCGGTGGTGACGGAGGAGGGGATGTCCAGCTCTTCCTCGTCGGTGCCGATCTTCTCGCGAACCCAGGCGAAATAAACGATCCGTGTCATCAGTCTTCGTCCACGATGTGCTTCAGGCCGGCCTTGAAGTAATCATAACCGGTATACATGGTCAGCGCCGCCGCGATCCACAGCAGGGTAATGCCCATTTCGGTCGTGTAGGGCAGAACCTTGTCGCCCGCAGGACCCGCAAGCAGGAAGGCGATGGCGACCATCTGGATGGTGGTCTTCCACTTGGCGATGCGGGTGACGGGAACGCTGACCTTCAGCGCCGCCAGATATTCGCGCAGGCCCGAAACCAGAATTTCGCGACAGAGAATGGTGATGGCCGCCCAGAGCGACCAGCCGGCAATGGTGCCATCCGCAGCCATCAAAAGCAGGACAGAGGCGACCAGCAGCTTGTCGGCGATCGGGTCCAGCATGCGGCCGATATTCGACGTCTGGTTCCAGATACGTGCGAGATAACCATCGAGGAAATCGGTCAGCGAGGCGATGATGAACAGCCACAATGCCGTCCAGCGCGCGAAATCCGAGCTTTCCAGTTTCCCTTCGATGAAAAAGCACAAAACGATGACAGGAACCGCGAGGATGCGGCCATAGGTGAGTAGGTTGGGAATGCTGTATGCGCGCGAAGCCATGGGAAACCTGTCAGTCTAAGATTAGCTGCCTTGATGCCGCCGCCAGGGCATAGCGTCAACATGTGATTATGTTTTTTTAGCAGTTCGCCACGACGGCGCGGCATCAATCGCTGCCGCTCTCGTGGAAGTGATTGTAGATTTGCCGCGCAACCGTCTCCGAAATGCCGCTGACGGCCATCAGATCGTTGAGACCGGCGCGGGAAACCGCTTTGGCCGTGCCGAAATGCTGCAGCAGGGAGCGCTTGCGGCCCGGACCGATTCCCGAGATTTCGTCGAGCGGATTGCGCACCATTTCCTTCTTGCGCCGCGCCCGGTGCGAGCCGATGGCGAAGCGGTGCGCTTCGTCGCGCATGCGCTGAATGAAATAGAGCACGGGATCGCGCGGCGGCAGCGAAAAATCGCTGCGCCCATCCGCAAAGAACCGCTCGCGACCCGCCTCGCGGTCCACGCCCTTGGCGACGCCGATGGCGGTCACACAGTCGCGAATGCCGAGTTCGTCGAGAATTGCCCGTACCGCCGTCATCTGGCCCTGACCGCCATCGATCAGGATCACATCGGGCCAGGCGGGGAAGGGCATATCGGCGGCTTCCTCCGGCGTCGGCGTCTGCGTCTGCCCACGGTCGGGCTTTCCCTCTTCCTTCAACAGGCGCGAGAAGCGACGGGTCATCACCTCGCGCATCATGCCGAAGTCGTCACCGGGGGTGATGTCGGTCGATTTGATGTTGAACTTGCGGTATTGGTTCTTCACGAAACCTTCCGGCCCCGCCACCACCATGCCGCCCACGGCATTGGTGCCCATGATATGGGAGTTATCGTAAATCTCGATCCGGCGCGGCACATAAGAAAGACCGAAGGTTTCCGCAAAACCCTTCAGCAGCCGCGCCTGAGACGAGGTTTCCGCCAGCTTGCGGCCATGCGCCTCGCGGGCATTGGCAAGCACATGGTCGGTGATGTCCTTCTTCTCGCCGCGCTGCGGCACGCTGATGGTAACCTTGTGCCCGGCCTTTTCGCCGAGTGCTGCGGCCAGCAGTTCCTGCTCCTCCACCGTTTCGGAAAGCAGTATTTGCTTCGGCACCGGCTTGTCGTCGTAAAACTGCGCCAGGAATGCATTGAGGATTTCCGAACCGGGCAGGGAAGGGTCGGCCTTGGGGAAATAGGCGCGGTTGCCCCAGTTCTGGCCGGTGCGGAAAAAGAACACCTGAATGCAGGAGATGCCGCCTTCATGGTGGATGGCGAAGACATCCGCCTCCTCGATGCCGGCAGGATTGATGCCCTGATGGCTCTGGACATGCGAAAGTGCGGCCAGCCGGTCGCGATAGACGGCGGCGCGCTCGAAATCGAGGTCCTCGGCCGCCTCGTTCATCTGCCGCGCAATCGCGGTCTTGACGCTCTGGCTCTTGCCGGACAGGAAATCCTTGGCTTCCTTGACGAGTTCTTCATACCCCTGATCGCTGATCTCATGCGTGCAGGGGCCAGAACAGCGCTTGATCTGGTAAAGAAGACAGGGACGCGTGCGGGTTTCGAACACGCTGTCGGTGCAGGTGCGGATCAAAAAGGCGCGTTGCAGAGAATTGATCGTGCGCCCGACCGCGCCGGCCGACGCAAAGGGGCCGAAATAATCGCCCTTGCGCGCCCGCGCTCCACGGTGTTTGAAAATCGCCGGCGCGCGGTTGTCTGCGGTAATGAGAATATAGGGAAAAGACTTGTCGTCGCGCAAAAGCACATTAAAGCGCGGCCGCAAGCGCTTGATGAGATTCGCTTCCAGAAGAAGCGCTTCGGTCTCCGTGCGGGTGGTGACGAATTCCATATGGGCGGTCAGCCGCACCATCTGGGCAATGCGGTTGGAATGCACGCGGCCCTGCGCGTAATTGCCGACACGCTTCTTCAGCGAGCGCGCCTTGCCGACATAAAGAACGTCGTTCGCCTCGTTGAACATGCGATAGACGCCCGGCGCATTCGGCAGGTGTTTGACGAATTCGCCGATCAGATCCATGCCCTTCAGGCCGGATTCGTTCTTCCAGCCCGCATTCCAGTCCATGCCGGCAACGTCGCTCGATGCCTCGGCCGCATCGGTCGCGGCAAGGCTTGCATCGTCGTCTTCGTCGTCGGTTTCATCGAAGAGAATACCGCCATCAGGCAGCTTCTTTCCGTTCATTCATTTATCTCCGCCACGTCAGGGGTTTCCCAGCCAAGATGCTGGCCGCCGTCGAGCGCGATCATTTGTCCGGTGACCGACGGCGTGTCGAAAAGAAAGCGAATCGTCCGCCCGAACTCGTCCGGTGCGGGACCACGCTTTAATATAAGGCCGTCGATCTGCGCCTGAAAGTCCTCGGGCGCCTGTCTTTCGCTTTTGAAGGTGGGACCCGGCCCGATGGCGTTGACCCGCACACGCGGCGCAAAGCTCTGCGCCATCGTCCGCGTGGCCGTCCAGAGCGCCGATTTCGAAAGCGTATAGGAATAAAACCGTGGCGTGAGCGCAAGCACGCGCTGGTCGATGATATTGACGATCAGCCCGGATTTATCCGCGGGCAGTTGCTCGACAAAGGCGGCGGCGATGAGGGAGGGCGCGCGCACATGCACGGCGAAATGCGCGTCGAAGATCGCCGGATCGGGCTTGTCCGCCGAGTCGTCGAGAAAAACCGACGCATTGTTGATAACGACGCCGATAGGCCCCAGCACTGACGCAGCCTGTTCGATGAGCCCAGAGGTGGGGCCGGATTGTGTCAGGTCCGCCTGGACGGCAACGGCTTTGCCGCCTTTTTGCCTTATTTCGTTAGCGAATTCCTCGGCCTGCGCCATAGATTCATTGGCATGGACGGCGATCGCGAAGCCATGGGCGGCCAGATCGGTGGCGATTGCCCGCCCGAGCCGGCGGGCGGCCCCCGTTATCAAGACTGTCTTCGGTATATTTTCTTTCACGGCGGACCTGCATTTGCTCATCTCAGCCCTATTTGCTGGATATAAATGCAAATCGCAAGCTGTCCATCGACCCCAAAAGAATTGGGCGATTTTTTATTCACAATGCAATTTCGGTTTAATTTGAATATAACTAAGTTTAAAGGCGATCTATTGCTGGTTAGGCTTCTGTTAGGGTTAATAAACCCCTTGTGGCAATTAGGCAACGTCTAATTCTAGTCACGTCGCTGCCCCAAACAATTCACATTTTGGCTCTTTGATCTCCGCATTCTCCTATCAAATTCAGTTTCCAGAGGGGCGATTAACCCGACGAGTTTACACCGCGTCTGAGAACAATAGTTTTGAGTACAGAGCGGTCCTGAAAGGAGAATAGCATGCGTATTTTCGTAGCAACCCTTATGGCTTCGACCATGGCAGCCGCCGGCTTTTCGGCTGCTCACGCCGCTGACGCCGTAAATGAAGTGCCGCAGGCACCGGTTTCCTACGACCAGCCCGCGCCGGTCAAGGATTGGTCCGGTGCCTACCTCGGTGGTACGGTCAACTACGATTGGGGCCGTTTCAGCTCCAGCAACGACGGTCGTGACGCCAAGGGCGCTGGCGGCGGTCTCTACGGCGGTTACAACTGGCAGAACGGCCAGCTGGTTTACGGTGCGGAAGCAGACGTCAACCTCGGCGACGAGCGCGGTTCTGCCGGTACGGTTGCAGGTAACGCCATCGAAGGCAAGCAGGGCGTCAACGGCTCGCTGCGTGGCCGCGTCGGTTACGACATGAACCCGTTCCTGCTCTATGGTACGGCCGGTCTTGCTGTCTCCGACAACAAGGTACGTGACGCGACCTCCAAGGACAGCGCCACCGCCCTCGGTTACACCGTCGGTGCCGGTGTAGAAGCCATGGTGACCGACAACATCACCGCTCGTCTGGAATATCGCTACAGCGATTACCAGAAGAAGGACTACGGTCTCGACTCCGGCGCGTTCTCGCGTGGTTTCGACGATCACTCCGTCAAGGCCGGTATCGGCGTCAAGTTCTGATCCCTCAAGGATCGCTATTGGAAAAGCCGGGGTTTTCGCCCCGGCTTTTTTGTTTTTCGCTCTTATGTGTCGGCATGAATGCCCGGCCTTCCGGCCAGGCGTCCTTCTGCATCCGCCTCAGGCGGCGGCCTTCATTTCCGCATAGGCTTCGAAACGCTTGCCGAAGGTTTCCGGCCAGCCGGCCAGCGCATCGCGCCCTTCGGCCCATTCGCCGGCGAAACGCAGGTCGAGATAACCGATCATCGCGGCAAGGGCGAAATGGCCGCCATGCAGCTTCTTGCCGGTTTTCGGCAGGTTGGTGTTGAGATAATCAAGCCCGCGGACCACCTTGCTCCACTGCTTGTCGATCCATGGCTGGTGGATCTTGTCTTCCGGGCGAAAACGACGCTCGTAAACGATGGCGAGCAGGCAATCCATGATGCCGTCGCACAGCGCTTCGAGAATTTCCACATCCGTGCGCTTGCCGTTCTTTTTCGGGTAGAGCTTGCCGCCCGAAAGACGGTCGAGATAATGCATGATCGCCACGCTGTCATAGACCGATCCGCCTTCATCCAGAAGCAGGACCGGAATTTTGCCGAGCGGATTGTTGTCCATCAGCGTTGCGGGCTCGGCACTGGTATCGACACGCACGGAGGTAATGTCGATGCCGAGATGGCGCGCGGCCATACGTACCTTGGCGGAGTAGGGGGAGGCGGGCGAGTAGAGCAGTTCCATGGTCGGGTCCTGTGGGTTGTCGTCTGGGGACTGGAATAGTCAATAAAACTGCATAGCGGTTTTATGTCTGGAAAATGTGTAGAAGAACGCAAATGGGAACATTCGATGCGCTCTAGCGAATGGGGATGATTTCCGTGGCGTTGGCGCGGCAGCCCTTGCGGTCAAGCTCGGGGCAGTCGCGGAATGTCATGTCCCTGTTGAGGCAGATGCGCACTTCCTCAAGGCGCCTGCCGTCGCAGCTGATGGAGATGCCGCGTTTCGACAGGCCGGGATTGGCGTCGGTGAAGGCGGTTTCTATGGCGTCGGCGGAAAGAGTGGCGGCTTCGGCGCCCGAGGCGATCTTTCCCGGCAGCCGGATGGCTTCGAAGGCGGCGCGTGTCGCCGAGAAATAGTCCCTCTGTGACAGGCCGGAGCAGGAGCCGTGCTTGCGCCACTGGTGGCCGATCAGGCCCATGGAGGGCATGATATCGAACATGGTGCGGCCGATTGAGTCCGGAACACGGTCGGGCTCGCCGCTTTGGCAGAATTCGGGATAGCCGTTTTCGTTCTGCGGCCACAGCCCATGCACCACGAAACCGTAACGCCTGTCGCTGCCGCATTGCTGGCGGTTGCCCGAGCCTTCGGAACTGGCGCAGAATGCCGGTGACCAGGAGAGCGACAGCACGTAAAAATCGAACCCGTTTCCGCGGGGCGCAGGGTTCTTGCCCGTCTCCTGTCGGGAAGCGTCGCGCCCTGGGGCGTCCGGCCGGGAGTTGCCGGCGGTCTGCGATTGGGATTGTGTCTGCCGGTTGCCGGCGGGGTCGGTCGGAGCCGGATTTTCCCGCGCGAACCACAATGCGCCGAGCGACAGAAGGCCCAGGGCGATGAAACCGGCATAACGCTTCATTCCGTGTACGTTCTCCGGAAAGTGGACGACCTCACATCGCCGGCGGGCGACGATCCGGTCTTACATCAACTTGTGAACGGGGCAAACCGCCAATCTTTGATGAAAAGGTTGAAAGCTTTGCCGCATAACGAATAAAGTCGAACGAATCTTCCGCAAAGACGGAACAGGGCTGGGGTGAGGCTGGAGGAAATAGGCGGGCATGACCGCATGAAATTCAAGAAATATATCTGGCCCGTCGTTGGCTTCGCGACGATCGGTTTTTCCGCATGGTTGCTCTTTCACGAACTGCGCGGCCTGTCGCTCGATGATCTCTGGGACAGTCTGAAAGCCATTCGCGTGCGGGACTGGCTGTGTTCGGGCCTTGCAACCCTGCTGGCCTATGCCGCGCTCGCCGGTTACGACCGCATCGCGTTGCAGCATCTTGGCCGCAAAGTGAACTGGTTCTTCATCACGCTCACCTCTTTCACCACCTATGCGCTGTCCCACAATGTCGGGGCCTCGGTATTCTCCGGCGCCGTGGTGCGATATCGGGCCTATACGTCCAAGGGGCTGAGTGTGGCGGAAGTGGGCGTCCTCGTCGGCCTGTGCTCCTTCACCTTCCTCATCGGCACGATCATGCTGATCGGGCTGGTGCTGCTTTACGAGCCTGACATCACCGAACGGTTTACCGGCATTCTGCCCGTCGAAGCCTCCACCACCACAGGCGTGCTGCTGCTCCTTTTCGTCGGCCTTTATATTCTTGGCAGCCTGCTCAGGCTGAAACCCCTGAAAATCGGCTCCTTCGTGCTACCGTATCCCGCGCCGAAGCTTGTTGCGCAGCAACTCGTCATCGGCCCGATCGAGCTGATCGGCGCGGCGGGCATCATCTATTTCGCGCTGCCGGAAGCCGGAAATCCCGGTTATATGGTCATTCTCGGCATATTTCTGGTTTCCTTCTCAGCGGCGCTCATCTCGCACGCGCCGGGCGGCCTGGGGGTGCTGGAACTGGTCTTCGTCACCGGCCTGCCGGATATGAACCCGGCGGATGTCATCGCGGCGCTTCTGGTCTTCAGGCTGTTCTACCTCATCATTCCCTTCATCATGGCCCTATTCGTGATCCTGTTCTTCGAACGGTCACAGCTTGCGCAGGCGCAGAGGCGGGAAGGGCTGAGATAGCCCCTCAATTATCTTCCGATTTTTCCTCGCCGCGCAGCCAGAAGGCGCGCTGCGAGGCGAACCTGTCCTGTGCCAGCGTTGTCTTCAGGTAGAGCAGCAGCGTGTGCAACTCGTCCTTCAGCGTATAGGGCGGATTGACGATGATGAGGCCGGAGCCGCTCAGGCCATCCAGCCGGTCGCTTCTGACGGAAAGCTCCGCGCACAGCATCTTCGGAATATCGAAGGATTGCAGCCGCTCGTGGAAGTCCTTGATCGGAGCGCCTTTCTTCAACGGATACCAAAGGCAATAGGTGCCGGTGGAAAAACGCCGATAGGCCTTGTTCAAGCCATCGGCCAGACGCTGATATTCATTCTCAAGCTCGAAAGGCGGATCGACGAGGATGAGGCCGCGCTTTTCCTTCGGCGGCAGATGCGCGCCGAGCGACAGCCAGCCATCCAGCTCGGTGACACGCACCTGGTAATCCCCTTCGAACAGGCGCGCGAGCGCCCGGCTGTCATCCGGGTGCAGTTCCATGGCCGAAAGCCGGTCCTGCGGGCGAAACAGCATGCGCGCGAGTTTCGGTGAGCCGGGATAGAATTTCACGCCACCTTCCGGATTGAGTTCCTTCACGGCGTCAAGATAGGGCTCCAGCAGTTCGGTGATGGGGGCAGGCAGATCGGCCTCCATCAGCTTGCCGATACCGGTCTGCCATTCGCCGGTCTTCTGCGCCTCTTCCGAGGTCAGGTCGTAAAGCCCGATGCCGGCATGGGTGTCCAGCACGCGAAAGGCCTTGTCCTTGTTCTGCAGGTAGCGCACGAGGCGGGCGAGAACGGCATGTTTGAGGACATCCGCGAAATTGCCGGCGTGATAGATGTGGCGGTAGTTCATGGATGTGTCTCGCTTGCCGTTTATCCGGATGAATGGTCAGGATGAATATTCTTGATGGACGTCACTTCGGCCTTTTTGCCGCATCGTTGATGCAATATACAAAAGACATGAACGTTGCGACCCCGATTTCCGCTGAAAAAGCCGCCCCGAAGTCCGAAGTCCGTATCGGACACACGGTCTGTCCGCATGACTGTCCGAGCGCCTGTGCGCTCGAGGTCGATATCAATGCCGATGGCCGCATTGGCCGCGTGCGCGGTGCGAATGCCAATACTTACACCGCCGGCGTGATCTGCGCCAAGGTGGCGCGTTACTCCGAGCGCATCTATCATCCCGGCCGTCTTCTGACCCCGAAGCGCCGCAAGGGTGCGAAGGGCGCCGGCGACTGGCAGGAGATTTCCTGGGAAGCGGCTTTGGACGAGGTGGCGGACGCTTTCGTCAAGGCCGAAGCGCGGCATGGTACTGAGGCCATCTGGCCCTATTTCTACGCTGGCACCATGGGGCAGGTGCAGCGGGACTCCATTGAGCGCCTGCGCCACGCCAAGAAATATTCCGGCTTTTTCGGTTCGATCTGCACCAACATGGCCTGGACCGGTTATGTGATGGGCACCGGCGCACTGCGCGGCCCGGATCCGCGCGAGATCGCCAAGGCCGATGTCGTCGTCATCTGGGGCACCAATGCGGTCGCCACCCAGGTCAATGTCATGACCCATGCGGTGAAAGCCCGCAAGGAACGCGGTGCGAAGATCGTCGTCGTCGATATCTACGACAATCCGACCATGAAGCAGGCGGATATGCGCCTCATCGTCCGCCCCGGCACGGATGCCGCACTTGCCTGCGCCGTCATGCACATCGCTTTCCGCGACGGTTACGCCGACCGTGATTATATGGCGCGCTTCGCCGACGATCCGGCCGGGCTCGAGGCGCATCTGAAGACGAAAACGCCGCAATGGGCATCCGAAATCACCGGCCTTTCCGTCGACGAAATCGAGGATTTCGCAAGGCTGGTCGGTGCCACCAAGAAGACCTTCTTCCGGCTCGGATATGGTTTTGCCCGCCAGCGCAACGGCGCGGTCGCCATGCATGCGGCGCTTTCCATCGCCGCGGTTCTCGGCTCCTGGCAATATGAGGGCGGCGGCGCGTTCCACAACAATGGCGACATCTTCCGGCTCAACAAGGCGGAGCTGATGGGCAGTTCTTACGCCGACCCCGAGGTGCGCCAGCTCGACCAGTCGCAGATCGGCCGCGTGCTGACGGGGGACGCGGAGGCGCTGCGCCATGGCGGCCCGGTGACGGCGCTGCTCATCCAGAACACCAATCCCGTCAATGTCGCGCCCGAACAGCGGCTGGTGAAACAGGGTTTCCTGCGCGACGATCTCTTCGTCGCCGTGCATGAGCAGTTCATGACCGAGACGGCTGATGTGGCCGATATCGTGCTGCCCGCCACCATGTTCCTCGAACATGACGACATCTACCGCGCCGGCGGCCAGAACCACATTCTGCTTGGGCCCAAACTGGTGGAGCCGCCGGAAACGGTGCGCACCAATCTCTTCGTCATCGAGGAACTGGCAAAACGCCTCGGCGTCGACCATATGCCGGGCTTCGGCCTTTCGGCCCGCGATCATGTCGACCATATGCTCAAAGTCAGCGGCTGGGGCGATTTCGACACGCTGGCTGAAGAGAAATGGATCGATGCGCAACCCTCCTTCGAGGTGGCGCATTATCTCGAAGGATTCGGTTACGGTGATGGCAAATTTCGTTTCAGCCCCGAATGGGCGACTGGACCGTCTCCGAACAAGCCGCCGAAAAATATCGGTGTGATGGGGCCTGTTGTGCAATTTCCGAAATTCCCCGATCAGGTCGACGTTATCGAAACCGTGGACGGTGACCATCCCTTCCGGCTGGCGACATCGCCGGCGCGCAACTTCCTGAACTCCACCTTCGCGGAAACCAAGACCTCCGTGCAGAAGGAAGGCCGTCCGGAACTGATGATCTGTCCCGAGGACGCGAGCGGCAACGGCATTGCCGATGGCGACATCGTCCGCATCGGCAATGCGCGCGGCGAAGTGCGCCTCCATGCGAAAATCGTGGAGGGTGCAAGACCGGGTGTGCTGATCGCCGAAGGGCTATGGCCAAACAGGGCGCATCTGGATGGCGAGGGCATCAATGTGCTGACCGGCGCCGATGCCGTCGCCCCCTATGGCGGTGCGGCTTTTCACGACAACAAGGTGTGGCTCCGCCGCGATGACGAGGCCCGCGAGGCTTGATATTGCGCCGCAACACGGGCAGGCTGAAATTCCACGACAGGCAAGGACATATCCGGTGACACAGACGCAGGCGAAAAACATTCCCGCCGACACGGATGCGGGCAGGATCCGGCTGGTGGAAAAAGAAACCGTCTGGAAGGGCTTCGTGCATATGCAGAAGCTCGTTTTCGACCAGCGCATGCCGGATGGCAAAACCATCCGTATCGTCCGGGAAGTCCACGACCATGGCAGCGCCGCCGCCATTCTCCTTTATGACCCGAAGCGCGACAGCGTGGTAATGGTGCGCCAGTTCCGCCCCGCCGCCTTCGTGAACGGCGATCAAAGCTTCATGATCGAGGTGCCGGCGGGGCTTCTCGACGACGACGACGCGGCTGTCGCCATCCGCCGTGAGGCGATGGAAGAATCCGGCTACGCGGTCGAAAAGGTCGATTATCTGTTCGATATGTATGCCAGCCCCGGCACGCTGACGGAAAAGGTCAGCCTCTTCGTCGCCCGCATCGATCTTGACGTGCAGGCCGGCAGCGGTGGCGGACTGGAGGACGAGGGTGAGGATATCGAGGTTCTGACCTACCGGCTGGATGAAGCCTTCGCGATGATCGTATCGGGTGAAATCACCGATTCCAAGACGATCATTCTGCTGCAATGGGCGATGTTAAATCGCGCCCGGCTTTGAGGGCAGGGTTATTCGAGCGCATCTGGTAAACTCGTAATTCGAGTGAAACTGTCGATACTAGAAGCGTCCTCTCACACCCATCCCCACGAAAATCGACTGCAAATCGCCGCCTCCGGCATTCTTTTCCGATGACAGGTTTCCGGCGCCTGCGCCGCTGTAGTGGGTGTCTCCGCGCCCGAGGCTGGTATAGTCATATGCGCCGTCGAGATAGATCGAGGCATTCTCGGTCAGGTCATAGGCGACGCCGGCCTTCACCCCGAACATGCCGGCGACGTCGAATTTGTCGGTGAAGCGCATGTCGCGCAGCCAGTGATCGTCGGTCGCCTTACCGTAGACCATGGCGCCGCCTTCGAGGCCCAGATTGAGCGACCAGTTGCCAAACCTCTGGCCGCCCGTCAGGTTGCCGTAGAAAACCGGGATTTGCTGGCGATAGGTGATCCCCTTGAGGCCATCCTTGAATTTGCCCGAGAAATCGCGGGGGGAGAAAACGCTGTAAACGGCGTTGCCGCCATAAGCCGACCATTGAACATCCGTATAACGAAAACCGACGCCGGCGCTGAGATATTGCTGCGGATCGTCCAGCAACATGCGATTGAGTTCGAGGCTTCCCGAAAAATAATGGTCGAGCCGCGTGTCGTCATGCTGGGAACGGTGGCTCCAATTGTCCTTCGAGCTATCTCTGGAAAAAGGCCAAACCCAGTCATAGTCGGTCATGTAGCCGTCGCCCTCGAAACCGACGCGGCCTTCCGCCTTCACGCGCCAGCCGGACGCAAGTTCAAGTCCGAGCGAGCCGCGCAATGCCACGGCGTTTTTGGTTTCCCATTCGAGTTCGCTCAGCTTGCGCCCACCGATATGGACGGTTTCCGTCGCGCGGAGATTGAGAAAGCCGGCATCCACTGAGGCCGTAATGCCGCTTTGCTCAGCCGCGACGGGCAGGCTGGCGCCCGCCATCAGGACAACCGAAAGCGGCAGGGAAAATCTCGAAAATGGCATAATCGCTCCTGAATGACCGGAGGGCCCGAAATAAGGGCCGTTGCGGGCATTAAAGATGATTATGGTAAACGATCGGTTTATTTTCCCAAAAATACCATTATGGGTGCTTTTTGTACTTTAGTTATAGCTTTATCAGGAAGCGGATATGAGGTTGGAATACTCAGTATTACTTTCGCCATCCGTGGAGACCGCCTTGCCGTCTTCCATTCGAACCTTGCCTTCGGCAAGCCGCTTCAGGGTGAGCGGGTAGAGCTGGTGCTCGACTGTCAGTATTCGCGCCGCCAGAGTGTCGGCCGTATCGCCGGAAACGACCGGCACCGCACCCTGGGCGATGGTCGGGCCTTCATCCATGCCTTCGGTGACGAAATGCACGGTGCAGCCGGAAATCTTCATGCCGCTGTCAATGGCGCGCTGATGGGTGTGCAGGCCGGGGAAAAGCGGCAGCAGGGAAGGGTGGATATTGATGATGCGGCCTTCATAGGGGGCGATGAAATCCCCCGATATCAACCGCATGTAACCGGCAAGGCAGATGATATCCGGCGCGATTTCGCCAAGTGCGGCCAGAATGGCGCCCTCATGCTCGGCCTTGCTGGCATAGGTCTTGCGCTCGAAGACGAGCGTCGGAATGCCGAGTTCACGGGCTTTTTCCAGCCCGCCCGCAGAAGCCTTGTCCGAGATCACACAGGCGATTTCAGCCGGAAAATCCGCCGCCTGACAGGCCTTGGCCAGCGACACCATGTTGGAGCCGCCGCCGGAGATGAAAACGACGACACGCTTGCGGCCGGACGACAGGGCGGCGCGCATCATAGGCCAAGCGCGCCCTTGTAGATCGTGCCATGCGCGCCTTCTTCACGGGCGACCATGCGGCCGAGCGGGAAAACCGTTTCGCCTTCCGCCGTCAGCGCATCGGTGACCTTGCCGGCATTTTCAGCCGAAACGACCACGATCATGCCGACGCCGCAGTTGAAGGTGCGCAGCATTTCCTTCGCTTCAACGCCGCCGGTTTTCGCCAGCCATGAGAAGACGGCGGGAACCTTGATCGCATCGAGATCGATTTCGGCAGCGAGATGCTTTGGCAGAACGCGCGGAATATTCTCCGGGAAACCGCCACCGGTAATATGCGCCAGCGCCTTCAGCGCGCCGGTCTCGCGGATCGCCTTCAAAAGCGGCTTCACATAGATGCGGGTCGGTGTCAGCAGCGCTTCGCCAAGTTTCTTGCCCTCGGCGAAGGGGGCAGGCGCGTCCCAGTCGAGGCCGGAGACCGATACGATCTTGCGCACCAGCGAAAAGCCGTTGGAGTGAACGCCGGAGGAGGAGAGGCCGAGAATGACGTCGCCTTCGGCAATGTCGCCGGCCGGCAGAAGCTGGCCGCGTTCGGCCGCACCCACGGCAAAGCCCGCGAGATCATAGTCGCCATCGGAATACATGCCGGGCATTTCAGCGGTTTCGCCGCCGATCAGCGCACAGCCGGATTCGCGGCAGCCGGCGGCGATGCCGGAAACGATGGCCGCACCCTGGTCCGGGTCCAGCTTGCCGGTCGCGAAATAGTCGAGGAAGAACAGCGGTTCTGCGCCCTGGACGACGAGATCGTTGACGCACATGGCGACGAGATCGATACCGACGGTGTCGTGATAGTCAGCATCGATGGCGATCTTCAGCTTGGTACCGACGCCGTCATTGGCGGCCACCAGAACCGGATCGGTGAAGCCCGCGGCTTTCAGATCGAACAGGCCGCCGAAGCCGCCGATTTCGCCGTCCGCACCGGGACGCCGCGTCGAACGCACCGCCGGTTTGATCTTTTCGACCATCAGGTTGCCGGCGTCGATATCCACACCTGCATCACTATAGGTAAGACCGTTCTTGCCCGACTGGCTCATGGCTCTCGTCTCCGCTGGTTCCTTTGGCGTCGCCATTCGCACGGGACGGGGCCTGATGCAAGGGTTTGAGTGGCAAAAGCTCCGGTTTTTAACGGCTTTGGCGGGGCTAGCCGGATTGGGTGCTCACCATGGCTGCGACGCGGCGCGACAGACGAGATTGAGCAGGCCGTCATTGGACGTATCGGAATTTTCCTCTATCGGCCGTCCGTTCTCGCCATAACGTGCGGCGATCTCAAAGCCCGCCGCTTCCAGCTGGCGGGTCTGGGCGGCAAGGTCGATGAAATAAAACAGGCCGCTCCAGCGATGCGCCTGATCCGCGAGAATGGCATATTCCGGCGTTCGCCGTGTCGAAGGTTGCAGGCGCAGATAGTTGATCCAGCTTTGCGGATGCAGCGAATTCACCACCTCGCGCGGGTGCCAGGAGCGTCGGTGCAGCGGCATGCCGCCCGCCCGCTTCCATTGGCGATTGTGAAACGAAAAGATGAAATATCCGCCGGGTGCGAGAATGCTTCGCACGGCATGGATGATGGCAAGCCGGTCCTCATGGTCGAAGGCGCTTAGAATCGCGAGCGCGCCGAGCACGCAATCGAAACGCTCCGCACCGAACTGGCCGATCGCCCGTACATCCATATCGAGAAACGTGGCGGCTGGAAAATTGCGCCGCGCCAGCGCAAGCATCGGCTGCGAACGGTCAATGCCGATATAGTCTCCCACCAGCGGCAGAAGCGGCTTCGTCGTTCGGCCGGTGCCGACGCCGAGGTCAAGCAGCCGCTTGCCCGCATAGGCGTGGCGGAACTGATCGAGAATGATGCGTTCGGCCGGGTAAAGCTGCTGGTTGTCATACCATTCGGCAACTTCGGGATTATCGAAGAGACCGGCATTATATTCCGCGATGCCATTTTCACTGGTGCTCTGCATCGTGCCCCCCGGCCGCCGGACATGAAGGAGCGCCGCTGGCCCGCCCGGCAATATTTGATAGTTGTCTAATATTTATCTACGGTCAACCTGCCGTTGCGATGGGTTGGCCGGAAATGAGGGATTTTACCGCTGTGCGGGCAGTCTCCTTCTGCCCACGCGCGAAAGCGCCGGTCTTGACCATGTGCATATGCGCATCCTATCTCCATCATGGGCGGTGACGGTGCGGCGATAAAGGATGAACGGATGCAACCCCATGTAAGCGGTACGAGCCTGCGCCGGCAGGTGTTTTTCTGGATCGGCGTGCTTGCCGTCTTTGTCCTTTTCCTGATGGTCTTCAGCTCCATTCTCCTGCCTTTCGTGGCGGGCATGGCGCTTGCCTATTTTCTCGACCCGGTTGCCGACTGGCTGGAACGGCGTGGCCTCAGCCGGTTGATGGCCACCGTCGTCATCCTCGTCTCCTTCGTGCTGCTCTTCGCGCTGTCGCTCATCATTATCATTCCGCTGATCGTCGCCCAGGCCTCGGAATTCATCACGCGCATCCCGCAATATATCTCGTCATTGCAGCAGCTGATTGCCGGCGCCGACACCAATCTCCTGCCGGATTGGGTCAGCAGCCAGATCGACGCCGTGAAGGAGAATTTTTCGAAGCTTTTGACCGAAGGCGCGGGTTTCATCGGTACGCTTTTGACGCAGATATGGAATTCCGGCAAATCGCTGGTCGATGTCATGTCGCTGCTGGTCGTCACGCCCGTGGTCGCCTTCTATCTGCTGCTCGACTGGGACCGGATGATCGACAAGGTCGATAGCTGGATACCGCGCGATTATGTCCATACCGTCCGCCAGATCGCCCGCGACATGGATAAGACCATTGCCGGTTTCGTGCGCGGGCAGGGGTCGCTCTGCATCATTCTCGGCGTTTATTACGCCGTCGGCCTGTCGCTGGTGGGTTTGAATTTCGGCCTGCTGATCGGCCTCTTCTCAGGCCTCATCAGCTTCATTCCCTATATCGGCTCCATGGTCGGCCTCATCCTCGCCGTCGGCGTCGCCATCGTGCAGTTCTGGCCGGATTACATCTATGTGTTTCTGACGCTCGTTGTGTTCTTTTCCGGCCAGTTCATCGAAGGCAACATCCTGCAGCCGAAGCTTGTCGGCAAAAGCGTCGGCCTGCATCCGGTATGGCTGATGTTCGCCCTTTTCGCCTTCGGTGCGCTTTTCGGTTTCGTTGGGCTTCTCGTCGCGGTGCCGGCTGCGGCGGCGGTCGGCGTGCTTGTCCGCTTCGCCTTGTCGCGGTATCTTGAAAGCGATCTTTACCACGGACACGCCGCCAACCTTCCCTGGGACACAAATTCTGCCCTGGAAGAAGGGGAAACGTCCTCCGGCAAGGTTGACTCTCAGAGCTGACGATGACTGACCAAATCAAAACCGACAACGCCCGGTCGAAGGCCGAGCAGCTGCCGCTCGCATTCTCGCACCAGTCCGCTTCCGGCAGGGATGATCTCCTCGTTTCCGCCTCGCTTGCGGCTGCCGTCAGCCTCATCGATGAATGGCCGAACTGGCGCTCGCCCGTCGTTGTGCTGGCCGGGCCGCCGGGTTCGGGAAAATCGCATCTCGCCAATATCTGGAAAAATATCAGCGATGCGCGCGACATTCACCCCGAGACGGGCTCCGATGCCGCGCGTGCTGCCGAAACGGGACCGGTTCTTTTCGAGGACGCCGACCGGCGCGGTTTTAACGAAACCGAACTCTTCCATGTCATCAACAGCGTACGCCAGCACGGCACCACGCTTTTGATGACGAGCCGGCAATGGCCGGCCGCATGGCCGGTGACGCTGCCCGACCTGCGCTCGCGCCTCAAAGCCGTAACGGTGGTGGAAACCGGCGAGCCGGACGAGGGGCTGTTGGCGCAGGTGCTGGTGAAACTCTTCGCCGACCGGCAGCTTTACATGGATGACAAACTCATAGGTTACATCGTCAATAGAATGGAGCGTTCGCTCGATACGGCGCAGACGATCGTGGACCGGATCGACCGGCTGGCGCTTTCGCGTGGAACGAGAATTACACGGCCGCTGGTGGCGGAGGTCCTCAACGCGATGGACAACGCAGCAGCGGGCAGCGGACTGGACATCGATTGACTGTCACAGTTCCGTCGTCAAACTGTTATACGGGCAAGAAGGACGATCGCGCGATGCAGCAGGATCACGGGACGGAAATCGGTCAGGGGATGGAACAGGGAATGGACGCTATCGCGCAGGAAGACTTCAACAAGGTTCAGCCGGTGACCGAAGGCGAGAGCCTGTGGGACAGCCCGGCGCGTTTCATCAACCGCGAATTCTCCTGGCTCCAGTTCAACCGCCGCGTTCTCGAAGAAACGCTGAACACGGATCATCCGCTGCTGGAGCGGCTGCGTTTCCTCTCCATCTCGGCCGCCAACCTCGATGAATTCTTCATGGTCCGCGTTGCCGGCCTCGAAGGGCAGGTGCGCCAGAAGATCACCGTCAAGACGCCGGACGGCAAGACGCCGGCCGAGCAGCTCGAAGATATTCTGAAGGAAATCGACAATCTGCAGATGGAGCAGCAGGCCTCGCTTGCCGTTCTGCAGCAATATCTCGCCAAGGAAGAAATCTTCATCGTGCGGCCGGCCGCACTTTCGGATGCGGATCGCACCTGGCTCGGCACCGAATTCGAGGAACGCATTTTCCCGGTGCTGACGCCGCTGTCCATCGACCCGGCGCATCCGTTCCCCTTCATTCCGAACCTCGGTTTCTCGATGGGCCTGCAGCTCGACAGCGTCAACGGCCGCGAGCCGATGACGGCGCTCCTGCGCCTGCCGCCGGCGCTCGACCGTTTCGTGCGCCTACCGGATGACAAGAACGCCATCCGTTACATCACGCTGGAAGATGTGGTCGGCCTGTTCATTCACCGGCTTTATCCCGGATATAGCGTCAAGGGATTCGGCACGTTCCGCATCATCCGCGACAGCGATATCGAAGTCGAAGAAGAGGCGGAAGATCTGGTCCGTTTCTTCGAAAGCGCGCTGAAGCGCCGCCGCCGCGGTTCCGTTATCCGCATCGAGACCGACAGCGAAATGCCGCAGTCGCTCAGGCAATTCGTGGTGCATGAGCTTGGCGTGCCTGATAATCGCGTCGCCGTTCTGCCCGGCCTTCTCGCGCTCAACACCATCTCGGAAATCGTCCGCGCGCCGCGCGACGACCTGAAATTCGAACCATACAACGCCCGTTTCCCCGAGCGCGTGCGCGAACATGCCGGCGATTGCCTCGCCGCCATCCGCGAAAAGGACATGGTGGTTCACCACCCCTATGAAAGCTTCGACGTGGTCGTGCAGTTCCTGCTGCAGGCCGCGCGCGATCCCGAAGTACTCGCCATCAAGCAGACGCTTTACCGCACCTCCAATGACAGCCCGATCGTTCGCGCGCTGATCGATGCGGCGGAAGCCGGTAAATCCGTCACCGCGCTGGTGGAACTTAAAGCGCGTTTCGATGAAGAGGCGAATATCCGCTGGGCGCGCGATCTGGAGCGGGCCGGCGTGCAGGTCGTCTTCGGCTTCATCGAACTCAAGACCCACGCCAAGATGTCGATGGTAGTGCGCCGCGAGGACGGCAAGCTCAGAACCTATTGTCACCTCGGCACTGGCAACTATCACCCGATCACCGCCAAGATCTATACCGACCTGTCCTTCTTCACCTGCAACCCGAAGATCGCCCATGACATGGCGAATATCTTCAACTTCATCACGGGTTACGGCGAGCCGGAAGAGGGCATGAAGCTCGCCATTTCGCCCTATACGCTGCGCGCACGCATCGTAAAGCACATCAATGAAGAGATCGAGCACGCCAAGCGCGGTGCGCCGGCGGCGATCTGGATGAAGATGAATTCGCTGGTCGACCCTGAAATCATCGATTCTCTTTACCGCGCAAGTGCTGCGGGCGTGGAGGTCGATCTCGTTGTGCGCGGCATCTGCTGCCTGCGCCCGCAGGTGCCGGGCCTGTCCGACAATATCCGCGTCAAATCCATCGTCGGACGCTTCCTCGAACACAGCCGCATCTTCTGCTTCGGCAATGGTTTCGGCCTGCCGTCGGACAAGGCGCTGGTCTATATCGGCTCGGCCGACATGATGCCGCGCAACCTTGATCGGCGCGTGGAAACGCTGGTTCCGCTCACCAATCCCACCGTGCATGAGCAGGTTCTTTCACAGATTATGCTGGGCAATCTCATTGACAACCAGCAGAGCTACGAGATACTTGCGGACGGAACGTCGAGGCGCATCGAGGTGCGTAAAGGCGAAGAACCGTTCAACGCGCAGCACTATTTCATGACCAATCCCAGCCTTTCCGGACGTGGTGAAGCCTTGAAATCCAGTGCGCCCAAATTGATTGCCGGGTTGATTTCGTCCCGCAAGAAACAGGCTGAATGACTCGATCAGAAGCACAGGGGCGGCTGACCGGCCTTGCCCCCGTTTCCGTCATAGATATTGGTTCGAACTCCGTTCGTCTCGTCGTATATGAAGGTCTTTCCCGCGCGCCTGCGGTGCTGTTCAATGAAAAGGTCCTGTGCGGCCTTGGCAAGGGACTGGCGCTGACGGGCCGCATGCATGAGGAAGGCGTCAGCCGGGCGCTGATGGCGCTTCGGCGTTTCCATGTCCTTTCCGAGCAGGCGCAGGCGCAGAAGCTCTATGTGCTGGCGACGGCTGCGGCGCGTGAGGCGGAAAACGGTCCGGATTTCATCCGCGAGGCCGAAGCCATTCTCGGCTGCGAGATCGAGGTGCTGTCAGGCGAAAAGGAAGCGCTTTATTCCGCCTATGGCGTGATCAGCGGTTTCCATGATCCAGACGGCATCGCCGGTGACCTCGGCGGCGGTTCGCTCGAACTCATCGACATCAAGGGCAAGAGCTGCGGCGAGGGCATCACCCTGCCGCTCGGCGGCCTGCGGCTGTCGGAGCAGTCGGACGGCTCGCTGGAAAAAGCTGCGACGATTGCCAGAAAACACGTCAAATCCTTCGCCAAGCTTCTGGCGGCGGGTGAGGGGCGCACCTTTTACGCGGTGGGCGGCACCTGGCGAAACATCGCCAAGCTGCATATGGAGATATCGGGCTATCCGCTGCATATGATGCAGGGCTACGAATTGCCGCTGGAGGAAATGCTGAATTTTCTCGAGGAGGTCATCGTCTCCCGGGATAGCAAGGATCCAGCCTGGCAGGCGGTCTCCAAGAACCGCCGCTCGCTTCTGCCCTTCGGCGCCATCGCCATGCGCGAAGTTCTGAAAATGATGAAGCCGGCCAGGATCGCCTTCTCGGCGCAGGGCGTGCGCGAAGGTTATCTCTATTCGCTGTTGACGGAAGAAGAGCGGGATTCCGATCCGCTGCTGGTTGCCGCCGATGAACTTGCCATTCTGCGCGCCCGCTCGCCGGAACATGCGCGCGAACTGGCGGACTGGAGCGGCCGCACCTTCCCGGTCTTCGGCGTTGACGAGACCGAAGAGGAGAGCCGTTACCGGCAGGCGGCCTGCCTTCTCGCCGATATCAGCTGGCGCGCCCATCCCGACTATCGCGGATTGCAGGCGCTCAACATCATCGCCCACTCTTCTTTCGTGGCGATCACCCATCCCGGCCGCGCCTATATTGCGCTCGCCAATTATTATCGCTTCGAAGGTCTGAACGACAACGGCACCACGCAGCCGCTCGCCGCCATGGCGGGCGACCGGTTGCAGGAGCTCGGTAAATTGCTCGGCGGCCTGCTGCGCGTCGTCTATCTCTTCTCGGCCTCGATGCCGGGTGTCGTCGACCACCTCAAATTCCGTAAATCCGGCAATCCCGATCTCGATCTGGAATTTGTCGTGCCGCATGATTATTGCGATTTCGCCGGCGAGCGGCTGGACGGGCGTTTGCAGCAACTGGCGAAGCTGACGGGCAAGCGGCTGGCGTTCGTGTTCGAATAACGAACGGCGATGTTTCCGTTTTGTGGCAGGAACGGTTCTTGCGTCCGCTAGGACCAGCGCTCGCAAAAGGCTTCTATGTCGCTCGACTGAAAGTCGGAAAGCCGCGCCATGATCGTTTCGAATGGCCAGTCCCACCATGCGATTGATGCAAGCTTTTCCGCGAGGGTCCGCGAAAATCGTTCGCGAATGATCTTTGCGGGAACGCCGCCGACGATGGTATAGGGCGGCACATCTTTGGTGACGACCGCGCCGGCGGCGAGCACTGCCCCGTCTCCAACCGTGACACCCGGCAAGACGATAACCCCGTGACCGATCCAGACATCGTGACCGATGACGGCGCGGTCCTCCCTGCGCCGGTCGAAAAAGGCGTCATCGCGCACGGCATCCGCAGAATAATATTCAGGGCAATAGCTGAAACGGTGCATGGATGGCCGGTCCATCGGATGGTTCGGAGCGCCTATCCTGACCTCTGCGGCGATGGCGCAGAATTTTCCAATCGTTGCATCGCCCACCATGCAACGGGGTCCAAGATAAGAGTAATTACCGAGTTCGGCATTGTGCAGGGAGGTGTCAGCCAGAATTTCGCAGCATTCGCCGATATTGGAATCTCTTATGCTCGCCGTCGCATGGATGACGGTCTCTGCGATTTTCGGGCGCTTGATCTGTGCGGTCGAATCCATTCCAGCCTCCGGATTTGCGCCTGCTTAACCGGCGATGATGAAGGTGCTGTGACGTGGAATGGCCATAGGAGTCAGGTCGGGCCGGGCCTCCTTTCTAGAACGCAGATCACGCGCGATACCGCGCGACGCAAAATCCTGTCTTCACTCGGAATGTATCACTTGCGGGGGACATCCGCCGCGGCAGGCGTTTTCTTCCAGTAGTGGTCGGATATGTTTTGCGCGTTCCGAATGATGTGGCCGGCGATTTCGGGGTCTCCGCCCTCGAAGGTTTTCGGGTCGGCCCCGCATAACATCAGGAAGAGCTGCTGATGGGCGACAGCGGCAAAATAGTCGTGGGGCGGTGGCTGCATGTCTGAATCGACGGCCCGGAATGCCTCAGTGACCTCTTTGCTGGCACGTTCGAGCGCTGCGTGAATGGTGGCCATCATCGCTGCTTCCGTGCGCTCCAATATGGCCTGTACCTGCCGTTCCGCCGGTGTCAGGACCGGGCAACTCTCACTCATCGAATATCTCTCCTGTCGGTGCAACCATTCCACCGGGCGATATTATCGCAAGGATTGTGTCCGCTTTGCGGGAAAGATTGACATCGTGGTCCTGAAACGCAACACCCTGGCTGGCCACCGTGCCGCGATGCGCGGATCCAAACGGCAATGGGCTGGCACTGCTTTGCAAATGGCTCAGCCGTGCCCGAGCGCCTTGCGGATGCAGGCGCTGAGATAGGCATATTGCAGCGGCGTTATCGTCGCCATGGCCTCCGTGCGGCTGGCAAGCCTGTCCTGATAGCCGACCGGAATATCGAACTGGCTGAAGGTGAAATCCCAGCGGGTGCCTTCGACGATATTGTAAAAATGGTCGGCGCCGCTGACAGCGGTTTTGGCGAGCTCACCGCCGAAAATATCCTGCACCACCAGCGCGGTGACGCTGCCTTGGCCCTTGGCGGGGTTTTCGCGCGACCAGAGGCCGCTCGTCTCGCCCGACCAGCTTTTCTTCAGGGCGTAATAAAGTCTTTCTGCATGGTCCTGCATGAAACGTCTTCTTTTCCGCAAGCATGTTTCGGTTAAAGTATTTCCAGCGAAAGTGCGCTCGGTTTTGCGTCCGGAAATGCGTAAAAACAAAGAGTTAGAGCAATGGAGGTGAACCGGTGCTCACCGGAATTGCTCTAGCTCTGGAAAACCGGAACGGAGCGCCATGCAGACATTTGTGTCTGCCGGGCGCTCCGTCCGGATCATTCGCGGCCGTCAAAGCAAGTGACAGCAGCCGTGGTCTTACTTCGCCTCGAGCAGGTCCTTGACGTCCAGCAGAACGAATTCGTTGTCGTCAGCCTTGTCCAGCGCACGGCCGGCCGAGAAGGGCAGGTTGTTGTCGTTGCCGACGACGATATGGGTGGCATCGACGCGGTCGACATTCTCGATGGTGACGAAAGGCATGTCGTAATAGCCGTTGCCGCCGCCCTGACGCTTCTTGTTATCCGGATCGGAAATCTTCATCAGGTCGATATAGCCGATCTTGCGGGCGGCCTTGCCGACATTGGCGTCGTTGAATTCGATCTTGTAGATGCGCTTCAGCTTCGCAGCACGGGCGAAGCAATCCGCAGCCGGAGCCTTGGGGTCGGCGCAGGCCTTGTCGGCCGTGCCGGCGCCGTTGTCGCGCTCGATGACGAGGGCGGTGGTGTCATCAAGCATGTTGAAGTCGCCGATTGCCTCGCCGCCTTCCGCCAGCGGATAAAGCCAGCTGCGGCCGGTCCACGCCTTCTTGGCGGTGTCGAGTTCGATGATGCGCAGCGCGGTCGCGCCGTCTTCGGTTTTTTCCACCTGGCCGTCGGCCATATAGAGCGGACCTTCCAGCAGGCCGTAGAGCTTCGAGCCGTCCTTGGAGAGCGCCATGCCCTCATAACCGCCGGAACGCTTCAGGTTGAAAGCGGGCATTTTCTGCGTGGGATTGCCGGGCAGGGCAAGAGCCGGATGGTCGGGAGATTTCACCTCGATGTCGCCGGCCTTGGTCGAGATCACGTCGGTCAGCTTGCCGTCGCGGGTGAATTTCAGAATGTAGGGGCCGAATTCCTCGCCGACCCAGAAACCGTCAGCGACCGGCTGAATGGATTCGACGTCGAAATCCGCGCCCGTCAGGTAACGCTTGCTCGAGCCTTCCAGAACGATGGGGAAGGGCGCCTTCATGTCGGGATCGGAGAGGAACACGGTTTCAAGCGCGTTGACCTTGCCGGCGTCCCAGTCGAACTTCAGATGGTGAAGCATCAGCATGGCATCGCTGGAATTGAGCTTGGAACCGAAACCGTTGTCGGAAAGGCTCCAGAAGCTGCCGTCCGGCATCGCCCGGATGCCGGAAAAGCCCTGCATCGGCTGGCCGTTGAACGGCATGGAAAGGCCGGTCAGGCGCACGCCGTCCTTGCCGGGCACGGTACCGAGGCCCTCGGCGCGCTTGCGGTCGGCCGTGGTGAATTTGGCGGAGGACTTGAGGTGCTCCGGCGCATCGGCAGGTGCGGCGATCATGGTGTTGGCAGGCAGAACGGCGTGCGAGACCAGCTTTGCCGGAAATTCCTTTTCCGCCGCATGCGCCGCTGTGGCGAGCGCGAGAACCGCGAAAGGTGCGAAAAGAATGTGCTTCATGATGGAGACCCCTCTCAATACCTGTTGAAGACAGGATTGACGCGATAGGGTCGTCGCATGACAGGCAGGTGATTGCCGTTTGAAGCTTTGATGAATTTTGATGACGGCCATCATCGGCAGATGGGCCGCACGGCTTTTTTCCGTCGATGGCCCTTATGCGGCGGGCGCCTGATATTGGCTGAGCGTGCAGACGCCGAGCGTCTGTCCGCGGCCCTTCACCGCATGTTCGCCCAGATATTCACTGCGCACGCCCTTCGGAAGCACCAGCTGATGGGCAAGGTCGGCGGAAATCAGCACCGGGTGGCCGAGCATCTTGCTCAGCGATTCGAGCCGCGAGGTCGTGTTCACCGTATCGCCGAAATAGGTGATCTTGTGATGGTCGACACCGATTTCGGCGGTGATGACCGGCCCGCCATGAATGGCGAAGCGCAGGCGCGGCACCTCGCCGAAGCGGGCGAGCCACATGTCGCGGGTGTTTTCAATGGTCGCCTGAATATCGAAGACGCAGCGCACGCAGGCCGCCCGCCGGATCGCCATGTGATAGGGCCAGGTGATGATGGCGGCGTCGCCGATATAGTCATCGATGACGCCGCCGTGTTTTCTGACCGGTGCGGCATAGCTTGCAAAGATTTCGCCGAGAAATTCCTGGGCCTTCAGGTCGCCATGGGTTTCGGCGAAGGAGGTGGAGCCGACGAGATCGATGAAGATGAAAACGCGGTCTTCGCTGACCGGCCGGCGATAACGCCCCAGGATGAGGTCGATGAAGATATCGCGGCCGAGAAGCTCGCGCACCCGCATGATGAAGACGATGATGCCGCAGACAATGAGGGTGAAGATCAGCGTCTGCACCTCGGCATGGACGGCGCGTTTCCAGGTGCCGGGAAATATCCCGCTCAACCACAGGATCGTGCCGCCAAGCCCGAAGCCGCAAAAGACGAGGATGGCATAGATGACGAGGCCAACGGCGATATAGGCCGGCGTCGGCAGGGCGCTCACCTGCCGCGACAGGCCGGGCATGATGTAACCGCGCTCGAAGGCGAGGATGGGTGCGCATGCAAACAGCGCATAGGTCGCGCCGATCAATGCGCCGCCGCCATATTCCAGAAAGGCGTAGGCCACGCCGCTGCCGGCCACGGCAACGAAGAGCACCACGTAATCCAGAATGGGCAGCAATTTTCTCATGTCGGTTCTTGGTCTCGGGAAGGGAAGGCTTTGGTCTCGGGAAAGAAGGGCAGGCCGCTCCCTTCGGGCGAAGCTTCTGTTCAGGTCATATGCGACATTAATGTGGAAAAAGCGCCGCAAAAAGTGAGCAATCGGTAAGGTTGCATGAAGGATTGGTAAGGCTGTTGCGCTGTTGCCGCAAAATCGGCGTTGCCGCCCTTATACGCCTAATAGGATGTTCTGTAATAGACGGTTTCAAGCGGGGATTGCGGCCGGTCATCCGGCGAGCGGTTCGACCATTTGACGGGGAAGGCGGAAAAACGCAGCCGGTTGCCGTCGATCCAGGCCCGGTCGAACAGGGTTTCTCCCTTGCGGGCGAAGGTGATGGCGGCGCAGATGCGGCCGTCGACATCGAAGGGAATGTTCTCCTTCCAGCCGCTCAAGCCGCAACCCATGCCTTGCGGGTCGCGATTATAGCGGTCGACGACGTCGCCGTTGGGGTGGAAAACGGCGGGCCGTTACGGCTCGCTTGCCGCAACCTCCACCGCCTCGACCTTCTTGCCGGCAAAGCGCAGCGCCACTTCGCCATTGATGAGTTTCAGCGCCACATCGCCGAAGAGTTCCCGCCGCCAGCCGGTCAGCGCCGCCACCGTCGCCTTTTCGCCCTCGGCGGCGATCTTGTCCAGATCGTCGCTATTGGCGATGACCTTGGCGGCGACGCCGTGCTTGTCCGCCGTCAGCTTCAGCAGAACTTTCAGAAGTTCCACGGCAGCGCCGGAGCCTTCCGGTGCGTGGCTGTGACGCGGCGCCTTCGGCATTTCCTCTTTCGGCAGCGCCAGCGCCGCATTCACCGTTTCGACGATGGCGGTGCCGGACGCGGAGCGCTCCCAGCCCTTGGGAATGGTACGAAGCCGCGACAGCGCCTCGGCGTCCTTCGGCTGCTGCTGGGCGATTTCGAAGATCGCATCGTCCTTCAGGACGCGTGACCGCGGCACGTTGCGGGAGCGCGCCTCACGCTCGCGCCAGGCGGCGATGAATTTGAGGATGGCAAGTTCCGTCGGTTTGCGCAGGCGCGACTTCAGCCTGAGCCAGGCATCGTCGGGATGCATGTCATAGGTGTCGCGAGACTCGAGAATATCCATCTCTTCGGTCAGCCACAGCGAGCGGCCTTCGCGCTCGAGCTGGGCTTTCAGCGAGAGATAGACGTCGCGCAGATGGGTCACGTCGGCCAGCGCGTAATCCAGCTGTTTTTCGGTCAGCGGGCGGCGGCTCCAGTCGGTGAAGCGCGAGGATTTGTCGATCTGGACATTCTTGATCTTCTGCACCAGCTGGTCGTAGGAGATCGAATCGCCGAAACCGCAGACCATGGCTGCGACCTGCGTGTCGAAGATCGGGTGCGGAATAAGCCCGCCGAGATGGTAGATGATCTCGATATCCTGTCGCGCCGCATGGAAAACCTTCACGACAGCAGGATTGGCCATCAGTTCGAAAAGAGGGGTCAGGTCGAGACCCTTCGCCAGCGGATCGACCAGCACTTCGAGCGTCGGGCTCGCCATCTGCACGAGGCAGAGTTCCGGCCAGAAGGTCGTTTCCCGCAGAAATTCGGTGTCGATGGTGATGAATTCCGATTTCGCCAGTTCCGTGCAGGCTTCGGCGAGGGCGGCAGTCGTTTCAATCATTGTTATTGGCCAATCGTGAAAATTATCCGTCTTACTTTCCCTTTGCCGGGCGCATGTCAATACAAAGCCCGCTTTTGAAGGCTCAAGTATCGTTTTTCTCGGGCGGATGGGGCTCCGCTTCATCCTTTTTGGGTGGCGGAGCCGCGGCGAGCTTCTGGAAATAGGCTGAGGTGCGCAAAAGCGAGCTGAACCGCCAGTTCCGCTCCTCCACGGGCACACCTTCGCGCACCTGCAGCCGGTAGATTGTATAGGCGATGAAAACGATCTGGATCGCGGCCGTATAGCTGAACAACGCCTTCGGGCCGAACTGGTCGATCAGCACGGAGGCGAGCAGCGGCCCGACGGTTGCGCCCACCGACCAGAAGAACAGCAGTCCGGCCGACATCATCGCGTGTTCGCCTTCCCTGGCATGGTCGTTGCCATGGGCGGAACTCAGCGAATAGAGCGGCAGGGCGAAGGCGCCGAAGATGAAGACGCCGATGATGTTGCTCCATTCATCGGTTCCGGCGAAGAAGGCGAGAAACAGGCCGACGACGACCGAGCCCGCCGTGGTGGCGAGAATGATGATGCGCCGGTCATAACGGTCGGAATAAACACCGAGCGGATATTGCAGCACCACGCCGCCGATGATGCCGGCGCTCATGAAGGTGGCGATGGCGGTGACGGAAAGGCCGATCTGTTCGGCATAGATCGGGCCGATATTGCGAAACGCCGCCATGCTGAGGCCGACGGCCACGCAGCCGACGACGGCAAGCGGCGAGATGCGCCAGACCGCGAAGAGATTGAAGGGTATCTGTTTCGGCGGCGCGGGGTTGGATTTGTCGGCAAGCGAGATCGGCACCAGCGACAGCGTCAGCGCCATGGCGATCAGCGAAAACACCACGGGTCCGTCGATGCCGGCGACGGGAATCATATATTGTGCGAGTGTCACGGAGCCGAGATCGACGAAACGATAGATGGAGAGCGTGCGCGCCCGGTTGGAATTCGTCACCTGCGCGTTGATCCAGCTTTCGATGGCCGCGAAAAGACAGGCGACGGCAATGCCGGTGACGAAGCGCATCAGCATCCAGAACAGGGGATGGATGAGGAGCGGCATGGCGATCGCTGCGGCGGATGCGACGGCCGCCATGGTGGCGAAGGTGCGGATATGGCCGATCTTGCGCAGAAGCCGCGTCACCGAAATGCAGCCAAGCGCGAAACCGAAGCTGTAGGCGGCGCTGATGAGGCCGATGGTGCTGGCGGAAAACCCTTCGGAGAGACCGCGTAGCGCTATATAGGTTCCCTGCAGGCCGTTGCCGCCGATCAGGATGCCGGCGGTGACGAGAAGCGGGATAAGAGGTCTGATCTGGCTCATTGCGGGCCGACTCGGTTTGGCGGGCTGGATTAGTCCTATCTAAAGCGAAGGCAGGGGAAAGGACAGGCTGAAGGCGACATTGTTGTGCTTTGCCTTGACAAATCAGGCTGGCCATGCGCTTTTCCGGCAAATTTCGACAGTGCCGCCCATCTGGCCTCCATCAGGCCCACGACACGTTCCAGGATAAAAAAATGCATCGTTACCGCAGCCACACCTGTGCCGCTCTCCGCAAGTCCGACGTCGGCGAAACCGTTCGCCTTTCCGGTTGGGTTCATCGCGTGCGAGATCATGGCGGCGTTCTCTTCATCGACCTTCGCGACCATTACGGCATCACCCAGGTGGTGGCCGATCCTGACAGCCCGGCCTTCAAGGTTGCCGAGACGGTTCGCGGCGAATGGGTCATCCGCATCGACGGCCTCGTCAAGGCGCGCTCGGAAGACACCGTCAACAAGGGCATGGCGACCGGCGAGATCGAGCTTTATGCGCAGGAAATCGAGGTTCTCGGCGTTGCCAAGGAACTGCCGCTGCCGGTTTTCGGCGAGCCTGACTATCCTGAAGACGTTCGCCTGAAATACCGCTTCCTCGATCTTCGCCGCGAAACACTGCACAAGAACATCGTCAAGCGCACGCAGATCATCTCCGCCATGCGCACCGGCATGGCCGATGCCGGTTTCGCCGAATATACGACCCCGATCCTCACCGCTTCCTCGCCGGAAGGCGCGCGCGACTTCCTCGTGCCGTCGCGCATCCATGAAGGCAAGTTCTTCGCCCTGCCGCAGGCGCCGCAGCAGTACAAGCAGCTTCTGATGGTGGCCGGTTTCGACCGTTATTTCCAGATCGCGCCGTGCTTCCGCGATGAAGACCCGCGCGCCGACCGCCTGCCGGGCGAATTCTACCAGCTCGACGTCGAAATGAGCTTCGTGACCCAGGAAGATGTCTGGACCACGATGGAGCCGATGATGACGGCCGTGTTCGAGAAGTTCGCCGAAGGCAAGCCGGTTACCAAACAGTGGCCGCGCATTCCCTATGACGAGGCGATCCGCAAATATGGTTCCGACAAGCCGGACCTGCGCAACCCGATCGTCATGGAAGCCGTGACCGAGCATTTCGATGGTTCGGGCTTCAAGGTCTTCGCCAACATGATCGCTTCCAACCCCAAGGTTCAGGTCTGGGCCATCCCGGCCAAGACCGGCGGTTCGCGCGCTTTCTGTGACCGCATGAACGCATGGGCGCAGTCTCAGGGCCAGCCCGGCCTCGGCTACATCTTCTGGAAGGAAGAGGACGGCAAGGTCGGCGGTTCCGGTCCGCTCGCCAAGAACATCGGCGAGGAACGCACCGAGGCGCTGCGCCAGCAGCTCGGCCTTGAGGCGGGCGACGCCTGCTTCTTCGTCGCCGGCGATCCGGCCAAGTTCTACAAGTTTGCCGGCGAGGCGCGCACCCGTGCCGCCGACGAGCTGAACCTGATCGACCGCGACCGTTTCGAAATGTGCTGGATCGTCGATTTCCCCTTCTTCGAATATAACGAGGAAGAAAAGAAGATCGACTTCGCCCACAACCCCTTCTCCATGCCGCAGGGCGGTCTGGAAGCGCTGGAAGGGCAGGATCCGCTCTCCATCAAGGCGTTCCAGTATGACGCGGTCTGCAACGGCTTCGAAATCGCCTCCGGCTCGATCCGTAACCAGTCGCCCGAGCTGATGGTCAAGGCCTTCGAAAAGGTGGGCCTGTCGCAGAGCGACGTGGAAGAGCGCTTCGGCGGTCTCTACCGTGCCTTCCAGTATGGCGCGCCTCCGCATGGCGGTTGCGCTTTCGGTATCGACCGCGTGGTCATGCTGCTGGTCGGCGCGAAGAACCTGCGCGAAATCACGCTGTTCCCGATGAACCAGCAGGCGCAGGACTTGCTGATGAACGCGCCGTCGCCGGCAACGCCGACCCAGCTTCGTGAGCTGGCGCTGCGCGTCGTTCCGTCCAAGAAGGACTGATCTGGAACCATTCAGGTTTCGAACAAAGGGCTGGCGGCAACGCCGGCCCTTTGCGTTTTTTACAACGAACGCGGCAAAGCCACAATTTTACCGCGAGTCGAACCGAATTCCGCACATAATCAGCCGAAATCCGATCCCAGTATAGGTCCCGCGTTCACTTGGGGGACGCAAGACTATCAGGGGTTTTAAACTTGGGACAGCGCCGGCCGAACTTCGTTCTCGGTTCCGGTGCGATCATATTTAGAAGGATTTCAGAATGGTACATGAAACGGGAAAAGATATTGCCCCGGCGGGCGGGCAGGTTTCTCCAGCCCATCCGCGTGGCAATTTCGCTGTCAGTCTGCGCTCGCCGGGCGCAAAGTTCCTGATGATCGGCTTCATATCGATGGTTCTGCTCGTGCCGCTCCTGCTGGTCTGGGGGCTGACGGAAGAGCGTGCCTCGCGGGCGGAAGAGGTTTCCGGACGCATCGCGAATGGCTGGGGCGGTGATCAGGTGGTGAACGGTCCCTATCTTGCCGTGCCCTTCGATGTGGAGCGCCGCCGGGAGGTGGACGGTCGCAGCATCGTCGACCGCATCACCGAGTGGGTGCTGGTCATGCCGGAAACGCTTGATGTCACGGCCGACCTGAAGACGGAGGAGAAGCAACTGTCGATCTACAGCCTGCCGGTCTATAACGGCAACCTCTTGCTGAAAGGCCGCTTCGGTTCCGGTATCCTGCAGGACCTTACGCGTTTCTCCGGCATGCCGCGACTGGACAACGCCATTCTCGTTCTCAGCATTCAGGATATTACCGGCATCCGGTCCAGCGCCGGCGTCAAAATCGATGGCGGCCCGGTTCTGCCCTTTGATCCCGGCATGCGGGATATTTCGGTCATGACCAACCGCGCCGGTCCGGAGGTATCGATCCGGTCCGACGCCGGTGTGCACAGGCCCATTGAGAAAAACCTCATCGAAACGGGCTTCGCCTTCGACATCGCCTTTTCCCTGAATGGCTCCGGCAGTTTCGCCGTTGCGCCGGCGGGCCAGACGACGAGTTTTGCAGCAAACGCCGATTGGCCGCATCCGGGCTTCGAAGGCCTGTTCCTGCCCGAGCAAAAGACTGTCACCGCCACGGATTTCAAGGCCAGCTGGACAATTCCCTATCTTGCAAGGGGCATAGACCGCGTGGTGGAGGGTACGCGCCTGCCGCTGTCGGGCAGCCTGATGACGATCAATCTCGTCGAACCCGTGAAGTTCTACCAGATCATTGCGCGGACGCTGAAATATTCGATCGGTTTTATCTCGCTGGTTTTCCTGGCCGTCTTCATCGTTGAACTCAAGGGCGGCAATGTCGTGCACTGGATACAATACGTGCTGACGGGGCTGGCTCTGGTCATATTCTATGTTCTGCTGCTTGCACTCTCCGAGCATACGGGCTTTATGGTCGCCTATGCCGCGGCATCGATGTCGACGGCGGCGCTGATCGCATCCTATCTCGGAAGCGCAACCAGTAGTCGCAGGAGTGGCGTAGCGCTGTTTACGGTTTTGGCGGTCGCCTATGGCGTCATGTATCTGGTTCTGAATGAAGATGAATATGCGCTGCTGGCCGGTGCGGTGATTTCCTTCATTGCCATTGCAGCAACCATGTACGCCACCAGGCAGGTCGACTGGTCGGGCACCGCATCCGCACGCGCGGGCAATACCTCGGACAATAAGGCATAGTTTCCGTCCGCTTCGAAGGGACCGTCCAGACAGCCAAAACGCCGGCTTTTCCTTATCCGGCTTGGCATCCGGCGTGAAGAGCGGGGAGCATGGGGCGAGGCGGGAAAGCATTGCTTTCCCACCTCTTATCCGTTCTTTTCTATTGCAGACATCTTGCTCATGAAGGCCTGTTGCTTGCAAGTGTCGTAAGCTTCTTCCATTTGATCTGTGGATTGTCACAAAAACTTAATCAAACTGACAAATCCGGTAGAGGACTTCTTAAGTCTTGTCGATCATTCATCGCCCTCATGAAATTTCACAAACGAGGGTTGAATGTTTTCGCTGGTCTCGACGTTCAAAATAGCGCATCGCGTGTCCATGCTGGCGCTGGCTGCGCTGTGCGGTATCGCCGTCATCGCGGGCATGCTGCTCTGGCAAAGACAGATGGAGGCGCGTTATCGCGTCGCTGAAGATGCATTGATCCAGAGGGACGGCGTGTTGACCACACTGGTGGATGCCCTGCATGAAAGCCGCCTGAACCAGAAGGATTTTCTGCTGTCGAAAGATATGAATTCCGTCGCGCAGTTCGACCAGACGATGGGGAAGGTCGAGCAGTCCGTCGCTTCCCTTGACGGCGGTGCCGCACCGCAGACGCGTTCGAAACTCGGCGCGCTGGCGCAGGGTGTCGTGGCCTATGGCGATCGTATGAAGGCGCTGGTCGCCAAGAATGCGGAACTGGGCCTCACGCCTGTCGAAGGCCTTGAGGGCGCCATGCGCAATGGCGTGCATTCCATCGAAAAACTGATCGACGTCATCGCCAATGCCGAAATCCGCGCCAGCATGCTGATGATGCGCCGGCACGAAAAGGATTTCATCCTGCGGCGGGATGAGGCCTATGTCGCAAAACACGCGGCCGAGGTAGAGACCTTCAAGGCGCTGGTGAAGCTGGAATATCGGCCGGGCGCCGAGCGTCAGCGCATCATGGATGCACTGGAAATATATACCGCCTCCTTCCGCTTTTATGCTCAGGCCGTGCTGGAGGAGGAGAAGGCGCGCGAAACGGTCGCCTCCGCCTATAATGCGCTGCTGCCCGTGGTCGCAGAGATTTTCACCATTTACCGGCAGGAGCGGGAAGCAAGCGCTCTCGAGAACAGCGCCGCGGCGGATAGAACGGTTTCGATTGTCGTCGCCCTTATCGCGCTCACCGTCGTGAGCCTTTTTGCCGGGGTCTATCTCATCGGCCGTTCGATAACCCGCCCGGCGACCGCGATTACCGGAGCGATGCGCCGTCTGGCCGAGGGCGAAACGGAATTTGCCGTTCCCGGTCTGCACCGCCGGGACGAATTCGGCGCCATGGCCCACGCATTGGAAATCTTCCGGCAGGCGGCCATCGCAAAAATCGAACTGGAGACGCAGGCGCTTGCGGCCCGGCAGCAGGCCGAAGCCGAAAAGGCGCGGTTCCAGCGCGAGGCGGAAACCGAAGCGCAGGCAAGGCTGATGCAGGCGACGACCGGCCTTGCGGCCGCACTTCGCCGCCTTGCCGACGGCGATCTCTCCTTCGAACTGAACGAGCCTTTCGCCCCGGATTTCGAAGCCCTGCGTCACGATCTCAACCGGACGATCCGCCAACTCGATGCCGCCATGTCCGGCGTCGTGCAGTCTAGCGTGGCCATCGATGGCGGCAGTCAGGAAATCAGTCAGAGTGCCGCCGATCTCGCCCGCCGCACCGAGCAGCAGGCCGCCTCGCTGGAGGAAACCGCCGCCGCGCTGGATGAATTGACGGCGAATATCCGCATTTCGGCGGAACGTGCGGTGGAAGCCCGCGCGGTCGCCCATTCGACCGACGAGGACGCCAGCCGCACGGCCGACCTCGTTGTCGATACGATCATGGCTATGGAGAAGATCGAGCAATCGTCAGGCCGGATCGGCAATATCATCGGCGTCATCGACGAGATTGCCTTCCAGACCAACCTTCTTGCGCTCAATGCCGGCGTTGAGGCGGCGCGCGCAGGCGAGGCGGGGCGCGGTTTTGCCGTCGTCGCCCAGGAGGTCAGGGAACTGGCGCAGCGCTCCGCGAAGGCCGCCGCCGAAATCAAGCTGCTTATCCATGCCTCCGGTACAGAGGTGAAGGACGGCGCGCGCTTCGTGCGGGAAACCGGCGCGGCCCTGTCGCGCATTGGCGGCTCGGTGAAGACGATCAACGACCATATCGAAGCCATCGCCGCCGCGACGAAAGAGCAGTCGCTGGGGCTCTCCGAGATCAACACCGCGGTCAACCATCTGGATCAGGGCACGCAGCAGAACGCCGCCATGGTCGAGGAAAACAATGCCGCCAGCGCCATGCTGGCGGGCGAGACGGCGCGTCTCAAGCAACTGGTCCATCAGTTCCGTCTGGGCGATGCAGAAATGCGGGAGTATGGCGGGCGCCAAGCGGCCTGAGGCATACGATCGCAGACATCGAAAGCGGGCGCGCAACTTGCGGCCCGCTTTTTTGCTGTTTATAGGTGAGTTACTCACCACGGACCCGGTGAAATTCCGGGTGGCTCTTCTGGCCGCCGATCCGCCAGACAACGCAAAGCACCGACATTTCATTTCAATCTACCGGACACGGCTCCGGCCGGTGCGTCATTCTTTGCGAAAAAATCAAATGAACAGATTTCAAACTTACAGACGTGAGTGGTTTTCCAATATTCGCGGCGATCTCCTTTCCGGCATCGTCGTGGCGCTCGCCCTCATTCCCGAAGCCATCGGCTTTTCCGTCATCGCCGGGGTCGATCCGAAGGTAGGATTGTTCGCCTCCTTCGCCATCGCCTGCGTTTCCGCCTTTACCGGTGGCAGACCGGGCATGATCTCGGCGGCCACCGCCGCCACCGCCGTCCTGATGGTCACGCTCGTCAAGGAACACGGGCTGCAATATCTCTTCGCCGCCACCATTCTCATGGGCGTGCTGCAAATTCTGGCGGGCCTTGTGAAACTCGGCCGGGTGATGCGCTTCGTCTCGCGTTCGGTCATGACCGGCTTCGTCAATGCGCTGGCGATCCTGATCTTCATGGCGCAATTGCCCGAGCTGATCGGCGTGCCGGTCGAAACCTACGTCATGATCGTGGCCGGTCTTGCGATCATTTATCTCTTCCCGCTGGTCACGAAGATCGTGCCATCGCCGCTGGTCGCCATCATCGTTCTCACCTGTGTCGCCGTCTTCTCCGGTATGGATATCCGCACGGTCGGCGATCTCGGTGAGTTGCCCTCGACGCTGCCGATATTCGCCCTGCCGCAGGTGCCGCTGACCTTCGAGACGCTGCAGATCATCTTTCCCTATTCCGTCGCGCTCGCCGCCGTCGGTCTTTTGGAATCGCTGCTGACGGCCCAGATCGTCGACGATATGACGGATACCGGCAGCAACAAGAGCCGGGAATGCATCGGGCAGGGGACGAGCAACATCGCCTCCGCCCTCATCGGCGGCATGGGCGGCTGCGCCATGATCGGCCAGTCCGTCATCAATGTCAGTTCGGGCGGTCGGGGCCGCTTGTCCACTTTCGTCGCGGGCGCGTTCCTGCTGTTCCTCATACTGGTGCTGGATGATCTCGTGCGCATCATTCCCATGGCCGCGCTGGTGGCGGTGATGATCATGGTCTCCATCGGCACATTCTCGTGGCGCTCCATCCTCGATCTGCGCCGCAACCCGCCATCCTCCAGCATCGTCATGCTGGTCACGGTCGGCACGGTGCTTGCGACCCACGATCTTGCAAAGGGCGTGCTGGCCGGCGTCCTTCTCTCCGGCGTGTTTTTCGCAGGCAAGGTGTCGAAACTTTTCCATGTCCGGCCGGAGCTTTCAGCCGATGGCCGGGAGCGGATCTATCGCGTCGATGGCCAGATTTTCTTTGCCTCGACGGAAAGCTTCATCGCCGCCTTCGATTTCGCCGAGGAGGTTGAGGCGGTGACAATCGATGTCACCCAGGCGCATCTGTGGGACATTTCCGCGGTCGGCGCTCTGGACAAGGTGGTCCTGAAATTTCGTAAGGCCGGCAGGCGGGTCGAGGTGATCGGCGTCAATGAGGCGAGCGCCCACATGATCGACCGCTTCGCCCTGCACGATAAACAGGGTGCGGCGGCAGCCCCGCTGCATTGAGTATAAATGAAAAGTCCCGACGTAACCGGGGCTTTAAACGACTGACAAACGGAAACCTTTCCTCCGTCATGCCGGACTAGATCCGGCATCCAGCCACGGCGCGTCTGCGCTGTGTGAAGAGTCTATTCAGCCCAAGGACTTGGGCTGGCTGGACCCCGGATCAAGTCCGGGGTGACGGGTGCGGACGAAACATATTCGCCATACACACAGGGTGTTATGGACCGCATCAATAATAAAAGCCCCGGCAAAACCGGGGCTTTTTTGTTTATTCGTTTGCCGTCACCGTGACGCCGAGCATTTTCGGCAGGGTGTTCGGCGCGCCCATCGCAGCGCCCATGATCATTGGGAACGGAACCGGCTTTTCCGGCTCCGCCGTGATCGAGAAGTTTTTCGGATTGTCGACATAGGCGTTGACGGCCGCCGACACCATGTTCTGCAGTTCCGGCACGTTGAGCGAGGCCATCATGATCGGGGCCATGCCCTTGATGGTCTGGGCAAGCTGATCGCCCGTCATGCCCTGCTGGCTTGCGGCATAGTCGATGGCGCGCTTGGTGATGCTGGCGTCTTCGAAGCTGATTTCAGCGTTGATGAAGGAGAGCTGCTGCATCAGGCCGAGCATGGCAAGGCTTGCCGCCTGGTCCGCCTGTTCCTTGTTCGGATTGGCGGCCTGCGCCTTCACCGTCTCCTGCATCGACTTGATGAAGGCGAGCGTGTAGCCGGAGAAACCGAACGACATGTTCAGGCGGCCGACATCATCGAGGTCGATGGCGTATTCTTCAACATCGATAGTACCGGAGGCCACTTCCCAGCTGCCGCTCATGGTCATGTCGCCGGAGAGCGCCTGCAGTTTCAGCTTTTCGATCGCGTCCTTGGTCGCAGGATCGGTCACTTCGCTGAGATCGGCCTTGAAACCGGAAGCGTCGAGTTCGAAGCCGATAGAGTTCTTGTCATCGCTGACCGACATTGTCGCGCTGGTTTCCTCAAGCGAGAAAGCCGGCTTGCCGTCGATGGAAACGGAAACCGGACCGCTATGTGCTTCGTCGTAGAACATCAGCGCATCGACGGTGCCGGTGGTGGAGTCTGCGGGAATGACGAGACCGGACATGTAGATGTCGCTTGCCTTGATCTCCACATTTTCCTGCTTGTAGTCGATATTGTCGAAGCGGGCGTTCTTGATCTTGTAGCCGCCGTTGTTTTCCTCGACGCCTTCGAGCGTGACATTACCGACCGGGATCTTCTTGGCCGGATCGGCGACCGCGTTGAAGGTCACGCTGTTCAGGGTCACCGTCGAGCCGTTGACGGCGACGGAGCCGGCGGCGATCTCGCCGCCCTGTGCGGCATAGGCCGCATTGATCTTCTTCAGCACATCCCCGCCATCCAGCGCAAAAGCCGGCGCCGAAAGCGTAAGAAGCGCGGCGCTCGCGAAAAGAACCTGCCGGGTGGATTTCAGTCTCATGATGTTTCTTCCCTCAACGTACGGCTGTGTACCGTGTTCGAATTCGAATGCTGATACTTATATTCGCGATTATTCAAAGGTCTATAGGATTTAGATCGATTCCCATGACGGCGGCATTGCGGCATTTGCAACGCGGTTAACAAAAAATCGCATGAAAGGGTTGCGTTCATCCACAGGCGCGACCCCCGAATTTCTTGCCGGGAATCGGCATTTCCGCTAGTCAAGCACCATGGGAAAAAATCTTGTACCTCCGTCCGGCGGAGACGATAACATTCATCCGGTCGATTTGAAGGCGGCGCTTGAAGAGCGCTACCTCGCTTACGCCTTGTCCACGATCATGCATCGTGCGCTGCCGGATGTGCGCGACGGGCTGAAGCCGGTTCACCGCCGCATCATTCACGCCATGAGCGAAATGGGCATTCGCCCCAACTCGGCCTTCAAGAAATGCGCCCGTATCGTCGGTGACGTGATCGGTAAATTCCACCCGCATGGCGACCAGTCTGTCTATGATGCGCTGGTGCGTCTCGCGCAGGATTTCTCCCAGCGTTATCCGATTGTCGACGGGCAGGGCAATTTCGGCAACATCGACGGCGACGGCGCCGCCGCCTATCGTTACACCGAAGCGCGCATGACCGAGGTTGCGGCGCTGCTGCTCGAGGGCATCGGCGAGGATGCGGTGGATTTCCGCGCCACCTATAACGAGGAAGACGAGGAACCGGTCGTCCTGCCGGGCGCATTCCCCAATCTGCTCGCCAACGGCGCCTCCGGCATCGCGGTGGGCATGGCGACCTCGATCCCGCCGCACAACGCCCACGAACTCTGCGACGCGGCGCTTTATCTCATCAAGCATCCCGATGCGACGGTGGAAAAGCTGGTGGAATTCATTCCCGGCCCCGACCTGCCGACCGGCGGTGTGATCGTTGAGAGCCGTGAGAATATTCTCGATGCCTACAAGACCGGTCGTGGCGGTTTCCGTGTGCGCGCCAAATGGGAGACGGAAGATCTCGGCCGCGGCGGTTATCAGATCGTCATCACCGAAATTCCCTTCCAGGTGCAGAAATCGCGCCTGATCGAGAAGATCGCCGAGCTGCTGATTGCCCGCAAGCTGCCGCTTCTCGAGGATATTCGCGACGAATCGGCCGAAGACGTGCGCATCGTGCTGGTGCCGAAGAGCCGTACCGTCGATGCGACGCTGCTGATGGAATCGCTGTTCCGCCTGTCCGACCTCGAAAGCCGCCTGCCGCTCAACATGAACGTGCTGTCGCTCGGCAAGGTGCCGAAGGTGATGGCGCTGAACGAGGTGCTGAGCGAGTGGCTGGCGCACCGCAAGGATGTGCTGGTCCGCCGTTCCCGCCACCGTCTGGCGGCCATCGACCGCAGGCTCGAGATTCTCGGCGGCCTGCTCGTCGCCTATCTCAATCTCGATGAGGTCATCCGCATCATCCGCGAGGAGGATGAGCCGAAACAGGTGATGATGGCCAAGTGGTCGCTCACCGACAATCAGGCCGAAGCCATCCTCAACATGCGGCTGCGCAACCTGCGCAAGCTCGAGGAATTTGAAATCCGCAAGGAGTTCGATGAACTCAGCAGCGAAAAGGCCGAGATCGAGGCGCTGCTCGCTTCCGATGACAAGCAATGGCAGACCGTCGCCTGGGAAATCGGCGAGGTCAAAAAGAAATATGCCAAGGCAACCGAAATCGGTCGCCGCCGCACGCAGTTCGCGGATGCGCCGGATGCCGATATCGAAGCCATCCAGCAGGCGATGATCGAGAAAGAACCGGTCACCATCGTCATCTCGCAGAAGGGTTGGATCCGGGCGCTGAAGGGGCACATGTCCGACACCTCGTCGCTCACCTTCAAGGAAGGCGACGGCCCGAAACTCGCTTTCCCTGCGCAGACGACCGACAAGCTGCTGCTGCTGACGACAGGCGGCAAGGCCTATACGCTCGGCGCCGACAAGCTGCCGGGCGGTCGTGGCCATGGCGAGCCGATCCGCATCATGGTCGACATGGAAAACGATCAGGACATCCTGACCGCCTTCGTGCACGATCCATCGCGCAAGCTGCTGCTCGTCTCCACGGCCGGCAACGGTTTCATCGTACCCGAGAGCGAAATGGTCGCGAATACCCGCAAGGGCAAGCAGATCATGAATGTCTCGATGCCCGATGAAGCCAAGCTCGCGGTGCCGGTCACGGGCGACCATGTCGCCGTCGTCGGCGAAAACCGCAAGCTCCTGGCCTTCCCGCTGGCGCAGGTGCCGGAAATGTCGCGCGGCAAGGGCGTGCGCCTGCAGCGCTACAAGGATGGCGGCGTTGTCGACGTTAAATGTTTCGCGCTTGCCGAAGGCTTGTCATGGTCCGACACGGCCGGGCGTCTCTTCAACAAGGTGGGTGAAGAACTGCGCGAATGGCTGGCCGACCGCGCAACGGCAGGCCGCACCGTGCCGAAGGGCTTTCCGCGCAGCGGGAAATTTGGCGGGTAATATGTGAATGACGTTCCCGGCGGCAAAGCCGGGATGTCTTTCCTGCCTTACTTACAAGAGCTCAGCATTCGCTGAGGCTTCGACGACAGCTCATTTTTCTTCCGGCGTATAAACCTCCCACCCGCGCGGTGTCAGATGCTCCTGCGGATGGTAGCGGGTCTTGTAGCCCATCTTTTCCGAACCATCGACCCAGTAGCCGAGATAGACATGCGGCAGGCCAAGCGCGCGGGTGCGGGTGATGTGATCGATGATCATGAAGGTGCCGAGCGAGCGCTTTTCAAGATCGGGATTGAAGAAGGAATAGACCATCGACAGGCCGTCGCTCATCACATCGCTGAGCGCCACGGCCAGCAGTTCGCCGCGCTTGCTGGAATCGATGCCGGAGCCGGGTTCGCGCACACGGTATTCGATGATGCGGGTGTTCACATGCGTGTCTTCCACCATGATCGCATAGTCCAGCGCCGACATGTCGGACATGCCGCCCGACTGGTGGCGGTGGTCGAGATAGCGGCGAAACAGGGCGAATTGTTCGGTGGAAGGCTCGGCGGCGTGAACGGTGGCGACGACATCCCTGTTGGCGGCAAGAACGCGCCGCATCGATTTCGTTGGCTGGAACTGTTCAGTCAGGATACGCACGGAGACGCAGGCGCGGCAGTTTTCGCAGGCCGGGCGATAGGCGATGTTCTGCGAGCGCCTGAAACCGCCCTGCGTCAGAAGATCGTTCATTTCCGAAGCGCGCGGGCCGACCAGATGGGTGAAGACCTTCCGCTCCATCTGGTTCGGCAGATAGGGGCAGGTGGCCGGCGCCGTAAGATAGAATTGGGGAGAGGGCGTCGCCTGCGTGTTCATCGAACCGTGATCGCCTCCTGCGTCTGTTATGAAAGCGCGCCGCGATTTCACGGGGTTGGCGGCGGCGCTTCAAGCGACATGCATAATGTCACAGAATGGCAAAATGCCGGAAAACGTCAACTGCGAGATGCGGCATTTGCGGGGTTTGAAAGCCACGTTTGCGTGGCTTTCCGCAATATCAGCGCGTTCTGACGATGACGGTGCCGAGCAGGAAGTCGTGAACGAGGCGCGAGCGCTCCGTAAACAGGCCTGCAAGCAGGATCAGCGGCGTCAAAACCGAGTTGATGACCCAGAAAAGCACGATGTGAACGGTCGACAGCAGGAAATCGATTCGCCGTCCGTCCATGCGCGCCATGGCGATCCCCATCGCCCGCATGCCGGGGGTGGCCTGCGAGGGGCCGCCGAGCGTCATGCCGAAATAAAGCACCGCAACGATGACGAACAGCGCCGGATAAAGGAAGAAGCCAAGGCCGAGGGTAATCACGCCGAGAAAGAAGACGATGACCGCGGCCGGAATGCACAGCAGGAGAACGATCGCATAATCGATCAGGAACGCGAAGACCCGCCGGCTCAGGACGCCGCTATAGGCGCGCCAGTCATCCGGTGCGGCATAGGTGGGGTTCTGGTCGAGGCTCATCGGTCGTTTTCTCCTGAGAAGGCATGACAGCGCGGCATGAGTGCCGTGTCAGCAGACAATATGGGAAGAAAACGACCGAATACAATAAGTGCGAGCTTCAGCCCTTTGCCAGTTTGCGTGCGGCCTCGATGGCGAAATAGGTGAGAACGCCATCGCAACCGGCACGCTTGAAACAGAGAAGTGTTTCCATCATCACGCGATCGCCATCGATCCAGCCGTTCATCGCGGCCGCCTTGATCTGGGTATATTCGCCGGACACCTGATAGGCGAAGGTCGGCAGGCCGAAATTCTCCTTCAGCCGCCAGCAGATGTCGAGATAGGGCAGGCCGGGCTTGACCATCAGCATATCCGCACCTTCCTCCACGTCGAGGGCGGCATCGCGGATCGCCTCCATGCCGTTGGCAGGGCTGATGTAATAGCTGTTCTTGTCGCCCTTCAGCAGGCCGGCCGTGGAGATGGCCTCGCGATAGGGACCGTAATAGCCGGAAGCGAATTTCGTCGCATAGGACATGATGCCGACATTCTGGTGTCCGGCGGCATCGAGACCGCGACGGATGGCGCCGATCCGGCCATCCATCATCTCCGATGGAGAAATAATGTCCGATCCCGCTTCCGCCTGCAGGATCGCCGCCTTGATAATCTGTTCCACGGTCTCGTCATTGACGATCTCGTCGCCGCGCAGAATGCCGTCATGGCCGTGGCTGGTGAAGGGGTCGAGCGCAACGTCGGTGATCATGCCGATATTGGGAACGGCTTTCTTGACGGCGATGGTTGCCTGATTGATGAGATTATTCGCCTCGAGCGCGTTAGAACCGGTCTCGTCGCGCAGCTCCATTTCGATGTTCGGGAAGGTAGCAATTGCCGGAATGCCGAGATCGGCGGCCTCTTTTGCGGCTTCGACCAGTTTGTCGACGCTCATCCGGTTAACGCCGGGCATCGCCGGAATGGGATCGAGAATATTGCTGCCCGGCACGATAAAGACCGGCCAGATGAGATCGTCAACGGTGAGGCGGCTTTCCTGCACCAGACGGCGCGTCCAATCCGCCTTGCGATTGCGCCGCATGCGACGATGGCCGGTGATCTCGTCGACCAGATGCGTTTTATCCTGCATGTAAGAATGTCCTTCGATCAAATTTGGAAAGCTGCATAGCATGAAGCTTGGCCCATGCGAATGCGACAATCTTCCCTCATCGGCGTCCTGCGATGACGATGATGCTTTGACAAGGCAGGCGGCGGGATTCAATATGGGCTGGTCGCCCGTTCGTCGAGACCGTATCTTCCGGCCATGGAACCTGATTCTCAACCTCTGCCGAAACGCCCGCTTACGGAAATCCTCTTTCTGGTCTTCATGAGGCTGGTCGCGGTTTCCTGTTTCTGGTTCGGCCTGCAATATTGGGCGATGCTGACGGGCTATTCGCTTGGGGGCCATGGGCGGTTCGATATGCTGAACCTGCCCTGGCGGGTGGCGGGCAGCGCGCTGGCCGTTATTTTCCCTGTCGCAGCACTCGGCCTCTGGCTCGGGGCCTCCTGGGGCGCGGTCATGTGGGTCATGGGCGCGGGTGCGCAGATCGCCATGTATAAGGTGTGGCCGCATATCTTCGGCGCCAACACGCTGGTGCCCGTCATGCACGGCCTTGTGGCAACCATTTATATACTATTCCTGGTCGCTTTCTGGCTGGATCAGCGCCAGAATGAAGAACGCGCAAGAATTGATTTACCATAAGAATAAAGCAATTCGGCCTGATTTTGGGCCGTATTTAATGGCTAAGTCATTGATTTGTAATAGATGACCTTGGACCATTCCCGCTTCGCCACAAGTTGGGCCCTCCGGGGAAAATGCAGGTAACCATTTGTTAATCGTAGCTTTTAAGTAGAATTTTATGCGCATTGATTAGGTTCTCACTCAAGGCGGGAGACAAACAAACACACCGCCAAACAAAACAGTGAGGCAGTCATGATCAATAGCAAAGTTAAGCCCCAGGCCGTTGTTGCCGATGCACATGAAGATACCATCCGCTCGCTCTACATGGAATCGCTGCACCTGGTGGAACGTCTCCACCGCCGCCTCCTCGATGTCATCAAGGATGAGTTCGACCGTCAGGGTCGCGATGACGTCAACGCCGTTCAGGCCCTGCTGCTGTTCAACATCGGCAATTCCGAACTGACGGCCGGCGAGCTTCGTTCCCGCGGTTATTACCTCGGCTCGAACGTCTCCTACAACGTCAAGAAGCTGGTCGACCTCGGCCTCATCAACCACCAGCGCTCGCGTGTCGACCGCCGCTCGGTCCGCATCAGCCTGACCGAAAAGGGCCAGGAAATCGCCGAAACGGTTGCCCGCCTTTATGAACGCCACGTCGGCTCGATCGAAAAGGTCGGCGGCATCGGCACTGGCGAGTTCTCCGAAATGAACAAGCTGCTGCAGCGCCTCGATCGCTTCTGGAACGACTCGATCGCTTACCGCCTGTAATATCGCGACGGTTTCACTGTTTAAGCCGGGGGCATCCTTTTGCTCCCGGCTTGTGGATTCCGCGTCGGGCGTTTTTGCGTGTCAAGCCTAGCCCTTCTTCGAGCCTTCGCCCTGTTTCTCAGGCGAACAAAGCTTCGTGAGATGAGGCCCGTGACACGAATCGGCCATATTGATATGGGACCGGCAAGGGTGAAGGAGCCGGCTGTTTCTCCTGCTGTCGCGGCAAGTCCCGACCGTTCTGCCAGACAATGACGCCCAATGGATGGGTGTCGAGTATTACCAGCCGGCAGACACGTTGTACGTGTTTGTTAATCATATTGATTTAGGCATTGTTGAGAATGCCGAAGAGAGTGGCTGGTAGGTAGAATGACAAAGAAATCCGTTTCCGATTCCGTATCGCGCCGCGCGCTTCTGCGTTCGGCCGTTTCCGTTGGCGCCGCCGCGCTTGCCGCGCCGGCCTTTGCGCAGAACGCGCTCAACGATCTCATGGGCTCTTCGCGCCGCGGCAACTGGGATGATCAGTTCGACGCCAATACGTCGCGCTCGGCCGTGGGCGTCGTTTCCAACAATCCGGTTCTCGGACGCGAAGCGCCGGTCTACATGCAGCAGGCGATCATGCAATATCAGCAGATCGTGCAGAATGGCGGCTGGCCGGAAGTGCCGGCGTCCCAGCAGCGTCTCCAGATCGGCGTTTCCGATCCTTCCGTACAGGCGCTGCGCCAGCGACTGATGGTGTCCGGCGACCTGCCGCGTGAAGCCGGCATTTCCAGCGCCTTCGATAGTTACGTCGATGGCGCGCTGAAGCGTTTTCAGGCCCGTCATGGCCTTCCGGCCGATGGCGTCAGCGGCGAATACACCACGAAGGCGCTCAATGTTTCCGCGCAGATCCGTCTGGCGCAGCTGCAGACCAACCTCGTTCGCATCCAGTCCATGTCCGGCGATCTCGGCCAGCGTCACCTGATGGTGAATATCCCGGCCGCCGCCATCGAAGCCGTTGAAAATGAACGCGTCGTGCTGCGCAACACGGCCGTCGTCGGCCGCGCCAGCCGCCCGACCCATGTGATCAATTCCAAGATTTACGAAGTCATCCTCAACCCTTACTGGACCGCGCCGCGCTCGATCGTCGAAAAGGACATCGTGCCGCTGATGCAGAAGGACCCGACCTATCTGGAGCGGAACAACATCCGCCTCATCGACGGCAAGGGACAGGAAGTTTCGCCGACCGCAGTCGACTGGTTTGCACCGAAGGCGCCGAACCTGATGTTCCGTCAGGACCCCGGCAAGATCAACGCCATGTCGTCGACGAAGATCAACTTCCACAATCCGAACAACGAATATATGCACGACACGCCGCAGCAGGGCCTGTTCAACAAGCTGATGCGTTTCGAATCCTCCGGCTGCGTGCGCGTGCAGAACGTGCGCGACCTTACGAGCTGGCTGCTGCGCGACACGCCCGGCTGGTCGCGTCAGGAAATGGAGCGCGTCATCGCCACCCGCGTCAACACGCCGATCAAGCTGGCGCAGGAAATCCCGGTCTATTTCGTCTACATCACCGCGTGGTCGGCGAAGGACGGCGTGGTGCAGTTCCGCGACGATATCTATGAAAAGGACGGCAACGCCGAACTGGCGCTCAACACCACGAGCGGCATGGAACAGCCCGCCGGCCCGGTGGATGACGATCTGTTGCCGCGCAACTGATCCAGCTTTGCTGTCAGTTTCTTACCGCGAATGAAGGCCGCGCTTCGCCGGGTGCGGCGTAGCCCTCATACGCCGTTCCAGTGCGATCAAAGTTCTTGATCGCGAGAGAGTCTTTTCACGGCGCAGACGCGCCGTGGCTGGATGCCTGATTTAGTCCGGCATGACGGGAGGAAAGCTTGTCGCCTTCCTCACAAGTCTGATCCTCCCCGCTGCGTGCGGCTTTTTCTCCTCTCACCGCTACTTTAAAAAAAACAACTGTCGTTTTTTGTCGCAACGTCGCAGTTTGACGGGCAAATCTCGCTGCCCGTATTGCTCTTGTCGGGGCAGGGCGCTAAGACGCCATCGCATTACTGTTTCAGGAGCCTTCACCATGTCGAACACAGATGCTTTCTTCTCCCGTCCGCTTGCCGATGTCGATCCGGAAATTTTCGGCGCGATCGAGAAGGAACTGGGTCGCCAGCGCCACGAGATCGAACTGATCGCCTCGGAAAACATCGTTTCCCGCGCCGTGCTCGAAGCGCAGGGTTCGATCATGACCAACAAATATGCGGAAGGTTATCCGGGCAAGCGTTATTACGGCGGCTGCCAGTTCGTTGACATCGCTGAAGAACTCGCCATCGAACGCGCCAAGAAGCTGTTCGGCGTCAACTTCGCGAACGTCCAGCCGAACTCCGGTTCGCAGATGAACCAGGCCGTGTTCCTCGCGCTCCTGCAGCCGGGCGATACCTTCATGGGTCTCGATCTGAACTCGGGAGGCCACCTGACGCATGGTTCGCCGGTCAACATGTCCGGCAAGTGGTTCAACGTCGTCTCCTACGGCGTGCGTGAAGGCGACAACCTGCTCGACATGGACGAGGTGGAGCGCAAGGCCAAGGAACACAAGCCGAAGCTCATTCTCGCCGGCGGCACCGCCTATTCGCGCGTCTGGGACTGGAAGCGCTTCCGCGAGATCGCCGATGAAGTCGGCGCATACCTCATGGTCGACATGGCCCACATCGCTGGCCTCGTCGCCGGTGGCCAGCATCCGTCACCGTTCCCGCACTGCCATGTCGCCACCACCACCACGCACAAATCGCTGCGCGGCCCGCGCGGCGGCATGATCCTCACCAATGACGAGGATCTGGCCAAGAAGTTCAACTCGGCCGTCTTCCCCGGCCTGCAGGGCGGCCCGCTGATGCACGTCATCGCCGCCAAGGCCGTCGCCTTCGGCGAAGCGCTGAAGCCCGAGTTCAAGGACTATGCCGCACAGGTCGTCAAGAACGCCAAGGCGCTGGCCGAAACGCTGGTCGAAGGCGGTCTGGATGTCGTCTCCGGCGGCACCGACAACCACCTGATGCTGGTCGATCTTCGCAAGAAGAACGCCACCGGCAAGCGTGCGGAAGCAGCGCTCGGCCGCGCCTACATCACCTGCAACAAGAACGGCATTCCTTTCGATCCGGAAAAGCCCTTCGTCACCTCCGGTGTCCGTCTCGGCACGCCGGCCGGCACGACGCGCGGTTTCAAGGAAGCGGAATTCCGCGAAATCGGCAAGCTGATTGTCGAGGTTCTCGATGGTCTGAAGGTTGCCAATTCGGATGAGGGCAACGCCGCCGTCGAAGCTGCGGTGCGTGAAAAGGTCGTCGGCCTGACGGACCGTTTCCCCATGTATCCGTACATGTAAGAGAAAGGACGAAGATGCGCTGCCCTTTTTGCGGTTCTGAAGACACGCAGGTCAAGGACTCGCGTCCGGCGGAGGACAACACCTCCATCCGCCGGCGGCGCATCTGCCCCGATTGCGGCGGCCGCTTCACGACCTATGAGCGCGTGCAACTGCGCGAACTGATGGTCATCAAGAAAAGCGGCCGCAAGCTGCCCTTCGACCGGGAAAAGCTGGTGCGATCCTTCGAAATCGCGCTGCGCAAGCGCCCGGTCGATCGCGACCGGATCGAGCGAGCCGTCTCCGGCATCGTTCGCCGCCTGGAAAGTTCGGGCGAGACGGAAATTCCCTCGGAAGAAATCGGCCTGCAGGTTCTCGAAGCGCTGAAAAGCCTCGATGACGTAGCCTTCGTGCGTTACGCCTCGGTCTATCGCGATTTCAGCCATGCCGAGGATTTCGAAAACGTCATCGCCGAAATCAACGCCAAGATCGCCCGCGATACGGACGCCGGAGTCTAACCGTGACCACCCGCGCCGATGACGAAAGATTCATGGCCCGGGCAATCGAGGTTTCGCTTCGCCATCAGGGCCAGACGCTCACCAACCCATCGGTTGGCTGTGTTCTCGTCAAAGACGGACAAATCATCGCCGAAGCCGTGACCGCCGTTGGCGGCCGCCCGCATGCCGAACGGCAGGCGCTGGAAATCGCCGGCGCGGCGGCGCGCGGCGCGACCGCTTATGTGACGCTCGAACCCTGTTCCCACTGGGGCAAGACCCCGCCCTGCGCCAATGCCCTGGTGGAATACGGCGTCGCCCGCGTCGTGGTTGCGGTGGATGATCCGGACGAGCGCGTTTCCGGCCGCGGCTATACGATTTTACGGGATGCCGGTATTGTCGTGGAAACCGGCCTGTTGCGGGATGAGGGTAAGAGGGCGCTGGCCGGTTACCTCACGCGTCAGGTAAAAAAACGCCCGCATGTGATTCTGAAGCTTGCCGTTTCCGCCGATGGCATGATCGGCAGGAAAGGCGAAGGGCAGGTGGCGATTACCGGTCCCGAGGCGCGCCATGCCGTGCATCAACTTCGGGCGCGTTGCGATTGCATTCTCGTTGGTATCAGGACCGCCATTGCGGATGATCCCGAACTGACGGTGCGAATAGCTGGTCTCGAGGATCGTTCACCGGTTCGCGTCGTGCTGGACCGGTATTTTGAGTTGCCGTTGACATCGAAGCTGGTGAAGACAGCGCGGGAGGTGCCGGTGGTCGTTGCGGCGATACCCCCCTCTGCCCTGCCAGGCATCTCCCCCTCAAGGGGGGAGATCGGCAAGGGGCTGGCCGCTCGCTCAAATTTCGACTCCACCTCTCATTCGTCAACCTTCAAGGTCGGGCAAGGCAGCGCCCCATCGATCTCCCCCCTTGAGGGGGAGATGCCCGGCAGGGCAGAGGGGGGTAACCGCGACCACCGACGCCAACTCCTCACCGACGCCGGCGTCCAAATCCTCGAAGCCTCAACGCTGCAAAACCTCCTCCACATCCTCGCCGAAAGCGGCATGTCGGAACTTCTGGTCGAAGGCGGCGCCTTTGCCGCAAAATCATTCCTTGAAGCCGGGCTGGTGGACCGTATCATGCTGTTCGAAAGCCCGGTCGTGATCGGTGAGGGCGGCATTGAAACGCCGCTCAACCGTGCCGATATTCCGGGCGACTATGCTCTGGTCAGCGAGACCGCCTATGGGCGGGATCGTTGCTTCGATTATGAAAGGCCGATTTGATGTTTACCGGAATTGTCACCGACGTCGGAACCGTCTCCGAGCTGGAAGCTCTGGCCGAAGGTGTGCGTCTGCGGGTGGCGACCAATTACGATCCCAAGACCATCGATATGGGCGCATCGATCTCCCATGGCGGCGTTTGCCTGACGGTGACGAGACTGCCGGAAGACGGCAGCAATGAGCGCTGGTACGAGGTCGAGGCCTGGGAAGAGGCGCTGCGCCTGACGACGATTGCCGGCTGGCAGAAGGGCACCCACGTCAATCTGGAGCGGGCGCTGAAGATCGGCGATGAGCTTGGCGGCCACATCGTCTCCGGCCATGTCGATGGCAGGGCGGAAATCCTTTCGGTGGAGCCGGAAGGTGAGGCGGTGCGCATTCGCCTGCGCGCGCCGGAGCATCTGGCGAAATTCGTGGCGCCCAAGGGTTCCGTGGCGCTCGACGGCACCTCGCTGACCGTCAACGCCGTCGAAGGCACGGACTTCGACGTGTTGTTGATCCGCCACACACTCACCGTCACCACCTGGGGCGAACGCCAGCCGGGCGATTTCGTCAATTTCGAAGTCGATACCATGGCGCGTTATGCCGCAAGGCTTGCGGAATTTCCCTCAGCGTAATGTGGCGATGCTTTGGAGAGGAGGACGCACCGACGCCTCCTCCGTCATTCCGGCCCTGAGCCGGAAGCCAGCCCAAGTCTTTGGGCTGAAAGAACTTTTCCCGCCGCGCAGACGCGCGTCGACTGGATTCCGGCTCAAGGCCGGAATGACGGAAAAGGGGAGTGGCAAACACCTGAAATCGCGGCATATTGCAATTGTTCTCAAGCACCCCGCTTCCGATGAAGCTGGAAACGCTATAAGACTTTTTAGGCCGTTTGATATCGACCGCGAGCCAAACGGGGTAGGGGAAATACATCATGCCGTCCTTCGAACTGCTGACAGCCTTTTTCATAACCACCGCCTTGTTCGCCTATATCCCCGGTCCGGCCATGCTTTATGCGGCGGCGCAGACCATGGCGCGCGGCCGGTTTGCCGGGCTGATGGCGGTGTTTGGAATCCATGTCGGCTGCTATTTCCACATTTTTGCCTCTGCGGCAGGGCTTTCGGTGCTGTTTCAGGCCGTTCCATGGCTTTATCTCGCGGTGAAGCTCTGCGGTGCGCTGTATCTCATCTGGCTCGGCTTCTCGATGCTGCGCAGCAAGCTTGAAGGCGAGGCGGTCAATTTGACCATCGAGCCGAAATCGGCCCGCCGCGCCTTTATCGACAGCATCATCGTCGATGTGCTCAATCCGAAGACGGCGCTGTTCTTTCTGGCCTTCCTGCCGCAGTTCGTGGACCCTGCAGCGGCCTTTCCAGTCTGGCTGCAATTGCTGATCCTCGGCATCGCCGTCAATTTCATTTTTTCCTCGGCCGATCTTGTCGGCGTGCTTCTCGCAGGCGCCATGGTTGGGCGTTTGAAGCGTTCCAGCGCGGTGCAGGTGCTCGCCCGGCGCGCGGCAGGGACGGTGCTGATGGGGCTTGGCGTCCATCTCGCCTTCCAGAAAACCTGATTGTCGCGGAGCCGCGCCGGAAGGCGTGAAACCCGGCCAAATGCCCCGCAAACGCGGCCTCTTGCGCCGCTGACACATGAAATTACTTGCCAAAAATGGCCAGCCGTGGTTTGACCGCCGCAAAAGCCGGTATGATCCGGCATTAAGCTTTTCAGGAAAATATCATGTCCAAACCCCATCTTCTTATCGTGGAAGCACGTTTTTACGACGATATGGCGGATGCCCTTCTCGAAGGCGCGAAATTCGCGCTCGATGAGGCCGGCGCCACCTATGACGTCATCACCGTTCCCGGCGCGCTGGAAATCCCCGCCGCCATCGCCATGGCGCTTGACGGTGCTGACAATGAAGGCACGGAATATGACGGTTTCGTCGCGCTCGGCATGGTCATTCGCGGTGAGACCTATCACTTCGACATCGTCTCCAACGAATCCTCCCGCGCCCTGATGGATCTCGCCGTCAGCGAATCGCTGCCGATCGGCAACGGCATCCTCACCGTCGAGAATGACGAGCAGGCATGGGCGCGCGTGCGCCGTTCCGACAAGGACAAGGGCGGTTTCGCGGCGCGTGCGGCGCTGACGATGATCGAGCTCAAGAAAAAACTGGGTGGCTGAACGCATGTCGAATGTTGAAAATGGCGGCGAACCGCGCCAGCCTTCGGTAAAGCCCGCCAACCAGCGCGGCGCGGCCCGCCTTGCGGCCGTGCAGGCGCTCTACCAGATGGATGTCGGCGGAACCGGCGTCATGGAAGTCGTGGCCGAATACGAGGCGCACCGTCTCGGGCAGGAAGTCGACGGCGATACCTATCTGAAGGCCGACCCGTCCTGGTTCCGTTCCATCGTTTCCGGCGTCGTCCGCGATCAGACGAAGATCGACCCGCTGGTTCGCTCCGCCCTTCTGGAAGACTGGCCGCTGTCGCGCCTCGATGCTACCGTGCGCGCCATCCTGCGTGCAGGCACTTTCGAGATTCTGGAGCGCAAGGACGTGCCGGTCGCCGTCATCGTCACGGAATATGTCGAAATCGCCCGTGCTTTCTTTGAACACGACGAGCCGAAGCTGGTGAATGCGGTACTTGACCGCATTGCCAAGCAGGTGCGCGGCGAGGCAAAACGCTAAAAAAACTTAGGTGAGGAAGACATGAGCGCCGTTTCCGTCCCCGGACTTGAAGTTCAACTGGACGAGGCGAAGCGCAACGTCTTTCTCCTCACCATCGCGCAGGCGATCATGGGATCGGCTGCGCCCCTGAGCTTTTCGGTCGGCGCTCTTGCCGGCTATCAGCTGCTCGGCGCGGATAAGTCGCTGGCGACCGCGCCTCTCACCGGTTTCAATATCGGCGTTGCGCTCGGCGCGATCTGCGTGGCGGCTGCATCCCGCTTCCTTGGCCGCAAGGCAGGCTTCATGGTCGGCGCGCTGATGTGCTCCATCGGCGGCGGCATTGCCGCCGTGGCGCTCTTCCGTTCGGATTTTTGGCTGTTTGCCGTCGGCCTCCTGCTGATCGGCATTTCCGGCGGCTTTACGCAAAAAATCCGCTTCGCAGCAGCCGACGCCTCTCCATCCTTTTACAAGCCGAAGGCGATCTCCTGGATTCTGGCGGGCGGCATCATTTCGGCCATCGTCGGGCCGCAACTCGCCATCTTCGGCAAGGATTTGCTTGCGCCGGTCACCTTTGCCGGCGCTTTTCTGGCGCTCGTTCCGCTCGGCCTCGTCTCGATCGCCATTCTGGCATTTCTGAAACTGCCCGACCCCAAGGCCGCCGCCGCCCATGTCGAATCGGTAAGGCCGCTGTCGGAAATCGTCCGCACGCAGCGTTTCATCACCGGCATGATCTGCGGCATCGGTTCCTATGCCCTGATGACCTTCATGATGACCGGCGCACCGCTCGCCATGGTGGTCGGCTGCGGTTTCCCCACCGAACTCGCCACGCTCGGCATCCAGTGGCACGTTCTCGCCATGTTCGGCCCGAGCTTCTTCACCGGCATGCTGATTTCCCGATTCGGTGCGGAAAAAATCGTTGCGGCGGGCCTCATCGTGCTGATGGCTTGCGCCATCGTTGCCCATATGGGCATAGAGCTGTGGAATTTCTGGGCGGCGCTCATCCTGCTCGGCCTAGGCTGGAATTTCGGCTTCATCGGCGCAACCGCCATCATCACCTCCAGTTACCGCCCGCATGAGGCGGACAAGGTGCAGGGTTTCCACGATATCGTGCTGTTTGGCACCGTGGCGCTGTCATCCTTCTCTTCCGGTAAGGTGTTTACGGCCTGGGGCTGGTCGGTGATGAACCTCGTCATCTGGCCGGTTGCCGGGCTTTGCCTCCTGCTTGTCCTGTCGCTCGTCCTGACAAGCCGCAAAAAAGCAGCCTGAGTCGCGCGCCGCACTCTACTCCTTTCAAGTTTCAGGCAAATTTGTGGGCTTGACGCGGCACCTCGCGCCAACGCAATCTCCGCTCCGAGGACATTTTTCCTTGGGAGGGGAACAAATGCCCAAGACGGGATTTGGGACAGGCCGTCCGCATCTCCCTGCACAAGGTTTCGCCACGCCGGGGAGGGAGTGAGACCCGGCCTTTTGGGAGGTAAGTGCGCATGACCGTAATACCCATAGTAATTTTATGCGGTGTCCTGTCCGTCGTTTACGCGGTATGGGCCACCAAAAGCGTTCTCGATGCCGATCAGGGCAACGAGCGTATGCGTGAAATAGCAGGTTTTATCCGTGAAGGTGCGCAGGCTTATCTCACCCGTCAATATCTCACCATCGCCATCGTCGGACTGATCGTCGCCATTCTGGCCTGGTATCTTCTGTCATCCATGGCAGCCATCGGCTTCCTCGTCGGCGCGGTGCTTTCAGGCGTCGCCGGCTTCGTCGGCATGCATGTCTCCGTGCGCGCCAACCTGCGCACCGCGCAGGCCGCCTCGCACAGCCTTTCCGCCGGTCTCGATATCGCCTTCAAGTCAGGCGCTATCACCGGCATGCTGGTGGCCGGTCTCGCGCTGCTCGGCGTCTCCATCTATTATTTTATCCTGACCTCGGTGATGGGCCATCCGGCCGGATCGCGTGAGGTGATCGATGCGCTGGTGTCGCTCGGCTTCGGCGCATCGCTGATCTCCATCTTCGCCCGCCTCGGCGGCGGCATCTTCACCAAGGGTGCGGATGTCGGCGGCGATCTCGTCGGCAAGGTGGAGGCCGGCATTCCCGAGGACGATCCGCGCAACCCGGCAACCATTGCAGACAATGTCGGCGACAATGTCGGCGATTGCGCCGGCATGGCCGCCGACCTCTTCGAGACCTATGCCGTATCTGTCGTCGCGACCATGGTTCTCGCCGCGATATTCTTTGCCGGAACGCCGATACTGGAAAGCGCCATGGTCTATCCGCTGGCGATCTGCGGCGCCTGCATCCTGACCTCGATTGCCGGCACCTTCTTCGTGAAGCTCGGCACCAACAATTCCATCATGGGCGCGCTCTACAAGGGCCTCATCGCCACCGGTGTCTTCTCGGTTGCCGGTCTTGCGGTCGCCACTCATGCGACGGTCGGCTGGGGCACGGTAGGCACGGTGGCCGGCATGGAAATCACCGGCACCAACCTCTTCTTCTGCGGATTGGTCGGTCTTGTCGTGACGGCGCTGATCGTCGTCATCACCGAATATTATACCGGCACCAACAAGCGGCCGGTCAACTCCATCGCCCAGGCCTCGGTCACGGGTCATGGCACCAACGTCATCCAGGGCCTTGCGGTCTCGCTGGAATCGACGGCGCTGCCGGCCATCGTCATCGTCGGCGGCATCATCGGAACCTACCAGCTCGCCGGCCTGTTCGGCACCGGCATCGCGGTCACCGCCATGCTCGGCCTCGCCGGCATGATCGTGGCGCTCGACGCCTTCGGCCCGGTCACGGACAATGCCGGCGGTATCGCCGAAATGGCCGGTCTCGATCCTGACGTGCGCAAGGCGACCGATGCCCTGGACGCTGTCGGCAACACCACCAAGGCCGTCACCAAGGGTTATGCCATCGGCTCCGCCGGTCTCGGTGCGCTGGTGCTGTTCGCCGCCTATGCCAATGACCTCTCCTATTTCGCCGCCAATGGCGATACCTATCCCTACTTCAAGGACATTGGCGAGATTTCCTTCAGCCTCGCCAATCCTTACGTGGTTGCCGGCCTGCTGTTCGGCGGCCTCATCCCCTATCTCTTCGGTGGCATCGCCATGACTGCGGTGGGCAAGGCGGCAAGCTCGATCGTCGAGGAAGTGCGCCGCCAGTTCCGCGAGAAGCCGGGCATCATGGCTGGAACGGAAAAGCCTGATTACGGCAAGGCCGTTGACCTGCTGACACGGGCGGCGATCAAGGAAATGGTCATCCCGTCGCTCCTGCCGGTTCTGGCGCCGCTTGTCGTTTATTTCGGCGTGCTGGCCATTTCCGGCTCCAAGGCGTCGGCTTTCGCGGCACTTGGCGCATCGCTGCTCGGCGTCATCATCAACGGCCTCTTCGTGGCGATTTCCATGACCTCCGGTGGCGGCGCATGGGACAATGCCAAGAAGAGCTTCGAAGACGGTTTCATCGACAAGGACGGCGTGCGCCACGTCAAGGGTTCGGACGCTCACAAAGCGTCGGTGACGGGCGATACGGTCGGCGACCCTTACAAGGATACCGCCGGTCCCGCCGTCAACCCGGCGATCAAGATCACCAATATCGTCGCGCTTTTGCTGCTTGCGGTTCTTGCCCACTGAGGGCTTGGGTTCCGACAAATGAAAAAGGCCCGGGGAGCGATCCCCGGGCCTTTGAATTTTCCGTTTCTTCTTCCGGTCAGGGGGTGTTGTTGCCCTGACCCAGAATGCTCTTGGCGATATTGGCGCCCGAGGTGCCGCCGGAAAGCAGCTGCTGCAGGAAGGTGAGGTCCTTGCCGCCCGTCGGCGTGGTGCGCGAAATCGTGTCGAAGACCTTGCCGTCCTGCAGCGTATAGTTGGCCTTGCGCTCGATCACGCCGTCCTTGTTGAAATAGATCGCGAGAATGTTCTGCTCGACCAGCGCCGGCTTCATGAAGGCCGCGCGGCGCACGCGCTTCTGCGAGATGTAATAGAAAACCTCGTTGCCGAAGGTCGCGGTGGTGGAGGGCGTGCCCATGGTCAGCAGAACCTGCTCGCGGCTCGAACCTTCCGGGATCAGCTGGAGCGACTGCTCGTCCATGACGTAGCCGTTATGGAACACATCGGTCGTGCTGCTGCAGGCGGAAAGCAGGCCGGATGCGAGCACGATTGCGATGGCGGTCTTGCTCAGAACATTGCCGTGACTTGCGGATTTCTGCTTGCTCAACTGCTTTTCCCCGACTGCGATCATGAATGGCACCTTCCGGCATTGCGTGGTGCACAGTGTCTGTGCACATGATTGTGTCAATCCGGGGACGGAAAATCCCGGTCACTCCCCAAATTCAATGCTTTCCCGGTCTTTTGGAACTCCTCCGGTTCTCTTCGACTGTTTCAGGCGAAAGACGAACGTGACCGCGACAGCATTGCAATTCGTGGATGCTTCGGTAAACCAGCTTTGACGATCATGCAACAAGTGCGATGGGCGGTAAGCGAATTCACCCGTCCCGTTCGGAAAAAAAACGATGATATTCGGGCTGTTCAAGAAGAAAAACAACAATCGCGCCATTGTCGACCGGCAATATGCGACTTTGACCGCTGCTGCCCGCACACCCGCTTTCTATCTCGATCTCGGTGTTCCCGATACGGTCATGGGCCGCTTCGAGATGCTGTCGGTCATCATGATTCTCTATTTCCGCCGCACCAAATCCTCCGATGTCAGCGGGCAGGAAATTGCCCAGGAGATCGTCGACGCCTTTTTTCAGGACCTCGATCATTCCATCCGCGAACTGGGAATCGGCGATCAGGGCGTGCCGAAGCGCATGAAGAAATTCGCCGGCATGTTCTATGGGCGGCTCGAATCCTATGCGGCGGCGCTGGATGCTTCCGACCGCGTTGCCCTTGCCGCGGCGCTCCGGCGCAATATATATCCGCAGGTAGATGAGAAGGCGCCCGAGATGGAGGGGCTGGCAGGCTGGATGATGGACGCATCCACGCAACTTGCCACCCAGTCCGAAGACACAATAGCAACCGGAAGCCTGACGCTGCCCTTGCCTGGACGATGAGGTTCACGATGAACGCGCGACACCCTGCAAATGACGACCTGCCTTTTTCCTATCCCGTAAAGGTAGGCCATATTTCCGCCAATCCGGTCAGGATTGGTCTCGAAGCCAGTGCCGAGGAACTGAAGGCGCTGGCGAAATTCTGGAATGTGGTTTCCGTCGAATATCTGAAGGCGGAGCTGCAGGTTTCCCGCTGGAAGAAGGATGGCGTGAAGATCAAGGGCGAAGTGCATGCGGCGGTAACGCAATCCTGCGTCGTCACGCTGGAGCCGATCTCGAGCAAGATCGACGAGCCAGTCGAGCAGATTTTCGTTCCGGAAGGTTCGAAACTGGCGCGGATGGTGACCAATGAGGAAGGCGAGATCGTGCTCGATCCCGACGGCCCGGATATTCCCGACCAGTTCACCGGCGACAGTATCGATGTCGGCGCTGTGGTTGCCGAATTTGCGGCGCTCGCGATCGATCCCTATCCGCGTAAACCGGATGCGGAATTTGCCGAAGCGGCCGAAAAAGAGCCTGAAGAAGAAAAGCGCCCGTCGCCCTTTGCCGTGCTCAAAGATTGGAAAAAAGACTGAATGGCCCCGTTGGGCTGAAATAATTTTATTGTAACGAAGGCCGGAAAAGGTATTTTCGCGCAAAACCGCTGATTGGCGGGAAGAAGGATAAGGGACGAGTGATCAGAATTGCAATTGACGTCATGGGTGGCGATTTCGGCCCAGATGTTGCCATACCCGGTGCCGCCAAGGCGCTTGAACGGCACAACGATGTAACTTTTCTGCTCTACGGGCAGAAGAGCAAATGCGACCCCATTCTGGCACAATATCCCGCGCTTCGGGAAAAGTCGGTCTTTCACGATTGTGAAGTCTCGGTCAGCATGGACGAGAAGCCGAGCCAGGCGCTGCGCCGTGGCCGCTACGTCTCCAGCATGTGGCGCGCCATCGAGGCCGTGAAGCTCGGCGAGGCGGATGTCGCCGTTTCCGCCGGCAATACCGGCGCGCTGATGGCCATGGCGAAATTCTGTTTGCGCACCATGGCGCGGGTGGAACGCCCGGCAATCGCCGGCATCTGGCCGACGCTGAAGGGCGAAAGCATCGTGCTCGACATCGGCGCGACCATCGGCGCCGATTCCCAGCAGCTGCTGGATTTCGCCCTGATGGGCGGCGCCATGGCGCGTGCGCTTTTCGATATCGACCGGCCGACCGTAGGCCTGCTCAATGTCGGCGTCGAGGAGGTCAAGGGTCAGGAAGAGGTGCGTGAGGCCGGACGTCTGATCCGCGAGGCCGATCTCGCCACCATCGATTATCGCGGTTTCGTCGAAGGCGACGATATCGGCAAGGGCACGGTGGATGTGGTGGTGACCGAAGGTTTCACCGGCAACATTGCGCTCAAGGCCGCCGAAGGCACCGCCCGCCAGATCACCACGCTGCTGCGTGAGGCGATCTCCCGCAGCTTCTTCGCCAAGATCGGTTATATCCTGGCGAAAAGCGCCTTTGACGTACTCAGGGAAAAGATGGACCCGCGCAAGGTCAATGGCGGCGTGTTTCTCGGCCTGAACGGCATTGTCATCAAGAGCCATGGCGGCACGGATGCCATCGGTTTTGCCTCCGCCGTCGATGTCGGCTACGACATGGTCCACAACGGTCTGACGGCCAAGATTGAAAATGATCTGAAGATTTACCACGCAAGACGGCTTCCGCCCCCGGCGCCCGAAGCTCTCGTGGCTGACGAGGAATAAGGGAATGATCCGCTCTATAGTCCGTGGTTTCGGGGCAGCGCTTCCGAAGCGTGTCATGACCAACAGCGAAATCGAAGGGGTCGTCGAGACTTCCGACGAATGGATCGTGCAGCGCACGGGCATCAAGCAGCGCTATATCGCCGGCGAAGGTGAAACCACCGCGTCGCTCGGCGAAGCGGCGGCGCGCGCCGCGCTCGACAATGCCGGTCTCACGCCCGACGATATCGACCTCATCATTCTGGCCACCTCGACCCCGGATAACACCTTTCCGGCAACGGCGGTGAATATCCAGAACCGTCTTGGCATGACCCATGGTTTCGCCTTCGACATGCAGGCCGTCTGCTCCGGTTTCGTTTATGCCGTATCGACCGCCGATCTCTATATTCGCGGCGGCATGGCCAAGCGCGTTCTGGTGATCGGCTCCGAAACCTTCTCGCGCATCCTCGACTGGAAGGACCGCACCACCTGCGTTCTCTTCGGCGACGGCGCCGGCGCGCTGGTTCTGGAGGCCGGCGAAGGCGAGGGCACTTCTGCCGATCGCGGCATTCTGACGGCGCAGCTTCGCTCCGACGGCTCGCACAAGGAAAAGCTCTATGTCGATGGCGGACCTTCCACCACAGGCACGGTCGGCCATCTGCGCATGGAAGGCCGGGAAGTGTTCAAGCACGCCGTCGGCATGATCACCGACGTCATCGAACAGGCCTTCGAGGCGACGGGTACGACGTCCGACGATCTCGACTGGCTCGTTCCGCATCAGGCCAACAAGCGCATCATCGACGGTTCCGCGAAGAAGCTCAACATCGACGCGGAAAAGGTCGTGATCACCGTCGATCAGCACGGCAATACCTCGGCCGCCTCCATTCCGCTGGCGCTCGCCGTTGCCGCCGGTGACGGACGCATCAAGAAGGGCGATCTGGTCATGCTGGAGGCCATGGGCGGCGGCTTCACCTGGGGCGCTGTGCTGCTGCGCTGGTAAAGGCCTGATTTCCGCGTTTGCCGGGGCGATGGCGCGAAATCGGTTGTGATTTTTGCGCTCACGCCCCGATCGGAAGCGCCGGAGCGGCCCGAGGCTGTGTCAAAACCGTATCACTCGCTCTAAGCCCTTGCACTGATTGCCGAAAGCCTCAAATGAATCTGGAACAATCCCTTGACCGGTCGCCACAAGGGAAATAATCTCGGCGGCTCCTAGAGAAGAGTTCAGACACGGTTTGCGGGGAAAAATGGCCGGGAAGACAGTGACACGCGCAGATCTTGCAGAATCTGTGTTTCGTAAAGTCGGGCTGTCCCGCACCGAATCCGCCGAGCTGGTCGAAACGATCATCGACGAAATATGCAACGCGATCACGCGTGGCGAAGTCGTCAAGCTTTCGTCCTTCGCGACATTCCAGATACGGGAAAAGAACGAGCGTATCGGCCGCAACCCGAAGACGGGTGAGGAAGTTCCGATTTCCCCACGTCGCGTCATGACCTTCAAGGCCTCGAACGTGCTGAAGCAGCGCATTCTGAAGGCCCATACGGCCCGCAAGGCCAAGCAGAAGGGCCAGAAGGCCGGGACGTAATCCCGCTCTCAAGGTCTAAGCGACACGCCTTTTTTGCCGTATCGCAAGCCTTTTTCCCCATTCTTCTTGTGAACATACTTGAATTTCAACGTGCAAGCCGTTGAAATCCGGTCGACTCACATCATAATCAATTTTAGTGATTTGTATCTCGCCGCAATGGCGTCGGCGCGGGGTCGTAACCGACTTTGCGCGATGTTTGACCGGCGGGTGAAAAGCGTTCTCGTTCAGTGTCCGGCCGGATGCATGGCGCTCCGGTTCGGATGGGAGTGGAAATTTGGATAAAAGCCCCGACGCGTTTCGGACGATCAGTGAAGTGGCGGATGAGCTGAACCTGCCGCAGCATGTGCTGCGTTTCTGGGAAACACGCTTTCCGCAGATCAAGCCGATGAAACGGGGCGGGGGCCGCCGTTATTACCGCCCTGACGATATCGATCTCCTGAAGGGCATTCGTCACCTTCTTTATGACCATGGCTATACCATCAAGGGCGTGCAGAAGCTGCTGAAAGCCAATGGCAATCGCTTTGTAGCGGCCATCGCCTCCGGTGATCTTGCGACCATGGAAGCCATCATGGCGGCGAGCGGTGAAAAGGAAGTCGCCGAACCGCGTGTCGTCGATACCGATGGGGACGAGGTCGTCGGTCGCCCGAAGGCCAAGCCAAGCGGCCGTTTTTTCGGCTTCGGCGGTGGCGGCGGCGATGCGGAAATATCGGTAGGCAAGTCGAGCATCGGCAAGGACGATCAGGCGCTTTTGCAGGAAGCCCTGTTCGATCTCCTCGAATGCAAGCGCCTTCTCGATCAGGTTCGCTGAGGGTTTATCCACAGCTCATTTGCGTGCTTTCCATTCGGGAAATCGAGAAAACAAGAGGTTAGGGCGTTTTCCCGATTCTCTGAAAAACGAAAACGCCCGGCAATGCCAACCTTTCGGAAACTCCTTTGGCCGATAATGCGGCTCCGTAAAAAGGAGTCCGATCGTGAGCAATCGAAAATCGACAGCACGACGCCGCACGGCGAAGAAATCGGGTGGCGGCAGCGTTTGGCCATGGGTGCTGATGCTGGGCGTCGTTGCCGGCGGCATTCAGGCTTACGAACATCGCGACAGTCTTTTGCCGCAGCGGCATGTTGCAAAGGCGACATCTCCGGCCACGAGTTCTTCGAAAGTCGCGTCGGCGGCCAAACGCGATTCCGTCACGCCGGAAAAAGTGGCATCCATCCGCCCCGCATCGCCGGCTCTGCCCGGCAATGGCCCGGTGCCGCCGCGCCCGATCGCCATGCCGTCCGCCTCGCAGCCGAGCCAGGTCGCCGCTATCCTGCCGGAAACGCGCCCTTCGGTCGAAAAAATCTCGCTCGGTGAAAAAAGCGGTACTTTTGCCTTTTGCGGTCGTTCCGGCCTCAACAATTGCGTGGCCGATGGCAACACCTTCTGGATGAAGGGCGTGAAAATGCAGCTTGCCGGCATAGAAGTGCCGCAGATCGACCGGGCGCGCTGCATGGAAGAGCGCCAGCGCGGTTTCGTCGCGAAGGTCAGGCTTCGCGACATGCTGAATGCCGGCGCCTTCGATGTGGCGTCCTCCGGTGCTGCGGGCGGCCAATCCATGGAACGCAAACGGCTTTCACGTTCGGGCGTATCCTTCGCCGATCAACTCGTGCGGGAAGGGCTCGCGCATCCGGCATCGGCAAAAAATCAGTCCTGGTGTGGCTAGAGCGTTCTCGCTTTTCTTCGAATCGCGAAAACGCTCCAGCTCTTTGTTTGCCGCATTTCCAGACGGAAAACCGGGTCCGACTTTTCCTGGAAATGCTCCGAGGCCCCGTTGACCGAAACGGTTCGGCCTGTGTAGATGAGGCTCAGTCGTGTTTGGGACCGGCACCAATGCCGGGCGCCAGAAGCATGACGATTTTTTGCAGCGCTGCGGCCAAAACGGTACGCGGCGCGGCAATGCGGACGTGGCGAAATCGGTAGACGCAGCAGACTTAAAATCTGCCGACCATTGGTCTTGCGGGTTCAAGTCCCGCCGTCCGCACCACTTTCTTCCCCTGACTTAATCGTCTGTGAGCCGGCGTAAAACGCCCGTTCACGTGCACGGCATCGTCACTTGAAAATCATCAAAAAGAACCTATTGACCTTGCCACGATGGGAAGCCCTATCTTTTTTTTAACACAAGAAAAGAGGGGTCATACGCATGTCACAAATGGAGATCCGGGCGAGTCATCAGATTGCGATCGATGGCATGACATGCGCCTCCTGTGTCGGCCGCGTGGAAAAGGCCATTGCCAAGGTGCCGGGCGTTCTGAAAGCTTCGGTCAATCTGGCAACGGAACGTGCCGACATTTCCTTTTCCGGGCCGCCGGATGTGCCGGCCGTTATCGAGGCGGTGCGGCAGGCCGGTTACAGCGTCGAAGAGAAAACCATCGAACTCGATATTGAGGGCATGACCTGCGCCTCCTGCGTTGGACGTGTCGAAAAGGCGTTGAAGGCCGTATCCGGTGTTTCCGGTGCAAGCGTCAATCTGGCGACGGAGCGCGCCACCGTCCGCGTCGCCGGCAACGCCGCATCTGCGGCCAACCTTTCGGATGCCATCAAACGGGCGGGCTATAAGGCGAACGAGGTTGTCGCCGACAAAGCCACGGATGGAGAGCAGGACAAGCGCGAGGCGGAACTGCGCAGCCTCAAAATCAGCCTCGCCGTCGCCGTTGTTCTGACGCTACCGGTTTTCGTGCTGGAAATGGGGTCGCATCTGGTGCCCGCCATCCATGATTTCGTGATGGAAACGGTCGGCATGCAGGAAAGCTGGTATCTGCAATTTGCGCTGACGACACTGGTTCTCTTCGGCCCCGGCCTGCGTTTCTTCAAAAAGGGCATACCCGCACTTCTGCGGCTGGCGCCGGACATGAATTCGCTCGTCGTGCTGGGCACCGCCGCCGCCTGGGGATTTTCGGTTGTCGCAACCTTCATGCCCAAAATCCTGCCGAGCGGCACGGCCAATGTCTATTACGAGGCGGCGGCGGTCATCGTCACGCTCATCCTTCTCGGACGTTTTCTGGAAGCGCGCGCCAAAGGCCGCACCAGCGAGGCGATAAAGCGGCTCGTCGGCCTGCAGGCCAAGTCCGCCCGCGTGCTGCGCGATGGCGAAACCATCGATGTGCCGTTGCAGGATGTGCGCACCGGCGATGTGATCGTCGTTCGCCCCGGCGAGAAAGTGCCGGTCGATGGGCAGGTTCTCAGCGGCTCTTCTTATGTCGATGAATCGATGATCACAGGCGAACCGGTGCCGGTCACCAAGGCGGCGGGTTCCGAAGTGGTCGGCGGCACGGTCAACCGCAACGGTTCCTTCACCTTCCGCGCCACCAAGGTCGGCGCCGATACGCTGATCGCCCAGATCATCCGCATGGTCGAGGAGGCGCAGGCCGACAAGCTGCCCATTCAGGCGCTGGTGGACAAGGTGACCACCTGGTTCGTGCCGGCGGTGATGCTGGCAGCGCTCGCCACCTTCATCGTCTGGTTCATGTTCGGGCCCGATCCGGCCTTGACCTTCGCGCTCGTCAATGCGGTTGCGGTGCTCATCATCGCCTGTCCCTGCGCCATGGGCCTTGCCACGCCGACCTCGATCATGGTCGGCACCGGCCGCGCCGCCGAAATGGGCGTGCTGTTCCGCCGCGGCGATGCGCTCCAGACGCTCCGCGATGCCGATGTGATCGCCGTCGACAAGACCGGCACGCTGACGCTCGGCAAACCGAAACTGGTGCATTTTACCACGACAGAGGGCTTCGATGCGGATGAGGTGTTGCGCCTCGTCGCCTCGCTGGAGAACCATTCCGAGCATCCGATTGCCGAAGCGATCGTCGAGGCTGCGAAACATGGCGGCCTGACGCTTGCCGATGCGGAAGGCTTCGAGGCGACCCCCGGTTTTGGTGTTGCAGCCATGGTCGACGGCCGCAGGGTGGAAGCGGGCGCGGACCGGTTCATGACCAAGCTCGGTTACGATGTCGCGATGTTCGCAGACGATGCCGAGCGGCTGGGCAGGGAAGGGCAGTCGCCGCTTTATGCCGCCGTCGATGGCAGGCTGGCCGCGATCGTCGCGGTTGCCGATCCGGTCAAGCAGACGACCCCGGAGGCGATTGCGGCGCTGCATGCGCTCGGCCTCAAGGTCACGATGATCACGGGTGACAATCGCCGTACCGCTGAAGCCATCGCCCGCCGCCTCGGCATTGACGAGGTGGTGGCGGAAGTCCTGCCCGACGGCAAGGTGGAGGCCGTCAAGAGGCTTGCCGCCGGCGGGCGACGTGTCGCCTTTGTCGGCGATGGCATCAACGATGCGCCGGCGCTGGCCGCGGCCGATGTCGGCCTCGCCATCGGCACGGGCACGGATGTCGCCATTGAAAGCGCCGATGTGGTGCTGATGTCCGGCGATCTGCGCGGTGTGGCCAACGCCATCGCGCTCTCCAAGGCCACGATCCGCAATATCGGCCAGAATCTGTTCTGGGCCTTCGCTTACAATGCCGCTCTCGTTCCCGTGGCGGCCGGAATATTGTATCCTGTCAACGGCGTTCTGCTGTCGCCTGTCCTTGCCGCCGGAGCCATGGCGCTTTCCAGCGTCTTCGTATTGACGAACGCGCTACGCCTGAAAAGCTTCCGCGCGCCGCTGGTGGACAGATCGTCCGGCATGCAGCTCGCAGCGGCCGAATAGGAGGCGGACATGATGACGCCTGGCAACACAATCTATCTGCCGCAGATCGGACGCAGCATCATGGCGGCGCAGGGTGAGACCGTGCTTCAGGCCGCACTGGCGGCAGGGGTTACTTATCCGCATGGCTGTCGCATGGGCCGCTGCGGCGCCTGCAAGTCGCATCTCATTTCCGGCGAAATCGATCTTCTCAAGCATACGCCCTTCTCCTTGACCGAAGAGGAAAAAGCCGATGGCCTGACGCTTGCCTGCCGGGCCGTGCCGTTGAGCGACATGACGATCAGCTGGCTCGACGGGGCGGATGAGATCGCCGATATTCCGACCGGCCGCTTTGAAGGCGTGGTTGCGGAGGCGGTGGACGCGACGCATGATATCAAGCTCATCCGCATCCGGCTTGACGATCGCGGGCAGTTTACCTTCAAACCCGGACAATATGTGCGCCTGCTTTATCCTGACTGTTCGCCGCGCGATTATTCCATTGCCAGCAGGGTGGATGAGGAACTGATTGAATTCCACATCCGGCATGTTCCCGGCGGCATGACGAGCGGCCGCATCTTCTCGCTCGCAAGCGCGGGTGACCCCGTCACGATAGTCGGGCCTTTCGGCTCTTCGTTCCTGCGGGAAAAACATTGCGGGCCGATCCTCGGTATTGCCGGCGGTTCGGGGCTCGCTCCCGTCAAGGCGGTTGTCGAGGCGGCGCTCGCAACGGGCCGCGAACGACCGGTTCATGTCTATTTCGGCGCGCGCGCCGAGCGTGATCTCTATATGCTCGACCGCTTCGGCGATCTTGCCGCGCGGCATGGCAATCTGAGTTTCGTTCCGGTTCTCTCGCATGAGGAACATGCCGATATCCGATGCGGTTATGTCGGTGCGGCCGTGGCGGATGATTTCGACGATCTCGATGGCTGGAAAGCCTATATTGCAGGCCCGCCGGCCATGATCGAGGCGACGGTGCCGCAACTTCTGGCGCGCGGCATGAGCACCGCCGACATTCATGCAGACGTGTTTTTCACCCCGGAAAGATAGGAGCAGGATCGATGAATATTGGCACAGCCGCCACCGCATCCGGTGTTTCTGCGAAGATGATCAGGCATTACGAGACAATCGGCCTGATCAAATCGGCAAACCGCACGGAGTCGGGATACAGGGTCTATACGGCCAATGATCTGGAAACGCTGCGTTTCATCCGGCGCGGACGCGATCTCGGCTTCTCCATCGAAAAGATCAGGCAGCTGATGACGCTCTGGCGCGATCCGGGCGGCGCCTCCTGCGATGTCAAACGCATCGTCATGGAACATGTCGTCGATCTGGAAGCGAAGATGCATACGCTTCGCGAGATGGCCGACACGCTGCGAAACCTCGCAACCTATTGCCCTGACAACGGTGAGCCGGATTGCCCGATCATCCATGATCTCGCCCATGCCGAGGATATCGATTTTACGACCGTGGCCATCGTGCCCAAGCGCACCGGAATGCTGAAGGGCACCTCCGGTCCGGTGATGGATCTACAGCGCCCGGTGAAATAAGCGCCCGTTTTCCTTTGGGAAACGGGCGTGGATTGCAGTGCAGACGCCAATAGTGGTGAAGGAGACCAAGCCATGTGGATACAGATAATACAGCGCTTCCTTATTCTGTGCCTGATGCTGGCGATCGTGTCCGTCATCGCGTTTCTTTTGCCCTATATGGCGGGCGGCGATCCGGCCCGCACCATTCTCATGTCGCGCATGCGCGATACGGCGCTCGATCCTCACGCGGTCGAGGCGCTCAGGGTCAGCCTCGGACTGGACCGCCCGCTCTATGTGCAATATTTCGCATGGTTGTCGGGCGCGCTGCGGGGCGATCTCGGATTTTCCTTCACCAGCAGCCAGCCGGTCGCCGCCGAGCTTTTGCGGTCGCTCTGGGTGTCGGTGACACTGGCGCTGACGGCGCTGGCGGTCGCGGTGGCCGTCGCCCTGCCGCTCGGCACCCTGGCGGCGATGCGTCCCGGCGGTCGGCTGGACAATTTCGCGACGCTGATGATCCAGACCTTCGTTGCAACGCCTGAATACTGGTTTGCGCCCATGTCGGCGCTGGTCTTCGCGCTCTATCTCGGCTGGTTACCCTCGGCCGGATGGGATAGCTGGCGTTCGCTGGTGCTTCCCGCACTTACCCTGACGCTGCGGCCGCTCGCCTATTTCACCCAGGTGACGCGCGCCGCAATGGCCGAGGTTCTGCGCGCGCCCTATATCACGGCGGCCCGCAGCCGCGGTCTCGGCATGCATGGCACCGTTATGCGCCACGGCATCCGCAACGGCTCGCTGCCGGTGGTCACCTTCTTCGCCCTGTGGCTTGCCGGCCTGCTTGGCGGATCGGTGGTCGTGGAAGTGATCTTCGCCATTCCCGGCATGGGCCGGCTTCTCTACGACGCCGTGGTCAATCGCGACATTCCGATGTTGCAGGGCGGTTTCATCTGCATCGTGGCGCTCTCCATCCTGATCAATACCCTGGCCGACAGCTTTTATGTCCTGATCAATCCAGCAATGCGAGCTCACCATGACCATTAGCCACTTCCCGAGCGCGCCTGCCGCCGCCATGCCGATGACCACGCCCAAGCGCCCTTCGAACCTCGCCCGGTTCACGGATTTCATCCGCCGCCGGCACTGGACCTTCTATGCGGGATCGGCGATTTTTCTCGTCATCATCCTGCTGCTAGTGATCGCGCCGTGGATTTCGCCCTATGATCCGGCAAAGCAGAGCCTTCGGCTCAGGCTGAATGCGCCGAGCGCCGCCTATTGGCTTGGGACGGACCATCTCGGGCGCGATGTCTTGAGCCGGTTGTTGATCGGCGGCCGCTTCACGGTCACGATTGCCGCCATCACCGTCATTCTGTCGGTGGTGATCGGAACCTTCATCGGCATCATCAGCGGCCGCAGCCGCGGCATCCTCGACGAAGTGCTGATGCGCATCGTGGACCTGCTCATCGCCATACCGGACGTGGTGATCGCGATTTTCCTCGTCGCCATTTTCGGTCCGGGATATGGCACGCTGATCGCGTCGCTGACCATCGTTGGCTGGACACCTTTTGCGCGGCTGGCGCGGGGGCTGACGCTCTCGATCAATTCCCGCGAATATATCCGCGCGGCAGAGGTGCTCGGCTGCACACGGCGCTTCATCATCTTCCGGCATATCATTCCCAACACGATCTGGCCCATCGCGGCCGTGGCGTTCCTGCGCTTTGGCCACAAGCTGATCACGGTGGGCGGATTGTCGTTTCTGGGCCTTGGCGTACAGCCGCCGGCCGCCGACTGGGCGCTGATGCTGGCCGATGCGCAGGCTTACGCGGAACGGATGCCCGTTCTCGTCATTGCACCCGGTCTGGCGATTTTCCTGGCGGCGCTGAGCGTGACGTGGATCGGCCATGGCCTGAACCTGGAAACGAAGAAAACCAACGGTCATTGACGCCTGCCAACGGGCAATGGGTCGATTTGACGATTGTCAAACATAGATGACGCAACGGAACCGGAAGGAGAGTAATATCGTCTGAAGCCGCATGAAGAATACGCAATGCCTCCGATTCAATAAAAATAAGGGGAACTCTTATGAATATCGAAGGACAAACGCTTGCCAATACGGCCATGTCCCCTGAATGCGCACCGCTTCTGGAGATAGAGGACCTGCACGTTTCCGTGCCGGCGCAAAATGGCCGCAAGTTTGTTATTTCGGGCCTGACGCTTTCCGTCAACGCCGGAGAAGTCGTCGCTCTCGTCGGCGAATCCGGGTCGGGCAAGAGCATGACGGCGCTGTCGCTGATGCGGCTTTTGCCGCAGGGCGCGGAAATCAATTCCGGCCGTATTTCCTTTGCCGGGCGCGATATTCTCGCTCTTTCATCTTCCGAACTCGATGCGCTGCGCGGCGCCGATATCAGCATGCTGTTCCAGCAGCCGCAGGCCATGCTCGACCCGACCAGCCGGGTGAGGACGCAGGTGGCGGAGCCGCTCTGGATTCACCGTAAAATGAGCCGGCACGCCGCGCTTAACCGGGTCGTCGGCCTTCTGTCGGATGTCGGCATTCCCGATCCGTCGGCGCGGGCTCAGTGCTTCGCGCATGAGCTTTCCGGCGGCATGGCGCAACGTGTGATGATTGCGGCCGCACTCTCCGGCAACCCGCAGCTTCTGATCGCCGACGAACCGACGACGGCGCTTGATGTCACCGTCCAGGCACAAATCCTGCGCCTGCTCGACGACGAGCGCCGCAAGCGCCGGCTTGCCACGCTGCTCATCACCCACGATCTCTCGGTCGTCGCCGCCTTCGCGGACCGGATCGCGGTCATGTATGCCGGCCGCATCGTGGAGGAGGGGCCGACCCAGGCGATCCTCAAGGCGCCGCAGCACCCCTATACCAAGGCGCTCATCAGCTGTTCGCTGTTGACCACCGACAGCGAGGGACAGTTGCTGACGATCCCCGGCTCCAGTGCGCAGGCCCATGACATGTCCTGCGGCTGCCGGTTTCATCCGCGCTGCGCACTTGCCAATTCGGCAGGCATGAGCGGCCGCTGCATGGCCTCGGAACCGGATCTGAATGCCTTGCCCGAAGGGCGCAAGGCGCGGTGCTGGGCGGTCGGCCACGACCATGCCAGCCATGATCATGCCGGTCACGATCATGCCAGCCACACGGTCTGCTGAGGGAGGGCGACGATGCTAGCGACAGCGACGACACAGACCCCGCCATCGGCGGAAAACGGCAAGCGGCCCTTCGTGGTCGCGAAGAACCTCTGCAAATATTATCCCATATCGGGCTTCGGTCACCGTGTGGTGAAATCCGTCGACGATGTTTCCCTGACCATCGGCGAGGGGGAAGTGCTTGGTCTCGTCGGTGAATCCGGATGCGGCAAAAGCACGGTTGCCGGGCTGATTACGCGGCTGACCCATGCAACGAAAGGCGAGGTCAGCATCGGGCAGAACGATATGCTGCACATGCAGGGCGAGGCGCTTCGGCGCATGCGCCGGGTCGTGCAACTGGTGTTTCAGGACCCTTATTCCGCGCTCGATCCGCGCATGCGTATCGGCCAGAGCATGGAAGCGCCGCTTGCCCAGCATGGCATCGGCACGCGCGAGGAGCGCACGGCCCGGGTTTTCCGGATGCTGGAAGAGGTCGGCCTCGACGGCTCTTTTTACGATCGGTATCCGAGCCAGTGTTCCGGCGGCCAGTTGCAGCGCGTCGTCATCGGCCGCGCGCTGCTTCTCAATCCGAGCTTCCTTGTCTGCGACGAACCGACATCGGCGCTCGACGCCTCGATGCGCACGCAAATCCTGAACCTTCTGATGGACATGAAGCGCCGTCACGGTTTGACGGTTCTGATGATTTCCCACGATCTGCGCGTGGTGCGTTATCTCTGTGATCGCATCGCCGTGATGTATCTCGGACGCGTCGTTGAAATCGCCGACCGGGAGGAACTTTTCCGGGCGCCGAAGCACCCCTATACCAAGGCTCTCATAGCATCGTCGATGCTGGACGAGACGGGGTTATATGCACCGGAGATGCTTCTGGACGGCGATCTGCCGAGCCCTCTCAATCCTCCCAACGGCTGCAAATTCCATACCCGCTGCAAATATGCGACCGAGATATGCGGCGAGGTGGAACCCGTTCTGGAAGGCGTTTCCGGCGAGCATTTCGCGCGCTGCCATCGCTGGCGGGAATGGGGCTGACGGACAACGCAGTTACAGTTTTCTGTTGCCGTAAAAACAGATGAATTGTGTGTTTGCGGATTAATATCGGAATAAAATTCCGAGTATAAAAAGTAAAATAGATAATATTCGAATGGATAATCGAGAGATATCCATATGGTATTCTTATTGCCTTTGTAATGATTGAGTGAAATTTCGTGAAAATATACGAATTGTGAGCGTTGTCATCAAAAATAAAAGGGGAATATTCTATGATGAAGCACGCACTTTTGGCGTCATGCGCCATTGTGGTTTCGTTTGGAACGCATGCGGCAGAGGCCGCCACGATTACCTATGACGATAATTTCGGTGTGAAGACCGGCTGGCAGATGGCTTCTGACGACGCCTATCTCGGTTCGCGTGCGGGTTGTTTCGAAAGCCTGGTGCGTGTCGGTTATGACATGAAGCTGGAGCCAAGCCTTGCCGAGTCCTGGAAGCAGACTGATCCCAAGGTGTGGGAATTCAAGCTGCGCAAGGGAGTCAAGTTCCAGAACGGCGAACCGCTCGATGCCAAGGCAGCGGTCAATGCACTGAGCAATCTCTTAAAAGCACCCGTGCCCGCCCGTGCCTTCTCTCCGAAGCTGATTGCCGCCGTCGAAGCCGGCGGCGATGATGTGGTGAAGATCACGACGATCGAACCCTCTGTGCTGCTGCCGGCGCAGATGGCAAGCCCCGCCACCTCCATTCTCGCTCCATCCGCCTATAAGGACGGCAAGGTCGATCCGATCGGAACCTGCACCGGGCCTTTCAAGATCACCGAGGTCGATCCCAGCCAGCATATGGTTCTGACGGCCAATCACGACTATTGGGGCGGCATGCCGAAACTTTCCGGCGGCCGTGTCAATTTCGTGCCCGATGCCGACACACGCGCCACCCAGGTCCGAACCGGGGAAGCGCAGGTTTCGCGGCTCGTGCCGCCATGGACGGTCAAGACCATCGAATCGACCGATGGCGTCAAGGTCGCGCCAATCCCGTCGCCGCGTATCACCGAGTTGCTGCTGAACAATTCAAAGCCGCCTTTCAACAATATCAAGGTGCGCCAGGCGATCCAGGCCGCCATCGATACGGGTGGTATCGCCGAGAGTATCTATGAAGGCGTGGTCAAGGGTGCGACCATGCCTTTTGCGGCCGGCGAGCCATGGGCTGCAAAGGAAACCAAACCCGCTTATGACGTGGAAAAAGCCAAGGACCTTCTGAAAGAGGCCGGCGTTGCACCCGGCAGCCTGAAGGTAACGCTCCTTGCCTATACCGCAAAGACCGAACTCAAGGACGTCGCGGCGATCATCCAGGCGCAGTTGCAGGAAATCGGCATCAAGGTCGATGTCCGCGTTGCCGATTACAGCGCCATCGAGCCCGATATGCTGGCCGGCAACTTCGACATGGCGCTGCTGTCTCGCGGTTACGCCACCGATGTCGCCGAACCGGCCGGTTTCCTGAATGCCGACTACACCTGCGGCGGCAGCTACAACATTTCGCATTATTGCAATGCGGAGACGGACAAGCTGATCAAATCCGCCTATTCGGCGGGTGAACCCGCCAAGCGTTACGCCATTTACGGCGAAGCGGCGAAGAAGATTTATGACGAAGCCGTCTCCGTCTTCCTCATCCACGAGACCGTGTTCGACGCCTATTCGGCAAAGCTCGAAAACTACAAGCCGCATCCGCTGAACTATTTTGTCATGACCAAGGATCTGGCGACAAAGTAAGTTGGTGTGATGGTGCTGATTGAGAGGGACCCGGCTCGCAAGAGCCGGGTCTTTTTTGTGATGAGGCCCTTGAACCTCTCCTCCGTCATTCCGGCCTTGAGCCGGAATCCAGCCAGCCCAAGTCCTTGGGCTTAAAGGAGTCTTCCCGCCGTACAGACGCACGTCGACTGGATTCCGGCTCAAGGCCGGAATGACGGAGGAGAGGAACAGACAGGTTCACAAGGCCGGTGTGACGGCATGTGGATGATTCGCTTTATTAAACTGGAAAAATCTCCTCCGTCATCCCTGATTGAAAGGGAGAGGGCATTCGCCATCGGGGAGGAAAGAGGGACGGATGCCGTCCAAAACCCGTCACATAATGCAGCGTGAAGCGGGGCAGGTGGGGCGATCCGGCGGCTGCAGGGATGAAGCGCCGCCGGTATCTCTTCGGATCAGGCGCGCGCTTCCGGCGTATAGCCTGCAGCGGTGATGATTTCGGCAATACGTGCCGCATCGGAGACGCCGCCAACCACGACCGTGCGGCTTGCCGGATCGGCATGCACGGCAGCGCCGGGAACGGTCTTTTCGATCGCGCCCTTGATCACTCCGGCGCAGTGACCGCAGGTCATGTCTTCAACGTGAAAAGAAAGGTCTGCATCAACCGGTGCCGTGGTGGTTTCGGCGTGATGCTGGTGAGCGGTGCACATAGGCGGTTCTCCATGGTTTGGAATTCTAACAGGAGCAGCCTGGACTATTCCAACGTGGGAAGGTCAAGCGCTTTATTCGCCGGCGCTCAACAAGTGTGCCACGACATCAGCTGCGCCAGAAGATCGGCATCAGCAGCACCAGGACCGTCAGGATTTCCAGACGTCCGAGCAGCATCAGGACCGAGAGGAGATAAAGCGCGGGATCGCTGATGGTGGAGAAATTGCCTGCCGGGCCGATGATCGGGCCGATGCCGGGTCCGACATTGGCGAGCGAGGTCGCAACGGCCGAGGTGGCGGTCAGGAAATCGTAACCCATCAGGCTCATGGCAAGGCTGCCGGCGATCCACAGGGCGATGAAGCAGCTGACGAACAGGAAGATCGTCCGTATCGTATCGGGATCGACCACCTGCTGGCCGTAACGCACCGAATAGACCGCGTTCGGATAGATCAGCTTCTTCAGCCCGGCGCGCACCACGTTGAACATGATGAGAAAACGATAGGCCTTGATACCGCCCGCTGTCGAGCCGGAACAGCCGCCCATGAAGGTGGCGAAAAAGGCGACGACGACAACGAAAGGCCCCCAGAGCGTATAATCGTCGCTGGCAAAGCCGCCGGTCGAAAGGATCGAGGTCATGTTGAAGAAGGAGTGGCTGAGCGCATCGTCCAGCGGCACGCCGTTCCTAAAATGATGGTAGACGCCAACCGCAATCGAGATCGCACAGAGATAACCGAGGAAGACGGCGATTTGCGGGTCGCGCAGCGTTTCCAGCCGGCGGCGCACCGCAAGCAGGATCATGACCGAGAAGGGCAGGCTGCCGAAGATCAGGAAGATGGTGGCGATCCACAAGAGCGCCGTATTGTCGAAATAGGCGAAAGACGCGTCATGGGTGGAAAAACCGCCGGTCGCGACCGTCGACATGGCATGGTTCAGCGCATCGAAATGCGACATGCCGGCAAAATCGTAAGCGATCGTACAGGCAAGCGTCATGATGATGTAAATGGCCACGAAAGCCCGGGTGAAGCTCGCCAGCCGCGCGAAAGGCCGGTCGTTGCCGGTATCGGAAGATTCCATGCGGAAGAAGGTCATGCCGCCGACGCGCAGCAGCGGCAGGATGAAGAGGCCAAGCGCCACGATACCGATACCGCCAAGCCAGCACAGCAGAGAGCGCCAGAGAAGGATGCCCTGCGGCGCGTTGTCGAGACCGGCAATGGCTGTCGATCCCGTCGTCGTAATGGCGGAAACGGATTCGAACAGCGCCTGGCCGAGCGTCAGGTTGAGTTCGGACAGGTAAAGCGGAACCGCGCCGACAATGGAAAACACCAGCCAGAGCAGGTTGACGAGCAGAAAGCCGAAACGTTTGTTGAAGGCCGCAATCGGCCCGCGCGTCGCCAGCGCGCAGGCAAGCGCAAAGCCCCCGCACATGAAACCCGACAGCGCAAACACCATCCAGTCGTCATTGCCGTAATATAGATCGGTGAGCGCCGGCACAAACATGGCCGTCGCCATGTAAAGCCCAAAGATGGACGCCACATATATGACCGAGCGCAGAAGGTTGCTGTTCAAGAAATGAAACCCGGAGTTTGTTGCCGCGCTGAAATGAGTCTTTGTCTCGGACGTCTTCCTATGGCATAGCGGGTGCCATTATGAATTTCAATGGATTGACTATTGTGGACAAGCAGCTTGTGGAAGCAGCGCGGCGAGAAGTGCGGGAAATATTCCCCGAAACGCCGTTGCAGTTGAATGAACATCTCAGCCGTCGGTATGGCGCGTCGATTTGGCTGAAGCGTGAGGATCTGTCCCCGGTTCGTTCCTACAAGATTAGAGGCGCATTCAACTTCCTGCGCAAGGCGGTGGCCAAGGCCGGCAAGGGCAAGGTCTTCGTCTGTGCTTCGGCCGGCAACCATGCGCAGGGCTTTGCTTTCGCCTGCCGTCATTTCGGTGTTCACGGCGTTGTTTTCATGCCGGTGACGACACCGCAGCAGAAGATCGAAAAGACCCGCATCTTCGGCGGCGAATTCATCAGCATCCGTCTGGTGGGCGATATATTCGACCAGTGTTACGCCGCCGCCCGCAAATATGTTGAGGACAATGACGGCTACATGGTGCCGCCCTTCGATCATGAGGACATCATCGAAGGCCAGGCGACCGTCGCTGCCGAAATCATGGATCAGCTTCCGGAAGGCACGAAGCTGGATATCGTCGTCATGCCGGTTGGCGGCGGCGGTCTTTCTGCCGGTCTTTCGGGCTTTCTCGCCGGCACGGTCCGCAAGGAGAACTTCGTGTTCTGCGAGCCGGAAGGGGCGCCGAGCTTGAAGAAAAGCCTCGAACGCGGCGAACCGGTGACGCTTACCAAGGTCGACAATTTCGTCGACGGCGCCGCCGTTGCCCGCATCGGCGACCTGAACTTCAAGGCCCTGAAGGATTTTCCGGCCGAGCAGGTCATGCTCATCCCGGAAAATGCCATCTGCGTGACGATCATCGAGATGCTGAATCTCGAAGGCGTGGTGCTGGAGCCAGCCGGCGCGCTGGCGATTGCCGCGCTGGAGAAGCTCGGCCGCGAGAGGCTGGAAGGCAAGACGGTCATTGCCGTGGTTTCCGGCGGCAATTTCGATTTCGAGCGCCTTCCGGATGTGAAGGAACGCGCCATGCGTTATACGGGCGTGAAGAAATACTTCATTCTGCGCCTGCCGCAGCGCCCTGGCGCGCTGCGCGATTTCCTCAACCTGCTCGGCCCGGATGACGATATCGCCCGTTTCGAATATCTGAAGAAATCGGCCCGCAATTTCGGTTCGATCCTGATCGGCATCGAAACCAGCGCGAAGGAGAACTTCGCCGGCCTGCTGGAACGCTTCGAAGCCGCCGGTCTCGGTTATGAGGACATCACCGAAAATGACATCCTGTCGAACCTGATCATCTGATCGGAAGAGGCAGGGAAGGGCGGATCACCTCCGCCCTTCAAACGTGACATAGATTGAGGGAGTGAAAGCCATGGCATCGTTTTTTTCCAAAATCCTCTCGGCCTTCGGCTCCGGCCAGCCGTCCTCCGACGCGCCGCAGAAGACGGCCCAGGCGGAGCCGCATGCGCATGGCGACTATCTGATCTATGCGACGCCGATCAAGGAAGGCGGCCAGTTCCGCCTGGCGGGCCGCATCGAAAAAAAGGCCGGCGATGAAGTGCTGGTGCATGAATTCGTGCGCGCCGACGTCTTCACCAGCATGGACGATGCGGTTGAGTTCACGATCCGCAAGGCAAAGCTCATCATCGACCAGAACGGCGCATCGCTTTTCCCAGGAAAATGATGACGCATTCTTGCCGCGGATATTAAGATTCCATTGTTTGCTTCGGCCTATCGTCTCTAGAGAGCATGGAGTCGCGCCAATCAACCCGCGCGATATGGATCGATAGGGCATGTGCCGATGCAATGGGCAAATCTGGCCCTCTTTCTGACGGAGGCCATCGTCTATTTTTCGGTAATGACGGCATTCCTTCATTACCGGCATATTCTCGGCATCGGTGTTTTTCTCACCGCGCTGGGCGTCATGCATTTTCTGGAGACCTATCTGGCGGCCGTCTTTTACGTGCAGCTGCCTTTCGGTGTGGCGTCGCCCGGCTCCTCGATCCTTTTTGCCGGCAAGCTGATGATGATCCTCATGCTCTATATGCGGGAGGACGCGGCGGTCGTTCGACAGCCGATCTACGGCCTGTTTCTCGGCAATATAGTGACGGTCGCCATGGCGCAGATCATCCGTTTCCACCAGACGGTGGCGATCGTTCCCGGGCAGTCGGTCAGCACCGCATTTCTGGATGAGATGGGCGTGCTGATGGTCTGGGGAACCAGCCTGCTTTATATCGACGCCATCGCCATCATCCTGTTTTACGAAAAGCTGGGGCGTTATCTGCAGCGCCATATCGTGCTGCGCTTCGCGATCTGCGGCGTCGTTATCCTGAGCTTCGATCAGGCGGGTTTTTATGGGGCGCTGCGATTGCTGTTCAACGCACCTCTCGATGTCTTTTACGATGGTTGGAAGGCGAAGATGGCGGCAGTCGGCATCTATTCGCTGCTGTTTGCCACCTATCTCTGGCTGACATCGGCCAAGGGCCGCTTTCTGACACGCCGCAGCGTTGCCGATGTCTTCAACGATCTCACTTTCAGGGAACGTTACGAGGAGCTTCTGTCCCGCTCCGGACGCGATATGCTGACCGGCGTGTCGGACCGCGCCCGCATGGAGCTCGATGCGCCCTCCGTCGTCGTGGAATGCCTGGAGAAAAAGCGGCCGGTGAGCGTGCTGATTGTCGATATCGATCATTTCAAGACCGTCAACGATACGTTCGGGCACCTGCAGGGCGATGAGATCTTGCGGGAATTCGCCGCCGTCCTGAAGCGCGCCGTGCAGCCGCTGGGGCATCTCTACCGCTTCGGCGGCGAGGAATTCGTGGCGCTCCTGCCGGCGATGACGCATGAAACGGCGCTGGCATTTTCGGACAGTCTCCGGGCCGCGATCCTTGCGGACCTGCAGCGGCCGGACGGTTCGCCGCTGACCGTCAGTATCGGCGTCGCCACCGCTTTCGAGGATGGACAGCTTTTCCGCGCGCTCCTATCGGAGGCCGATGCGCGGCTCTATGCGGCAAAAAATAACGGCCGGGACCAGGTCCACGGCCGTTACGGAATGTGGGTCGGCTGATACCGGCAATCCTGGCCGGCATCGCCCAGACATTCGATGTGCCTCAGGCGGCCTGCGCCAGCTCGGCAACCTTGGCTTCAGCGGCGGCCACAGCCTTTTCGACGGCTTCCGGACCGAATGCCAGGCCTTCGACATAGATGACTTCCACATCGGTCATGCCCATGAAGCCGAGAACGGTCTTCAGGTAAGGAACGGCATGGTTCATCGATACGGCTGGGCCTTCGGAGTAAACGCCGGCAGCGGCCAGAACGATGTAGACCTTCTTGCCGGTGGCGAGGCCGACTGGGCCGGTTTCGGTGTATTTGAAGGTCTGGCCGGCGCGGGCGACATTGTCGATCCACGACTTCAGGCCGGAATAAATGTTGAAATTGATGAGGCCGGTGCCGATGACGACGGTATCGGCGGCCAGAAGCTCGGTTACCAGCTTGTCGGAATAATCGGCGGCAACCGCTTCTTCGGCGGTGCGCTGGTCGGGCGCCTTGCGGATGGCGGCGGTCTTGACGGTGTCGAGATGCGGGATCGGGTCAGCAGCGAGATCGCGGTGGACAAGGGTGTTGGAAGCCGACTTGGCCTTCAGCTTGCTGGCGAGTTCACCGGCAAACTTGTTCGAAACCGATTCGTCGCCACGCGGGCTGGAGGTGATGAGAAGAATGTTGGACATGGTCTTTCCTTGCATATGCGATGAATTGACGGGCGCCTTGGGAGGGCGGGAGAGCACGATGCCCTTCCTTTGCGCTCTATATGAAAAATTACTGCCATCAAGAAAACTGTGATAATGTGGAAGCAATCTATCGATGAAATGGATGGGACATGGACGCGAACCCAACACTGGATCAATTGCAGGTGTTTTTGACGGTTGCCGAGACCGGCAGTTTTTCCGCCGCGTCACGGGCGCTCAATCGCGCCCAGTCGGTGGTCAGCTACACCATCGCCAATCTCGAGGCGCAGCTTGAAGTGACGCTGTTCGAGCGCAGCGGCGTGCGCCAGCCGAAGCTGACGGATGAAGGCCGCGCCATGCTGGAGGATGCAAGGCGCATCGTCGCCGGCCTGCAGGAGATGCGCGCCCGCGCCAAGGGCCTGAAGCAGGGGCTTGAGGCGGAACTCTCGGTCGCCATCAGCACCATGGTGCCGGCGGAGGCCATGGTGGCCGTGTTGCGGGATTTTCGCCAGCAGTTCCCAACCGTCACCCTCAGCCTCAATGTCGGCGAGCTGGGCATGGTCATGGAGATGGTGCTCTCCCGCAAGGCAGGTATCGGCATTGGCGGGGCGATGCTGCGCCAGGACGATGAACTCGTCGTCGAAAAGGTCGGCCATTCCTTCATGTTGCCGGTCGTTGCGTCGGATCACCCGCTGGCGCAGATCGAGCGGCCGCTGGGCCTTGCCGATGTGCGGGAGGAGGTTCAGCTTGTCGTCACCGATGCATCCGGCCTGACCAAGGGCCGCGATTTCAATGTGCTTTCCTACAAGACATGGCGGGTCAGCGACATCGCCACGAAATACCAGCTCATCAAGGGCGGTCTGGGTTGGGGCGGTCTGCCCGCATCGATCGTTCGTAACGACATCACCAATGGCAGCCTCAAGGCGCTTGAACTCGAGGCCTATGAACAGGGCGAATATCCGCTCTTTGCGCTGCGGCGGGTCGATTCACCTGCTGGCCCTGCCGGCCAATGGCTTGCCGAAGCATTTCAGCAACGCCTCTCTGCCTGCCCGAACCACAAGGATTTCAACGGGATGCTTGCGGCGCACAAGCAGAGGAGCATTTCTGTCGCCGCTGAGTGACATTGTCAAATTATATCTGGACCGAGCGTGGCCACCTTCTCCCCGGTGGGGAGAAGAAACGCGCGGCAACCTCGGCGCTATGCCAGCAAGGCCAATTGACGTGGGCGGGTCGCCTGCCTATACCTAAATCACGGTCAGCAGTTCACCGAGGCATCGCCGTCCCGCAAGGGAAGCTAAACCTGCATTTTTAAAGTTTGACAGCACTTATCCCGTGCCATGTCGGAAGCCGGCGATCAGCGACACCTTTTCGGAATGGCACTTGAGGGTAAGTCATGCCACGTTCGATTCTTTCCATTGATATCGCCGACCTCTCGACTTTCGCCAAATCCGTCCGCGAACAGATCGGCAGGCTGGACCGAAAGCCAAGCCATGTGGAGATGCTCAATCTTCTGAGCCGCGCTGCCGGGTTCCGAAATTTCCAGCATCTGCGAGCCTCACGCGAGCCATCCGATGACAGCGGACCATCCCGGCCAGAGATGCTGCCGGCAGCTAATGAGGGCAGGGTGCTGAAGACCGTTCGTGTCTTCGACGCCGCCGGCCGGCTGATGCAATGGCCGGCCCGCCGCTCCCAGCAGGAACTGTGCCTCTGGTATCTATGGGCGAGAATTCCCGCCGGGCGGAGCTTTTCAGAGCGCGAATTCAGCAGCGTTCTGGATAGTCTGCACCTGTTCGGGGATGCGGCCATGCTGAGGCGCGACATGGTCGGCCTGAGGCTCATCCGCCGTAACCGTGACGGCAGCGATTATCGGCGTATCGAGCAGAAACCGCCATTGGAACTGCCGCTTCTGCTGCGAGCGCTCGGTGGGCGCGATTGAGGTGATAGCCCTCGGTATCGCCGATAGTTTCCATCAAACTCGACGTCATCCTCGGGCTCGTCCCGAGGATCTGCTACGAATTGATTTTGTTGACGTGGTTAGATCCTTGGGACAAGCCCAAGGATGACGGCAGAGCTTCACCCTGCCGCCAACAGCCGAAAGGCCGCAGCCCTCAAAGAACCAGACGGAACTTCGCGAAACCTTCCGCGCCGTCGCCGGCATCCTCGATCTTTGCGCCCTTGATATCGGCCGCATAGTGGCGGCCCTTGGGGCCGGTCTCGAAGATCGCCGTGGTATCGGCCACCGGCGCGAAGGACCAGTTGGCATCCGCAGACGGGTTGATGGTGCCCTGATCGATGATATAGCGCACGATCACGTCGCGGTTGGTATCGGGGGCCACGAAGATCACCTTGTCGCCGGCGATATCGGGGAATTTGCCGCCGCCGCTCGCCCGGTAATTATTGGTCGCCACCACGAATTTCTGCTCGGGATCGATCGGCTTGCCTTCAAATTGCAGGTTGACGATGCGGTTGCTGTCCGGGTTGACCGCCTTGCCGTCCTTGTCGAATTTCGCCGGTTTGGAAATGTCGATCTGATAGGTCACGCCGTCGATGACATCGAAATTATAGGACGGGAAGTCCGCATTCAGCAGCGGCGCATCCTTGGCGCCGGCCTCGACCGTATTGAACATGCCGGCCGACATTTCCAGCCAGTTCTTCACCTGCGCGCCGTTGATCAGCACCGCCTGCACCGTGTTGGGGTAGAGGTAAAGATCGGCGACGTTCTTGATGGCGATGTCACCGGCGGGGACATCGGTATAATAATCCGCACCGCCGCGACCGCCGGACTTGAAGGGGGCTGCTGCCGAAAGCACGGGCAGATCCTTATATTGCCCTTCCTTCAGCATGTCCTTGATGTACCAGGTCTGGGCATTGGAGACGATCTGCACGGAAGGGTCGTCGGCCACCAGCGCGAAATAGGAATAGAGCGGTGCGGAGGTCTTGCCGACGGGACGGCGCACATAGGCAAGGGCCGCCTCGTGATCGGTCTTGGCGGCGGCGAGGACTTCCGCCTTGTCTGTGAAATCGGCGACGACCTTGCGGTTTTCGTCGCGGTGGTAGATCGGCCGGGCTTCGGAGGTGAAGTCGACGATCTTCCAGCTCTTGCCGTCCTTTTCGAGCAGCAGGTCGATGAGGCCCATATGCGAGCCCCAGAAACCGGCCATTACCGCCGGCTTGCCCATCAGCGTGCCCTTGACGGCATCCGCACCCTCGATGCCGTCCCAGGCCTTCGGACCGGGGAAGACCAGATGCTGGTGCCCGGTGAAGATCGCGTCGATGCCTTCCACACCCGCCAGATAAAGCGAGGCGTTTTCCATGCGCTCGGTCTGGCCCTTGCCGTCGATACCGGAATGGGAAAGGGCGATGACGATATCCGCACCTTCCTCCTTCATGACCGGAACCCAGGCTTTCGCCGCCTCGACGATATCGCGCGTCTGCGCCTTACCCTCGAGGTTCTTGGAATCCCACATCATGATCTGCGGCGGCACGAAGCCGATGATGCCGACCTTGACCGGGCTCGTCACGCCGCCGCCGTCGCGGATCTGCTTTTCCAGAATGACATAGGGCTTGAAGAACAGCTCGTCGTTCTTCGGATCGGAAGCAAGCTGGCCCTTGGTGAGATTGGCGCAGACGTAAGGGAAACCCGCACCCGCCAGCGTGTTCGACATATAGTCGAGACCGTAATTGAATTCGTGGTTGCCGAGCGTGCCGCAATCGTAACCCAGCACGTTCATGGCGTTGATCACGGGGTGCTTGTCGCCGGCCTTCATGCCGCGCTCATAGGCGATATAGTCGCCGAGCGGGTTGCCCTGCAGGAAGTCGCCATTGTCCACCAGCATCGAATTTCCGGCTTCGGCGCGGATGGTGTCTATGATCGAGGCGGTGCGCGCCAGTCCCATCGTGTCGTTCGGCTTGTCGGCATAATAATCATAGGGAAAGACGTGAACATGGATATCGGTCGTTTCCATGATGCGCAGATGCGCCTGGTTGGCCGCCGCACGCGCAGCAAAAGGGTGCAGCATCACCAGCGCCGAGGAGGCTGCGATGCCGCCCAGAAGCGAACGCCGGGTAATGGGATGGAGAGCGAGAAGCGACGACATGGGAACTCCTTCGGATGAAGCTTGCTCTGTCTTGAAAATGACAGGGTAGAAGCAATCGCAGAGGAGTCCATCACCAAAATGACAGGCCCGTGACAGATGGGCCGGTTTTCAACCGTTTGATAAATTTTTTATCACGGGAGTGCGGCGCAGGTGTCGCCGCACCGGAGAATGCGCACCCTCCGTTCTGTGCATTGCCGTGCTCAGGATCAGCGGGCGAGGGTCGGTTTCACTTCTTCGTGGAAGAAGCGGAAATAGGAGGAAAGCTGCGCCAGCGTGTTGGTGGAAAGCTTGAGCTGCAGGCCGAGGCGGTTCATGTGCTGCCATTGCACGACGCCCTCGATGAAGCCCAGATCCTCACTCTGCACCTTGACCCGGCTGCCCTTGGCGGCGGCGAAAGGCCCGTCCAGCTCGAGCGCCATTCCGGTGGCGGAAAGATCGACCACACGCCCTCTGGTAGACTGGCTGAAATAATGCACGGTCGCAAAAATCCTGGTCTTGCTGCGGGGCGCGGTCCGGGTCGCCATATTGAGGTTGTTTGTCATTTTGCTGCTCAAATCAATTGTTTCCGATACCTGCATCATGGCGCGGAAAACTTGAGAGCCGTTTAGTTCTTCTCTTAAAATTGCATGTAATTGCCGATTATGCTGTGTCGATACGGCACTGATAGCAATTATTGCGGGCGGAGCGCACATGCACATAAGCGACATCCGCGCGCTCCAGAAGGTGCCGCGCGCGCGAAACGATCTCGCCTGTCGCCGTCACAGCGCCGGTGCCGTAGACGATGCGGTCATCGGCTCCATAACCGCGCACGATATAATCGGGGCTGTCCAGCATCGGCGGAATGGCCTGCGTCTGCGGGTAGCGCTCACAGGCGTCGGCATGCAGAAACACCGGGCCCGTTTCCGCATAGGGCTGCAGCGAGGGAAAGGGCCGGTAGGCGAGGATCAACATCCCTTCGCCTTCCCCGATCTGGGAAAGGCAGTGGCGGCAGGGCATGCCGCCCGGAGAAACGGCTTTCTCCGGCGGATTGCCATAGGCGTCGGCGGCTCCAGACCGGTAGGCTTCGGCTTCCTTAGCCGGCATTGCAGTGAAAACGAGATCGGTCATGGCGGAGACCTCCTTGGTTGGGATCGGCGTTGCTTCTTTGCAGCTATGGTCCCGAAACGGATCACTATCCACCCGATTCTTGACAGGCGATGCAACCAGCCCATTGCGTGACTCGTTAGCTTCGGGAATCAGTGACGCTCCTCGTTCCCGGAAGGTCTGATTTTATGTTCCGTCGTTTTCTGGCCGCCGTTCCGCTGGCTTTCGTTTCGTTGACGGCTCCGCTTGAGGCCGAGGCGCAGGTCGCCTCCGGTCTCGATGGCCTGTCCGACGAACAGCTTCAGCAGGCGGTCAATTTCGTCATCGGCAATGCGATCTTCTCGCTATATCACGAGGGCGCGCGCATGCTGATCTCGGATTTCGGAACGGCGGAGACGGCAAGTGTGCAGGCGCCGGCCGATCAACTGGCTGGCACGCTCATCCTCCAGGCCAACGAGGAATGGCTCGACACCGCGCTCGTCAATGCCACCGACAGCTGGTATCTGGCGCGTGAGGCGGAGACCTTGCCTGAGCACGAAGCCCCGGTCTTCTCCGCGCTGGTGCCCGACAGGAGCCGCGATCGCAACATGGCCTGCCTGATGGTCGGCCGTGACAAGGACGGTTATGGCGATCTGGCCGCCATGATGGGGCTCAACAATGCCGAATTCGACAAATGCGCGGCCGCCTATCCGGGCGTCGCTTCGGCCTGGGAGAATTTTCTCGCGCCCCACCGCAGCCAGACGCCTTCCAGATTCTCCGTCAGCTACGTGCCGCCGCGCGACCCGGACCTTGAGCCCTACGCCATCATGATCAGGGAATCGAAGGTTCTCGATCTCATCAGCCGCAGTTTTAGCAGCTATGGTCTGAAGGGGGACGTCAAGTTGACGGCCAAGTCCTGCGGCCGTCCCGATGTCTACTGGTCGGCGGAAAAGCGCGAGATCACCTATTGCTATGAACTCGGCAAGTTCCAGGCGGAACTGATTGCCGATCACCTGCTGAACACCGTCACGGAAGACAAGGGCGCTGCCGGCGGGCAAATCCCGACCGCCGCCGCTAATCTGGAACGGGAAATCTGAGGCCGGATTGCCGGACGCTGGCAATCTGGCTTCCCGATATGGGAGGAGAGTGCCATGCCGAAGGTTGTCGTTCGCAATTTCGCCATCTCGCTTGACGGATACGGCGCAGGGCCAGACCAGAGCCTGCAGAACCCGCTGGGTGTGAACGGCGAAGAGCTGCACCAATGGGCCTTCAAGACCCGCACCTTTCATCGCATGTTCGGCAAGTAAGGCGGCTCGACCGGGACGGACGAGGATTTTTCCGAAAAGAGCTTCGAAAATATCGGCGAGAGTCCTTTTCAGCCCAAGGACTTGGGCTGACTGGATTCCTGTGACGAGCACAGGAATGAGGGAGTGGGGACCAGACACTCCTTATCGGAGAATGGCACGCGTTGCTCTCGATGGCGCTACTCAGTTGCGCAGCGATATCTCCAGAAGCTCGGTATCGGCAAGCGGCTCCACCCAGGCCTCATAGGTGCCGACGGGCGAAAAGCCCATCATCTGGTAAAGCTGCAGCGCGCGCGGATGGTCGAGCGTGTTGGTGGTCACCGTCACCCGTTGCGGATTGTCCTGCCAGGCGGCGTAAAGCGCCTGCAACAGGAACCACTTGCCGACGCCTGCGCCGATCGCTTCTTCGAGCAGCCCGAAATAGGACAGCTCGGTCACCTCGTCGCTCGCCTTGTTCAGTTCGAAGAAACCGGCGGGCGCGCCGTTCATATAAAGAACCGTAACGCTGTTTTTCGGATCGCGCAGAATGGCGGAAAGCTCTGCATCGCTCATGCGCATGCGCTTTTGCCAGTGCCAGCGTTTCCCCACCCGCCAGTAAAGATAGCGGTAGAAATGCAGGGGAATATTGTTGACCCGCATCAGCGCCGTCTGGATGTTCACGGGGATCGGCAGGCTGACCTTCGGCGGCGCCGTCATTTCCAGCTGCGTCACATGCGCCTTCAGCGGTCCGTGCGACAATGTGGGGATTGCATCCGCCGGACCGGTAACCACCGGCGTATCCTGCAATCCGCCCCATTCCGACCATGAGCCGTCGTAAAGCGAATTATCCTTGTGACCGAGCGATTCCAGCGCCAGCGTAATGACGGCGGCAGTGACGCCCGAGCCGCAACTGGTGACGACGGGCTTAGAAAGATCGATACCGGCATCGGTCACCATCTTGCGGATGGCGGTGAGGTCCTTGAAGTGGCCGTTTTCGGAAAAGGCTGTCGCGGGCAGGCTGCGCGCGCCGGGCATGTGGCCGGAACGCATGCCGGCACGCGGTTCGGCCTCGTCGCCGGTAAAGCGTCCGGCGCCACGGGCGTCGGCAATCTGCTTTTCACCGCTGTCGACGATGCCGCGCATGGCGCCAAGCGAGGTTACGCGCTTTTCGTTGAAATCAGGCGTAAAGGTTGCCGGCTCGATTTCCGGCGTGCCGGTTTCAAGCGGCCGGCCTTCGTGTTTCCAGCCATCGAGGCCGCCATCCAGCACATAGGCCTTGCGCACGCCCATCACCCGCAGCATCCACCACACGCGCGGCGCGGAAAAGAAGCCGGGGCCGTCATAAACCACGATCGTATCGGTGTCGCTGAGGCCGAGCGCACCGGCCTGTTCCGCGAAGAATTCCGGCGAGGGCAGGGAATGCGGCAGGCCGGTGGTATGATCGGCGATTTTGTCCTGATCGAAGAACACGGCGCCGGGCAGATGGCCGGCCGCATATTCTTCCGCACCGTTGCGCTTGTGCGCCGGCAGATACCAGGAGGCATCAACGACACGAAACCCGGCCGTGCCGAGCTGTTTTTCCACCCAGTCCGCCGAAACGACGAAACGGCTCTTATCCGTGCTCACGATGTTTCTCCCAATCTCAGGCAACAGCTTCAGGCGCGCCGAAACGAATGCGGAACCGCCTGTTCTCCTTGCCCTTCTTTTCTATCTTGGCAATGTGAATATCGCCCACTTCCTGCGTTTCGGAAACATGGGTGCCGCCGCAGGGCTGGCTGTCGATGCTGGAATTTTCGCCGATGCAGACGAGGCTGACGCGGCCAAGGCCCATTGGCGGGCGCACATTCTTGGATTTGATGATGCCCGGATTGGCCTGCAGCTCCTCGTCGGTGATCCATTGCAGGAAGACGGGATGGTTGGCTTTCACCAGCTCCATCAGCTTTGCCGTCACCTCGTCCTTGTCGATGGTTTCCGACATGTCGAAATCGACACGCGATTCATCCTCGCCGACGGCGGCTCCGGTGATCGGCCACTGGCAGACGACGGAGAGCAGATGGCAGGCGGTGTGCATCCGCATCAGCTTGTAACGACGCGGCCAGTCCACATGCAGGGTGAGTTTTTCGCCGATATCGGGGGAAGGCTGGCCTTCGAGCGGCACATGGACGATCACGCTCTTGTCGGCACCGTTTTTGGTGATGCCGAGTTCGATGCGCGAACCATCGGCCCGCTCGAGAAAGCCGCTATCGCCCGGCTGGCCGCCGGAGGTGGCGTAAAAGCAGGTCTGGTCTAGTTCTATGCCGCCATCCTCATGCACCGCCGTGACGATCGCTTCTGCGGTGGAAAGATAAAAATCGTCACGGAACAGGGCATTCACAGGCATTTCGGCATGTCCTCAAACGGTTTCGTACGGAACCGCAATCTCGCTTTTCGTCGCCAGCCACTGCGGGATCGGAAGTCCCTTGGAGCGCAGGAAATCCGGATTGAAAAGCTTTGACTGATAACGATTGCCGTAGTCGCACAGTATCGTCACGATTGTATGCCCCGGACCGAGCTCGCGGGCAAGGCGGATTGCGCCGGCAATGTTGATGCCGGAGGAGCCGCCAAGGCAAAGCCCTTCCTTCGTCACCAGATCGAACAGCACCGGCAGCGCTTCCGCATCGGAAACGCGGTAGGAAAAGTCAGGCGTAAAACCTTCCAGATTGGCGGTGATGCGCCCCTGTCCGATGCCCTCGGTGATGGACGAGCCTTCGGATTTCAGCACGCCGTGCTTGTAAAATTCATAGAGAGCCGCACCCTCGGGATCGGCAAGGCCGATCTTGATGTCGGGGTTGAAATCGCGCAGGCCGTCGGCCACGCCCGCAAGCGTCCCGCCGGAACCGACCGAGCATATGAAGCCGTCCACCTTACCGTCCGTCTGGTCCCAGATTTCGGGGGCCGTCGTTTCGATATGGGCCTGACGGTTGGCGATATTGTCGAACTGGTTGGCCCAGATCGCGCCGTTCTCATCCGTCGCTGCAAGCTGTTTTGCCAGCCGGCCGGAGACCTTCACGTAATTGTTCGGGTTGGAATAGGGGGCTGCCGGAACCTCGACCAGCTTGGCACCGAGAAGCTTCAGCGCGTCCTTCTTTTCCTGGCTCTGCGTCTCGGGAATGACGATGACCGTTTTGTAGCCCAGCGCATTGGCGACCAGCGAAAGACCGATGCCGGTATTGCCCGCAGTACCCTCCACAATGGTGCCGCCGGGTCGCAACTGACCGCGCCGCTCGGCATCGCGGATGATATAGAGCGCCGCGCGATCCTTCACCGATTGACCGGGATTGAGGAATTCCGCCTTGCCGAGGATTTCGCACCCCGTCGCTTCAGAGGCGGCTTTCAGACGGATGAGCGGCGTGTTGCCGATAGCACTGAGCGCAGAGGAGTGAATGGTCATGATTGAGCCTTCTTGTCTGAGCGGAAATTAGGTGCCGTTATGTCCCGTTACAACCGCCTCAAGGCAAGAAATTATCTTCCCGGCTTTGGCTTAGCCACGCAAAATTTTGCCGATACCCAATTTTATGCGTTCTTCCTGACGTCGGCATAGGCCGCAAGCGCTCTTTCCCGCGCTTTTCCATGCTCGACAATCGGCAGCGGATAGATCTTGCCAAGTTCGATGCCCGCTTTCTTCAGCGTCTCTTTCGGCGCTTCGAACGGCTTGTGGATGTATTTTCGCTCGAGCTTTTCAAGCTCCGGCACGAAACGGCGCACATAATCGCCATCGGCGTCGAATTTTTCGCCCTGCAATATGGGGTTGAAGATGCGGAAAAACGGCGAGGCGTCCGCGCCTGAACCCGCCACCCATTGCCAGTTGGCGGCGTTGGAGGCCGGGTCCGCATCCACAAGCGTGTCGCGGAACCATTTCTCGCCCTTCCGCCAGTCGATCAGCAGATGTTTGATGAGGAAGGAGGCCACGATCATGCGCACCCGGTTGTGCATGGTGCCGTGTTTCCACAATTGCCGCATGCCGGCATCGATGATGGGGTATCCTGTCATGCCGCGCGTCCACGCCGTGAAGGATTTTTCATCGTCTCGCCAGCGGAAGGCGTCGAAACTGTCGTTCCAGTTCTTTTCGTCGAGTTCGGGAAAATGAAACAGCAGGTGATAGCAGAATTCCCGCCAGACGATTTCCTTGCGAAAACGGCTGATATCGTTTGAGGCGATGTGGCGGGAAAGCCCCTTCGTCGCATGCCAGACGGTAGAAGGCGATATTTCGCCGGACGCCAGATGCGGCGAAAGCAGAGAGGTGGCGTCCTTTGCCGGAAAGTCGCGGCCTTCTTCATAGCCCTTCAAAGCGCCATCGATGAAATCGTCGAGTTTCTCCCGCGCCCCGCTTTCGCCGGGAGACCATATGTCGCTGAAGTGTTTCGCCCAGTCCGGCTTGGTGGGTAACAGTTTCCAATCGCCAGGCTTTTCCGATTTCGGCCACGTCTTCGGCGCCTTCAGACCCTTCGGCGCATCCGCCGGCGCGTGCGGCTCCTCGCCGCCCTCCAGCGCCCGCCAGAAGGGCGTATAGACCCGGTAGGGACCGCCGGATTTCGTCTGCAGCCTCGATGGCTCATGCAGCAGATGGCCGGAAAAGCTGCGGACGGTCAGGCCGTCATCCCGAAGCGTCTGTTTCAGCGCCTTGTCCGTCGCCATGCCGGCCGGATCGTATCGGCGGTTCCAGAATACCGCCTCCGCACCGGTTTCGGATATTAGATGGCGCAATGTCTTGCCGGCATCGCCGCTGAGAAGCACGAGGCGACTGCCGATTTTTTCCAGTGCGGCGGTGAGGGACGTTAGGGAGTGATGAAGCCACCATTCCTGTGCGCCGCCCAGCGGGCCACATGATTTTTCCCTGATATAGACGGGGATGACGGGGCCGCCATGCTCCACGGCGGCAAGCAGGGCGAGGTTGTCCGAAAGGCGCAGGTCCTTGCGGAACCAGACGATGGCGGGGGAGGCTGTTGTCGGCATGAAAGGACCCGGTTCACTTCCGCTTGAACGAGTGTTGAAACGCTTTGTTCCGCAAATCGGCTAGAATGGAAAGATGGAGGCGCATGGTTTTTCGAGGGTTATTTTTTCGCCCTTGAAACCGCTGATAAAGGGAACCAACTGGAGGAGCCGGCGTTTGTCGCGGGTTAATAGAGCATGGAAGTGCAATCAATGTTGCTGAATGACGTTAAGTGGGAAAAGCCCGTTACCATCTCCCTTGAAAACGGTGCTCCCAGGATTTTCAATGGCGTTTACGAAGCCTTCGATTTTCTCCAGCACGAATGGCCTGAGCGTGGCGACAAGGTGCATGAACAGGCGCTGCGTCTGTGCCGCGCCTCGCTGATGGGCGACGTGGCGGGGGAAATTGCCCGCACGGCCTTCGTTGCCGCCAGCCGGCAGGCGCAGTGCCTTGTGGAAGAGCCGGGCAAAATCGCGTCCTGAACGGATTTTCGGAACTGATGCGTATAAGGCCACCCGTCAAAAACGGGTGGCCTTGTTTGTTGAGGAGCAGGAAACGGGTTGTTTCGAATGCGGGATATGGCATCGTGCATGCGAAAAAGCAGATGAGCGACGGCAATGAGCAACCACTACGGCTATATTGTTTTTCCCACAGCCCTCGGCCATTGCGGTCTCGCATGGGCGGGGCGGGGCATCGTGCGTTTGCAGTTGCCCGGCTCTGATGCCGGCGAGACCGAAAAACTCCTCCAGAAGCGCCTGCCATCCGCCTCAATCGCCGTTCCCGAAACACGCACGCGTGAGGTGATTGCGATGATCACCCGTTATTTCGGCGGCGAGGAGATCGACTTTACCGCCGTCGAACTCGATCTCGCCGGACAGGAGCGCTTTTTCCTCGATGTTTACGCCGTTGCGCGGCAGATCGGCTGGGGCGATACGACGACCTATGGCGGCATCGTAAAAACGCTTGGTCTCGGCATGGAAAAGGCCCGCGATGTCGGTCAGGCCATGGCGAAAAATCCGGTGCCGTTGATCATTCCCTGCCACCGGGTTCTCGCCGCCGGCGGCAGGCTTGGCGGCTTCTCCGCACCGGGCGGAACCACCACCAAATTGCGTATGCTGGATCTCGAAAATGCCGGCCGCAGCCGCACTGACGAGGCGCAGGGCAGCCTGTTTTGAAGCAATGACAGATCAGCGCACATGAATAGGCGTCTGATTTCTGCCCATTTCTCGTCAAATTGTCGCTAAATTGTCACAATACACGGGCGCCCTCTAACATAAGGGCGAGACGTTTGAGAGTATCCGCGTTAATTCTATCGGTTGCCTTGTCTTTTACAGTCGTTGCATCGGCCTCCGCCGGCATGCTGAACCAGGCAGAAAAATACACCGGGCTGCACGAGTCCAAGAACAACAAGAGCCTCAAGAACATTCTTGGCGCAAATCCCCGCAGCACCCCATGGTGCGGCCTTTTCCTGCATGCGGTCGCCAGCAAGGCCGGCCGGCAATCTCCCAAATCCTATGGATTTGCGAAGTCCTGGACATCCTTCGGTTATGCCGTGCCCGTCAGTCAGGCGAAGCCCGGCGATGTCGTCGTCATTCGCAACGGCCGTGGTTACCATGCCGGCATTTTGAAGAGCATGAGCGGCAAGACCGCCCAAATCCTCGGCGGCAACCAGTCCGGCCGGGTGCAGGTGTCGAACTTCAACCGCAAGGCCATCGTTTCGGTCCGCCGATAAATCTCCTGACATTTTTGACGGCATTTTTCGATAAAGGCGGGCTTTGACCCGCCTTTTCCATTTTCGGGCCTAGGGCTGCTCTCTGGTGCCGGGCGCTGCGTCGCGCTGATCGTCGTCTTCCAGATCGGTTGCCACGATAAAGGCATCCTCATGCTGCCGCGCCGCTTGCCTGCGGGCACGAAGGCTGATCGATTCATCCGGATAGATTTCACTGTCTTTGGACTTCAGCGCGCTGTCGGTTTCAAAATCCGTCACGTCTTTTTGTTGAATATCGAGAGGTTCGGGACTTCTGTGCCTGGTGCCGGTCATCGGAATTCTCCTGCTGTTGTCGGGGAGCAAACGATCGGCCGGCAGGGGCGGTTCCTTCGCTCCTCGCGAAATCCGCATTTACGGCTGTCGAAGGCGGAACAAACTCTGGCTTTTTCGGGTTTTCCATGGGCAGAATAAAGCCGGTGCCACGAATAGAGGGAGGCCGTTATGGACCACGATCGCGAAGCCAAAATCCGGGAAAGAGCCCGCGCAATATGGGAGAAGGAAGGAAGACCGGAGGGACACCACGAACGGCACTGGATGGAAGCGGAGCAGGAAGTCTCCAGTAACGCAGGCAAGACGAAATCGGCCAGCAAAAGCGGCACAAAAAAATCCCCTGCGACCAAAGCACCGGCCAAAAAACCGAAGTCACCAGCCGTAAAATCGCTTCAGAAAGAGCAGAAGGCATCTCATCCCGAGAAGGATGACGATTTGACCGAGAGCCTTGAAGAAAGTTTCCCCGCAAGCGATCCACCGGCGCTCACCAATACAACACGGGCAACGAAACGCGCACCGAAGAAAGCCTGAAGCCTTCAGGCGCAGAAAGCGCGATACGTCAATCCGGCCGGGAAGAAAGCCGTCTTACGCTCTTCATCATATGTTTTGAGAGAAATGGCTCCCCGGGCCGGAGAGATTTGAGAAAAATAAACTTTCCTATGGGGTGTGTTTTTATAAATTCAGCGACTTAGAGGGAGTTTTATCTTTTCGCGGCTAGGGCGTGGAGGCTCCTTACCTCAGTCGTCGACAGGCCTTTTATCCGTTTACGGAGCTGGTGCGTTCGTTGTGAGTGACTTGAGATAACTAACGGCTGGTTGTACCCATTCTGCGCCGGGTATTTTAGACAGGGCTGGTACAAGACTAACAGTCACGGTGCTTACAATAAGAAACGCTACCCCGGCGACTGCCTGCTTTCTTACGTCGGTGCCTACGTCCTTTACGAAGCGTAGGGAGGATCGCACCACGGCAGAGAAAAAATTCTCAATTGTCCTAGCGAGCGAAAGGACGTCACGTTTATCTGGATTTTGGCCGTCTGCCCAAAACGATACTGTCTTCAAAGCGTCGCCAACCTCCGGCGCGACTGCTTGATTGTCTCGCAATCCTACAACTAGCTCACGGGCGCCATCGATCATCGCGTCCACCGTTCCCTGCGCCACTTTCAACGCCGCAGCATTTTCGCAATATATGCGCCAGTCTTCGAATTGTGAGAGGGCGTCCGACACCATTTCAATGTGGCCAAGCAATAGCGCTGCCAAGGTTGATGAGAGTTCGTCGATTTCTGAGTTCACCATCCGCGCACAAAGTTGCGCTTTCTGGCCTATTTGCACGATATTGTTGTGTGATCCTAAGGTCGTCTGAAGCGATTTAAACGCGTCTCGAAGTCTGGGTGAAACGTTAGTGCCTTCTAAGTCAGTCAGCACATAGGCACCGTGATCCGCCGCTGATGAGATTGCAGCTTCAGCAAAATTTCGTTCGCGTTCACTCGATTGCAGCGGCCTATCGACTACCACTAAGACGTCATTCTGATACTCAAACTGAAATGCCGCAGTTTTTTGGCCCGGCGTTGATTCCAATACGTTCTCTGGCGTGACTTGACTGAGGCCGATTTTCATACCCGACGTAAGCCGCGACAGGCCAGCACTGTCATCAGCGATATTACCGAGCACCGTGTGCAACGGGTGCGTCGTGAGAAAATTCACTCGCGCGCGAGCCGCTGCATCAGACAGCTGATCAATTTGTAGATCTAGTGCCTGCACTTCATCAAAATTTATGGAATCGGGTTTGGAAGAGAGCCTTCGGATATTCGCTTTAAGGTGAGAAAACCGAGCGATCATCCCACGAATACTTTCCGTGTGCGACGACGCTGATTGCAGTTCGCTTTCACTTCGGCGCAATCGCGCGTCCATCTCGCGTAAAATATTCTGGAATTTATCCGGTTTCATTCCACCATCGCGCTCAAGAGACTTGAGGCATTATAAGCTAAGGGAACGATAGAAGACACGATGCAGTTGATAGAACTGAGTTATCAACAAGAGAATATCACGCCCACATCGGAATGTATGGAAAACATCAAAGATGTAGAGCTTTCTTTTAACGCAAGCGGCTGCGAAAAAAATGGCTCCCCGGGCCGGATTCGAACCGGCGACCTGTCGATTAACAGTCGAATGCTCTACCGCTGAGCTACCAGGGAACGTCCACCGCTTGGCGCGGTGTGAGCGGGGTAATACAAATGCTTTTCCGATTTGCCAAGCGGTTTTTTCAAAAAAAACGCATTCCTCTTGTTTTATCCCTCCAGAGTCCCGATTTTCCGGGCTTATCGCCGGTGAAAAAATTATCCACAGGTCAGATGCAAAAGGGCAGGATGGAATGAAATTCGGTATCGACCACAGAACGCACCGCCTCCATGTCGGAAAATGGAGCTTTGCCATGCCGCGTTCGCGCGTCGGCAGGATTGCGACCGGCTCGGCGCTCGTGGTGGGCGGAACGCTGGGTTTCCTGCCCGTGCTCGGCTTCTGGATGATTCCGCTCGGTCTCGTCGTGCTTTCCCACGATCTGCCGGCGGTTCGCCGCCAGCGGCGACGGCTGGCGGTCTGGTGGGCATCGCGGCAGAACCGCCGCGATACCCGCAATGGCGGCCGGCAATAGGTCTTATGCGCCGATGGAACTGCTGATGCCCTGGCCGGCCCAGAAGGCCGCATAGGCGAGCGCTGCGAAATAAATCGCCGTCAGCCCCAGAAACAGGTAGCCGCCGAGCACGGTGACACCATCCCTCTGAATCATCCCGGCTGAAAAAAGCAGGATCGCAACGCCTGGAAGGGTGTTGGAGAAGGGAATGAAACCCAGCGGCATCATCAGCAATACGCCCGCCGTCATCAGCGCAAGCCCGTTTATGCGGTTGGCGATGATGCCGGTCGTCAGCGCGGGAATGCGCGGGCGAATGAAACCGTCGAGCTTGGAGACGATGGCGACGCCTTTTTGAAGGGCTGGAACGAGCTTTGCCGTCTCCATCTGCCGGTCGAGGATTTTTGCCGGCAGCCATGGCAGGCGGTTGAGGGTGATTGCCAGGCTGACAAGGATGATCGCCGCACCGAAGACCGTGCTGACGCCGGGAATGGAAACCGGGATGAGAAAGGGCAGGGAGGCGATTGCGCAGATAAGCAAAAGGCCCTGTTCGCCGATCGCTTCCATCAACTCGCGCAACGTGATCGTCTGGCCCTGCAGCTTTCCTATCAGCTTCTCAAGCGTCGTGCTGAGCTTTTCAGACGTATCAGTGAATGCGAATTCGTTCGTCATGCGGCTTCCCGGAAGTTGTTTAACTCCGGGATTGATAACATCCATCCGGCCCGATGCCTATCGCCGATAGAAAAGGGCCTCATCACATTCGGTCGGGCGGTTCGTCTGGATCAGTGCGAAACCCAGTTGCTGTAGGCGCCTGCAAGAAGAACCACCAGCAGAATGACAAGTATGACCGGATTGATCGATGTAACGAAGTTTACATAGTCCATGATAACTTCCTCCTCATTCCTCCACCTCTTATTCTACAGCAAAAAGGCGAGCTCATCTACCGCAGGGTGAAATTTCGCATTGCAACAACCAATCTGCGGTGAGGGCTGGAAATGCTCGTCTTTATGATTTTTTGCGATGCAAAAATAAATTTTCCAACATTTGCCATTCTCTTGCGTTGTCTCTAATCCTCATTCGGGGCCGGTCTCTCCGGCCCGCCGGCAACCGCATGAATCACCGCCGATATGCCTTGGCTCCCGCCTGCCTTCACTCCGCAACACTCTTCCCCGGGGACACGACATGCTGAAAAACATCTATGCCTGGACGATGGCGCTCGCCGCGCGCAAAACCGCCGTGTGGTGGCTGGCAATCGTGGCTTTCGTGGAAAGCTCCATCTTCGTCGTGCCTGCCGATGTGCTTTTCCTGCCCATGGTGCTGGCCAGGCCGAAAAAGGCGATGTTTTATGCGCTCGTGGCAACTGTCGCCTCGGTTCTCGGCGGCATCGCCGGCTGGTTCCTCGGTCATTATGCCTTTGAAAGCATCGCTCGACCCATTCTCGAATTTTACGGCAAGCTCGACAGCTTCGAGCATCTGAAGAACTCGGTTGACTACGAAACCATCGTTCTCCTGCTGGTGACATCGGGGCTCGCGCATCTGCCGCCGATCAAGGTCGTGACTATCCTTTCCGGCGCGGCCAATATCAGCCTTGGCCTGTTCATTCTTTCGGCGGTCGTCACGCGCGGCGCACGCTTTTTCATCCTTGCCGGATTGCTGCAGAAATACGGGGAATCGGTGCGCCATTTCATCGAAAAACGCCTCGGCGCCATCACCGCGGCGGCGGCCGCCGCACTCATCGCGGTCTATGCGGTTTACGTTTTCGTGCGTTGATCAAGCGCAAATTTTCTACTCTTACAATACTGTCGCATAACTTTCAGCTTACTGTCAGAATCCGCCTGTATCGGTTCTCTCGTCGAATGAGGGAACCGTTTTATTATGCGAAGATTCTGGAAGTGCTCCTTTGGGGGCATGGGTATTGCTGTGCTTGCCGCAGGCGGTTATCTCTACGCCATTCAGCTCCTGGGCAATTTTCACGAGGTTGTCGCGGGGCAGCTCTATCGCTCCAACCAGCCGAGCGATGAGCAGCTCGTCCGCTATACCAAAGACCACGGTATCAGGACGGTCATCAATCTGCGCGGCGCGAACGAATCCAAGGCCTGGTATCGCGATGAGGTCGAAACCGCCCGCGAGCTGGGACTTAATCATATCGATTTCGGCATGTCGGCAAGCCAGGAGCTTGACATGAACAGGGTCAACGAACTTGTCGCCATCATGCGCGATGCGCCGAAGCCCATTCTCATTCATTGCAAGGCCGGTGCGGACAGGACAGGCCTCGCCACCGCGCTCTATCTCAGCCGCGTGGCAAAGCTTGATGAGGAACAGGCGGAAAGCCAGCTTTCCTTCCGCTTCGGCCATATCGGCATTCCCTATCTCTCAGAAACCTACGCCATGGACCGGACCTGGGAAAACGCGGAAAAGATGCCCGTCGTCGACGATTTCGCCATCGCCTCCAACGAGTTCTGAAGTCGGCTTGGGCGCATTTCCCACAGGGCACACTTCAATGATCTGAACGGGATCTTGCGTCCTGTCTCGATGACGGAGGTTATCGGGACGGGCGCAACCCACAGTTCGCGGCCGGCTGAGGGCGCGGCGGCGCAGCATCTATCGCCGCCGCCCAGCGGGATATTTCCCGGTGCGCATTTTACCGGAAATGACAATTTTCATTTTTATATTAGTAACTTATGTGATCTTGCGATTTAAGTTGACTAACGGTTTCACCTTTTATACAGCGGCATTGTTTCAACTTCTGGATCGCATCATGACCCGCAAAACATTTATCGGCGGCCTTGCCGCATCGTTCTTATCCGTTTTCTTTATCGCACCTTTCGCCACCGCCGCAGAGAAGACCATCACCGACGTCATCGGACGCGAGGTGAAGGTTGATCTTCCTGCAAAACGCGTCGTTCTCGGTTTCTATTTCGAGGACTACATGGCGGTCGGTGGCGAAAAGGCCTATGATTCCGTCGTCGGCATTTCCCGCGAAGCGTGGGAAGGCTGGGTTCCCGCCAACTGGAAAATGCATCTCGCTCACCGCGCTTCGCTTGCAGATATTGCCGATGTCGGCGAAGTCGAAGCCCAGACCTTCTCGGTCGAAAAAGTGCTGAGCCTCAATCCCGATCTGGTGATTTTGGCGGATTGGCAATACAAGGCGCTCGGTCTCGATGCCGACCGTCTGGAAGAAGAGGGCATTCCCGTCGTTGTCGTCGACTACAACGCCCAGACGGTCGAGCGCCACGTCGCCTCCACCCGGCTTTTCGGCGAACTCACCGGCCAGCAACAGCGCGGCAAGGAAATTGCCGAATTCTACGCCGGTTCGTTGAAGGACGTCGCCGAACGGGTGGCGAAATCCGGTCAGCCGAAACCGAAGGTCTATGTCGAATTCGGCAATAAGGGACCGGCCGAATATTCCTTCACCTATGGCAAGAACATGTGGGGCGCCATGTCCACCGCCGCTGGCGGCGACAATATCGCAGCACCCTTCGTCGAGTGGTGGGGACCGATCAATCCCGAGCAGGTTCTGGCTTCGAAGCCCGACGCCATCTTCATTTCCGGCCGTGAAAACAACAAGAACCCCGCGGCGCTGCCGATGGGGCAGGCGGTGAAGGCCGCGGATGCCCGCGAAAAGCTCAAGGCCTTCGAAACCCGTCAGGGCTGGAGCGAATTGCCGGCCATCAAGAACGGGCAGCTGTTCGGTGTCTATCAGGGCGCTTCGCGCACGCTCTCCGATTTCGCCATGGTGCAATATATCGCCAAGCAGCTTTATCCCGAGCAGTTCAAGGATGTCGACCCGATCGCCAACTATCTCGGCTATTACAGGAAGTACCTGCCGGTCACGCCTGAAGGCACCTTTGCCATCGCCATCAAGGATTGATGGTTCTGTTGCCGGCGGCGGAAAAGCACATTTGCTTGCCGCTGAAGGTTAAATTCTGCGGACGCCACTGCACGGCGTCCGCTTTTCAGCGTCTTTTTCAAACAGGTTTTCCATGACAATTGCCGCCCGCAATGCCGAAGCCATCGGTGCGCACCGGCTGCGTGAACGTCGTCGCTGGCGCGTCGTCTTGGTCTTTTTCGTGCTGATGGCGGTAAGCCTCGTTCTCGATATCGCCACCGGTCCCTCGCTGCTGTCGCCCGCCGAAGTGGTGAAGTCGCTGACCGGCCTTGGCGAACGGGCGGCGATGACCGATTCCATCGTGCGCGGCCTTCGCCTGCCCATGGCGCTGATGGCGCTCGCCGTCGGGGCGGCGCTCGGCGCCGGCGGCGCGCAGATGCAGACCTTGCTTAATAATCCCATGGCAAGCCCCTATACGCTCGGCATGGCGGCTGCGGCGGGCTTTGGCGCCGCGCTGGTGCTTGCGCTCGGCGGTCTCGGGCTGGATGCGATGATTGCCGTTCCGCTCGGCGCTTTCGTCTTTTCAATGCTCGCCGCGCTTTTCCTTTTCATGCTGGCCTCCATGCGGCAAACGACAGCCGAAACCATCATTCTCGGCGGCATCGCGCTTCTTTTCCTGTTTCAGTCGCTGCTGTCGCTCATTCAGTTCCTGTCCTCGCCGGAACTGTCGCAGCAGATTCTTTTCTGGCTGTTCGGCAGCCTGACCAAGGCGACCTGGCCAACGCTCGGCCTGACGGCCGCCGTCACCGCCTTCTGCTGCGCCCTGCTTATGGCGGATTGCTGGAAACTGACGGCGCTCAGAATGGGGGAAATGCGGGCGGCGAGCCTCGGCATCAATGTGCGCCGGCTGCGCATGAAGGTTCTCATCATCGTCGCCATCATGACAGCGACGGCCACGAGTTTTGTCGGGGTCATCGGTTTCATCGGGCTGGTCGCGCCGCATATCGCCCGCATGACGGTGGGCGAGGATCAGCGCTTCTTTTTGCCGATGTCGGTACTGAGCGGCGCGCTGATGCTTTCGGCAGCCTCGATTCTCTCCAAATCGATCATTCCCGGCGCTCTGTTTCCGGTCGGCATCGTCACCGCCATTGTCGGCGTGCCGTTTCTCCTGTGGCTGATTTTCGCTCCGAAGAGGCGCGGCCGATGATGGTTCTGGATAATATTTCCGTCGAACGGGGCGGGCAGACCGTTGTGAGAGACCTCTCGGCACGTCTGGAACCCGGATACATCCATGCCGTCATCGGCCCCAACGGCACAGGCAAGACGACGCTTCTCAGAGCGATCTTCGGTGACCTGCCGCTCGCCGCCGGCGCGATCAGCCTCGGCGATCGTCGCCTTCAGGCTGGCGAGAGGGCAGGGCGGCACACAAGGGACTGGCGGGATCGCTTCGCCTATATGCCGCAGGATACGGCCGCCGATATTGCGCTCAGCGTGCTGGAGGTGGTGGCGCTCGGCCGCTTCGGCCGGCTTTCGCTTCATATCGACGACGAAACGCTCGATCTGGCCATGACACGCCTGCATCAGGCCGGAATAGCCCATCTGGCGGGCAGGGAGATCGCCTCGCTCAGCGGCGGGCAACGGCAGATGGCGCTTTTTGCGCAGGTTCTGATGCGGGAGCCGCAGGCGATGCTGCTCGATGAGCCGGTCAGCGCGCTGGACCTCAAGCATCAGGTGGCGCTTCTCAATCTGGTGCGGCAGGAAACCCGCGCTAATGGCCGGGTGACGCTTGTTGTGCTGCATGATCTCAACCTCGCCTGCCAATATGCCGACAACCTGCTGGTGATTTCGGATGGCGCGCTGAAGGCGACCGGCGCACCGGGCGATATCGTCACGCCGAAGCTCATTTCCGAGACCTATGGCGTTGCCGTGGAGGTGTTGCGCGACCGGCGCGGCAATCCGGTCATCCAGCCGGCGGGTGGCCCGCCGCTCGAACATTTCAAAACCCTTGAAGGAATAATTGCATGAAACGATTTTTGATGACGCTTGCCACGGCTTTGGCCGTAATCCTGCCCGTCACGCCATCCCTTTCCGCCGAACACAAGATCCTGATGCTCAATTACGGCAGGGATGGCGGCATGGTGTTCGAGCCTGCCTATGTGAAGGCGGAGCCGGGCGACACCATTACCTTCGTGCCGCAAAATTCCAGCCACTATGTGCAGTCCTATGCTGTTCCGGACGGCGTTAGCCCGTGGAAAAGCAAGCTCGATGAGGCTTTCACCGTCACCGTCGAGAAGGAGGGCGTCTATCTCTATTATTGCCCGCCGCATCTGATGATGGCGATGATCGGCGTCATTCAGGTCGGCAAGCCCGTCAATCTCGAAGCCGTCAGACAAAAGGCCGAGAAGCTGCGGCCCAAGCTCGTCATGAAGGGCGAAAGGCTGGAGGCGGCGCTGGGGCAGGTGACGCCCGCACAATAACGCCCCGCCTTTCAGGCCGCGCCAATCCGCACCGCAAACCCGCTTCTTCAACCCCGAAACCAAGGATGAAACCATGGCAAACAAAGTGATCGAAACGACGTTGAACGATCTCCTCAATGGCGAGCTGCGCGCCCATCACGCCTATCTTCAGGCGGCCGCATGGGCGGCGGAACGCAATCTCGACGGTTGCTATAAATTCCTGCTCGGCCACGCGGCGGAAGAGCTGGAGCACATGCACCGCATCTTCGGCTTTCTGAACGATCTTGGCGCACGCGTCACCTTTTCCGAACTGCCGGCGCCGCAGGTCACGGCAAACGACATCAAGGGGCTGTTCACCATCGTGACGGAGCACGAGTCCCGCGTCACCGCCGCCATCAACGCGGCAGTCGATCTTGCCCACGTGGAAAAAGACCACGCCACAACCTCATTCCTGCAATGGTTCGTGGATGAGCAGCATGAGGAAGACAGCCTTTGCCGCACCATACTCGGCAAGATCGAGTTGATCGGCGACGGCCCCAATGCGCTTTACCTGATCGACCGCGAAATCGGTCAGCTGGCGGACAAGGGCTGATTGCTGCGCCGGTTTTCTTACGCTCCACAAGCTGCATCGAACACGGCTTGTGGAGTGGAGGCCGTCGGCTCAATCGCGTCCGATATCCGGCGTCCATCCACGCGTATATCCCTTTCCCATGATGGCGACCGCCAGGGAAAGCTGTTCCTGCAGATGCTCGATTTCGCCGAGAAGGGCTTCGACAGCCGCCTTCGCATCGCCGTCATGACACTGGATGACATATCCGGCTATGTCTTCAGGCCGTATGGGGGTGATTTTTTCAGCGTCGGACATAGTGGATGACCTCTCTTTTGTTCACTAAATGTTCTAATTTTAGCAGAGAGTCAACAAGGCAATGGGCGTCGCCCTTTACAGTCCGGTACTGCGGAATTGAACGTTAATGGACCGACGGATCCTCGCCATCCAGAAAGCTGCGAATCCCGTCCTTCTCACACGTGGCCAGGAATTCTTCCCAGGCGTCTTTGTCGGTTGCGAAGGGTTCGTCCCAGGTGGTGACATCGTCATGCTCGCTGATGACCTCGAGCGTCCAATCCTGCTGGGTGCCAGCGGGCCGGTAGATATCAACCAGAACCGTGATGCCGTCGTCTTCAAACTCGCCCGAGAATTCTGAGTGTTCTATTTTCGTTTTTTTGGCCATCTCGGCACACCTCATTCTCAGGCCTGGACAAACGTATAGCCGAATCCGGTCTTTTAAATTCGCGCATGGCGCGGGTTACCAGATAGCTGAAACAAATATAGCCAGCTCTGGGGGAACTGGCTATCTATCTGATTTTAATGGTCGGAGCGGCGGGATTCGAACCCACGACCCCTTGACCCCCAGTCAAGTGCGCTACCGGGCTGCGCTACGCTCCGAACCTGAAAGCCGTTTATATATAAGCCTGTTAGGGCGCAAGCGGAAAATGGTCTTTTCATAAAAAAAGGAGCAAAGGGTGTGGATGGCGCAGAAGGGGACTAAGCAGCCCGATGCTTACACCGGATGGGCGGCCGTCAAACGCATGACACATCCTCTTTCCATCATTGCCGGAACAAGCCGCCCGCTTCGGCGTTCAATCGCAGCGGAATTGAAACTCAGGGAGACGAACTATGTCCGAACTCGTCGTTGTTGGTTTTGACGGAACGGAAGTGGCCGACAGGGTGCTTCTGAAGCTTGCAGGCCTTAAAAAGGAATATCTGGTCGATCTGGAAGATGCCGTGGTTGTCGTTCGCGATGACAATAACAATTAGTGTTTTTCTGCGTTTTGTACCGTTTACCTGTGTTCGCAAAGGATATTGATTCTAAAGAATTATTTTCCTAATGTGTTCGTGAGTGTTCACATTCCTTCGCGCATGTGCGGTTTGCAAATGTGGGGTAGAATGGGGGTACGGTTGGGATACGATCACGACACAATTAGGAGACGCCCGAATGGCGCGACAACTGCATAAGCTAACAGCACGAGGAATTGATGCCGCATTGAAGGCGGGAGATAATGGTGTTCTCCGCGATGGTGGGGGCCTGTCCCTTGTCATCGATCGCTTCGGTGCTCGCTGGTTGTTCGGATACACCTCACCTGTCACCTCGAAACGTCGCGAGATGGGTTTTGGTTCTTACACCACAGGGGGAGTAACGCTCGCTTTTGCGCGGGATCGGGCATCGGAATGTCGAGCACTCATTGCTGACGGAAAGGACCCACTGATTGAGCGCGACGTTGTTTCCGCGGAGGCCCGACGTGCATCTGTGACGTTTGGCGATCTTGCGAAAGATACTCGTGCCGTCCTGAGCAAGCGTTGGACATCGGAGTCTGTCGCTAACTCGTGGGACCGCGCCATAAAGGAGCTACCCAAGCTCGTGAAGATGCTCGCTAAGGACATCCGTTCCGTTGACGTTGCGAATGCACTGTCCGTGTACGATGACCGACCTGCGAGGAAAGCCGTCGTGCTGTCCATCATCAAGCGCACGATGGACACGGCTGTCGCGGCAGAGATTCGTATCGACAACCCCGCAATACCTGCCCGCATATCGCGCCTGACGTCGCTTGACTGGCAGAAGGGGCATAACGCAGCAATGCCGTATACCGAGGTCCCGGCCTTCGTTAAGTCACTACAAGGTCATGGAAGCCGCGCAGCGCGGTGCCTTGAGTTGATCATCCGCACCGGTGTTCGCAAAGGTGAGGCGACAGACGCGAGGTGGGATGAGATCGACTTCGCCAAGGGCATATGGACGATACCTGAGGAACGCACCAAGCAACGCCGTGAACACGTTGTCCCACTGACGCACAGAGTGCTTGAGATATTGAGGGAACAACACGCGATAGTGACCGCGATATACAATCAGGCGCCTACAGGGGCAAACGCGAGTGTCCGAGACCCTGCGTCGATCCCTGCCCATGTTTGGGCTGATAATCGGTATCAAACGATATCGAGTAGCGCTTTCGATCATCTTGAAACCAAAGGCGCTACCGTGCACGGGTTCAGATCATCTCTTCGCGAGTTCCTGGGGGATGAAACATCTGTGTCGTGGAACACCGCTGAGGAGGTTCTTGGCCACAAGGTCGGTGACTCGACGGCAAAGGCTTACCGGCGTGCGTCGGGTATTGCGAAGCGACTCGCAGCCCTTCAATATTGGAACGATTTTCTTGACGGCGTTTCGAACAAAAACGTCAACACGGATGATGAAACCCCTGCATTGCAGGTTGTTGAGGGTAATGCAGCATGAGCAGGATTAAACGTACCCCACGAAATACCCCGCAATCTGCCCTCCTGTCAGCAACCGCAGCCGCGGAATTACTCGGGGTGGGGCGTACAAGATTCTGGCAACTTCGGAAGGAGTTCAAGCTCGAACGCGTTCCTTGGTCCCGTGATACAAGGCCACTGTATCGGCGCGAGGATGTTCTGGCGCTTGCCGTGCCACAGGGGGTGCAGGTTGAACCCGCTGTTGATCCGAAGCCTGATCCCAAAAAGCAACTGGCGATCGATGCGGGTTTCAAAGTCGCTCCGGGGTTTGAGCATATCACGGTCGCGGAATGGCATGAGGCAAATGGTCTTGCGGAACGCATGAAGAATTCGGCACATCTGCGGGAGCTTGAATAGGCGTCTAGCCTGTCAGCCCTTACGCGAGAGACGCGCCGCTCGATGGATGGCGGATGCGCTCAGTAAACAATCTGTGCGGTATCAATGAACTGGCGGAACAGGTCCTGCCACTCGCCCACCTCACCCCTTTCCATTGCTTTGTGGATCGTTGCCATGTCCGTGGAAAGGATCAGCGCATAGATGTGACCACCCTTTTCTTTTACTTGTTGCCGAATACGTTCCAGCATTTTCTGCTGATCGCCATTTTGATAGCTGAGCTTACGAAGTTGTTCTAATTGCTCGCTCGTTATTCTCACCGCAGACGGTAAGGCACTTTGTGGCGGCCCAAACGGTTCCATCTTTACAGCCGTGCCTGAGAAATTAAGGTCGAAATGACCGTCAGAGTCTACCGGGACAATAGTTTGGATGTGAGCTACTGGTGTGGCCTTGTAGTGCACATACGTAGACGGTACCCCCATCACCAAGGAATCATCGGACATTTCTTTGAGGAACTGCCTGACTAGGGCCTTCCACAATAGTCGCCCGAGCGTGTCGACCACACTTTCATGCGGATCGGGCAGCGAACCTTCTATTTCCTTGAGCGTTGCGCCATGCATGAGGCTGTTGCGGGTCTTGTCGAGAAGAGCCACCGTTGCGTCGTCGCAATCCTCATCCGCATCCATCAGCAAGGCACGGATAGCCTGTTTTGCATAAGGCTTATGCTGCGGATGGGTTTCGCACTTTTCGCAATAGAGGGCGGAATGACAGTGTGGGCATTTGTCATTCACCTTCGTAGTTGGCTTCTGAAACTCGGCCACGATCTCTAGTGCAAACCAGAAGTAGGTGAATTGGTCGTCTGGCGCAGAGGAGTCTACTCCCAATCGATACCATCGCAGAGCACGTCTGATAGCCGGCGGAATGTCAAACTCCAGCAGACGTTCGATTGTCTTAGCGTGCGCATGATCTAGGAACGGTTGCGGATCATCGTATTCGATCCGATCGCCCCACATGCGGACATCTCTCATTGCGCCTTTAAGCGATGGTTCGGCATCGACAATTTGCCGTATCCTGTGCTTTCGGAAACTAGAGCCAGTCGTAAATGCAAGCATATTGAGACAGGTGGCCAAATGGTCTCCTGCCACGTCAGCGGCCTTACCCAATGCCTCGGCGTCAAAATAGATATGGACCGAAAGTAAGAACGGTGTTGTGTACTCTGTACGTGGGATATTCCTGATACGCGCTTTGAAGGCACTGCGAGGGTCACTGATATTCAGCACCTGACCATCAGCTACCACCGATAGATCAGAAGCAACTTCGAAGTTAGCTACACAGCGCATGGATGGTATTCCTAACGAAAATGCGTGGCTTTGGAGTGTTCACAATAGCGCAAGAAGGCGCGAACTGCGTCTAGATCAGGGCGTTGGGCGACAAGGGTTATTTTAGGTGCCACATTACCCTACGATAAAATTAAATAAAAACAACATATTAAAATAATTATTGGGGATTGTGTATGTTAATTCAATGTAGTGTGTCTAATCCTATTGATTACTAATATACAAGTGGTTTTATGGTTGTTTGTGAGGGTGGGTGGACTCCCCTTTTCACCCTTTTTACCCAACAACCTTCTTTTGATGACTATGGATTTACTTCTTGTTTTTGCACAAATCCCAATCGATCTGGTAGCATTTTCCAGACAACCCGTGCTCCTTTGCGCTCTCCTGTGCGACATCGGTTAATGCCCCTGTGGCAAGGAGTGTTGCGATAGCCTCGCGCAAAAGATCAGTAGGTTCCTTTGTTCCGATAGCTCTGAATGCTGCGTAACCTCCGAGAGTATCGAGAATCCATGCGTAAGGAACAATGCCGTTTTTCTTTGCAATCGTGGACAGGCGAGAACTTTGGCTTCGCGGAAAGGATTCTAGCAGGCACTTCCGCAAGGCGGCGACTCTTTGAATGGCACCCGTACCTGTCTCATTCGCGCGGTATTTGTCGAGAATCCATTTGCGTTCACGATACGTGAATTCCAAAGCCCAGTTCATCTCGGCATAGGTAATTACTGGGGCATCAGGATTATTCGGGATGGCGAGGCTGGCAGCGATTGACCATGCCTGCGCAAGTGATCGGTTGAAAATTTCGTACTCTATGCGGTCGCGCTCGTGGGACAGCTTATCAACAACTGTCCCTTCATATTGGTTCAATAAGGCTTCCGCGTGCCGGTCTAGCATGACTTCGATCATGTCCGGGCGAATGTTCGCATCCACGACCCGCGCAACCTTAGAACCGAGAGGAAGAAACTTCATTATCACAGGGGCGGAGAATTCATGACGCATCCGCTTGTTCCGCAGTCCGCGATGATTGCGAGTGCAGTCGAGGATTGTGAATCTGTTTATCAGGCCGTCACGTGCAGACTGTTCGTCAATCGAAGCGTAGAACCTGTCAGCTTGTCCCTCGCACAGAAGAGTCAGGCTCGGACTGTAACATACGTTGACTGCCGAGTCCCCTTTGGACGCGTTGATATACGCGTCCTGCCGCTTGCCGAGGTCGCTTTTAAATCTGATATCGAGCAGTGCCGCCTTCTTGCTCGCCCCATGGGTGTCGCGGTCATTTTGCATCTCTTGAAACAGAAATGATGCCTCGTTGAACACTGACCACTGACGAGGATGCGTTGCCATGTGTTTTTTGATTGCCGGGCCACTCGCAAAATTGGCAGGGCCGATCAGGGTTTCACTTAGTGCCGGAAGCTGAATTGCGATGCCAATTTGATCTATGAATGTGGCCTGACCTTTCGTTGTCATGTCTTTACCCGATCCAGTCTCGGCGAGGGTCATTAAATGGATCGTCGTGGCAAGACCGTTCGCGTGGTACGAGCGCTGAGTGAGACCTGCGATGGCGGTGAGCGCCCATCCGATTGCCATGGTTTCATTGGGGTACGGCATCATTTCCAGATATTCGCGAGCGAGTTCCCCGACAGGCCCAGGAGGAAACGTTGTGACGAATCTTGGAGTCGTATCATACTCTGGGCTTACCGGAGTAGGCGTAACAGGTGGTGCAAGCGGAACTACATTTGCAGTATAGCTCTCTGCGTTAAAGGTTAGTTTGAAGTCTGTCATAATAATACTCCTTGCATTAACTGCAATATTGTGCAATACAAGGAATCCTTGCATTGTAGTTGATCATTTAAACCCTTCGAGTTACGCCCTCGGAGGGTTTTTTTTGGACCATTTCGGGTTTGATCAACCGGGAGGCACAAGGTTGCCTCAATATGTGACGCACGCACGTTACAGCGCGGAAGGCGCATTATGATCTTTCGTCGCATCTTCGCAAATCTCGAAACCATAACGCGCGGCCAACTTGTCGAGGATGTCGGATACCCGAGAGTAGTGCTTGCTACCTGCCACGAAGCGTTGAAATATCTGGTAATCGACATCGAGTTCCCGCGAAATAGCCGCAAGGGACCTCTCATCATTTGCCCGGACGCGAATAGCGTTAATGAATTCCGAAGGCTTCACTTCCATTTCCTTTCAAGTAAATGCATAAGACTATGAGACGATAACACATCGTATCGTAAATTACTTTTGAGTTTATACGATTTTTTATTTATTTTTTACTGTATTGAAAATCTATTTCATTGCATATTATCGTGTTGTCACATGAAACGCGAAGGGAAATACTATGGTTCTTAGATTCACGGCGTGGACATCTCAATCATGACGCACACGACCCCTGTGGCGCTGTCACCACTATTCGAGCACCGGACGTGGGTTAATTGGGAGTTCGCGGACACGCGGAAACGACCTCTTCAACCTAACGGGCGCTGGGCAAAGACCGATGACGATCAAACGTGGTCAACGTACCCCCAATGCGCCGCACGCGTGGTCACCCTCGCTGACGCGGAACGCAAGGTAACCCCGGGGTATGACCCTAAATCACTCGTGCGGGGTGTCGGGTTCGTCCATTCGCGTAAAACGAATGTCCTGACCATAGACATTGACGCGAAAAAGGTTGGTGGGCCGAAAGACCCACGGTTCGGCTGGATGCTCGACATCTACAATTCTACGCACACGTATGCGGAAACATCGCCATCGGGCAGGGGATGTCACATCATGGGGACATATCACGGTGACCTCGGTGACGAGATCGAAGATCGCATCGGTAACGGTGTCGATTTGCGGGGCTGCGTTGATCTGTTCTGCAATCACGGCTTCGTCACAGTGACAGGTGACGTTTGCCGCGATCTGCCGCTACTCGACATTACGGAGGTCGTTCACAAACTTCTCGTTTCCGAAGGTATCGACAGGCGGACGGAGGGACTTCCACAGGGTGTGTGCCTCGATCCGAACATGACTTATGAGGAGGCCTACAATCTGGCGACAGCCAATGTTGGCATGATCTTTCACAAGTTCCTCAGTACCCCTGTCGAGCCCGGATGTCGTGCCTACAACAGCGCCGTCTATTATCTTATCAAGGAGCTTCGGAAAGTGGGGTGTCCAGCATCCACGGCCTACCGCATGATCCGCAGCTCTCCTGTAACCACACAATCACAGGTGCCGGAAGGCCGTGAATCTCGGGCTGAAAAGCTCGCACGAATCTTTGACAAAACATGGAGCAAGAAATGAGAATCTTCGCGGTCGCCCTTGCAGCAATTATTTCCGCAACCCCTGCACAGGCCGAAAAACTAACCGCATCAAAACATGTGGAAATGGGTGTAATTCAGGCGATATACGATCACTGTTCGACCTTGATTGAGATGGGCGAGAAGTACGCAGAGTGGGATTATGAAATATCTCAAGCGAGGACTAAGCAGGAGACTGCGCTATACGAGCATGGGTATGAAAGTGTGGCCGCGTCTTTCGATGTTGTTATGGGTAGTCTTAACTCGGAAGCGTGGGTTGCAGCAGAGGTTGAAAAATTATGCGTAGCGCAATCAATAACCTTCCTTGATACTGGAATTTTTCGTCTGAAGAACGACAAAAGAAAAATACCCTGAGAATCTACCTGTAATAATATTGGTGCCCTCCGAGTGTAGATTCGGAGGGTTTATTGTTTGGCGTCAGTATATTTGTTATCGGAAACGATAATTCTATTTACGGAAATGATAATTCATTATTACATTGTAAATAACGAATAATGGAGAAATCAATACTGTGTCTGAACTTACACCGGAAGGTACAGCTATCCCGATGAACCTCTACATGCTTGTCGAGGGTGTAAAGCGCAAGATCAAGGCAGCACCGCGCAAGGGCTTCGAGAAGCTCGCGGTGGACGCGGACGTTTCCGTGCCGACCCTGTACGCAATCATTGCTGATAGGCGCATGCCGTCGATTGAGACGCTGCAAAAGCTCTGTGATCACTTCGGCATCAAGGTGTCAGTCGTGGCACACGAGACGGTGCAGCATGTCGCATCAGCCAATGACGCAGTCGACGTCAAGCTGGTCAAGCTCTGAGCGAGGATAATTGCGATGTTCGCGGCATACACCACAGGGGGTGCACGATGAGAACCAAACTCGGTCAGGAACGTGAATGGGACGGCACGCATATCGGTATCCATTTTGGCCCTATCCGCATGCCAAGGGAAATTGCAATGGCATGCTTCGTGCATGGGACCATTCCCCTTCAAGACGTCATGGTGAAGCGTCACGGCATCACGCTGGAAGGCCCGTTCTATCCGCTCCCGCCGGAACTCTGGTTCCTGCAACGTCTCTGGCAGTACGCGCTCGAACGCGTCACCAAGGAGAACCTTTATCACCATCCGTTCGAGTACCACGTCCAGTACATCGAATGTAAGCACGGCATGCCTTTCAAATTCTACGACAAGATGGCAAGCAGGTTCGCGGATTGCAATCCGACATCGTTCAGTTCCTTGCGCATGAGTGGGAATCGCGGGTGCATGTGCTCCCCCAAATCATTCTCAACGAGGAAGGAACCATCGGCGTGGCTGTTGAGCGCAAGCTGCGGGTGCACATGCAAACGCTGCTTCAGTTCAATGACATTTCGTCACGGCATCAGAATGACTTCTACGAGCGGATGCGAATTGAACATCCCGATGACTACGAGCGTGGACACAGCACGCCGGTATTTGTCGATGCCGACAGATCGCTCGGCCTCAAGAGGCGAGAACTGCCCGACTGGCATCACTGAACACAATCAGCATGCGCAGCAGGGTGCCATGCTGTAGGGGCTACGCGTCGCTTTCTCCGTGATGTGTAGCCCCACCCATCAATCAGAAAGGAAATGAAAAATGGCAGTGCATACCATCCCCGGTGAGGGCAGGAAGCAGGTTGTTGCGAAACTCAATTCGATGTCGGCATTCGAGGTCATCAGCCTTGCCGAGGTGACAGGTATCGGCGCGGCGCGTCTCGCGAAGTACGCGGAAAGCACCGGTTCCGGGATTCCTGCGGATCATCTAGAAGCCATCGTCGCCCGCGCCTTTGATGGAAACGTAAGATATGTAGCCGGTGACGATTCCTTGGCGCTCATTATCCACAAACAGCCGGATATCCCCATTGAGGGTGTTGGCGACGTCTACAACTCTCACGATGACGACGAAGTTCTGGTAAGCCCCCCTGTGGTCCTCGCGGCAGAGCCTCGCACTATTCAGGAACGGATGGCTCGCATCAACGCCGTATCCGGGGAAGGTGAATCCGTTTACTCGGGACCGAATGATCCGACTGGCGCGATGTTCCGGCGCTAATCCTTCGGTAGTGAGCAGAAACACAAGGAAAGCCCTGCGATAGTCAAACTGTCGCGGGGCTATTCGTTTAGCGGGAGGCTGCCAGATCCCGCGCATGCATGTTATTCAGCCTGCTTTCGAGCTGTGCCAGCTTGGCTTCGAGTTGGCTAATCGGTTTGTCCACGGCGGCGATTATCTGCTGCCTATGGTCTGCCATGGCGCTATCAACAGCATTGGATGCTGCCTTCATTGTCGTCAGGTACGTGACTGCAACCAAACACGTCAAAATCCCTGCATATTTCGTCAGTGACGCGGCAACTGCTTTGTGTCGCACGTTGATTACCCTCTTATCATTTTGCGCATTCTGCGGTCCTCTGTGCATGACAACTAGACCTCTATGTATTGGTTGGCGTTCATGTTCTGGAAATATCGCTCACCCTGCCACCCAGTTGCCAGGGTTGAGTTGGTCAACTGACGACGAGGCAAGCCCCAAGGCTGGCATTCCCATTGGGGAGTGCTGACAAAATCCCGTCCTCACCGCTGTTCCTGACCGAGAAGGACATAGCTACCCGATTGTTTATAACCACGATGTCAAACTCAGCGTTATCGTAACGGCCATGGTAATAGTAGTCCCACGCATACTCGCTGGTTGGGGTGCTGTTATTAAAGATGTTCGGTTCCGTTACCGTATACGGATAAGCCTCACCTGCGCAGAATGTGCTCAACACGGGCATTGCTACTGAGCTTGTGGATGCCACAGGGGCGTCGAGCGTGAAAGCCGGGGGTTCGGTGTTAGGACCGGCAACGCCGAAACCTGAGTCGGCAATTACCACCGCCTTGATAGCGCGAGACGGTCTGAAGATCATGCAACCATTTGCGGTCGTTTGTCCGACACTAAGCGGAACACGATTGGTCACAATGTCCTGCGCTGTAAGAACCTTGTAGACCATCTGAACGGCATAACGAAGATCAGCGGAGCTTCCGGACATCGCGAGATTCCAGCCATCCGGTACTGCGACGGCGGCAGCATTTCCAGTTTGGTTGTAGACGTGATTGACTATGACCGCGAGATCGCCTTCCAGAGTGCCGGTAGGGAAAGTCATGAAGCTCGCATAACCACCCCAGTAGTCCGTCCGATAGACCATGCTTAGGGGCGCGGGAAGGTGCGCCACGTCCTCCTCGTATTTGTCAACGCGCTGCGTAAAGGATTCCGTCGCGGTGGTGCAGGTCACGTCCCCCGCGCAAGCTGTGCCTGCACTTAAAGCCTGTGTGTAAGTCCGTTCGATGTCGGCTAGTGCGTTAACGTAGAGTGCCTGCTCTTCGGGGCTCGCAGGAAAAACTGCCGCGTGAATCTCATTGATGGCACTGATAGCGGCATTGCGTGCGGCGGTAACACATGCGTCATGTGCAAGGTTTGCCGCGGAAATCAAGGCGCGCACCTCGTCAGGTGTCTCCATAACGCGGGTGTGGTGTTGGCTCATGCATTGGCAGGCAACGCTGAACAAGTACACGATAGCACGGCGAAGCTCATCCTCAGGAACAACCAGCCTGTCAGCGGCTTTTTGCTCATCAAGGTCAATAAGATACTTCTTGCGCTGTGCAATGATTGTCCGGTATTCCCGGCATGCTGCAATGGTGTTCGCGTCCAATGTCCACTCATTGCCGGTCGGGTAAATGTGAAGCACAATCTGCGCCATCAGTTGACACCCCTTGTGGCAGGTCGAGTGCCCGGAACTCGCCAGTTGCTTCTTGAGCAAAAGCTACCACTGTCTGCGAGGGTAAGTAGGATAGTCCGTAGCGCGGAGAGTGTATTGACGCCGCGAGGGGTTTGAAGATTGCTCATCATGGCGAGCACTCGCAGCATGATATAGAGGCAACTCATTTGTCGTCACCTTCCGAGGGCTGTATGGGGGGCACGGCAACCGTCTGCGTTGGTTTGTTGGTCGTGCGCGACAGGTACTGCCCATTGGCAACCTTTGCGAAATTCGCACGCGTCTCAGCAACCCACTTGTTGCCGGTCTCTGTCATCTTCGCTGACATGATTACCTCATCTGTGCCGCGGGATTGGCCGGGAAGGTCACAACTGACACCTCGAAAAGGTCACCCCTGTTGATCTGGAGATATTCGCGCTTATTCGCGTCCTCCTTCCATTCGGAGTCCTGTAGGAAGAACCCGACACTAAAGGATAGCCCCCCTGCTGCGAGGATCGCCGCGTACCGATCCGTGACGTAACCAATGTCCAGAGCCAGTTGCGCGCCGATTGCGAGACCAGTTGCATCGTATCGCAGTGACGTGATGGCGCCCGCCGGCTTGCTGGCATCGTGATCGAGCAGGAGCTTAATGCCTTCCGGACCGGTCAGGCCACGCTTCTTGATGGACTCCGTAAAAGCGCCATTCATGACGACGTGGCGGGACAGGTCCATCGCGGGAGTTGATGCATAGCCCTTGATAGCGCCTGTCTCGGACGGTGCGAACTTGAACACTGCACCGGCACTTGACATTGCGAACGATTTGACAAGCGAGCCGATGGTTTCGGTGGACAGGGAAATTGCGTGGCATTCGAGCGCCGCAACCTTTGCCATCAAGGAAACCTTCGCAATGGTCGCGGCAACGTCAAAAGGGTCGTGGTTGTCCTCAAGTGCCACAGGGGGCCGCACCTTCTCGCCCGTGCCGTCCCACTTGACGACGCGCTTGTGCAACCAGCCGTCGTATGTGGCCGATGCGCGCACGAGTGTTTCGGCGTTCGCATAGCCTGCGCGCTTCAGCATGCTGATCGCGCCGTCCGGAGTCGCTGCGTGTTTGATGATGTTGCTGACCGCGTTGGCGTCGTTGCGGGACTTTACATAGTCCCGGCTAATCAGCAGCTTTTCAAGTTCGGATTGTTTCATGTCTCACTCTCCGCATGGTGGGAGAGGCGTGCGAGTCGGACTATACTAAGGCTACATGAGCCATCCGGAAAAGCACATGAATCTGCAAGAGATTTTGCCTCGTTTGATGCAACGATGCGCGGAAATGTGAAGTATTGTCAAGTATTACTTTTGGAACGATGTTATTTTGTTGAAAATGTTCACAACTATACTTTTAGTTAATCGATGCTTTTGCGATTATATTTGTCTATTATTTAATCGATGCCGGCTGAGTAGATCGTATACATTCGTGACGCCTGCGCTGCGGCGGGCATATATAAGGGACACTGGGATATCCAACTCCACAGCCCATTCGGTTGCTGTCATGGTGTCGCCATCGAGCGTTATGAGTGTCTTGTTTCCGCGTCGCTCGATACCATTCGGTTTTATTGCCTGTTCCTGTCGCATGTTATGCCACCTTTACGAACCAGTTCTTGACGCGGGAAAGCAAACCCTCATGCCCGTACCACACGCGTTGCCGGATACCCTGTGCGGCCTGCTCGTAAGGGGAGGCATCTCGTACTATGTTGGTACGGCGTCGGAGCGCCCGCTCATATTCGGCATCCGCAATGACGCGATCCCGACGCGACATCTCACGCTGCGCAATGCGCCTTAGCGCGTTCTCGTGCATGGCATCTGCATAGGTACGTTCTCCGGGCTTAACTGGTCGTAATATCGCTCGCATGTTCTCTTCCTGCGGCTGAAAGGCCTATCGGCCGTGCAATGTTCGGTTTTTTGTCGTCACGCAGAGAGGCAAGAATCTCGTCTATTTCTGCATTAAGCTCCGCTGCAATTTCGGCTTTACGCGCCCGTGTCCTGTCACGGTTCGCTTCCTTGTATTTCTGGAGATCGACTAGAACGGCGTTCCTGTCTATTTCATCGGGACGCGTAGCCTTCGGGGCAGGGGCATCAACGTGTGTGACCCCTGTGATACTTGCAGTGTCTGCGTTCTCGCGGGTGGGCTGCTCAGGGTTCGCGGGCGCATCGACCAGCACGGGAATGCGCGGTTGTTGTTCAGGCAGGACGTCCAGATGCGCGAAACCTGCAATCCACATGTCGTCCGGAATTTGTTCGATCCAGTCAGGTCTTTCCGGGAGGAATTTGGCTGCCGGTATGACGAGAACGGTTTGGGATGCCTGTTCCACAGGGGGTGTATCGAAACACCGGAAGGCGTCACCGTACTCGCCAATCTGCCAAATACTCAGCGCTGAGTTTGTTGCGACCTTAGCATCCGGCGTGAAGATGCCAGCACGTTCGAGCTTTGTACGGCGCTGTTGGATTCGATCAATGACGGCATCGGCAACGTTCATGTGTTGACTGCCCCATCAATTCTCCGCCCATGCTGTAACTGGTGAACAAGGTCCTTGTTCTCGCGCTCAAGGGCGATGCGGGCGCGTTCCATGTCGAGAAGTTTCGCCGATTGATCCGCCGCGACAGCCTTAAGAACCATATCGAGGTCGGGCCGCGTGATTAGCTGCTGCGCGTAAAGCTGCATTCCCGCTGCCGTCTGTTGCTCAAGCGGGAGTTCTGCCAACTGCTTGAGAGCATCAGGATCACCGCTGAATAGCTCGGCGTCGTCCACGCGTGCGGCCTTGTCAATATACTCCGCAGCCTCCTTGCGAGTTCTGTAGTCAGGGCAGGACTTCGCCAGCGTCGTCAATGTTGCCCGAGCCTCCTTGACTTGCTCAGCCGTGAATCCACGCAAGGCCCTTTTGAGTGCCAAGGGGATCGGCGGAGGGGGAGGTGGTGCAGGTATCGACATCGTGCGCGCCTTTCATCATGCGCACATAATGGGTCGATACTGCGGGGTACGCAACGGGGTATATGAAATATATTTTGATCTAAACCATTGGAATTATTTCTTAATAAGTGTTCAATTGTCATTTGCGATGAAGATGGCAAGGTGCATCTGAAACAGAGCGTCAATCTGACGGCGATCGGCGCAAGCTCCGGTTTCCTGTCCGGCGGTCTCTGGGGCGGCCTCGTCGGCCTGCTGTTCCTCAATCCGCTGGCGGGATTTGCCATCGGCGGCGCCATCGGTGCCGGCACGGGCGCTCTTGCGGGCTCGCTGACGGATTTCGGTATCGATGACGATTTCATCAAATCGCTCGGCGAGACCATCCCCAACGGTTCTTCGGCGCTGTTCGTGCTGATCCGTAAGGTGCAGCCGGAAAAGGTGCTGGCGGAATTCGAAGGCCTGCGCGGGCGGGTCATCAAGACGTCGCTGTCGCCGGCGCAGGAAGCGCAGTTGCAAAAGGCGCTTTCCGGCGGAGCCGAACCGGCTGCCGCGCCTGCCGTCTGAGCAGACGATGAAAGTGAGGCTGCGGCAGGTTCCATGTCGCAGCCATCCGTTCGGGCATCGGGGAATTCGGCTTATACGGTCAAAGTGCCGTTTTTCGCCTGCGGCCAGGTGAGATAATAATAGCGGCTGCCGACGCTGCCGAAAAACGCGTTGTCGCCGGAAACGGTATCGACATAGGCGCCGGTTTCGCTTCTCGCATAGGCCGAGCCGTCGCGCTTGAGATGGTCTTTTAGAAAGTCGCTCCACCCCGTCATGGCGATATCCGTGGCCGGTCTGGAGGTGGTTTCTGTATCGGAGGCCACATCCCAGGCCTTGATTTGCGCACCCTCGGCGGGATCGGAGACGGTCAGCGTGCCGGCCGTCAAAGCCTCCAGCATGGCCTTGGCCTGCGAAGCCTTGTCCGGATCCGCGGTCAGTTCTTCCAGCGTCTCCTTCAGCTCCTTCATGAAATCGGCCTTGGTAATATCGCCGGAAGAAAGCTGGGTGTCCGTGTCGTCGGTCTGCGCATCCTCGTTCGAGGTCTGGGCATATTGCGCCAGAAGCTGCGTGAGCCGCGTGTTGGTGGAAGACGAGGAGGAGGTGTCCAGCCCGTAGGAATCGAGGAGAGACGTCCGCGTCGAGGAGGAGGATGTGGCGGCGGAATTGTCTTCCTGCTCCTTGATGGCCTTGAGGGCCAGTCTGGTGGCGGTGAGGCGTGTGGACAGGTCGATGGAGAAGACCATTGCGCTAGCTGTTTCCTTGATCGGGCGATACGCATCATTCGTACCGAACCGGCTCGGCGGGCATCGATCCCGCCTTTCGTCTCCTCTCATAAGAAGACCGGGCGAATCCCTGCCGTGTTCGGCTTGGGATGCACCCGGTCTTAATGGTCGGACTTTGCGCGACGCTTGCGGATCAGTTCTCCTGAACGGAGACGCCGTTCGGGCCGATATTCATCTCGATCCCCTTCGGCTTGCTTTCCTCGTGCCAGACATAGATGCCGAGGCCTGCGATGACCACGATGAGCGCGCCGATGATGAGATAGAGATTATTGGTCTGCGTCATTAAGATGTCTCCCCGTTTGACAATCAGAATCCGGGGCTAAACGCATGAAATGGCGTAAGGTTCCGTAAGGGCAAGCGTTTTAGGCGGCACGCGTGCGGCGGCGCAGGCTTTCGCGTTTTTCAAGCGCCATGCATCCCCACAATATGCCGAGCAGCAGGAAGAAGTGTCGCCAGTGGTCGGTATCGATGACGGCGCCGATCATCACATGTCCCACGAAAGTTACCCAGGAAATGATGAGGAACGGCTGCCAGGGCCGTGGCCGCAGCAGGTACCTGAACCCGGCGGCAATGGTCCAGCAGATCAGAACCAGATAGATCACGAAACCGAACCAGCCATGCGTCGTCAGGCTCTTCAGCCAGATATTATGTTCGGCGGCGGGAAAGATATTGTCGAACACCATGGGGCCGATACCGAGCGGGTGTTCCATGGCGAGCAGGAAGCCGAGATAGTGGCGGGCAAAACGTCCGAGATGGCCGCCGTCATAAGATTGTACCGCCGAAGCGCGGCTGGAGAACAGATCCGCCACCTGCTTGAACTGCAGCGCGATGATGACCGCCGCGACCATCAGCCCGGCGGCGACGAGAAACAGCACGAGGATTTTCAGGCGAAACGCGGCCGTCCGCTCCTTCAGCAGCATCACGAAGACGAGGAGGATGGTGGCGAACAGAAACAGGCCCCAGGCCGCGCGCGAGAACGACAGGAACACAGCAAGCGACAGGATGAGCAGCCCGGCGATCCGCCAGGGTGCATGCATCGCCTTGCCGGTGAGAAGGCCGTAAATGAGGTAGAGCGAGGGCGTCACCAGAAAGGGACCGAAAACGTTCGGGTCCTGAAAGGCGCCCTTGGCGCGGTCGTAAAGGGTGAAGACCTCGAAACCCGGAATGGCGTGGAAATATCCGATGATGCCGAGCAGGGCGGTGATCAGCGCCGCCGCAAGCCAGGCCCGGAAAATCAAAAGCAGCCGCTGGTATTTGTCCTCTATGATCGCTGCATAGAAAACCGAGGTCAGCGCCAGAAAGGTCGAGACGGCGAGATAAAGCGGTCCCTCATCCAGATCGGCCATGGTGGTGAGCGAAAGATAACCGCCGACATTGAAGGCAAGCAGCAGGCACAGAAGCAGGATGACGGTGCGCGAAAGGCGAAGGCCGAGCAGGAACCACAGGGCCACCTGTCCCACCATCATCAGCTCATAGGGCGCCGGCTCGGAAATGACGAAACCGGAAAGGAACACGCCGAATGCGATGAAGAACGAACCGACGAGCCGCATGGCGGCCAGCGGCGCGTCGAAATCCGGTGCGTGCTGGTAGCCGGTGTGGGTCAATAGGCGTTTTCCGATTTCAGCAGCCGTATCGGCGTGAGGAACAGGATTTTCAGATCGAGGAACAACGACCAGTTCTCGATGTAATAGAGATCGTATTCGGTGCGGAACTTGATCTTGTCGCCATGGTCGATCTCGCCGCGCCAGCCGTTGATCTGCGCCCAGCCGGTAACACCGGGCTTGACCTTGTGGCGCGCGAAATAGTGCTCCACCACCTCGGTATATTTCAGGTCGCCCGTCTGGGCATGAACGGCATGCGGGCGCGGTCCGACGAGCGAAAGGTCGCCGTAAAGAACGTTGAAAAGCTGCGGCAGCTCGTCCATCGAGGATTTGCGCAGGAAGCGGCCGACGGGCGTGACGCGCGGGTCGTTCTTCGTCACGGCCTTTTTCGCGGTCGGATCGCTGAGTTCCGTATACATGGATCGGAACTTCCAGACGTTGATCGTCTCATTGTTGAAGCCGTGGCGCTTCTGCTTGAAAAGGACCGGGCCTTTCGAGGTTGTTTTCACGGCAATTCCCGCGCCCACCATCACCGGCCATAAAAGGGCGATGCCGATGAGGCTGAAGGTGATGTCGAACACCCGTTTCGCCACCGAATCCCAGTCGCGGATCGGCTTGTCGAACACATCGAGCATCGGCACCTTGCCGACATGGGAATAGGCGCGGGGGCGGAAACGCAATTTATTGGCATGCGCCGCGATGCGGATATCGACCGGCAGCACCCACAGCTTGCGCAGAAGCTGGAGAATGCGCGCCTCGGCGCTGAGCGGCAGGGCGATGATCAGCATGTCCAGCTTCGTCAGCCGGGCAAATTCCACCAGCTCCGCAAAGGTTCCGAGCTTGGGATAGCCGGCGACAACCTCGGGAGAACGGGCGCTTTTCCGGTCATCGAAGATACCGCAGATGCGGATATCGTTATCGGACTGCTGCTCCAGCGAGCGGATAAGGTCCTTGGCGGTATCGCCGCCGCCGACGATGACGGCACGGCGTTCCATGACGCCGTTGCGGCCCCAGTGGCGAATGGCGAAGCCGAGGATCAGCCGCCCGGCGAAGATTGCGACCGCACCCGTTGCATACCAGATGCCGAAGGCCTGCCAGGAATGCAGCGCATCGGGAAAGAAGAGGAGAAGGAAACAGGCAATTCCCACGAAGGAAAGGCACACTGCGCCCTGAATGCGGGCGAACATCTTCAGCGGCGTGCGCAGCGTCGGAAGCTGATAGCAATCACCGGCCTGCAACAGAAACACGCAGAGCGCCGCCCCCAGCACGCCGCCGCCGAAAACCGACAGAAAGGTTTCGAGACCGCGATCGGCTGCGATGCCGTTGACGATGGCGGCGATGACGACGAGCATCGTGAATTCCAGAAGCCGCAATTGCCCGATCACCATGTTGGGTGAATGGTTGCCGGCGCGAAGCTGGTTGGCGATCTGCCGTGCAAGCGGATTGAGAACGACGGTTTCGGAGGCCGAAGCCCCGCCGGCTTCATGGTCGGAGAGTTTCTTGCGCAATGACGCCAGATCGAATTGCAGCCTGTCCTTGTCAGTCTTGGTCATTGCCTTGGTCCGCACCCTCCAGCGCATCGGCCTTAAAATCGCATTGGATTTTCGACCGGAACGATGCGCAACCTCAAAGTGGTAGAGCGCCCTTTGTGCATCCGAATGGACACGCGCGCTCTACGAGCAGAAAACTAGCCGAAACATGCTAAGAAACGTTTATGATGAGTTTCTACAGGACGGCCGGAATATACAATTAAAAATCGTGTTTTTGAAATGGCTATTAGGTCGATAACAGGTCGCGATAGAGTTTCATCATCTCATCCGCCATGACCGGGGTTGAAAATTTCGCCTTGAAGCTGTCCGGGCGAGGCATGATCCGCTGCGCCCAGCCGGCATCCTCGGCATCCTTGACCATGATCCGCGCCAGCGCATCGGCGTCGCCAGCCGGTACGAGCGCCTCGCTGTCTTCTCCAAGGACTTCGGGAATGCCGCCGACATGCGAGGCAATGACCGTTTTTCCCGCCGCAAGCGCTTCGAGCACGATATAGGGCATGGCTTCGGCGCGCGACGGCACCACCACTGTCGTTGCCAATTCGAAGGCCTGCCTGGCGGGCATTGCCGCATGCATAGAAATCCGTCGGGAAAGCCCAGCCTTGTCGATCATCGCCGCATATTTGTCCCTGTCCGGTCCGTCGCCGACGATCACACCGGTCATCGGCTGGCCGATGCTGCGTTCCATTTTTGCAAATGCCCTGATGAAGACATCCGGTCCCTTGAGGTCGCGCAACATGCCGATATAGAGAAAACGGGCCGCATCTTCGCGGGCGGGTACGGTTTCGAACTCGCTTTCCTGCACGCCGTTATAGATCATCGCGGTTCGAGTGCGCGGCCTGCCAACCTTGGCCTCGTAAGTCGCCTGCTCGAAATTGCAGACGAAACAGAGCGCATCGGTGAAATGCTCCTGAAACCGCTCCAGCCGCAGGAAAAGCTGCCCCTTGAGGCTGTTTCTGGCGTAATGCAGGCTGCCGCCATGCGGTGAATAGAGGCGGGCTACGCGATACCTGTTTGCCCGCAGGAGTGAGCCGATCAGCCGGGCAAGAGCGCCACCCTTGGCGCTGTGCCCGTGCAGAATGTCCGGCCGCAAACTTTTGATGTGCTTGTAGGATTTCCACAGCGCCATGAGGTCGCCGGGGCTGATGGACCGCCGGATGGGCAGGCGGGTGAGGCCAAGCTCCAGCATCGGCGTGATCTGTGCGAAAAGCCGTTCCTCATGCGCGCCGCCGGTGGAGCTGTCGCAGACGATGCCGACCTTGTGGCCCTGTTTCACATGTTCTTCGATGAGGTCGCGCACATGGCGGAAGACACCGCCCACCGGGGAGCGGAAGCAGTGAATGATGCGCAGGGGAGGGCCGTCATCCGACACGTTCGCCACTCCGTTTTCAGAAGAAGCGTTCACGCACATAGACGGTATCGCCGGCCAGAATGGGCGCGGTGATCCCGATCCGGCCGGTCATCACCTCGGCATTGATCTTGCGGGTGATGTCGACATCGGCCTGATTGGCGCGCGGGGTGAAGCCGCCGGCAATAGCGATGGCGTTTTGCACGGTCATGCCCGGCACATAGGAATATTGGCCGGGACGGCCGACTTCGCCCATGATGAAGACCGGGCGATAACGGTCGATCTCGATCGTCACGTCCGGATCGCGAAGATAACCCTGGCGCAGTTTGGCGGCGATGGCGGCTTCGAGCTGCGGCAGGGTCTTGCCGCGTGCCGGAACCTGGCCGACGAGCGGGAAGGCGACATAGCCGGCCTGATCGACCGTATAGGTATTGGTCAGCCCGGTCTGCTCGAACACGTTGATGCGCAGCCTGTCGCCGCTATCGACATGATAGGGTTGCAGGGCGGCCTCGTTGAAGGACCTCGGAGCGGGTTGATATGCCGCGCAGCCGGAAAGGGCCGTCAGAACGGCGAGCGTCAGTGCGGTGACATGTCGTGATCCGGCGAGCGGCATCTCATCTGGCTCCGAGTCGAACTTTGATCATTCTTATCGTTCTGTTAGGGTTAATGTGCGGTAAACGAGCAGCGCGAGCGGTGGTAATATCGGCTTTATTTCGTCGGATTCGCCGGGATTAACTGTTGTGTTACCGGCAAGACTTAAACTTCGCGAAAATTGACCATCTATATTTGAGCGCCCGAGGTTTGTCTCGGTTACGGAGCCCGCATGAACGGCGATCGCATTGACGACAGGGATGTGGATATCGATCTTGCGCAGCTTGTCGCGGCCATATGGCAGCGCAAGGGCCGGATCGCGGCGATCACGCTTCTGGCCGGGGGCGCCGCCTTCGTGATCTCAAGCATGATGTCGCCCGCCTACAAGGGCGAGGCGCGCGTGCTGATCGAATCCCGCGCGGCCTCCTTCGGCGCCTCGCAGCAGTCCAATGCGCCGGCCGAACCCGTGCTCGATGAATTGACCGTTTCCAGCCAGGTGCAGATCCTGCAATCGGTCGACCTCATCAAGCAGGTCGCCAAAGACATGAAGCTCTACGAGCTGGATGAGTTCGATCCGGAGGCCCATCCTTCGCTCATCTCGCAGCTCCTGGTCGCCGTCGGCGTCAAGAAGGACCCGCTTCAGGTACTGCCCGAAGAGCGGGTGCTGAAGGCCTTCCGGGAAAAGCTGCAGGTCTATCAGGTCGAAAGCTCGCGCGTCATCACGGTCGAATTTTCCTCGCAGGACCCCAAGCTTGCCGCCGCCATCCCCAATGAGATGATGAAGGCCTATATCGCCCTGCAAAGCGGCGCGAAGCTGGATACAAGCACGGAAGCGGCGCGCTGGCTGGAGCCGGAAATCGCCAATCTGCGCGAAAAGGTGCGCGAGGCCGACAGGAAGGTCGCGGATTACCGCGCCTCCTCCGATCTTCTCTCGGCGGGGCAGGGCGAAACGCTCGCCACCCGCCAGCTCGGCGATATCTCCACCGAACTCGGCCGTATCCGCGGAGAGCGCGCCAATGCGGAGGCGCGGGCGGAAGGCGTGCGCAGCGCGCTTGCAAGCGGCCGCCCGCTCGATACTTTTCCCGATGTCGTCGGTTCCCCGACGATCCAGAGGCTGAAGGAAAACGAAACGACGATCCGCAGCCAGATTTCCGATCTCTCGTCCTCGCTGCTGGAAGGCCATCCGCGTATCCGCGCGCTGCGCAACCAGCTCGACGGCATACAGCGGCAGATTCAGGAAGAGACCCGCAAGGTGCTGGCAAGTCTCGAAAACGAGGCCAATGTTTCGCGCCTGCGGGAACGGCAACTGGTCCAGCAGCTAAACATGCTGAAATCGGAAAGCGTGCGTGCGGGCGAACAGCAGGTCGGTCTCAACGATCTGGAGCGGGAAGCCTCGGCGCAAAGGCAGCTTCTGGAAACCTATCTTGCCCGTTACCGCGAAGCGACGTCGCGCGCCGGCTCGGTGGATTCCACGCCGGCCGATGCACGCGTCATCTCAACGGCGGTGGAGCCGCGCGAACCCTATTTCCCGAAGACCGGCGCCATCACCATCGTCGTGACGCTGGCGGCGTTTCTGCTGTCCTGCATCGTCGTCATGCTGGTGGAGCTTTTCACCGGCCGGGCTTTGAAACCGATGGGCAGGAATCAGGTTCCGCCGCTCTCCGATCCGCCTTCTCCTTCGCGTGCTCCAGCCGATCCGGACAAGACTACGGACGTGCCGGAACAGCCTGTAGCCGCGCGCCATGAAACCACGCAGCCTGCTGCGCGGGCCATGCCGGTCGCGGCATACCAGCCCGTTGCCGAAGAGGAAGAACGGCATGTACCGGCCGTCGCTGCTGCTGCTATGCCGGCCTTGCCGGTGGAGGATGTCGCGGCTGCGAAAGAGGAGGCAGTGGAAGAGGAAGTCGACACCGATGACGATTTCTCCATCGACGCCGTTGCAGGTTTCCTCGCCACCCGCCTTGCCAAACCGGTCGCCGCAATCGTGTCTCCGGCCGGCGATAGCGGCTCGACCACGTCCGTCATGCTGGCGCGCGCTTTGTCCGAAATGGGCCGTTCGGTCGTTCTCGTCGACATGACGGCGTCAGCCTGTCCGACGCGGTTGATGGCGCCGGAAGCCGGGCTTCCCGGTGTCATGGACCTTCTGGCGGGCGCGGCCGCCTTCGGTGAAACCATTCACGGCGACCGCCTGTCCGACGCCCATATCGTGCCGCGCGGCAATGCGCAGCCGCGTGAGGCCATGCGCGCGATAGACCGTCTGACGATGATCCTCGGCGCACTCTCCGACGCTTATGATACCGTCCTCGTCGAATGCGGCGCGGTGCAGATTTCGAGCCTCGGGAAAATGCTGCGCAACCTGCCGGCGGAAATCATCGTCTCGGTTCCCGGCAAGGATAGCGAATTGTTGGAAAAGACGCTCGGTGAACTGGTTGCTGAGGGCTATGAACAGGCATTGCCGATGACCGGCATGCGCAAGCCGGACCATCTGAGCGCGGCCTGAGGTGCGGCAAAACCCTGCTCAGTCGATGGCGGTGTCCATCTTCGAGCGTCCGGCGCGAAAACGCTGAATGAGCGCATAAAGCGCCGGATTGGATTTGATCAGGCTCTTCGTCCGGGCGATGGCGACATAGGCCGAGGCCGCAACACGACCCTTCAACGTCACCGGCAGGAATATATCGTGCTGCACGGTGAAAAGCGGGCACCAGCTGCGTTTGTAGAGCTGGTCGCCGACGCCGAAATCGAAGATCGCCGCCTTTTCGCGACATGCCCTTTCGATCATCAGCCAGAACAGCAATTCACCGGGGCTGAGTTCCGAAACGGATTCATCGATCGAACCGAACTGGCAGATGATGTGATCCTGCTTGCGAGAAAGGCCGGCTATCGCGGCGATGACGCCCTCGTTTTCGCCATGCAGGCGAATGGCATGCAGCTCCAGCAGACTATCCGTGCCCGTCTCGGGAAAATTGGCCAGATCGTAGAAGAAATCCCGCACCGATTGATCCCGAAACACATCCGGAATGCCCTGCGAGGCGAAACGGGCAGCCTTCTGGCGGAAAAATGCCTGCAACAATTCGCATTTTTCCTGTGGCGACCGTGCGATCACATGGCTGTAACCGCCCATTTCCTCGGCCCTTCGGCTCTGGATGCGGAATTTCTTCCGTCGCCTCTTGGCATTGACCTGCCGAAGGGTGGCCTCGAAACTTTCGAACAGGGGAAGCTGGAAGGCCGGATTCTGGTTTTCGACGGAAGCCAGATGCGAGAGGGGATTGGTCCTGTCGCGCCACGTCAGCGGTATGTTCTGCAAGGCCAGAATATCGGCTCGGCCATGCAGCAGCTTCCGCGCTTCGCGGGCAATCGCCGCTGCGATTTCCTGTCCGGCCTGTTCGGCAAAGGAGGGGTCGAAAAGCCCCGTATTGATATTGTTGAAACGGCCGCCGGGAAAACGCGCTTTGCGGATGCCGCCTTCCAGTACGATTTCGAGCGGCAGCAGAAAGATCGTCTTGCCGCCCTGCCGGCCGCGAAGCGTCAGGAGCGCGCTATTCTGCGTCTGCGCCCAGATGGAGCACCAGCCGAAACCCTGATGCAGTGAATTGAGCGGGTCGTTTTCCAGCCGCTCCCAGTCGGCACGGATGGTGGAGGCGTCATCGACCAGATCGATCAACAGACGATCAGCACCCCGCCGCTCGTTTTGCACGGCGGTCGGCGCTTGCTCATCACTGATAAAGACCGGCCCCTCAGCCGCCATCCACTCTCTCCGGTTGCTTCGGTCGGACTATATCGCTGAGCGGCAAACAATCGGTTTATAAAATTGCGACCTCAGGGTGTCATGCAGTGGTCGGCGCTTAACCCTGCTTTTTGGGTCCGGCCATCCATTTGATGATCAGCATCGCCGGCAGAACCCACAGGATTCCGGTCAGGACGAAATAAGCGAGATGCACCCACCAGGGCGATTGCGCCAGCGCCGCCGATGCGATGGCCGTCGCCACCACGGCGTAAACGACGACGAGGCAGATGATGACGATGGTGCCGATAAGCGATCTGAGGCGAGGGTGCATGAAGTCTTCCGTCATTGAGTATCTGCGCGGGACTATAGCGCCGCGACCGCATGCCGCAAACCCTGAGGCCTTGTTTTGTGGTGCCGGTTGGGGCTAATCAACATGACTGTATGATGGAGACCTGAAAGATGCGTTCGAGCGGCATGACGATGGCAAATGGTTCTGCGGAAATGGTGGTGGAGGCTGCCCTGCAGAAACAGGAAAAGGACCGCCGCCTGCTGCGCATCTGGCTGCGCGTCGTGCTCTTCACGCTCTTCTGTCTGGTCCTCGTCGGCGGCGCCACGCGGCTTACCGAATCCGGCCTGTCGATTACCGAATGGAAGCCGATCCACGGCGCCATTCCGCCGCTTTCCGTTGCGGAATGGGAAGAGGAGTTCCAGCTTTACAAGCGCATTCCCCAATATCAGGAAATCAACAAGGGCATGTCGCTCAACGAGTTCAAGACGATTTTCTGGTGGGAATGGGCGCATCGCCTGCTTGCCCGCACCATCGGCGTCATCTTTGCTTTGCCGCTCGCCTTCTTCTGGCTCACCGGCCGCGTCGAAAAGCGCCTGCGCCTGCCACTGGTAGGTCTTCTGGCGCTTGGCGGCTTTCAGGGCTTCATCGGCTGGTGGATGGTATCCTCAGGCCTCGTCAACCGCACGGATGTCTCGCAATATCGTCTTGCCACGCATCTGACCATCGCCTGCCTCATCTTTGCGGGCTGCATGTGGATTTTGCGCGGACTGTCGCATCATTCCCCCGAGGCCGCCGACGAAAAGACGGGCAGGGGTTTTGCCGCGCTGCTGACGGTGCTCTGTCTCTTCCAGATTTATCTCGGCGCATTGGTGGCGGGGCTGAATGCCGGCCTTTCCTATAATACCTGGCCGCTGATGGATGGCTCGCTGGTGCCGGGCGATCTCTTCCTGCAACAGCCCTGGTGGATCAACCTCTTCGAGAATCCCAAGACGGTGCAATTCGTCCACCGCCTCGGCGCCTATACGCTGTTTGCCGCCACGCTGTGGCATATGGTGTCGATGGCGCGCGCCTTGCCCGGCACACCACACGCTCGCCGCGCGGTGCTGTTCTTCGTGCTCGTCTCCATTCAGGCGGCGCTCGGCATCACCACGCTTTTGATGCATGTGGATATTCACGTCGCGCTCGCCCATCAGGGCATGGCGCTGATCGTGCTCGGTTTCGCCGTCGCCCACTGGCGCGGTTTCATCGGCGAATATCCGGCGCCCGTTGCGGTCGAAGTCAGGGACTGAAGCGGTTTAGAACTGCCCAAGCACCGTTTTGATGGTGGCCGCGACGGCGAGTTCGTTGTCGCGTTCCTCCGCATTGCCGTCCTCTTCATGCCACGCGGCAGAAAGGCAGCCATAGGCAAAGGCATATTGCAGCAACAGCCGTTCGTCCCGTTGCAGCGCCTTCGCAAAGATCGCCGCCATGGAGGCGATGCGCGCCTCGCTGCGGGTGAGATCGAAACGGTCAAGCGGATTGGAGAACATGTTGGCGACATCGAGCGCCGCATCGCCGATCAGGCCGGCCGGATCGATGATGATCCAGCCGCGTTCACTGCGCATGATATTCTCATGATGCAGATCGCCGTGCAGCGGCTTCACATCCCGCTGCCGGTCGATCAGTGCCTGCGCCAGCGTGGCCGCCTCGATATAGGGGCTGTCCACGCCGTCGGTACGGTCCTGTTCGGCCTTGCGGAACAGGCTCTCGAAATAGAGCGGCAGCGTCAGCAGGCTTGAAGGCGGCGACTGCGGCGATGGCTGATGATATTTGAGCAGGACATCGGCGGCGATTTCCGTGGTGGCGTCGTCGTTGCCGTCGCGAAACAGCACGTCGCGCAGGGTTTCCGTGCCGGCATGTTCCATCAGCAGAATATCGTCGGAGCGGTCGAGCAGCTCCACGCAGCCGACGCCGGCGCGCCATTTAATGAAATCCGCGCCGCGAAGACTGTCTTTCAGTACTTTCTTTTTCAGAACCTTGGCGACGGCAAGGGAGCCGTCGCCGCGCGTAAGCTCGTAAACCACCCCGGCCGGCGTATCGGCAATAGGCTTCGCGGCCTCGATATTCCACGAGGCCGGAAAAGAGGGTGGGGCAATCTTCATGAGAAAAGTCTCATGCGGAGAGCATCAGCTCCATGTTCTGCACAGCAGCACCGGATGCGCCCTTACCGAGATTGTCGAGCAGCGCGACGAGGTTGATGTGTTCGCCGCCCGGCGTACCGAAGACGAAGAGCTTCATCGTGTCCTTGCCCGCCAATTCCTCGGCGTCGATGCGCGCGAGCCCCTTGCTTTCGGCAAGCGGCACCACATTGACGATGTCCTGTCCCGCATAGTGGGCGGTCAGCGCCGCATGGATCGCTTCGACGGTCGCGCCTTCCTTGAGGTCGGCGGCAAACAGCGGCACCTGCACGATCATGCCCTGCGGGAAACGACCGACGGAAGGCGAAAACAGCGGTGCGCGGTCGAGCTGGCCATGAATGGTCATTTCCGGCACATGCTTGTGCTTGAGCGTCAGGCCATAAAGGAAATTATTGGCGCTGATCGCGTCATCGCGGCTCTGGTCTTCCATCTGGGCGATCATCTGCTTGCCGCCGCCGGTGTAGCCGGAAACCGCATTGACGCTGACCGGATAACCGTCCGGCAATAAGCCTGCGGCGCGCAGCGGGCGCAGAAGCGCGATCGCGCCGGTCGGGTAGCAGCCCGGATTGGCGACGAGACGGGCGGAACGAACCTTCTCGCCCTGTTCCTTATTCATTTCGGCAAAGCCATAGGCCCAGTCCTGATGGACGCGATAGGCGGTCGAGGTATCGATGATACGGACATTGTTATTGCCGGCCACCATCGAGACCGCTTCCCGGGAAGCATCGTCCGGCAGGCAGAGGATCGAAATGTCGGCATTGTTGAGCATATCCTCGCGCATCGCGGCATTGCGGCGCTCGGCCTCGGGTATGGACAGCAGCTCGATATCGCGGCGACCGGCAAGGCGCGTGCGGATCTGCAGACCCGTGGTGCCGTGTTCGCCATCGATGAAGATCTTCGCTGTCATGTCCTTGTCCTGACTTTTCAAAGGGTTGCGAGGGTAATCGGAATCAGTTTTCTAAGTTGTGGCCGTGTTGTCAGCCGGCCTTGGCCAGCCGTTCGGCACGCAGGCCAAGCATATACATTGCAACGGTGGCTCCGGCAATGGCGGTAATGTCGGCATGGTCATATGCGGGCGCGACCTCCACCACGTCCGAGCCGCGAATATCGAGCTGGCCAAGCCCGCGCAGAACGGAGAGAATTTTAGCACTGGTCGGCCCGCCGGCCACCGGCGTGCCCGTTCCTGGCGCGAAGGCGGGATCGAGGCAATCGATATCGAAGGTCAGATAGGTGGGCATGCCGGCCGTGTGCTTGACGATGAGCGAGGCGATGTCGCCCGCCCGCATTTCCTCAACTTCGTAACCGTGGAGAATGCGAATGCCGAAATCGTCAGGCGCGTGGGTGCGGATGCCGATCTGGATGGAGCGGTCGGGGTCGATCAGGCCATCGCGCACGGCGCGCGCCACGAAGGAGCCGTGGTCGATGCGCTTGCCGTCGTCGAACCAGGTGTCCTGATGCGCATCGAACTGCACCAGCGCCAGCGGCCCATGCTTGGCCACATGCGCCTTCAAAAGCGGCCAGGTAATGAAGTGATCGCCGCCGAGCGTCAGCAGGTAATCCGTCTTGGAAATGATCCGGCGCGCTTCCTTTTCGATCGTATCAGGCGTTTTCCAGTGGTTGCCATAGTCCAGCAGACAGTCGCCATAGTCGATGGTCGGCATATGGGCGAAGAGATCACGCGCGAAAGGATATTGCGGATCGTTGTCGAAGATCGCCGAGGCGCGGCGGATCGCCTGCGGCCCGAAACGGGCGCCCGGCCGGTTGGAGGTGGCCGCATCGAAGGGAATACCCCAGATGGCCGTGGATACGCCCTTGAGGCTCTTGGTATATTTGCGCCGCATGAAGGAGAGCACACCCGCATGGGTCGGATCGGTGGCGGCCGATGTCAGCGTCGTTGCGGTGAAGGCATGGTCGATGGTTTTTGACGGCATTGGTCACCCCATTGCGATTTGCGCAGAGGTTGCTGTCTTCCTGCTGAAAAAACAAGGGAGGAAACCATGAAAAAAAGGCGGAGCCGAAGCCCCGCCTTTCGAAGTTCTGAACGAACCGTTCTGAGAAGCGATTAGCGCTTCGAGAACTGGAACGAACGGCGGGCCTTGGCCTTACCGTACTTCTTACGCTCGACAACGCGGCTGTCGCGGGTCAGGAAGCCACCCTTCTTCAGAACGGAGCGCAGGCCCGGTTCGAAGTAGGTGAGGGCCTTGGACAGACCGTGACGAACGGCACCGGCCTGACCGGACAGACCACCACCTGCAACGGTGGCGATGATGTCGAACTGACCCGTGCGGGCAGCGGCGACGATCGGCTGCTGAAGGATCATCTGCAGAACCGGACGTGCGAAATACGTGGTGAAATCGCGGCCGTTGATAATGATCTTGCCAGAACCGGCCTTGACCCATACGCGGGCTACGGCGTTCTTGCGCTTGCCGGTCGCGTAGGAGCGGCCGAGGGTGTCAACCTTGCGGACATGCACGGGAGCCGAAGCTTCCGATGCCGGGGCGAGGTCTTTCAGAGAGGAAAGATCGGCCATTATCAGGCGCTCCTTACGTTCTTCTTGTTAAGCGCGGCCACGTCGAGAACGGTGGGCTGCTGTGCTTCGTGCGGATGGTTCGAGCCGGCGTAAACGCGCAGGTTCTTCATCTGGCGACGGCCGAGCGGGCCGCGCGGGATCATGCGCTCGATGGCCTTTTCAACGACGCGCTCCGGGAAGCGGCCTTCGATGATCTGGCGAGCCGTACGCTCCTTGATGCCACCCGGGTGACCGGTGTGCCAGTAGTACTTCTTGTCGGAGTACTTGTTGCCGGTGAAGGCAACCTTTTCCGCGTTGATGACGATGACGTTGTCGCCATCATCAACGTGGGGGGTGTAGGTAGCCTTGTGCTTGCCGCGCAGGCGGGTTGCAACGATGGTGGCGAGGCGACCAACAACGAGGCCTTCGGCGTCGATGATGACCCACTTCTTCTCCACCTCAGCAGGCTTCTGAACGAAAGTAGACATGGATTTCACTTTCTAACGTGGACCCGTCATCCTCTTTTAAATAAGAGCATACGGGCGTTTCTTGTTGCTTGGTTTGGTTGCCGTCAAAGGCAACCGCAAATGACCCTATTCCGGCTGGAATCCGATCTGGCGCGCTTATACGGTGCGCGAGCGAAAGCGTCAATATGACGGATTCTGGAGGTCGTAAAAATAATATAGTAAAAACAATGGCTTGATAATGGGGTATTATTTTACCTCATCGAGGAACCCTGTTTTACCCCAGTCGCATCACGAGAACGCCCGCTGCAATGATGCCTCCGGCAAGATAACGCCAGATGCTGGCGCGTTCTTTCAGGATCACAACGGAGATCACCAGCGCAAAGAGAATGGAGGTTTCCCGGAGTGCCGCGACGACGGCGACGGGTGCCTTGGTCATGGCGTAGAGCGCCAGCCCATAGGAGAGAATGGAGCCGCCGCCGCCGATCAGGCCGCGCCACCAGTTGCGCCGGACATGGTCCGCGACCGGGCCCACACCGCGCTGGTAGAAGGCGAAGCCGAAAAGCAGCACGGGCGGCAGAAGCGACATCCACAGTGTATAGGAGATGGCGTTGCCGGAAAGCCTTGCGCCGACACCGTCGACGAAGGTGTAGGATGCGATCACGAAGGCGTTGAGCAGGGCGACCATGATCGCCTTTCCGCCACCGCGCCGCGCCTCGAAAGCGAGCGTTAGGATGCCGCCGGAGATGACGGCGATGCCGGCAAGGGCCAGCGGGCTTAAAATCTCGCTGAGGAACAGGCTGCTCGTCGCCGCGACGATCAGGGGCGCCACGCCGCGCATGACGGGATAAACAAGACCGATGTCGCCGATCGTATAGGCGGCGGCGACAAGCCGGAAATAGGCGAATTGCAGAACGGCCGAAGCGATCAGGAAAGGAATGGCGACCGGCGCGGGAAATGGCAGGAAAGGCAGAAACGGCAGCGAACAGGCCGCCGCGCCCGCCGCGATCAGCGAGGCGTCCAGCGATTTGTCGGATCCGGCCTTGACCAGCGCATTCCATCCGGCATGCAGCATCGCGCCCAGGAGCACCAGAAGAAGAATGTCAAATGTCACAATAGAGACTCGCTCGCGGGCTACTTTGGGCAACCTACAGCATCGGCTTGAAAACCGGAATCGATTTTCAGTACGGGCAGCAAGCCTTTCCCGATTGTTCGAGCACGCGTTTTGCGCTCGGGAAACCGCCCGCAAACGGCCTATGATCGCAGCGGATACTGCAACGCGCGTAAAATTTATGCTTTGTGCATGTCATGGCGCCGGGGAATGATTTTGCGCTGAGGCGATATGACGTTCTGCTCATGATTTCATCCGTCAGATGGAGGCATGAGCGTCCGACGCACAGCTTATGGTTTCGCCTCACGGCGAATTTTCGCTAAAAATACTACCAAATTTGTCAAATATTAGCGCCCAGTGCGCCATGGCGCTTCGGGCGCAAGGTGTATCAATCTGGCGAAGGCGTGCATGAAAAGAAATTTCATGTCTTTCACGAATGGGCAACTGTAACGTTGTAGATTTGTATATAGATTGATTTACAGAATAACTTTATGAAAATTAGAAATCTCTAATTTTCCTGTGAACGGAATGAAAACAAACAGGAGACGAAGAGCGCATGAATTGCACGCTAATGTTGTTTTGGCCCTTATTTGCGGCAATTCGCGTCATTTTGAAAACTGGACAAAAATAGTCAGTACAACCGGCATTCCGGCGTTTGGTGAAATCATTTTGCGTGGGCGAAAACGTGCCACTGCGCGACGGGATTGTCTGCGTAGCGGCAATTTTTCAGCCGGGCAGGGGTTCAAGACAGCGAAGAACCTTCCTAGATGGAAGGGCGGACGCAACCGGTAGCGTCAGGAATGTGTCGGTGGAATTATGCAGGAGACGCTATGCTCGCGGCGCTTTCGAATGGCACAGCTGTATTGGTATTCTTCAAACCATGCGACGCTCCAGAAGGGATAAGTTGACATGCAGCATGATAGTTACGAGCCCGACTACCTCAGAAAAATTCTGACCGATGTCAAAACCATCGCCCTGCTCGGTGCTTCGCCCAACCCGGACAGGCCGAGCCACGGCGTGATGCGCTTCCTGCTGTCCAGGGGTTATCGTGTGTTTCCGGTCAATCCTGGCCAGGCAGGCAAGGAGATATTGGGGCAGAAGGTCTATGCCAGACTCGCCGATATTCCCGAGCGGGTGGACATGATCGACGTTTTCCGGGCGCCGGAATATTTGTCGGCAATCGTAGAGGAGGCGATATTGCTGCCGGAGCGGCCATCGGTAATCTGGGGCCAGCTTTCCGTTCGCGATGACAATGCCGCCGCCAAGGCGGAAGCCTACGGTATGGAAGTCGTGATGGATCGTTGTCCTGCAATTGAGTATCCGCGTCTCAATATTGTGCGATAGTTGGTACGGATCGGACTTATCATTTGGCGGCAAGGCATTATGATCCCTCCGAAATTCCAATTGGAGGAAACATCATGCCGAGCAGCAATCCCGGGTTTTCGACGCTGGCCGTTCATGCGGGCGCGCAACCCGATCCGACCACCGGCGCGCGTGCCACACCCATTTATCAGACCACGGCCTATGCTTTCCGCGACGCCGATCACGCCGCCGCCCTGTTCGGACTGAAAGAGTTCGGCAATATCTACACCCGCATCATGAACCCCACCCAGGCGGTTCTGGAAGAGCGCGTGGCAGCACTTGAGGGTGGCACGGCCGCGCTTGCCGTCGCATCCGGCCATGCCGCGCAATTGCTGGTGTTCCATACGCTGCTGCAATCCGGCGACAATTTCGTCGCCGCCCGCCAGCTCTATGGCGGCTCGATCAACCAGTTCGGCCATGCCTTCAAGGGCTTCGACTGGCAGGTCCGTTGGGCCGACGCCACCGATCCCGCCAGCTTCGAGGCGCAGATCGATGAGCGCACCCGTGCCGTCTTCATCGAAAGCCTTGCCAATCCGGGCGGTACTTTCGTGGATATCGCCGCAATCGCCGAGGTCGCCCACCGGCATGGCCTGCCGCTGATCGTCGACAATACCATGGCAAGCCCCTATCTGCTGCGGCCGCTGGAACATGGCGCGGATATCGTGCTGCATTCGCTGACGAAATTCCTCGGAGGCCACGGCAACTCCATGGGCGGCATCATCGTTGACGGCGGAACCTTCGACTGGTCCGCGACGGACCGATATCCGGCGCTGTCACAGCCCCGGCCGGAATATTCCGGCGTCGTGCTGCACCAGACCTTCGGCAATTTCGCCTTCGCCATCGCCTGCCGTGTGCTGGGCTTGCGTGACCTCGGCCCGGCGATCTCGCCCTTCAATGCCTTCCTCATCCTGACCGGCATCGAGACGCTGCCGCTGCGCGTTCAGCGCCATTCCGACAATGCGCTCGCCGTCGCGAAATGGCTGAAGGCGCATCCCAAGGTCGGCTGGGTGCATTATGCGGGGCTGGAAGACAGCGACAACCACGCTATCCAGCAGCATTATTCGCCAAAGGGGGCGGGCTCCGTCTTCACCTTCGGCGTCAAGGGCGGTTATGCGGCCGGCAAGGCGCTGGTGGAGGGGCTGCAGCTCTTCTCCCATCTCGCCAATATCGGCGACACGCGCTCTCTCGTCATCCACCCGGCCTCCACCACCCATGCGCAGCTGACACCGGAACAGCAGACGTCCGCCGGCGCCGGCCCGGATGTGGTTCGCCTGTCGGTCGGCATCGAGGACGTCAAGGACATCATCGCCGATCTCGAACAATCGCTCGCCAAGGTCTGATGTGGTGGCTCACGCGAGTTTGGTGCCCGCGTGACACCCAAGCATATTTTAGTGTGATTGAGCGGCCGCCGGAAAACCATGGAAACAGGGTGCTTTCGGCGGCAGCGGATTTGCGTGTTGCGGCGAGGTGCACTCGCTCGGCTGCATTCAGCTTATTTCTTCTGCAAAGTGCCAATGAAGTCCTTCGAAATGGCACATGATTTTTCCATGAAGCCAATGATGAGCTGCAATTGCTCTTCATCATATTCCCCATAGAGCGCCTCCATCTTTTCCTGAAGGGGCGCATACATCTGAAACAATTCCCGCATTTTTTCGGGATGAGGCGCCGCCAGCACGCGCCGACGATCCTCAGGGTCGGGCAAACGTCTTATGAAGCCGGCCTTCTCCAGCCGGTCGAGTAGCGCCGTCACCGCTCCGGTCGTCAGGCCGGTCGATCTCGCAAGTTCACCCGCACTTGCCTGGCCCTGCATCTGAAGGATGTCCAGACACTCCAGATCGGTGGTGTTCATCCGAGCTTTTGCCGCGATGGATTGGCTGATGAGCAATGATTGCGCGCTGGCCTGGCGAAGTACGTCGGTCAACCGGCGATCCAGGATATCTCTTGACATTTGAATATCTCAATAATTAAGAAATGATAGTTATCAAGATAATCGGCCGGATGTGATTTCGCCAGCGTTAAATGTGCCGCTTACGCCTGGGAGCGTCGAAAAGTGGAAAATGCGTGCTGGCCGAACATGCTCTCGCAGGCGTCAGGGCGTTTTCTGGAAGAGGTGAGAGATGTTCGATCCGCTAGTTTTCTACGCGATTGTCGTCGCCGCTGTTCTTGGGAGCGTCGGGCTGGGTGGCGGCATCTACGAGACGCTTCTTGTCGATAAGGTGTGGCCTTCGCAGCCGATGCTGATCCAGCCTGAACGGGGCGGGATCGACCGAAAGCTTTTCTGGGGTCCCGCTCACGGGCTGTTTGAGGTGGCCTTGCTCCTCGCTGTCTGGCTGACATGGGCTCATCCTGCAATTCGCGTCTGGATATGGTCCGCACTCGCCGCGCATCTTGTCGCGCGGATCTGGTCCTTTGCATATTTCATCCCAATGGCGCTTCGGTTTGAGACGGGATTGGCCGGTGACGCAACGGCCGCTTCCAATGCTGCGGCCAGATGGGTCCGATTGAGCCGCTGGCGACTTCCCATCGAGTTTCTTGCGGTGATCCTCCTGTTCATCGCGCTCGCGAAATCAGCGGGAAACTGAGGTCTTACGCTGCCAGTTTCCACCGGTCTGTGGAGAAAACCTCGGTGCCAGGTTGAACGGTGCGCTGCTTCCCTTCATCCGCGACCATCTTACTCAAAGCGCCGAATCCGCCTAGAACAGGCCCCTGCAGTCCCATCGCGAAAGATACGCCATATGAAAATGCTCCGTATTGTCACCCTTCTCCTTACAATCGGGGTCGCGGGTACGGCTGATATACCGGTCGTAGCTTCGGTTTCGCCGGCAAAAGCAGAGGCGGAATATTTCCCGACGCAGCAGGATTTTGTCGGAAAATGGAAGCTCACCGGCGCGACCAGCCGCCCGCCGCGCGACATGAAGACTGAGCCCACCGCCCAGCAGGAAGCGGATGCGACACTCTTCCAGGAGACGGTGACGACATTTTATTCCGCGTTTGATTATCTGGAGATCACGGCGGACGGTCGTTACAATTTCCATCAACCCGGCGATCCCTCAGGTTCATGCGTCTGGTGCGGCACCTGGTCCTTTGACAAGAGTTCGCTGTGGCTGAAGCTGGATACCGCGCCCCGGCTCGATATTTACGCGAAGGATGGCGATATACAGATGACGTACACCGCCGAACCCGACAAGAAATCGAAATACACCTGGCTGGTTTTCGGCTGGACGAAGATGGAGTAGGCGTCTCGTTTCCTCAGCGGCAACGCCCAACCGGCACACCCAAGACTATTTGACGAAGCGCTCACAATTGAGCAAAGCTATATGGCCAACCATATTTGATGGACAGGGGACGTCATGACGAATTTTCTGTCCTTCGATGATGTCGCAGAGCTGGAATACGGTGCGCCAGCGCCGGAAAGACTGATTTCCGGCGATCCCAAATTCACCACATGGAATCTCGAAGAAGCGCCCGGCGGCATCTATGCCGGCATCTGGCAGTCCACGCCCGGCAAATGGCGGGTGGTCTATGACGAGTGGGAATATTTCAACATTCTCGAAGGCCACTCCATCCTGACCGAAGACGGCGGTGCGCCGCGCGATCTGAGGCCGGGCGACCGCGTTATCCTGCGTCCGGGCTTTACGGGCACCTGGGAGGTGGTGGAAACGACACGCAAGGATTATGTCATCCGGCTCTGATGGCGCGCTACCAGCGTGTCATGACGCCGAGCGATGGAATTTTCTCGTCGATAGATATCAATGCCATGTTTTCCAAAATAGATTGAGCCGCAAGAATTCGATCGAACGGATCGCGGTGTTCGCCCGGCAGCATGGCGCTTCGAACCATATGAGCGCTGTTGATGGGAAGTTCGAGAAAGCCCTCCTGTTCAATCACACCCGCAAAATCGGGAAGTATGAGCGACGCACCGGGCAAACGACCTCGTGCAAATTTCGTGGCAATTTCCCATGCTGAAGCCGCGCTCACATAGAGGTCATTATTGGGGTCGCTGATGATTTCGCGCGCATCCGGCGAAAGCCGGTCATGGTCATTCAGCCACCAAAGCAGTGCATGGGTATCCAGTAGATATTTCATTCGGTCGCGAACTCTTTAAGTTCGTCTTCCGTCAGCGGTTCGAAGAACTCAGGCCCTACCACGAGCACGCCCTTAAAACGGCCCGGAACGCGTCGGCGTTTTTCGTGTGGAACAGAGCCCGATTTACTCTCCGAAAGACCCACCGCATCCAATTGACGCGATAGTCTCTCAAGATGCGCCTCCAGTTCGGTAAAAACGACCGGAGGGGGCGGCGTCATATCCGTTTTTTTCTTCGACTTGGTTGCCAAGGCATTTGCCTCATCACTATTGGACGAAAATACCATAGCGCATCGGGGATGATAAAAAAACTACTTCACCACGCCAGATCGAGCCGCTCCAGACCATGGAAATGATAGACATCCTTGATCCTCGGCCGCTCGGCGATCTTCAGGCCCGGCAGGCGTTTGAAAAGCAGCGGCAGGGCAAGATTGAGCTCCAGCCTCGCCAGCGGCGCGCCGATGCAGAAATGGATGCCGGCGCCGAAGGAGACGTTGGCGCCCTCGTTGCGGTCCGGCCGGAAGGTTAGCGGATCGGAAAATTTTGCCGGATCGAGATTGGCGGCGGCGAGGATGAGGCTGACCTTGTCGCCGCGCTTGAACGCGATGCCGTCGATTTCGACGGGTTCCAGAACCCAGCGCTGGAAAATATGAACCGGCGCGCAGATGCGCAGGGTTTCTTCCACCGTCCGTTCCGTGGCGGCATCGTCGTTAAACAGCGTCTCGGGGGAGATGCCGCTTTCCAGAATGATGCGCACGGAATTGCCGATCTGGTGCACGGTCGCCTCGTGCCCGGCATTCAGCAGCACGATGGTGGTGGAGACGAGCTCGTCGTCGGTCAGATACTGGCCCTTATGTTCCGTGTGGATCATGTGGCTCAGCAGATCGTCCTTCGGCTCCGCTCGCCGCTCCGCGATCACGCTGCGCACATAGTCTGAAAATTCATGCGCGGCCCTGTCGGCCAGCAGCTCGTCTTCCGGCGTGCGCTTGAACATATACATGCCGACATAGGCATGCGACCATTTCAGAAGCTGCGGCCCCATTTCCTCGGGAATGCCGATCATGCGGGCGATCATCGTCACCGGGATGATGTCGGCATAGGAAGAGAGCAGTTCCGTCTCGCCATTTGCTTCGAAGGCGTCGATCAGACGGTTGGAGAGTTCCTCGATTTCCGGCTTCATCTTGTCGACATGCCGCGACACGAAGGCGCGGTTGATGAGCGTGCGCAGCCGCGTATGCTCCGGCGGCTCGAGCTCCAGAAGCGAATGCTGCTCGGCGGCATCGAAATGCTTCACATGTTCGAGCGGCTCCGCCAGGCCGATCTCTTCGCGGCTTGCCACATGCAGGATCTGCCGTCCGAAGCGGCGGTCGCGCAAAAGCGCGCTCACATGGTCGTATCCGGTGAAAAACCATTGCCGCTGTTCTTCCCAGTAGAAGGTGGGACATTCAGCGTGCAGGGCCGCATAGACCGGGTTCGGATCGTTGTAGAAAGCCGGGTCGCGGGCATCAAGGGAAACGCGGCGGGTGGCGGGATCGATTTTGAGAAAGGGAAATGTCGCTGTCATGCCCATGGTCTATTCCGCGCGCGGCGCTTTGGGAAGGGAGGGAAATCCCCTCCGGATATTCTATGTCTGTCACTGGGTGGTTGCATCGTCATCGGCTGGCGATGGCGGATATCCGGTTCAGCGCCGCGACCTGGCGGTCGGCATTGTTATCCATCGGATTTTCGTCGCGGTCCGAGGCGGGCACGACGACATTGGCCGAATTGACGTGGATGACGGTCCGGTTGCGCCCGGCCTTTTTGGCGGCATAGAGCGCGCGGTCGGCTTCCGTCATCATCGTATTGAGATCGGCATCCTTGATCATGGCTTCGGATATGCCGACGCTGGTGGTCACCTCGATGGCTTCACCGCGCGAACTGATCTTCGAAAGGCGCAGATTGCTGCGGATGGCTTCCGCAAGCGTCGCCGTGCTGGAAGGGCTTTCCACTTCGGCAACCAGCGCGAATTCCTCGCCTCCCATCCTGACGAAAAGGCCGCGATCGCCGATTGCGCGCTGCGCGATATGACAGAAATGAACGAGTACCGCATCGCCGGACTGGTGGCCGTATCTGTCGTTGATCTTCTTGAAATGATCGATATCGAACAGCACCAGCGCCACGTAACGGCTGGAGGCCGGCGACCTTTTCTTGATACGCTCGAACTCCTCCAGCAGACCGCGACGGTTGAGAACGCCGGTCAGATGATCGGTCATGGCCAGCCGGTGGAGACGAATCTCCGTGTCTTCCATGATGATCTTGGCGCTGATCATGATGATGGCCGTGAAGCCGAGCATGCCGGAAAAGGCAAGCGCGGATGTCAGCGGAATGGCGTTGGGGGCCGCGGCATTGGCCGGGATGACGATGGATGCGACGAACGCCCCGGCAAAAGCCTGCAGGACCAGGATCGCGGCCAGAACCCGGCGGCTGCGTGAGGCGCGCGCCTTGCTGGCCAGAAGGACGCCGGCGAGCATGAAATAACCGGTGGCCGCACTGGCATGATAAAGCAGGATGCGGGCCACCATGTTTTCACGCACGGGCGGCAGGAACATTCCGGCGATCCACAGCAGAGCCGGAATGGCGACCCAGCCGCCGATTTTCCGCTGTTCGAAGCACAGCAGGCCCGCAAGCCAGAAACCGAAGGCGGAAAGTGCCAGCGTATTGCCGACCTGGATGGACAGAAAACTGGAAATATCCCCGCGAAGCGCCACCATTATCGTGCCGATGCCCGTGGTGAGGAAACCGGCCGCGAAATAGAGATTATGCCGGCGGGAAGGGCGGTGCAGCCACAGCGTTCCCAAAAGCACGGCAAGGGTGAGCGTCTCCGCCGCCCACAGTAGCGTGCTCGTCTTTGCATCCAGCATTGCAAAATCCTATCTGCGCCATCATGCGGTAAAAGCGGGCTCTCTCGCACGAGGTGCGTTATGCCCGCTGGAATTGTTGAGCTGCCATTTCGCCCGGATGGGCCCATTCCCCAACGGGAACCGGAAATTCGCTGGCCAGTATCGGCAGCAAATACTAACGAGTTCTTGCCGGTGAGAAGTTATATCTGTGCATGGCGGGCGATTTTTGCCGTCGTCGCCTGCCATAGTAAAAAAATGGTGGCAGCGAGGGAAAGAGGCCCGGCTGGCGCCGCCCGGTCCGAAAGCCCTGTCAACCTCGGCCCGAAAGGCCTGCAAACGCTGTTGAGCCGTTAAGGATATGCGGCTTCGTGTCTTGAAGTACGGGGCAGGGACACTCTATGTAGGGAGTATGAAGGTTAGAAGTGATTCCGGAGCGGTTTTTCGCGAAGGGCAGAGTTTGACAAAGGACGGACATGAAAAATCCAGTTGATACCGCCATGGCTCTGGTGCCGATGGTCGTTGAGCAGACCAATCGCGGCGAACGCTCCTACGACATATTTTCCCGTCTTCTCAAGGAGCGCATCATTTTCCTCACCGGCCCGGTGGAAGACCAGATGGCTTCGCTCGTCTGCGCGCAGCTGCTTTTCCTCGAGGCTGAAAACCCGAAGAAGGAAATCGCACTCTACATCAATTCGCCAGGTGGCGTCGTGACCGCCGGCATGGCGATCTACGATACGATGCAGTTCATCCGTCCTGCGGTGTCCACGCTCTGCGTCGGTCAGGCTGCATCCATGGGTTCGCTGCTTCTTGCCGCCGGTGAAAAGGGAATGCGCTTTGCAACCCCGAACGCCCGCATCATGGTGCACCAGCCTTCCGGCGGTTTCCAGGGACAGGCATCGGACATCGAGCGCCACGCCCGCGACATCATCAAGATGAAGCGTCGCCTCAATGAAGTCTACGTGAAGCACACCGGCCGTACGCTCGAAGAGGTTGAAAAAACCCTTGATCGCGACCACTTCATGGATGCAGACGAGGCGAAGGACTGGGGCGTGATCGACAAGATCCTGACCTCGCGCCAGGAAATCGAAGGCGCCGCCGCGAATTGAGGCGCGCCGCTTTTTGACGTTTGTTTGAACCCGCAAAAGTAATTTCGGGGCTTTCAACCGCAACAGAAAGCGATATTAGTATATATAAAGGCTATGTTGAATTTTTATGACGTGGCCTTTGGTTTGATGGGGAATTCGTTGCAGCCGGTTGTCAGCTCATGTATCTGATACCGGTTAGTACCCCGGGAAACGAGGCGGATACGGCGATGCACCCCAAGGGCTGCCGTATCGGCGGGCGGTAAGTTGACCGCGATCCGTTTGGCGGACCTGCGGCGTGCTGGAAGGAAAGAGATATGAGCAAAGTCAGCGGCAGCAACGGCGGCGACTCTAAGAATACACTCTATTGTTCATTCTGCGGCAAGAGCCAGCACGAAGTCCGGAAACTCATTGCCGGACCGACGGTATTCATCTGCGATGAATGCGTCGAATTGTGCATGGACATCATCCGCGAGGAGAACAAGACGTCGATGGTGAAGTCGCGCGAGGGTGTTCCTACCCCGCAGGATATCATCAAGATCCTCGACGAATACGTCATCGGCCAGAAGCAGGCGAAGAAGATCCTGTCTGTTGCCGTTCACAACCACTACAAGCGCCTCGCGCACGCCTCCAAGAATGGCGATGTCGAGCTTGCGAAGTCGAACATCATGCTCGTCGGCCCGACGGGCTGCGGCAAGACCTATCTTGCCCAGACGCTCGCCCGCATCATCGACGTTCCCTTTACCATGGCGGATGCAACGACGCTGACCGAAGCCGGTTATGTCGGCGAGGACGTGGAAAACATCATCCTGAAGCTGTTGCAGGCTGCGGATTACAATGTCGAGCGCGCCCAGCGCGGCATCGTCTATATCGACGAAGTCGACAAGATTTCCCGCAAGTCGGACAACCCGTCCATCACGCGCGACGTGTCGGGCGAGGGTGTTCAGCAGGCGCTTCTGAAGATCATGGAAGGCACGGTCGCTTCCGTTCCGCCGCAGGGCGGCCGCAAGCATCCGCAGCAGGAATTCCTGCAGGTGGATACGACCAACATCCTGTTCATCTGCGGCGGCGCATTTGCCGGCCTCGACAAGATCATCTCGGCCCGTGGTGAAAAGACCTCGATCGGCTTCGGTGCGACCGTCAAGGCGGAAGACGATCGCCGCGTCGGCGAGGTTCTGCGCGAGCTGGAGCCTGAAGATCTGGTGAAGTTCGGTCTCATCCCGGAATTCATCGGCCGTCTGCCGGTTCTCGCCACGCTGGAAGACCTCGACGAGGATGCGCTGATCCAGATCCTGTCCGAGCCGAAGAACGCGCTGGTCAAGCAGTATCAGCGCCTGTTCGAGATGGAAGATGTGGAGCTGACCTTCCACGAGGACGCGCTGCGCGAAATCGCCCGCAAGGCGATCACCCGCAAGACCGGCGCCCGCGGCCTGCGCTCGATCATGGAAAAAATCCTTCTGGATACCATGTTCGAACTGCCGACGCTTGAAGGCGTGCGCGAAGTGGTCATTTCCGACGAGGTCGTCAGCGGCCTTGCGCGTCCGCTCTACATCTATGCGGACCGTCAGGAAGAAAAGACCAACGTTTCGGCCTGATCGGCCGGTCCGGTGCTTCGATGAAGTTAGAAGGCCCGCCTCCGTGCGGGCCTTTTCTGTTGTCGCCGGGTGTGAAACTTGCGCCTAACTTGGCGAAGCCCGATTTTGCGTTTGGAGCGGATTGCGCTTTGCTGATAAAGTCTTACAACTGATTTGCAGCGCGATATGACGGAAATGTGAATTCCCGTCGGCGACCCGGTTCCCATGTCCTTCGGGATAACCGGAAATGTCGGGAGTACTAGCCGGCGCTGGGTTTTGTTGAATTTCACGGTCTTGCGGCTTAGCGGGACCGTCTGTTCCGGCGACTTGAAATCGGTGTTTCGAAACTCCACTTTCAGTCTCGAGAAATGAATGTGCCGGATGCCCCAAGCTGTCCGGCAAAGTGTCCCGAAAGGGACCATGGAAAGGAAATGATATGACGAACATCACGTCTGCGGCATCTGGCGGTACCTATCCGGTACTTCCCCTGCGCGACATTGTCGTTTTCCCGCATATGATCGTTCCCCTGTTCGTCGGGCGGGAAAAATCCATCCGTGCGCTCGAGGAAGTCATGGGTTCGGACAAGCAGATCATGCTTGTCACCCAGATCAACGCCAGCGATGACGATCCGGCCCCGGAGGCCATCCACAAGGTCGGCACGGTCGCCAATGTCCTGCAGCTTCTGAAGCTTCCCGACGGCACCGTGAAGGTGCTGGTGGAAGGCAAGGGCCGCGCCCAGATCGACAGCTACACCGGCCGTGAAGACTTCTATGAAGCCACTGCGACGCCGTTGCAGGAGCCTGCCGAAGATCCGGTCGAGATCGAGGCGCTGTCGCGTTCGGTCGTGTCTGAATTCGAGAGCTATGTGAAGCTCAACAAGAAGATTTCGCCCGAGGTTGTCGGCGCTGCCGGCCAGATCGACGATTATTCGAAACTGGCCGATACGGTCGCTTCGCACCTGTCGATCAAGATCACTGAAAAGCAGGAAATGCTGGAAACCGTCAGCGTGAAGCAGCGGCTTGAAAAGGCGCTCGGCTTCATGGAAGGCGAAATTTCCGTGCTCCAGGTCGAAAAGCGCATCCGCTCGCGCGTCAAGCGCCAGATGGAGAAGACGCAGCGTGAATATTACCTGAACGAACAGATGAAGGCGATCCAGAAGGAACTCGGCGACGGCGAGGACGGCCGTGACGAGATGGCCGAACTGGAAGAGCGCATCGCCAAGACCAAGCTTTCCAAGGAGGCCAAGGAAAAGGCCGAGGCGGAAATGAAGAAGCTTCGCCAGATGAGCCCGATGTCCGCGGAAGCGACCGTCGTGCGCAACTATCTGGACTGGCTGCTCGGTCTGCCCTGGGGCAAGAAGTCGAAGATCAAGGCCGACCTCAACGCCGCCGAGAAAATCCTCGATCAGGATCATTTCGGTCTCGACAAGGTCAAGGAACGCATCGTCGAGTATCTCGCCGTACAGGCGCGCGCCTCGAAGATCCGCGGACCCATCCTGTGCCTCGTCGGCCCTCCCGGCGTCGGCAAGACCTCGCTCGCCAAGTCGATCGCCAAGGCGACCGGCCGCGAATATGTGCGTATGGCGCTTGGCGGCGTGCGTGACGAGGCGGAAATCCGCGGTCACCGCCGTACCTATATCGGCTCCATGCCGGGCAAGATCGTCCAGTCGATGAAGAAGGCCAAGAAGGCGAACCCGCTCTTCCTGCTCGATGAAATCGACAAGATGGGTATGGATTTCCGTGGCGATCCGTCGTCGGCCCTGCTCGAGGTGCTCGATCCGGAACAGAACTCCACCTTCATGGACCATTACCTTGAAGTGGAATACGACCTGTCCGACGTGATGTTCGTGACCACGGCCAACACGCTGAACATTCCGGGTCCCCTGATGGACCGCATGGAAGTGATCCGCATCGCCGGTTACACGGAAGACGAAAAGCGCGAAATCGCCAAGCGTCACCTGTTGCCGAAGGCGATCAAGGAACATGCCCTGCGTCCGGAAGAGTTCTCGGTTACCGATGATGCCCTGATGGTCGTCATCCAGCAGTATACCCGTGAAGCCGGTGTGCGCAGCTTCGAACGCGAGCTGATGAAGCTGGCGCGCAAGGCTGTCACCGAGATCATCAAGGGCAAGGTCAAGTCCGTGGAGGTCACCGCTGCCAACGTGCCGGATTATCTGGGCGTTCCGCGGTTCCGCCATGGCGAGGCCGAGCGCGAGGATCAGGTCGGCGTCGTCACGGGTCTTGCCTGGACGGAAGTTGGCGGTGAGTTGCTCACCATCGAAGGCGTGATGATGCCGGGCAAGGGCCGCATGACGGTTACCGGCAACCTCAAGGAAGTGATGAAGGAATCCATTTCGGCGGCGGCATCCTATGTCCGTTCGCGCGCCGTGGACTTCGGCATCGAGCCGCCGCGCTTCGACAAGAGCGACATCCACGTGCACGTTCCGGAAGGGGCAACCCCGAAGGACGGACCGTCCGCCGGTGTTGCCATGGCCACCGCCATCGTCTCCATCATGACCGGCATCCCGGTCTCGAAGGATGTGGCGATGACGGGCGAGATCACGCTTCGTGGTCGCGTGCTGCCGATCGGCGGCTTGAAGGAAAAGCTGCTTGCGGCCCTTCGCGGTGGCATCAAGAAGGTGCTGATCCCGGAAGAAAACGCCAAGGACCTGGCGGAGATTCCGGACAATGTGAAGAACGAGATGGAAATCATCCCGGTGTCGCGCATGGGCGAGGTCATCAAGCACGCCCTTATCCGCCAGCCGGAGCCCATCGAGTGGGACGGCAGCATCGAGACGCCGGTGATCGCAACCGTCGAAGGCGTCGACGACGGCAGCCAGACCATCGCGCATTGATAATGCATCGTCGCGAGGGGCGGGAATCGCCTTTCGCGACGGCTGCTGCATAGATTCAATGTGTTAGGTGTCTGAAGGCGCATGTGGCGTAAAGCTGCGCACAAGTGATGCGAATTTGGCACGAATATGTGGAAGGCCGGCAGAAATGTCGGCCTTTTTTGTGAAAAAAAACGCAGACCCCTTGTTTTTCAGGCGATTCCAGCGCTTTTGGGTTGCTGCGCGCGGATGCGAACGTATTCTGCGCCGGCTTAATTTGAGTCGTTTCAAACCATTGAAAGGGGTGGAAACATGAACAAGAACGAGCTCGTCTCTGCTGTTGCCGAAAAGGCTGGTCTCACGAAGGCAGATGCTGCTTCCGCTGTTGATGCTGTATTCGAAACTGTACAGGGCGAACTGAAGAACGGTGGCGACATTCGCCTGGCCGGCTTCGGCAGCTTCTCCGTCAGCCGTCGTGAAGCCTCCAAGGGCCGTAACCCTTCCACGGGTGCTGAAGTCGATATCCCGGCTCGCAACGTACCGAAGTTTTCCGCAGGCAAGGGCCTGAAGGATGCCGTCAACTCGTAAGGTTTCCGGAAAGCCGCAACGCCCGGCGGCGGGCGGGCGGCTTTTCAGGTTCACGAGGAAACATGTTTTGACGCCCTGACGCCGTCACATCGCCGCCAAAAGCGGGCGGTGTTTCGAAAAGCTCTTTTCGGACAGGCCGGGTTTTCCCGGTCAAGATGTGAATGAAAGCAGGGAAGCGCCTGTGTAGCTTCCATCCGGACACACGGCGTTTTTCTACGCGGAATGTGGGCATAAACACGAAAGCCCGGCCTTCTAGGCCGGGCTTTTTGATTCAGCGGTCAGGAAGTGTCATGCCACTGTCATGTCTGTAACGCAGAAGCCTTGGGGTATTTCTGGACCCAAGGGGGATTAAAATGGCGTTCCGATTTTCTCAAATGGCTTTGACCGCTGCGCTGCTTACGTCCGCAGCCATCCCGGCCGCTGCCGAGCCGGTTTTCAACCGCATCGCATCTTTCCCGGTGGCGAAAAACCTTCCCGCGGACAAGGACGCCAAGTCCGTCACCTCGGCTGAAATCATTACCGCCAGCGAAGACGGCAAGACGCTGATCTATTCGGACAGCCCGCTTGGCGGCATCGGTTTCATCGACATCACCGACGCCAAGGCTCCCAAGGCCGGCGGCGCGCTGCTGCTCGAGGGCGAGCCGACCTCCGTTGCCGTCGCAGGTGTCAAGGTCCTGGCCGGCGTCAATACGTCGGAAAATCGCGCCAAGCCGTCCGGCAAGCTGGTGACGGTCGATATTGCTACCAAGAAGATCGAAGCAAGCTGTGATCTCGGCGGCCAGCCCGATTCCGTCGCCGTTTCCCCGGACAAGACCTTCGCCGCCATCGCCATTGAAAACGAGCGCGATGAAGAGGTGAACGAAGGCGCCCTGCCGCAGATGCCAGCCGGTTATCTGGTGACTGTCGGCCTGAAGGACGGCGTTGCCGATTGCGCGACCCTGAAGAAGATCGAACTCACCGGCCTTGCCGAAATTTCCCCAGAGGATCCGGAGCCGGAATTCGTGTCGATCAACGCCAATGGCGAGATCGCGCTGACGCTTCAGGAAAACAATCATATCGTCATTCTCGACGGCAAGACCGGCACGGTGAAGACGCATTTCTCCGCCGGCAAGGTCGATCTTGAAGGCATCGATACGAAGACCGATGGCCAGTTGAAGTTCACCGACAAGCAGGAAGGCCGCAAGCGCGAGCCGGACGCCGTGAAGTGGCTGGACAATGACCGTATCGTCATCGCCAATGAGGGCGACTGGCAGGGCGGTTCGCGTGGCTTCACCATCTTCGACAAGACCGGCAAGCTCGTCTATGAATCCGGCTCCTCGCTCGAACACGCGGTTGCGGCCATCGGCCACTATCCGGAAAAGCGCTCCAAGGCCAAGGGCATCGAGCCTGAAGGTCTGGAAGCGGCGACTTTCGGCGACCAGAAATATTTCTTCGTGCTGTCCGAACGTGCCTCTGTCGTCGCTGTCTACAAGGACACCGGCAAGGAACCGGAACTGACGCAGCTCCTGCCTTCAGGCGTTTCGCCGGAAGGCGCTGTCGCCATCCCGTCGCGTAACCTCCTTGCCACGGCCAATGAGGTCGATCTGATCGAAGACGGCGGCGTCCGCTCGCATGTCATGCTCTATGAACGCGGTGAAGGTGAAGCAGCCTATCCGCAGCTCGTTTCCGCCACCGTCGATGGTGCACCGATCGGCTGGGGCGCTCTTTCGGGTCTGGTCGGCGATGCCGAAAAGCCCGGCATTCTTTATGCCGTCTCCGACTCGGTCTATGGCAACCAGCCGTCGATCTTCACCATCGATGCGACGAAAAAGCCCGCTACCATCACCAGCGTCCTGCGCGTCAAGCGTGACGGCATCGCCGCCCAGAAGCTCGACATCGAAGGCATCACGCTGGACGGCAAGGGCGGTTTCTGGCTGGCTTCTGAAGGCGACAGCGCCAAGCTCGTTCCGCACGCGCTCTATAACGTCAACGCCAAGGGCGAGATCAAGGCTGAGATCGCATTGCCGAAGGAACTTCTCGCCGGCGACACCCGCTTCGGTTTCGAAGGCGTAACGATGATCGGCAAGGGCGACGACGCGACGCTGTGGATGGCCGTACAGCGTGAGTGGGGCACGGACGAGAAGGGCTTCGTCAAGCTCGTCTCCTACAATCCGAAGTCCAAGGAATGGGGCGCCGTGCGTTACCCGCTCGACAAGACCGAGGCAGGCTGGGTCGGCCTCTCCGAAATCGCCGCGCAGGGCGACTATGTCTATATCGTCGAGCGCGACAACCAGATCGGCGACAAGGCCAAGATCAAGAAGCTCTACCGTGTTGCGATCGCGGACCTGAAGCCGGGCAAGATCGGCGGCGAACTGCCGCTGGTGGCCAAGCAGGAAGCCCATGACTTCCTGCCCGACCTCAAGGCCCAGACCAACGGTTATGTCGTCGACAAGCTGGAAGGCTTCGCCTTTGACAAGGCGGGAACGGCCTATGCCGTGACCGACAATGACGGCGTGGACGATTCTTCCGGCGAAACGCTGTTTTTCACCGTCAATATGAAGGCGATCAACTGATCGAGCCGATTGGCGCCGCAAATGAGAAAAGCCGGGCTATGCCCGGCTTTTTTGTACGGCGAGGGCCTCCTTGGCCGGGTTTCCCGAGCTTGCACGATGCCTGACGATGCAAGCCGTTAAAATCGGCATTGCCGCTTCGATATCGGATTGTGGAGGATTTCGTCCGGAGGCCATCCGGGAAAATGCTGCGGATCGATCGTAACGGATCACCGCCCCAGGGAATTCTTGCTTTTGGGAGTATCTTGTTTTTCCGAGTCCTGCTGGACCCAGCGGAAAAAAATATAAACAGGCAGCGCAATAAGCGCGAGTGTTACAAACGCGTCGATCGACATGGTTTCATCCATCAGTTCAACCGTTCATCATGAAACGGTGCGCAAACAATGCCTGAAATCTCTTTAGAAAGTCTGAATCTTCCTTATTTTCCGGTATGTTGCGGGCTGATACAGGGGGTGGTCAAGCTGTCGGAATATGGAACAGCAGTGCCGATTTGGCATGGTGTAACTGGAGAAAAGCGATTCCAGCGGTTGGGAATCATGACGACGCTTTACCGACCGCAGTAAGGGCAGGGGGCGATAATTCCGAATACTCGAGGGCTTATCGCATCGCGAAAGCAAACACGAAGGATCTCGGTTTGACGGGTGATATTTAAATCTTCTGGGAAAATGGTGGGCGATGAGAGACTCGAACTCCCGACATCCTCGGTGTAAACGAGGCGCTCTACCAACTGAGCTAATCGCCCTTCGCGTGTCTCGGATCATGTCCGCCGCGTCGGTGGCCGTGATGTATTCGGATCGGAAAAAAACCGCAAGGGCTTTTGTGAAGTTTTTTTGTTTTTTTTGCTGAGAGAATTTTCCGTCGCCGGGGGGCGGGGGCAAAAAGCCGGGAACTGCGGGCTTTTTACCTGAGACAAGACCCGAGGACGCCTTGATGACCATGTGGAAATCCCGTTACGGAAGCCTGCGGCTGTGGACAAGTTTTTTGTTTTCGTTGGGAAAAGCCCACAAAACAGGGCGTTTGCCGCAATCGCGTTCCAAGGCCTTCCGGTTTTTCCCGATCAAAATGAAGAAGCTTATTCTTTTGTCGTGAAACCTGCTTGACACCCCCGCACGAACGCCGTAGTTAGCCGCTCATCGAACAGCCGAGGCTGGTTCGAGCGGCAGGACTGGTTCCTGTCGTCAGGAGATGCGGGTGTAGCTCAGTCGGTTAGAGTGCCGGCCTGTCACGCCGGAGGTCGCGGGTTCGAGCCCCGTCACTCGCGCCATCCTGTCCCTCGGAAAACGCAGATGAATGTCTGTGGTGCGCGGGTGTAGCTCAGTCGGTTAGAGTGCCGGCCTGTCACGCCGGAGGTCGCGGGTTCGAGCCCCGTCACTCGCGCCATTTCTTTGTCCTGAAATGTCTCCTCAAAAACAGATCGACGCGCGGTTTGCGCGCTCGCCTATTGACGATTCCGGCACCTGATTCCGGGCTTTTTAAACGCGATTTTTCCTGCATTTTTTAGTCAAGTTTCGATTCCCGAATATCGTCACTTCACCGCCATCCGGACGTAAAATTCGTGTGACTTTTTTGCGGTTGCGTCGTTCAATCGATTATTATTGTATTTGAGGGGCTTAGGCCGGAATTGTGGCCCAAATTTGCGTCAATTCCGGCAATATTGTTGCCAATCAATGCGGCAGGTGTCTTGAAATGGTGCCTAAACTCTTGCAGAGAGAGCGCGGCTGCGCTAACGACTTTGGCGTTGCAACATATTTGTGCGCTCTTTGAGACTTCGGGTCACAAAGGCAGGTCCGGCACCCGGCCGGGCAGGGAAGAGACCATGACTGAACTCCTCAGTTCCTACATTCCGATCGCAATCTTCATCGGTATCGCTCTCGTCATCGGCCTGGCGCTTCTCATTGCGCCTTTCGCTGTCGCCTACAAGGCGCCGGACCCGGAAAAGCTCTCCGCTTTCGAGTGCGGTTTCAACGCCTTCGACGACGCCCGCATGAAGTTCGATATCCGCTTTTATCTGGTATCGATTCTGTTCATTATATTCGATCTGGAAGTCGCCTTCCTGTTCCCATGGGCGGTGTCTTTCGGCGAGATGGGCTGGTTCGGTTTCTGGTCGATGATGGTGTTCCTCATCGTTCTCACCATCGGCTTTATCTATGAGTGGAAGAAGGGAGCGCTGGAATGGGCATGAGCCAGAACAACACCACGCTCGTTGCGCCGCAGCCGAAGGGGATCATCGATCCCTCGACCGGCAAGCCGGTTGGCAGCAACGACGCCTACTTCACGGAAATCAATGACGAGCTGGCCGACAAGGGCTTTCTCGTTACCTCGACCGACGAGCTGATCACCTGGGCGCGTACCGGCTCGCTGATGTGGATGCAGTTCGGTCTCGCCTGCTGCGCCGTCGAAGGCCTGATGCAGGCGTCCGGTCCGCGTTATGACATGGAGCGCTTCGGCGTCGCACCGCGCGCCTCACCGCGCCAGTCCGACGTGATGATCGTCGCCGGCACGCTGACCAACAAGATGGCGCCGGCTCTGCGCAAGGTCTATGACCAGATGCCTGAGCCGCGTTACGTCATCTCCATGGGCTCCTGCGCCAATGGCGGCGGCTATTACCACTATTCCTACGCCGTGGTGCGCGGCTGCGACCGCGTCGTGCCGGTGGATATCTACGTTCCGGGCTGTCCCCCCACGGCGGAGGCGCTGCTTTACGGCGTGCTTCTGCTGCAGAAGAAGATTCGTCGTACCGGTACGATCGAGCGCTAAGGGCAAAGGACGGATTAAGAATGAGCGAAGCTCTCAACGATCTTGCTGCTTACGTTAAGGAAGCGCGCGGTTCCCTCGTGGTGTCGGCCGATATCGCCTATGGCGAGCTGACGCTGAACACGACGCCTGAAAGCGTGATCGCGCTTTTGACCTTCCTGCGTGACGACGTGCAGTGCGGTTTCGTCAACATCATCGATATTTGCGGCGTCGACTGGCCGCAGCGCGAAAAGCGTTTCGATGTCGTCTATCACCTGTTGTCGCCGCGCCAGAACCTGCGCGTTCGCGTCAAGCTGCAGGTGGCGGAAGACGAGGGCGTACCGTCTTCGACCCCCGTTTACATGGGCGCGGAATGGTTCGAGCGCGAAGCCTGGGACATGTATGGCATTCCGTTCGAAGGCCATAAGGATCTCCGCCGCATCCTCACGGATTACGGTTTCGAAGGCCATCCGCTGCGCAAGGATTTTCCGGTTACCGGCTTTGTGGAAGTGCGTTACGATGACGTGCTGAAACGGGTTCTTTATGAACCGGTCGAACTGAAGCAGGAATTCCGCAACTTCGATTTCCTCTCCCCGTGGGAAGGAACCGAATATGTTCTCCCGGGCGACGAAAAGGCCAAGCAATGAGCCAAGCCCCCGCGACAGAGCATGCGCAATGTCTTTGCGGCGCCGTCGGCCTCAATGCCGTCATCGGTGCCCGCGAATTCGGCGTTTGCCATTGCTCCATGTGCCGCCGCTGGTCCGGCGGTGCGTTTCTGGCTGTCGAATGCGCTGATATCTCCGTCGAAAACGAAGAGAACCTCGGCGTCTATTCCTCGTCGGAATGGGGTGAGCGCTGCTTCTGCAAGAACTGCGGCAGCACGCTGATGTGGCGCTCGAAGGACGGCAAGCATTTCGCCGTTTCGCTGCAGGCTTTCGATAACCCTTCCAGTTTCAAGTTCGCGTCGCAGATTTTCACGGATGAGAAGCCCTCGAGCTACTCTTTCGCTGAAACCACGCAGAACATGACCGGCCCCGAATTCATCGCCATGATCACCTCGGCGGAGCACTAGAATGACTGAGCATAACGTCCGCAATTTCACGATCAACTTCGGTCCGGAACATCCGTCCGCGCACGGCGTGCTGCGCCTGGTTCTGGAACTGGACGGCGAAATCGTCGAGCGCGTCGATCCGCATATCGGTCTCCTGCATCGCGGCACCGAAAAGCTGATCGAGACCAAGACCTATCTGCAGGCCGTTCCCTATTTCGACCGTCTCGACTACGTCGCGCCGATGAACCAGGAACACGCTTTCGCGCTCGCCGTCGAAAAGCTGCTCGGTCTCGAAATCCCGATGCGCGGCCAGTTGATCCGCGTTCTCTATTCGGAAATCGGCCGTATCCTGTCGCACATCATGAACGTCACGACGCAGGCCATGGACGTCGGCGCGATGACGCCGCCGGTCTGGGGCTTCGAAGAGCGCGAAAAGCTGATGGTGTTCTATGAGCGCGCCTGCGGCGCCCGCATGCACTCGGCCTATGTCCGTCCGGGCGGCGTGCATCAGGACCTGCCGCCGGAACTGGTCGATGATATCGGCAAGTGGTGCGACCCGTTCCTGACCGTTCTCGACAATATCGAAGGCCTTTTGACCGATAACCGCATCTACAAGCAGCGTAACGTCGATATCGGCGTCGTTTCGCTTGAAGACGCCTTCGCTTGGGGTTTCACGGGCGTGATGGTGCGCGGCTCGGGCGCTGCCTGGGATTTGCGCCGCGCGCAGCCCTATGAGTGCTATTCCGATCTTGAATTCGACATTCCCGTCGGCAAGAACGGCGACTGCTATGATCGTTACCTGATCCGCATGCAGGAAATGCGCGAATCCGTAAAGATCATGAAGCAGTGCGTCGATCTTCTGTCCGGCAAGCACCGCATCGGCCCGGTCTCCTCGCTGGACGGCAAGGTGGTTCCGCCGAAGCGCGGCGAGATGAAGCGTTCGATGGAAGCGCTGATCCACCATTTCAAGCTTTATACCGAAGGTTACCACGTTCCGGCCGGCGAAGTTTACGCCGCCGTCGAAGCGCCGAAGGGCGAGTTCGGCGTTTACGTGGTCGCAGACGGTTCGAACAAGCCCTATCGCTGCAAGATTCGCGCGCCGGGTTACGCACACCTGCAGGCCATGGATTTCCTGTGCAAGGGCCATCAGCTTGCTGACGTTACAGCCGTGCTCGGCTCCCTCGACATCGTGTTCGGGGAGGTCGACCGCTGATGCGTCTGCCGCTGGCCATACCGGCTTTTCTCGCTGCGATGTCTGCCCCCGCTCTCGCCCAGACGGCGACGGACGAGGGCGGTATATCGCTGTCGAGCGGCGGCTCTTCGACCATCAAGCAGCTTCTGTCGTCGGGATACGAGATCAAGGCCTCGGTTCCCAATGGCAGCAAGTTCATCGTGTTCATGCAGAAAGACAAGGCGGCTTACGCCTGCGAATTCGTCACGGTGGCGAGATCGCGTTGTGAGACGTTAAACTGAAAAGGCGTGAGGAAGTATGTCCGTTCGTCGACTAGCCGAAGATCAGTTCCAGCCCGTGGCGTTTGCCTTCAATGCGGAAAATACCGCATGGGCTGAAAAGACGATCAAGAAATATCCCGAGGGACGCCAGCAATCGGCGGTCATCCCGCTGCTCATGCGTGCGCAGGAGCAGGACGGCTGGGTTACCCGCGCCGCCATCGAAAAAATCGCCGACATGCTGGATATGGCCTATATCCGCGTCATGGAAGTGGCGACCTTCTATACCCAGTTCCAGCTGAAGCCGGTCGGCACGCGCGCCCACGTTCAGGTTTGCGGCACCACGCCCTGCATGCTGCGCGGCTCGGAAGCGCTGATGGATGTCTGCCGCAAGAAAATCCACCACGATCCGCTGCACACCAATGAGAGCGGCACACTCTCCTGGGAAGAAGTGGAATGTCAGGGCGCCTGCGTCAACGCGCCGATGGTCATCATCTTCAAGGACGCCTATGAGGACCTGACGCCCGAGCGTCTGGAAGAGATCATCGATACGTTCGAGGTAGGCAAGGGCGACACCGTCAAGACCGGCCCGCAGATCGACCGTCACCAGTCGGTTCCGGTCGGCGGCCTGACGACGCTGACGGAAGAGATCAAGCCGGATCGCTCCAATCTCGACAAGCCGGCCGAAGTGGCCGCGGACGCCGCACCGGTTCCGCCGTCCAACGCCGCCAAGCCGAAGACGGACGCCCCGGAAACCGATCCGAAGCTGAAGACGCCGGCGACCGCGCCGAAGGCTGCTGAAGCGAATGTGAAGACCGCCGAAAAGGAAGCTTCGGGCTCTGCGAAGCCGTCGCTCGATTCCAAGGATCGTCCGGCAGGCATCGAAAAGCCCGCAACGCCCGACGACCTGAAGCTCATTTCCGGCGTCGGCCCGAAGATCGAAGGCACGCTGCACGAGCTCGGCATCTTTACCTATGCGCAGATTGCCGGCTGGAAGAAGGCCGAATGCGACTGGGTCGACGGTTATCTGAATTTCAAGGGCCGCATCGAACGCGACGAGTGGATCAAGCAGGCCGAGGCGCTCGCCAAGGGTGGCGAAGCCGAGTATATCAAGGTCTTCGGCAAGAAGCCGCGGTAAGAGGTGAAGCATGTTAAAAGATCAGGATCGCATCTTTACCAATCTCTACGGCCTCAAGGACAAGTCCCTGAAGGGCGTGAGAGCGCGCGGCCATTGGGACGGCACCAAGCAGATCATCGAAAAGGGCCGTGACTGGATCATCAACGAGATGAAGGCGTCAGGCCTTCGCGGTCGCGGCGGCGCAGGCTTCCCGACGGGTCTCAAGTGGTCCTTCATGCCGAAGGAAAATGACGGCCGCCCGCATTACCTCGTCGTCAATGCCGACGAATCCGAGCCCGGCACCTGCAAGGACCGCGAGATCCTGCGCAACGATCCGCATACGTTGATCGAAGGCTGCGTGATCGCCGGTTTCGCCATGGGCGCGCATACCGCCTATATCTACGTGCGCGGCGAATATATGCGCGAGCGTGAGGCGCTGCAGGCGGCCATCGACGAGTGTTACGATGCCGGCCTGCTCGGCAAGAACAACAAGAACGGCTGGGATTTCGACATCTACGTCCATCACGGCGCGGGTGCCTATATCTGCGGCGAAGAGACGGCTCTGCTCGAAAGCCTCGAAGGCAAGAAGGGCCAGCCGCGCCTGAAGCCGCCGTTCCCGGCCAATATGGGCCTTTACGGCTGCCCGACGACCGTCAATAACGTCGAATCCATCGCCGTTGCGCCGACCATCCTGCGCCGTGGCGCCGCTTGGTTCTCGTCCATCGGCCGTCCGAACAATGTCGGCACCAAGCTGTTCATGGTGTCAGGCCATGTCGAGCGTCCTTGCACCTTCGAAGATGCGCTGGGCCTCTCCTTCCGCGAGCTGATCGAACACCATTGCGGTGGCATTCGCGGTGGTTGGGACAATCTGCTCGGCGTCATCCCCGGCGGCGCATCCTGCCCCATCGTTCGCGGTGAGGACATGAAGGACGCCATCATGGACTTTGACGGCATGCGCGAAGTGAAGTCTTCCTTCGGCACCGGCGGCATGATCGTCATGGACAAGTCCACCGACGTCATCAAGGCGATCGCCCGCATCGCGGCTTTCTTCAAGCACGAAAGCTGCGGCCAGTGCACGCCGTGCCGCGAAGGCACGGGCTGGATGTGGCGCGTGCTGGAGCGCATGGTCAAGGGCAATGCCCAGAAGCGCGAAATCGACATGCTTTTCGAAGTGACGAAGCAGATCGAAGGCCACACCATCTGTGCGCTTGGCGACGCCGCCGCATGGCCGGTACAGGCGCTGATCCGCAATTTCCGTCCGGAGATCGAAAAGCGCATCGACCAATATACCTACAGGGCCATGGATGATGGCGCTGTTCTGGAAGCCGCTGAATAAGCATTAAGGCTTCAGGCGGAGCCGGAGTTTTCCGGCCTCGCGACACCATGAAGCGTCTGGCAGACGATACGAGTGCCGGGCGTGATTAAGGATTTGTTGCGGACCGTGTGAGACATGGGACGAACAGGCAACAGGACGTAAGTAGGACCATGGCAAAGCTCAAGGTTGACGGTAAAGAGATCGAGGTTCCGGATCATTTCACGCTGTTGCAGGCGTGCGAGGAGGCTGGTGCCGAAGTTCCGCGCTTTTGTTTTCATGAGCGCTTGTCGGTCGCGGGTAACTGCCGCATGTGTCTCATCGAGGTGAAGGGCGGACCGCCCAAGCCTGCCGCTTCCTGCGCCATGGGCGTTCGCGACGTTCGCGGCGGCCCCAACGGCGAATTGCCGGAAATCTTCACCAACACGCCGATGGTCAAGAAGGCCCGCGAAGGCGTGATGGAATTCCTGCTCATCAACCACCCGCTGGATTGCCCGATCTGCGACCAGGGCGGCGAATGCGACCTGCAGGACCAGGCCATGGCCTTCGGTATTGCCGGTTCGCGTTATGCGGAAAACAAGCGCGCGGTTGAAGACAAATATATCGGTCCGCTCGTCAAGACGGTGATGAACCGCTGCATCCACTGCACGCGCTGCGTCCGTTTCACCACGGAAGTGGCCGGCATTGCCGAACTTGGCCTCATCGGCCGCGGCGAAGATGCAGAAATCACCACCTATCTCGAGCAGGCGATGACCTCGGAGCTGCAGGGCAACGTCGTTGATCTCTGCCCGGTCGGCGCGCTCACCTCCAAGCCTTTCGCCTTCACCGCCCGTCCGTGGGAACTGAACAAGACCGAAACCATCGACGTGATGGACTCGCTCGGTTCGGCCATCCGCGTCGACACCCGTGGCCGCGAAGTCATGCGCGTCATGCCGCGCGTCAACGAGGCGATCAACGAAGAGTGGATTTCCGACAAGAGCCGCTTCATCTGGGATGGCCTGAAGACACAGCGCCTCGACCGCCCTTACGTCCGCAAGGATGGCCGTCTGCAGCCCGCGAGCTGGGGTGAAGCCTTCGGTGCGATCAAGCAGGCGGTTGCCGCGACCAACGGCCAAAAGATCGGCGCGATTGCCGGCGATCTGGCCTCCGTTGAAGAAATGTTCGCGCTGAAGTCGCTTCTGGCGTCGCTCGGTTCGGCCAATGTCGATTGCCGTCAGGATGGCGCTGCACTCGATCCGTCGCTCGGCCGTGCAAGCTACCTGTTCAACTCCACCATCGAAGGTATCGAACAGGCCGACGCCCTGCTGATCGTTGGTTCCAATCCGCGTTACGAAGCGGCCGTGCTCAACGCCCGCATCCGCAAGCGCTGGCGTCGCGGCGGTTTCCCGATCGGCGTGATCGGTGAAGCCGGCGAACTGCGCTACAACTACGAATATCTCGGTTCCGGCGCTGAAACGCTGTCCGATCTGGCCAATGGCTCGCACAGCTTCCTCGACAAGCTGAAATCCGCCAAGAACCCGCTAATCATCATCGGTCAGGGTGCGCTGGCGCGTGCCGATGGCGCAGCCGTGCTCGCCGCTGCTGCAAAGCTTGCCGTTTCGGTCGGCGCTGTCAATGAAGAGTGGAACGGCTTCTCCGTCCTGCACACCGCCGCTGCCCGCGTTGGCGGTCTCGATATCGGCTTCGTGCCGGGCGAGGGCGGTGTTGCCGCCGCTGAAATGGTTGCGTCCATGGACGTTCTCTTCCTGCTCGGCGCCGATGAACTCGACCTGTCGAACAAGGGCGCCAAGTTCACCGTCTATATCGGCAGCCATGGCGATCAGGGCGCGATGAACGCCGACGTCATCCTTCCGGGTGCGGCCTATACCGAAAAATCCGGTATCTGGGTCAACACCGAAGGCCGCGTGCAGGTGGGCAACCGCGCCGGTTTCGCACCGGGCGAAGCCCGCGAAGACTGGGCGATCCTGCGTGCGCTTTCCGATGTTCTCGGCAAGAAGCTGCCGTTCGATTCGCTGTCGGCGCTCCGCGGCCAGCTCTATGTCGCGCATCCGCATCTTGCGGAAACAGACGAGATCGTCGCCGGCAAGGCCACGGATATCGAAGCGCTGGCTGCCAAGACCGGCTCGCTCAACAAGTCGGCGTTTGCCTCGCCGGTTAAAGACTTTTATTTGACGAACCCGATTGCGCGCGCATCCGCCGTCATGGCCGAGTGTTCCGCATTGGCCCGCAACAATTTCCAGGCTGCGGCAGAGTAAGGGTAGGGGATTTATGGAACAGTTTTTCTGGAGCTACGTCTGGCCCGCGCTGATCATGGTCGGCCAGTCCCTGCTGCTTCTCGTTTGCCTTCTGGTGTCCATCGCGTTCCTGCTGCTTGCCGACCGCAAGGTCTGGGCGGCGGTACAGCTGCGCCGCGGTCCGAACGTCGTTGGTCCCTTCGGTCTCTTCCAGTCCTTCGCCGACCTGTTGAAGTTCATTCTGAAGGAGCCTGTCATTCCGGCCGGCGCCAATAAGGCCGTTTTCCTTCTGGCGCCGCTGGTCGCCGTGACGCTGGCTCTCGCCACCTATGCCGTCATTCCCTTCAATGAGGGCTGGGTCGTCGCCAATATCAATGTCGGCATCCTCTATATCTTCGCGATTTCCTCGCTTGAAGTTTACGGCATCATCATGGGCGGCTGGGCTTCGAACTCGAAGTACCCGTTCCTCGGCGCGCTGCGTTCTGCCGCGCAGATGGTGTCTTACGAAGTGTCGATCGGCCTCGTCATCGTCACCGTTCTGCTCTGCGTCGGTTCGTTGAACCTGACGGACATCGTGCTTGCCCAGAAGACCGGCCTCGGCACCATGCTCGGCCTGCCGGCCTCGTTCCTCGACTGGCACTGGCTGTCGTTGTTCCCGATGTTCATCGTGTTCTTCATTTCGGGCCTTGCCGAAACCAACCGTCCGCCCTTCGACCTTCCGGAAGCGGAATCGGAACTGGTCGCCGGTCACATGGTCGAATATGGCTCCACGCCTTACATGATGTTCATGCTCGGCGAATATGCTGCGATCGTGCTGATCTGCTGCCTGACGACGATCCTGTTCATGGGCGGCTGGCTGCCGATCGTGGATGTGTGGTTCCTGAACTGGGTTCCGGGCATTGTCTGGTTCGCGCTGAAGGGCTGCATGGTCTTCTTCATGATCGCGCTGACCAAGGCTTTCGTTCCGCGTTACCGTTATGACCAGCTCATGCGTCTCGGCTGGAAGGTGTTCCTGCCGCTGTCGCTCGCCATGGTCGTTATTGTTGCATTCGTATTGAAGCTGACGGGGTGGGCCGGTTGATGTCCGTACTCCTCGCTCAGAAATCTGGAGACTGAGATGGCAAGCCTCTCCCAAGCCGTCAATTCACTGTTCCTCAAGGAGTTCGTGGGCGCGATCCTGCTCACGATGCGCCACTTCTTCAAGCAGAAGGCGACGGTAAACTATCCTTTCGAAAAGGGCCCGGTCTCTCCGCGTTTCCGTGGCGAGCACGCGCTGCGCCGTTATCCGAACGGTGAAGAGCGCTGCATCGCCTGCAAGCTGTGTGAAGCGATCTGTCCCGCTCAGGCGATCACCATCGAAGCCGGCCCGCGCCGCAATGACGGCACCCGCCGCACGGTGCGTTACGATATCGACATGGTGAAGTGCATCTATTGCGGTTTCTGCCAGGAAGCCTGCCCGGTGGATGCCATCGTCGAAGGCCCGAACTTCGAATTCGCGACGGAAACCCGCGAGGAGCTTTATTTCGACAAGCAGAAGCTTCTCGACAATGGCGACCGCTGGGAGCGTGAAATCGCACGCAACCTCGCACTGGATGCGCCTTACCGTTAAGGCGCAACCGTCTTTCCGGGGGAAACCCCGGAGAGCGATGAAAAGTAAAATGCCTGCGCGGTTTTCGCCGGCGGGGACGAAACGGGTGAGGGGCCTTCGAGCCATCTTTGCCCGATGAGGACAAGAAGGCACCAACATGGGTCTGCACGCTGTATTCTTTTATATATTCGCTTTCGTCGCCGTGGCGTCTGCGTTCATGGTCATCGCATCGAAGAACCCTGTTCATTCGGTGCTGTTTCTGATTTTGACCTTCTTCAACGCAGCCGCGCTGTTCCTGCTGACGGGCGCCGAGTTCCTCGGCATGATCCTGCTGGTGGTTTATGTCGGCGCCGTGGCGGTGCTCTTCCTCTTCGTCGTCATGATGCTGGATGTGGATTTTGCAGAGCTTCGCTCGGGCGTGCTGCAATATGCCCCGGTCGGCGCGCTGATCGGTGTCATCCTGGCGGCGGAACTGATCGTCGTGGTCGGCGGCAGCATGCTGAACCCGATTGCGGCCAAGTCCATCACCATGCCGATCCCGCCTGTCACCGAACGCACCAATACGGCCGCACTCGGCGACGTGCTCTATACAAATTACGTCTACTTCTTCCAGCTCGCCGGCCTCGTGCTGCTGGTGGCCATGATCGGCGCCATCGTGCTGACGCTGCGTCATCGCACCGACATCAAGCGGCAGGATATCTCCACGCAGGTCGGCCGCGACCCGAAGACCGCCGTTACCACGGTCAAGGTCAAGCCGGGCCAGGGCATCTGAGGCGCGAACGGATCCAAGGAAACAGAACATGGAAATCGGTCTTTCCCACTACCTGACGGTCAGCGCGATCCTCTTCACGATCGGCGTCTTCGGCATCTTCCTCAACCGGAAGAACGTCATCGTCATCCTCATGTCGATCGAACTCATCCTGCTTGCGGTCAACATCAACATGGTGGCCTTCTCGGCCTTCCTGAACGATGTCGTCGGCCAGGTCTTCGCTTTGTTCATTCTGACCGTCGCAGCCGCTGAAGCGGCCATCGGTCTTGCAATACTCGTTGTCTTCTACCGCAACCGCGGATCGATCGCCGTCGAAGACGTCAATATGATGAAGGGCTGATAAGGCTATGATCTACAAGGCTATCGTCTTTCTTCCACTGATCGGCTTCCTGATCGCCGGCCTGTTCGGCCGCTCCATCGGCGCCAAGGCTTCGGAATATGTCACCACCGGTCTGATGATCGTGGTCGCCATCCTGTCGTGGATCGTGTTCTTCACCGTCGCGCTCGCCCATGGCGAGCCGGGCGAGGTAATCAAGGTTACTGTTTTGCGCTGGATCCAGTCCGGCGGCATCGACGTCGAATGGGCCTTCCGCATCGACACGCTGACGGCCGTCATGTTCGTCGTCGTCAACACGGTTTCGACGTTGGTGCATCTCTATTCGATCGGATACATGCACCACGATCCGCATCGTCCGCGTTTCTTCGCCTATCTGTCGCTCTTCACCTTCGCCATGCTGATGCTGGTGACCTCCGACAACCTGCTGCAGATGTTCTTCGGCTGGGAAGGCGTGGGTCTGGCGTCCTATCTGCTGATCGGCTTCTGGTTCAAGAAGCCGTCCGCATCGGCTGCCGCCATGAAGGCCTTCATCGTCAACCGCGTCGGTGACTTCGGCTTCATTCTCGGCATTGGCGGCGTGTTCGTGCTGTTCGGCTCGATCAATTTCGAAACGATCTTCGCTGCCGCTGCGACCTATCTGCCGGCTGAAGGCGCTGCCTCCTCGGAAACCGTCATCAACCTGTTCGGCATGCAGCTGGACAAGGCCAATGCGATGACGGGCGTGTGCCTGCTGCTCTTCATGGGCGCGATGGGTAAATCGGCGCAGTTCCTGCTGCACACCTGGCTGCCGGACGCGATGGAAGGCCCGACCCCGGTGTCTGCCCTCATTCACGCCGCAACCATGGTCACCGCCGGCGTCTTCCTCGTCGCCCGCATGTCGCCGCTGTTCGAACTGTCTCATGATGCGCTCACCGTCGTGACGCTGATCGGCGCGATCACCGCCTTCTTCGCGGCAACCGTCGGCCTCGTGCAGAACGACATCAAGCGCGTCATCGCCTATTCGACCTGCTCGCAGCTCGGTTACATGTTCGTGGCGCTCGGCGTCGGCGCTTATGGCGCTGCCGTGTTCCACCTCTTCACGCACGCCTTCTTCAAGGCCCTGCTGTTCTTGTGCGCCGGCTCGGTCATCCATGCCGTCGATGGCGAGCAGGACATGCGTTACATGGGTGGCCTGCGCAAGCATATCCCCATCACCTTCTGGACCATGACCGTCGGCACGCTGGCGCTGACCGGCGTTGGTATTCCGGGCACGATGATCGGTTTTGCCGGCTTCTTCTCGAAGGACGTCATCATCGAATCCGCTTACGCGTCCCATTCGGTTCTCTCCGGCGTCGCCTTCACGCTGCTGGTCATCGCGGCCCTGTTCACCAGCTTCTACTCCTGGCGTCTGGCCTTCATGACCTTCTTCGGCAAGCCGCGCGCTTCGGCCGACGTCATGCACCATGTGCATGAATCGCCGATGGTCATGCTGATCCCGCTCTTCATCCTCACCGTCGGTGCGATCTTCGCCGGTGTGGCCTTCGAAGGTTATTTCTTCGGTCATGAATATGCCGAATTCTGGAAGGGCGCTCTGTTCACGCTTCCGGAAAACGAGATCCTCGAGGAATTCCACCACGTGCCGCTGTGGGTGAAGTGGAGCCCGTTCTTCGCCATGGCGCTTGGTTTCGTGACCGCCTGGTACATGTACATCAAGTCGCCGGAGACGCCGAAGCGTCTGGCCGAGACCCATCGTGGCCTCTACCAGTTCCTCTTGAACAAGTGGTACTTCGACGAACTCTACGACTTCCTCTTCGTTCGTTCCGCAAAGGCGCTCGGCCGCTTCCTGTGGAAGAAGGGCGACGTCGCCGTCATCGACCACTATGGACCGAACGGCATTGCAGCGCGTGTGGTTGACGTGACCAACCGCATGGTCCGCCTGCAATCCGGTTACCTCTATCATTATGCCTTTGCGATGCTGATCGGCATCGCGGCGCTTGTCACCTGGATGATGCTCGGGAGTGCCCTCTGATGACCGATTGGCCTATTCTTTCAACGGTCACCTTTCTGCCGCTCGTCGGCGTGGTGCTCCTGCTTCTGACGAATGAGAACGGCCCCTATGGTCGCCGCAACATTCTCAACGTCTCGCTGCTGACGACCGTTTTCACCTTCCTGGTGTCGCTGTTCGTCTGGATCGGTTTCGACAATTCGAACCCCGGTTTCCAGATGGTGGAAAAACACGCCTGGTTCGGCAACATCGCCGCCTATCATCTGGGCGTCGACGGCATCTCCATGCTGTTCGTCATCCTCACCACCTTCCTCATGCCCTTCTGCGTGCTGGCAAGCTGGGATTCGATCGAGAAGCGCGTCAAGGAATACATGATCGCCTTCCTGCTCTTGGAAGTCGTCATGGTCGGCGTCTTCGTGGCGCTGGATACGGTTCTCTTCTACGTCTTCTTCGAAGCGACGCTGATCCCGATGTTCATCATCATCGGCGTCTGGGGCGGAAAGGATCGCGTTTACGCATCTTACAAGTTCTTCCTCTACACGCTGCTCGGCTCGGTTCTGACTATGCTCGCCATCATGGCCATGTACTGGCAGGCCGGCACGACCGACATGACGGAACTGTTGAAATACGGCTTCCCGGCCGGCATGCAGACCTGGCTCTGGCTTGCCTGTTTCGCGGCCTTCTCGGTCAAGATGCCGATGTGGCCGGTACACACCTGGCTGCCGGATGCCCACGTTCAGGCGCCGACCGCAGGCTCCGTCATCCTTGCTGGCGTCATGCTGAAGCTCGGCGGTTACGGTTTCATCCGCTTCTCCCTGTCGATGTTCCCCTTGGCGTCTGATTATTTCGCTCCCTTCGTTTTCACGCTGTCGGTTCTCGCCATCATCTACACCTCGCTGGTCGCGATGATGCAGGACGACATCAAGAAGCTGATCGCCTATTCTTCCGTCGCCCACATGGGTTACGTGACCATGGGCATCTTCGCCGCCAACGTTCAGGGCGTGCAGGGCGCAATCTTCCAGATGCTGTCGCACGGCATCGTCTCGGGCGCGCTCTTCCTTTGCGTCGGCGTTGTCTACGACCGCCTGCATACCCGCGAGATCGCGGCCTATGGTGGCCTCGTCAACAACATGCCGAAATATGCCGTCGCCTTCATGATCTTCACCATGGCCAATGTCGGTCTGCCCGGCACTTCCGGCTTTGTCGGTGAATTTCTGACGCTGATCGGCGTCTTCCGCGCCAACACGCTGGTCGCGCTGTTTGCGGCAACCGGCGTCATCCTCTCGGCCGCTTATGCGCTGTGGCTTTACCGCCGCGTGATCTTCGGTGCGCTGGAGAAGGAAAGCCTGAAGTCGATGCTCGATCTGTCGACCCGCGAAAAGGTCATCCTTTATCCGCTGGTTGTGCTGACGATCTTCTTCGGCGTCTATCCGGCGCCGGTGTTCGATGCGACAGCCGCATCGGTCGATCTTCTGGTAAACAACTATACGGCTGCATTGCAGGCGGCGCAAAATGTTGCGCTCTCTATGAATTGACGACAGGACCCGTTGGACATGACCGCTGAAATCCTTTTTGCCAGTCTGCACATTGCGACGCCCGAGCTGATCCTTGCGGTCGGCGCGCTGGCGCTGCTCATGATTGGCGTCTTCTCGGGCGACAAGTCGACAACGACGGTCACCGGCCTTGCCGTTGCCCTCCTGCTCGTCGTCGGTCTCTGGATCATCTTTGCCCCCGCTTCGGGCGTGGCCTTCGGCGGTGTCTATATCGCCGATGCCTTCGGCAACTTCATGAAGGTACTGGCGCTGATCGGCTCCATCACCGCCATGATCCTCGCCGTCGGTCAGGGACGTTTCGAACCCATCGGCCGTTTCGAATATCCGGTACTGCTGGTTCTTGCGACCCTCGGCATCCTGCTGATGATCTCGGCCAACAACCTGATCTCGCTCTACATGGCGCTGGAATTGCAGTCGCTGGCGCTCTATGTCGTCTGCGCCATCAACCGTGAAAGCCTGCGCTCCACGGAAGCGGGCCTGAAGTATTTCGTGCTCGGCGCGCTGTCTTCCGGCATGCTGCTTTATGGCATGTCGCTGGTCTACGGCTTCACCGGCAATACCGGCTTCACCGAAATCGCCCAGGTTCTGGCCTCGGAAACCCGTTCGCTCGGTCTGGTCTTCGGCCTGGTCTTCGTTCTCGCCGGTCTCGCCTTCAAGATTTCGGCCGTGCCGTTCCACATGTGGACGCCGGACGTTTATGAAGGTGCGCCGACCCCGGTAACGGCGTTCCTGTCGGCTGCGCCGAAGATCGGCGCCATGGCGATCCTCGTTCGCATCGTCATCGAGGCGTTCCAGCCGGTCTTCGCCGACTGGCAGCAGATCGTTGTGTTCATCTCCATCGCCTCCATGCTGCTCGGCTCCTTTGCCGCAATCGGCCAGAAGAACATCAAGCGCCTGATGGCTTATTCCTCCATCGGTCACATGGGTTATGCGCTGGTCGGTCTCGCTGCGGGCACCGAAGCCGGTGTGGCTGGCGTCATTCTCTACATGACCGTTTACATGGTCATGACGCTCGGCACCTTCGCCTGCATTCTCTCCATGCGCCGCAAGGAAATCGGCAATGTCGAGACTGTCGAAGATCTGGCCGGTCTTTCGTCCTCCAACCCCTTCATGGCGGTTGTGCTGACGATCCTGATGTTCTCGCTTGCCGGTATCCCGCCGCTCGCCGGCTTCTTCGGCAAGTATTACGTCTTCCTTGCAGCCATCGAGGCGAAGCTCTATCCGCTCGCCATCATCGGTGTGATCGGCTCGGTTGTCGGCGCCTATTATTATATCCGCGTCGTCAAGGTCATGTGGTTCGATGAAGCCAAGGACAAATTCGAGCGTCCCGCCGGCGAACTCAAGGTCGTTTACGCGCTTTCCGGCCTGTTCGTTGTCGCCTTCATCGTCTTCGGCGGTGCACTCGGCAACGCGGTGACCGTTGCGGCGAAGACCTTCTTTTGAGCAGCACGCACAAGCATACGGGCCGGATGTCCATCGATGACTTCCGGCACGAGGCGATGGCGGAAACGCCATCGACCAATCTGGAATGTTTCGCCCAGGCAAGGGCGGGCGATGGCGGCAATCTGTGGATCACCGCCATCCGCCAGACTGGCGGACGCGGCCGTCGCGGCCGTCCATGGGTTTCCGAACCCGGCAATCTTTACGCCTCGCTTCTTCTGATCGATCCCGCTCCGATGGATCGCATAGGGTCTCTGCCGCTTGCCTTCGCGCTGGCTGTTTATCGCGCCATCCGCGCGGTGCTGCCGACGGGTGGTGAGCCGCTCGAAATCAAATGGCCGAACGACGTTCTGATCGGACGCCGCAAGACCTGCGGCATTCTGATGGAGGCGGAGCTGCTGCCGGATGGCCGACGCGCCATCGTCATCGGCATCGGCATCAATATCGCCCATAAGCCGGAAAATCCGCTTTATCCCGTCACCATGCTCTCCGAACATGGGGCGTCCTGCTCGCCCGACGAATTGTTCGCCCATCTTTTCCGCGAGACGGCGGAGGTGCTGGGGGATTGGGACGAGGGCAGGGGCGTTGCCGGCATCATGGCTGGCTGGCGTGCCGCCGCCTGCGGTATCGGCGAACATATCACCGTCAATTTTCCGGACCGTTCGATTGGCGGGCGTTTCGTCGGGATTGATGATAATGGTTATCTGCTGCTGGATGAGGATGAGGGCGCAAGGCGCTCGATTGCCGCCGGCGACGTGTTTTTCGGATGAGGTGAACGGCGCGACCCGAAGGCCCGCGCCGAACCGCTTTCGACGGGTTGGAGCTTTCCTGCGGCTCATGAAAAGCAGGGTGACAAACCGGTTCCGCATCGGCCCGGTCGATCAGATGGTTCAACAGGTCCGATGCTTAAGAGCGCGGCGGGCGCGGCCAATTGCCGTCGCCTGCGTGCTTTCGTGAATGGATAAGAAAAATAATGGCTAAACAGGACGAACTGGTCTTTGTGCCGCTTGGCGGCGTGGGTGAAATCGGCATGAATCTGGCGCTTTACGGCTACGGGCCGGAAAGCAAGCGCCAATGGATCATGGTGGATTGCGGCGTGACCTTCGCCGGCCCGGATCTGCCGGGCGTCGATCTGGTGCTGCCCGACATCAGCTATATCGTCGAGCAGAAAAAGAACCTCAAGGGCATCATCATCACCCACGCCCATGAGGACCATTACGGCGCGCTGAACGATCTGTGGCCCGGCCTCAATGTGCCGGTCTATGCCTCGCCCTTCACCGCCGGCATGCTGGAAGCCAAGCGCGCCTATGAGGGCACGCGCGCCGAAATTCCGGTGACGATCTTCAAGGCGGGCGACCGCATCAATGTCGGTCCGTTCGAAATCGAGGCTGTCGGCGTCAACCACTCCATTCCGGAGCCGATGTCGTTGGTCATCCGCACGCCGCTCGGCAATGTCATCCACACCGGTGACTGGAAAATCGACGAAGCCCCGTCGCTCGGTCCGTTGACGGATGAGGCCCGCTTCCGCGCCATCGGCGAAGAGGGCGTGCTGGCGCTGATGTGCGACAGCACCAATTCGGTGCGCGATGGCGTGTCGCCCTCGGAACACGAGGTTTCCGAAGGCCTGCGGCAGATCATCGAAAATGCCGAGGGTCGTGTGGCCGTCACCACCTTCTCCTCCAATGTCGGTCGCATCCGCTCGATTGCGCAGGCCGCGGAAGCAGCCGGCCGCGAGGTGCTGCTGCTCGGCTCGTCGCTGAAGCGCGTCGTCAACGTCTCGCAGGATCTCGGCATCATGGAAGGCATCAAGCCGTTCCTCGCCGAAGACGAATATGGCTATATTCCGCGCGACCGGGTGGTGCTGATCCTGACCGGTTCGCAGGGCGAGCCGCGCGCCGCACTCGCCAAGCTTTCGCGTGACGAGATGCGCAATGTGGCGCTGGCTTCCGGCGATACGGTGGTGTTCTCATCGCGCGCCATCCCCGGCAATGAGAAGGCGATCATAGACATCAAGAACGGCCTCATCGAGCAGGGCGTCCATATCGTCACCGACAATGAGGCGCTGGTGCATGTCTCCGGCCATCCGCGCCGCAATGAACTTCTAAAGATGTACGAATGGACGAAGCCGCAGATCGTCGTGCCCGTCCATGGCGAGGCGGCGCATCTGGTGGCGCAGAAGGAACTGGCCGAACAGGCCGGCATCTCGCAGGTGCCGAAGGTGCGCAACGGCAATGTTCTGCGCCTTGCGCCGGGTCCTGCGGAAGTCATCGACGACGTGCCGCATGGCCGCGTCTTCAAGGATGGCAATCTCGTCGGCGATATGGACGAGATGGGCATCAGCAACCGCCGCAAGCTGTCCTTCGCCGGCCATGTGGCTGTCAATGTCGTGCTGGATAGCCGTTACGATTTCCTCGGCGATCCCGATGTGGTGCCCTTCGGTCTGCCGGAATTCGATGACGAGGACGAGGCGATGGAAGACACGCTTTATGACGCCGTGCTCGGCGCCGTCGAAAGCATTCCGCGCGCCCGCCGCAAGGATCTGGATTTGCTGCGCGAAGCGGTGCGCCGCGCCGTGCGCGCCGCCGCCAACCAGAGCTGGGGCAAGAAGCCGATCGTGACGGTTTTTGTAACCAAGGTCTGAGCCGGGAGCTTACCGGCAATCGGCCGGGGCGTCTGTCTCTTTCCCGATGATTTCAGGGCCGTGCCGCAAAGCGCGGCCCTTCTGTTTTTCTTTTAGGGTTTCTTGCGGAGAAGTGATTCCGATCCGCGGATGAATGCGTTACAAGAAGCCCATTGTGCAGGAGCATCACATGCCGCTTCTTTCGGCCTTCGCCGTTTATTTCATCGTCTGGTGGACGGTGCTTTTCATCGTGCTGCCAATTGGCCTGCGCACTCAGGATGAGGAGGGCGATGTGGCGCTGGGCACGGTCGCCAGTGCGCCATCAAGGTTCAAGGGCGGGCGGATCGTTTTGTGGACGACCGTGATCTCGGCCCTGATCTGTGGGCTGTGGTACGGCGGAACCTGGTGGTTCGGTGTCAGCCTCGATGACCTGCCGAGAATTATTCCCGTTTTCGATTGAAAAGCTGCGCAGGTGATCGCCGTTCGCGCGCATCTGCGCACTCAGACTGGCGGTGAGCCCATGGTCGCGGCAGTTTCCGGCGGATATGACCGGGATTCTGTCATATGGATGTCATATCTCTCGTGCACACAGCAAGAACGTGCTCAGTGCCTGATTCACCGCCATAATTTTACCGGAATATAGCGGCGGGGCGGGGTTATTTGCATGGAAGCAAAAAAAAACAAGGCCTTTCAGCCTTGTTTTCCAGGTTTCGCGTGATCTGTAACCGTTGCCGGGGCTGCGAACGAGCGCGCCTAAGATCTGATCCTCCCAAGACTGACCGCGAAAATGACAAGAATTTAAACTTCTTGCCTCTTTTGTAAGCTAAAGCTAGCTCAAACCCCCATGCTTGTCATCTCATTTTTTGCATATTTGTTACAGTCGGCAAAAAATTCTCCGTGGTGCAATTTGTCGCACCGGATCAAGAATAATATTCCGATCAAAGCGTTTTGACGCGAATTAGCTATCGCGAAAATACCGCAAAATCGCCTTTAACGCTCTTTTCATGGCGGGTTTTCATCTTGGCCGGAAACGGCTATATCCGGCGCCAATATCCCTCTATTCGGGGCGATTCCCGCGCCTTTGCGCGCTGTCGTCCGCATCAATGGAAGCCGTCATGCGTCTCAGCCGTTATTTCATGCCCATCCTGAAGGAAAACCCCAAGGAAGCGGAGATCGTCTCCCACCGCCTCATGCTGCGCGCCGGCATGATCCGGCAGCAATCGGCTGGCATCTATTCCTGGCTGCCGCTCGGCAAGCGCGTGCTGGACAAGGTGAACAAGATCATCCGCCAGGAGCAGGATCGCTCGGGCGCCATCGAGCTTCTGATGCCGACGCTGCAATCGGCCGAGATCTGGCAGGAAAGCGGCCGTTACGATGACTACGGCAAGGAAATGCTGCGCATCAAGGACCGTCAGGACCGCCAGATGCTCTACGGCCCCACCAATGAGGAGATGATTACCGACATCTTCCGTTCCTATGTGAAGTCCTACAAGAACCTGCCGCTGAACCTCTACCATATCCAGCTCAAGTTCCGCGACGAGGTGCGTCCGCGTTTCGGCACCATGCGTTCGCGTGAGTTCCTGATGAAGGATGCCTATTCCTTCGACCTGACCAAGGAAGACGCGATCCATTCCTATAACAAGATGTTCGTGGCTTACCTGCGCACGTTCGAGCGCCTTGGCCTGCGCGCCATTCCGATGCGTGCCGATACCGGCCCGATTGGCGGCAATCACAGCCATGAATTCATCATTCTGGCCGATACCGGCGAATCCGAAGTCTTCTGCCACAAGAGCTTCCTCGACCGCGCCATTCCCGCCGAAAACACCGATTTCGACGATGTCGCAGCCCTGCAGGGCGTATTCGACGAGTGGACGGCCGATTATGCCGCCACGTCCGAAATGCATGACGAAGCCGCTTATAACGCCATTCCCGATGGCGAGCGCCTTTCTGCGCGCGGTATCGAAGTCGGCCACATCTTCTATTTCGGCACCAAATATTCCGAGCCGATGGGCGCGAAAGTGCAGGGTAAGGATGGCAAGGAACACCCTGTCCACATGGGTTCCTATGGTATCGGGCCGACACGCCTTGTTCCCGCCATCATTGAAGCATCGCATGATGAGAACGGAATCATCTGGCCGGCCTCGGTCGCTCCCTTCGATGTCGTGATCATCAACATGAAGGCTGGCGATGCTGCCTGTGATGCGGCTTGCGAAAAGCTGTATTACTCGCTCTCCAACGCCGGCAAGGATGTTCTTTACGACGACACGGACGACCGTGCGGGCCAGAAATTCGCCACCGCCGACCTGATCGGCGTGCCGCTGCAGATCATCGTCGGCCCGCGTTCGGTCGCGAATGGTGAAGTCGAAGTGAAGGATCGCAAGACCGGCGAGCGGGAGACCGTGACGATCGAGGCGGCGATGAACAGGGTGCTCGGCTAAGAGCGAGTGGGAGACGGAGCGGCTTCACCCGAAGTCCGCTCCGGTTTCGTAACGCAGATGCCGCAGAAATTTGGGCCGGTTTTCGGAAAAGACCGGCCTTGCAGTTTGAGATCAGGGAGACGACATGGCACAAGCCGAGGCTGACAAGGGTGCGGCTGTTTCCGCCGGGGCAAAGACTGCCCGGCCGTTTTCCGCTTTTGAACGCATGGTGGCCTGGCGTTATCTGCGGTCGCGGCGCAAGGAAGCGTTCATTTCCGTCATCGCCGGTTTCTCCTTCGTCGGCATCATGCTGGGCGTGGCGACGCTCATCATCGTCATGGCGGTGATGAACGGGTTCCGCACCGAGCTCATTTCGCGCATTCTCGGCATTAACGGCCATATGATCGTGCAGCCTATCGACCAGCCCTTCAATAATTATGATGAGCTGGCGAAGAAGTTTGCCGCCGTTCCCGGCGTCACCATGGCCCTTCCGCTGGTGGAAGGCCAGACGCTCGCCTCCGGCCGCGGCGGTGCGGGTTCCGGTGCGCTGGTGCGCGGCGTGCGCCAGGAGGATATCGACAAGGTCAAGGAAGTCGCCACCAACATCAAGACCGGCGATCTGGTTGGCTTCATGGCCGGAGATGGCGTTCTCGTCGGCTCAAGGCTCGCCGCCCAGCTCGGCGTAACGGCCGGCGACGATATTACCCTCATTTCCCCGGAAGGCGACGTGACGCCGATGGGCGTCAATCCGCGTGTCAAATCCTACAAGATATCCGGGGTCTTCGAGATCGGGATGTCGGAATATGACGCCTCGATGATCTATATGCCGCTGTCCGAAGCCCAGCTTTATTTCAATGCCGAAGGCCTCGTGCAATCCATCGAGCTTTATGTCAGCCGCCCCGACGATGTCGACGGAATCCGCCCGCTGGTGGAGCAGGCCGCCGAACGGCAGATTTATATCACCGACTGGAGACAGCGGAACCAGACCTTCTTCTCCGCCCTGCAGGTGGAAAGAAACGTGATGTTCATGATCCTCACCCTCATCGTTCTGGTGGCGGCGCTGAACATCATTTCCGGCCTCATCATGCTGGTGAAGGACAAGGGCAGCGATATCGCCATTCTGCGCACCATGGGCGCAAGCTCCGGCTCCGTGATGCGCATCTTCTTCATGACCGGGGCGGCCATCGGCATGGTCGGCACCTTTGCCGGCGTGGCGCTCGGCGTCATCGTCTGCCTCAATGTGGAATCCATTCGGCAGTTCTTCTCCTGGATATCCGGCACGGTGCTGTTTGACCCGCAGCTTTATTTCCTGAGCCAGCTTCCGGCCGAAATGGATATCAGCGAGACCATTTCCGTTGTCATCATGGCGCTGACGCTCTCTTTCCTGGCAACGATCTTTCCAGCATGGCGGGCTTCCAAGCTCGATCCGGTGCAGGCCCTGCGTTACGAATAAGGACCGCTTCGCAATATGGCAAAAAAAACAGTGCTGCGGCTTACTGGCGTCGAGAGAACCTATGGTCAGGGCGAGACGTCGCTTTCCATTCTGCGCAAGGCTGATTTCGAATTGAAGAGCGGCGAGATGGTGGCGCTGGTCGCTCCTTCGGGCACCGGCAAATCCACGCTGCTGCATCTGGCGGGACTTCTCGAACATCCAGATGCCGGCGAGGTCTATATCAACGGTGCACCCTGCAATGACCTGCCGGATGAAACGCGAACCGCGATCCGCCGCAGCGATATCGGTTTTGTCTACCAGTTCCATCATCTCCTGCCGGAATTCTCGGCCGTGGAAAATGTGATGATGCCGCAGCTCATCGCCGGTCTGACACAGGCCGAAGCCCACAAGCGCGCCAGCGCGCTGCTCGACTATATGCGCGTGGGGCATCGCGGTGAGCACCGCCCGGCAGAACTCTCCGGCGGTGAACAACAGCGTGTCGCCATCGCCCGCGCCGTCGCCAACGCGCCGCTACTGTTGCTCGCCGATGAGCCGACCGGTAATCTCGATCCGGAAACAGCGCATTATGTTTTCGACGCGCTGGAGGCGCTGGTACGCCAATCCGGCCTTGCGGCGCTGATCGCCACCCACAATCATGAACTCGCCGCCCGCATGGACCGGCGTGTGACGCTGGCCGACGGCAAGATCGTCGATTTCTGAACTGATGCGCGAGGCAAGACCCTCGTGCGTCAATCTTTCCATAGCACTCGAAATGATCGCTCCGCAATTGGGGTGAATGACGGCTCCACGACGGATTGCATCAAGCTGGCGAGTCGGTCCGTTCGGTGCACTCCAGAGAACGCCTGTTCTCCAAATTTGAATTTTTTCCGAACCCGGTGGTGTTTTTACCTCCGGGTTTTTTCGTTTTGGAGTCAGTGGCTTGTTGTTCTCCATGCGGGAACCGAAGGCGATTCTGCGGCATTAGCAAGGGGAATATCAGCAAAACCCTGTTGACAATCGAACAAAATGAGAACAAAGTTGGAACATAACGAGTAAGGAGAGACCAATGACTGATTTCATCCGTGACGTTGCCGCTTTTGCCTCCATCGCTGTCTTCGTAGCCAGCTTTTCGGTGATCCTCACCGCCCTGTGAAGGGCACGCCGGCGCAGAAACCTGTATGGACGCCGTAAAGCGGTGGACTTTGAGCGCCGGAAATCGGAAAATCGCCCCCTCGATTCAGAATGACAGGATGATGATATGGGCGATGCGGTTGTGCGTGGAGAGACCTCTGGCGAAACGCTGAAAACTCCCGGTTTCGTCCATTTGCGGGTTCATTCCGCCTATTCCCTGCTTGAGGGGGCCTTGCCCCTCAAGAAAATCATGTCCAAGGCCGTCGCCGATGGCCAGCCTGCCATTGCCATTACAGATACCAACAACCTCTTTGTCGCGCTGGAATTTTCCGAAAAGGCGCGCGACGAAGGTTTGCAGCCCATCATCGGCTGCCAGCTGTCGATCGACATGCAGGATGCGGCGGAGGACCGCCGCAACCATAACAGCCACCTTCAGAAACTTCCCGCCATAGTGCTCCTTGCCGCCAATGCCGAAGGTTACGAGCGGTTGGTGGATATCGTCAGCCGCGCCTATCTGGAAGGCGAGGGCAGCGGCCATTCCGTGCATATTACCCGTGCATGGCTGGAGGAAGCCTCCAATGCCGGCCTGATCGCGCTGACAGGCGCCTCCGGCGGTCCGGTGGATATGGCCTTGAAGGAAGGTCACGCTGCCCAGGCGAAGGAACGGCTGCTGACGCTGAAGTCACTCTTCGGTGATAGGCTTTATATCGAATTGCAGCGCCAGTCCGGTTATGACCGTTCCCATGAGCGGCGCATGATTGGCCTTGCTTATGACCATGATATTCCGCTGGTTGCCACCAACGAAGCGTTTTTCCCTTCCAAGGCCGACTATGAGGCGCATGATGCACTGATGGCGGTGGCGCATAACGCCATCGTCTCCGATGACAGCCGGTTCCGGCTCACGCCCGATCATTACCTCAAAAGTCGACAGGAAATGGCGGCGCTGTTTGCCGATCTTCCCGAGGCGCTGGAAAACACCGTCGAGATCGCGCTGCGCTGCTCCTATGTGCTGAAGAAGCGCGGGCCGATCCTGCCGCGTTTCACCGGCGCCAGCGACGACCCGGAGGCGGCGGAACACGCCGAAGCCGAAGAACTTCGCCGGCAGGCGGTGGAGGGGCTGGATCAGCGGCTGGCGGCGCTCGGCATGGCGGCTGGCTATACCGAGCAGGATTATCGCGACAGGCTGGATTTTGAACTCGGCGTCATCTCGCGCATGAAGTTCCCCGGCTACTTCCTGATCGTTGCCGACTTCATCAAATGGGCCAAGCAGCACGATATTCCGGTCGGGCCGGGCCGTGGTTCGGGTGCGGGCTCGCTTGTCGCTTATGCGCTGACGATTACCGACGTCGATCCTCTGCGCTTCTCGCTGCTGTTCGAACGCTTCCTCAATCCCGAACGCGTTTCGATGCCCGACTTCGATATCGACTTTTGTCAGGATCGTCGCGAAGAGGTGATCCGTTACGTGCAGGCCAAATATGGCCGCGAGCAGGTGGCGCAGATCATCACCTTCGGTTCGCTGCAGGCGCGCGCGGCCTTGCGCGACGTCGGCCGCGTGCTGGAAATGCCCTATGGGCAGGTGGACAAGATCTGCAAGCTGGTGCCCAACAACCCGGCCAACCCGACACCCCTCTCGAAAGCGATCGAGGAAGAGCCGCGCCTGCAGGAAGAGGCGGACAAGGAGCCGGTCGTCGCTCGCCTCCTGGATATCGCCCAGAAGATCGAGGGGCTTTACCGCCACGCTTCCACCCACGCCGCCGGTATCGTCATCGGTGATCGCCCGCTGTCGAAGCTGGTGCCGATGTATCGCGATCCGCGCTCGGATATGCCGGTCACCCAGTTCAACATGAAATGGGTGGAAAGCGCCGGCCTCGTCAAATTCGACTTCCTCGGCCTGAAGACGCTGACGGTGCTGAAGGTCGCCGTCGATTTCGTTGCCAAGCGCGGCATCAAGGTCGATCTCGCGGCGATTCCGCTGGATGACGCCAAAACCTACGAGATGCTCTCGCGCGGCGAAACCATCGGCGTGTTCCAGGTGGAAAGTGCCGGCATGCGCAAGGCGCTGATCGGCATGCGCCCGGACTGCATCGAGGACATCATCGCGCTGGTGGCGCTTTATCGCCCCGGCCCGATGGAAAACATCCCGGTCTATAATGCCCGCAAACATGGCGAGGAGGAGCTGGAATCGATCCATCCGACCATCGACCATCTGCTCAAGGAAACGCAGGGCGTTATCGTTTATCAGGAACAGGTGATGCAGATCGCCCAGGTCCTCTCCGGTTATTCGCTCGGCGAAGCCGATCTTCTGCGCCGCGCCATGGGCAAGAAGATCAAGGAGGAGATGGACAAGCAGCGCGAGCGTTTCGTCGACGGCGCCATCGAGAACGGCGTCTCGAAGCCGCAGGCCAACACCATCTTCGACCTTCTCGCGAAATTCGCCAATTACGGCTTCAACAAGAGCCACGCCGCCGCCTACGCCATCGTGTCCTACCAGACCGCCTATATGAAGGCGCATTATCCGGTGGAGTTCCTGGCGGCCTCCATGACTCTCGATATGGCGAACACGGAAAAGCTCAACGATTTCCGCCAGGATGCCGGCCGCCTTGGTATCGAGGTCGTCGCACCTTCGGTGCAGACGTCGTTCCGGCAATTCGAGACGGGCGAGAACCGCATCTATTATTCGCTCGCCGCCATCAAGGGCGTGGGCGAGGGGGCGGTGGAACACATCGTCCAGGTACGCGACGGCAAGCCGTTCACGAGCCTTGAGGATTTCTGCCTGCGCATCGATCCCAAGCAGATCAACCGGCGTGTACTGGAAAGCCTGATCAATGCGGGCGCTTTCGATTGTTTCGGCCGCGACCGCGCCGAATTGATCGGCGGGCTGGACCGCATCATCGGTTATGCGCAGATGGCGCAGAACAACCGCACCATTGGACAATCGGACATGTTTGGCTCCGGTGGTGGAAGCGGCCCGGAAAAGCTCATCCTTCCCGCCTTCCAGCCGTGGCTTGCCTCCGAAAAGCTGCTGCGCGAGTATCAGGTGCTCGGTTTTTACCTCACCGCCCATCCGCTCGATACCTACCGCCCCGTGCTGGAAAAGCTGCGGGTGCAGAATTTCGCAGATTTTTCCGCCGCGGTGAAACAGGGCGCGACTGCCGGGCGTCTGGCCGGCACAGTGACCGGCAAGCAGGAGCGCAAGACCCGCACCGGCAACAAGATGGGCATCGTCACCTTCTCGGACGCGTCGGGCCAATATGAGGCGGTGCTGTTTTCCGAAGGGCTCGGCCAGTTCCGCGATCTGCTCGAGGTCGGTAAATCGCTGGTCATCACCGTGCAGGCGGAAGAGCGTCCGGAAGGCATCGGTCTGCGTATCCAGACGGCGCAGTCGCTGGAAGAGAAATCCGTGCAGATGCAGAAGGCGTTGCGTGTTTATGTGCGCGATTCCGGCCCGCTGAAAACGGTGGCCCGCCACCTCAATACGAAAGGCGATGGCTCGGTCTATTTCATCGTCATCAAGGATGAGGGTAGCCGCGAGATCGAGGTGGAGTTGACGGAGAAATATCGCATCTCGCCGGAAATCGCCGCTGCGCTGCGGTCCGCACCCGGTGTCGTGGATGTGGAACTGGTGTGAGGCTTGAGGCCTCACCCGCCGCTCATACCGGCCCTTCTTTGGTCACGGTGATAAAGTCCGTTCCAGTGCCTGTCTCCAGCTGGTGACTGATATCGGAAACGGTGATCGAGCTGCCGCTTGAAAGCTCCTGCTCGATCCGGCTGCGTATTTCCGTCGGAATTTCGAGGCGGCCGAGTACGGCGCTCAATTGATCGAAACCGCCCGGCGCTTCGGTAACGGAGATGCCGAGCCGCTTGCGGGCCGCCGCCGGCAGATGGTTTTCCAGCGTCACGCCGTTCCATTCGGCGGTTCCGGCGGCTCGATCCACGGACACGGCTTCGAAGAAATGGGTTCCGAGCGCGACTTCCGGGTCCTTGATGTCGATGGCTGCTTCGAACAGCGGCTTGAAATCCTGCCGCACCATGATCTGGCCGGTCGGCGGGTGGTCTTCACCGGCGGAGGCATAAAGCGCCGTCACGAAGGCGTCGGTCAGGAGCGGGCCGGTGGTTTTCAGCCCCTTCCAGCGCTTGAAACCATTGACGGCGCTGATCGTCATCTCCCCGGCATAACCATCGGCTGAACCGGCATCGAAGCCGAGGTGGGTCAGAACGGTCTGAATATCCATCACCTTTTCCCGCTCGCCGCGCCGGGTGATGAGAATGCGCAGGGGCGATGGCTCCCTGGTCTTCGCCGCCGGCTTGAGGGCCTGGGTCTTTTCATTGACGGCAACCTCGACCGTCCCCAAAGCCGCATCGAAAGTCGCCGGGCGCAATTCCACATCCGAAAGAAGCAGCTTGCCGTCGTCGGCATCGTCACGCGGCTGAAACAGCGCCGGATGCTGCACAAAGCGCAGCGAGACCGGCCGGTCGGTGATGATGACATGCACGCCGGTTTTGGTATCTCCGAAGAGAGACTTGGCGAATTTGGACGGCAGGCGCACGCAGCCATGCGAGGCCGGATAGTTCGGCACCTTGCCTTCGTGCAGCGCGATGCCGGACCATGTCAGCCGCTGCATGAAGGGCATGGGCGCGGCCGAGTAGATATTCGACTCGTGGTATTTGCGCTTTTCCAGAATCGAGAAGATGCCGCTCGGTGTCTCATGTCCGGCCTTGCCGGTGGAGACTTTCGAGGTGGCTACGATTTCGCCGTTCTCATAAAGTGCGAGCGACTGGTCGCTTTTCGATACCAGTATCTGCAGGGACCTGCTGTCAGCGGCAAGCGCCGGAAAGGCAAGAATGCTGGCCGACAGCATGCCGGCCATAAGACGGAGGCGGAGGGACATGACGCAATACACCACATGTACAAAACTTGCCTCACTCAATCATGCGAAGTTTAATGAAGTTTAAGGACCGATCATCCGCAACATCACTAATTTGTGTAAAATCTAAAATATATCCGTCGCGAGGCGGCCAGGACAGGATTGCGCGACCTGTCGCACAACCCCGCAACTGTTATTTGCGCGTCCCGAACGTATAGCCCGTCTCGACGCTGCCCTTGCCGAACTTGTCGCGCAGCTTGTCCATCGCCGCTTCCGCCGCAGCCCGGCGCCCCGCCTGCTTGTCGACGAGATCGGGCGGATCGGCCAGACCCGCATCGCGCAGATCGCTGACGCCGATACCGATGAGGCGAAACCTGGTGCCGTCCGTTTCCTTTTCCAGCAGCGAAAGGCCGGTGCGAAAAATCCGGTCGGCAAGCTGCGTGGGGTCGTCCAGTTTGCGGTTGCGGGTGCGAAGCTTGAAGTCTGCCGTCTTCATCTTCAGCACCACCGTCTGGCCGGCAATGCCGCTCTTTTTCAGCCGCCAGGCAACCTTTTCGGAAAGCGAGCGCAGGATCGGCACCAGATCCTCATGGCGGGAAATATCGTTGAAGAAGGTGGTTTCGGAAGAGACGCTTTTGACGGGGTCGTTATTGTGCACATGCCGCTCGTCAATGCCGCGCGAAAGCCGGAAGAGGCGTTGTCCCATCACGCCATAGCGGCGCATCAGCTCGCTTTCCTCCATTTCCTGCAACTGCGCGATCATGCGGATACCGTCCGCCTCCAGCGTCGCCGCAAAGGCCTTGCCCACGCCCCAGATGGTCGTCACCGGCCGTGCCGCCAGAAAGGACAGCGCCTCCGCTTCGCCGATCACTGAAAAGCCGCGCGGCTTTTGCAGGTCGGACGCGACCTTGGCGAGAAACTTGCAGTAGGAAAGCCCGGCGGAAACGGTCACGCCTACTTCCTTTTCCACGCGCCGGGCGAATTTCGCCAGCACACGGGCCGGTGGATCGTGATGCAGCTTCTCGGTGCCGGAAAGATCGAGAAACGCCTCGTCTATGGAAAGCGGCTGCACGAGCGGCGTCAATTCCTGCATCATCGCCCGGATTTCGCGTCCGACACGGCTGTATTTTTCCATATCCGGCTTGATGACGATGGCGTCAGGACAGGCTTCCAGCGCCTTGAACATGGGCATGGCGGAACGCACGCCGTGAATGCGGGCGATATAACAGGCGGTGGAAACCACCCCGCGCTTGCCGCCGCCAACGATCACAGGCTTGTCGGCCAGTTCCGGATTGTCCCGTTTTTCAACGGAGGCATAAAAAGCGTCGCAGTCGATATGGGCGATGCTCAGATCGTAGAGTTCGGCATGATAAACAAGGCGCGGGCTGCCACAGGCGCGGCAACGCCTCAGCCCTTCTGGCTGGCCGGCCAGACAGTCGCGGCAAAAACCGGGATCATAGGGTTGTGACGTGGACATGGGGCGAAAACAAAACCAGAACGTTGCCGACCATACTCCGGCCGTGGGAACGGCTCAAGGGGCGTTCGCGACAAAGCCCGGATATGAAAACCCCGGTACATGGGAAAACTTGCATATCGTAGAGAAATATTTGATCTTCACCCATATTTGTAGTTACAATTGTAGATGATTTTTTACGCATGTTCGAATGGGATGAAGAGAAAAACCGGTCCAACATCCGAAAGCATGGCGTCGGATTTCAGACGGCGATTCGAATCTTCGAGGGTGCGGTTCTTTCATGGGTCGATGAGCGCGCTTCCTATGGAGAGACGCGCTATCACAGCATAGGGCAGATCGAAGGAATAGTATTTCTGGCGGTCATCCATACCGATCGTGCCGGTAAAACCCGAATCATCTCCGCCCGGCCGGCAAACCGCCGCGAAAGGAAACGTTATGACGAAGAAATACGAAAAAGAACTGAGTCTTGAAGAACTGGCAGCCCTTCCTGACGAGAAGATTAACTACAGCGATATCCCCGAACTGGATGAGCGCTTCTGGGCGAACGCAAAACTCGTGGAGCCGGAAGGGACGCAGCAGATCACGCTGAGGGTCAAGAAGTCCGTCGTCGAGGCTTATAAATCCACCGGCAAGGGATACCAGACACGCATGAATGCGGTGCTGGAATCCTATGCCCGCACATTGCTGAAACGCTGACCGCCTCCGGCTGGCGACCCGTCAATACACGCCTGAATCCAGCCCCGGCCCGGAAAAGTGATGCCAGGCGGCCGCCACTGTTTCGGGGGAAGTATCGGTCGCGGCGCAAAACGCCATGAGGTCCGGTTCATGGCTCATCAGAAAATCGGTGAGGCCGGCAAGAAAGCCGGGATCGTTGACGGCCTGGCGCAGCATATTGGCCTGCAATCCGCTCAGCGCCAGAAAACGCGCCAGCATTTCCGGTTCGTTTGCCAGCCAGCCAAGTATGGCGGCTGCCGTTTCTTGCGGATCCTGGCCGGCATTGCCTTTGTTTTTCGTATCGCGCAGCATTTCTTCCCCGAAGTTACCTATTTTGAAACCAAATCCCTCTAGCCTTGCGCAACAAATGGACGATGGAATCGGTTCTCTGGCAACTTATATGTCTGGATGAAGGTTTCAAAGCGAAACGGGGACTGCTCACCATGCCCAAGCAGGTCATGATAGTCGAAGACAACGAGCTGAACATGAAGCTCTTTCGCGACCTGATCGAGGCGTCCGGTTATACGACCATCCAGACGCGCAACGGCATGGAAGCGCTCGATCTCGCCCGCAAACACCGCCCGGACCTCATCCTCATGGATATCCAGCTTCCGGAAGTCTCGGGGCTGGAGGTGACGAAGTGGCTGAAGGAAGATGACGAGCTGCATGTCATTCCGGTCATCGCGGTCACGGCTTTTGCCATGAAGGGCGACGAGGAACGGATTCGCCAGGGCGGATGCGAGGCCTATGTATCGAAGCCGATTTCCGTTCCGAAGTTCATCGAAGTCATCAAGACTTATCTGGGCGATGCGTGAGGCGACTGGGGAACGGTTATGACGGCGAGAGTTCTGGTTGTTGACGATATTCCGGCCAATGTGAAGCTTCTCGAAGCCCGCCTTCTGGCGGAATATTTCGATGTCGTCACCGCCGAGGATGGTTTCAAGGCGCTGGCGATCTGCGACGAAGAGCAGGTCGATATCATCCTGCTCGATATCATGATGCCGGGCATGGATGGTTTTGAGGTCTGCGAAAGGTTGAAGGCCAATCCGAATACCGCACATATTCCGGTGGTGATGGTCACGGCGCTCGATCAGCCGTCAGACCGCGTGCGCGGCCTCAAGGCCGGCGCAGACGATTTTCTCACCAAGCCGGTCAACGACCTTCAACTCATCGCCCGTGTCAAAAGCCTCGTGCGCCTCAAGGCCGTCAGCGACGAATTGCGGCTGCGCGCTGAAACCGCACGGCAGATCGGCATCGAGGAGATGCTGCGCAGCGATGGCCTGATGCAGACGCCCGGCCGCGTGCTGGTTGCGGATGGCCGCGCCAGCTCGCAGGAACGTATCGTGCGGGCGCTGAAGCCGGTTGCCGAGGTCGATGCCGTCACCGAGCCGCAGGCGGCCTTGCTCAAGGCCGCGGGCAATCCGTTCGAGCTCGTCATCGTCAATTCCAATTTCGAGAATTACGATCCGCTGCGGCTGTGCTCACAGCTTCGCTCGCTGGAACGCACCCGCTTCCTGCCGCTGCTTCTGGTGGCGGAGCAGGGGGCGGACGATATGGTGGCGCGGGCGCTCGATCTTGGCGTGAATGATTACATTCTCCGCCCGATCGATCCGAACGAACTCGTCGCGCGCTCGCTGACGCAGATCAGGCGCAAGCGCTACAACGAGCATCTGCGGCTCAATCTCCAGCACACGATGGAACTCGCCATTGTCGACGGGCTGACCGGCCTCAACAATCGCCGTTACCTCGACAACCACCTGAAGATACTCTTCGACCGTGCTGCTGTTCGCGGCCGTCCGATCTCCATCTGCATGACCGATATCGACCGCTTCAAGCTGGTCAACGATACCTATGGCCACGATGTCGGCGATGAGGTGCTGCGGGAATTTGCAGCGCGCATCCGCAGCACTGTGCGCGGCGCGGATCTCGCCTGCCGTTATGGCGGGGAGGAATTCGTCGTCGTCATGCCCGATACGCCGATGGAGCTTGCGGCAAGCGTCGCCGAGCGCCTGCGGGCGATAGTCGAGGATAAGCCTTTTTATGTTCGTTCCATCGACCGTGAACTGAGCATTACCGCCTCCCTCGGCATCGCCACCAGCAGCGGGGCCTTCGGCGCTCCGGACGAAATCCTGAAGCAGGCCGACAAGGCGCTTTACGAGGCGAAACACGCCGGTCGCAACCGCGTCGTTGCTGCCGCTGCCTGAGCGTCAGCGGCGGATTAACTAAAAATATTGCGCAATCTCTCCGTCATATCCCGGCGAAATAGTTATTCGGGAATACGGGGCGGGCGTCGCGAGACTGCAAGCCATTGACCTTGGATGTATTTTATCGCTTTGCAATGAAAAGATGCAGATTGGCGATATAAATAGAGTTCAAGTTGAAAAATACGTTGAATTCAATCTCTCCGGCAACTATAGTGTGCCAGCTTTGTATACTTAACCATGTTTCCCAGGTGATGTATCTCTGGCTTAAGAATTTGTTGATTTTTATTTTACTTCTGCGCACACTCCCTATTGAGAGTAACAGTTCTTCCGGCGGTTTATCCGTCTTGTGATGATGAATGATAGCGGCTTTAGCCGTCGCGATTTCGCTCGTCAGGGGCTGGTATTGCGTAGTTTGAATGCCCCATGATGCTCAGGTCCGCCGCATCTCCTGAATCGTGGGGTCGGTCGGCTGACGATGTACGAATCGGTTCCTCGTGCCGTAATCGCATCGTTGGCCGACCGCCTTCTTCCCGAAAATTACCTGTTCGTGGTGCGCGTGTCGCAGCGTAGCGGCTTGTGCGGTCGTCTTCGTTCACGTCATGTGCGAGGTCGTGATACGGGGCAGGGGCGGATGCGTGGCCCCTGGGATACTTTTTCTAAGCATCTGAATGATTGCGGCGGCGGGTGGGGCGTCAGACCATATGGTCGGACTTACCCATGGCTACTCGCGCGCTTTGCCAGTGACGGCGGCAATTTCCGGGGCAGCGGGGAGGTGGCCTTATTGGCCGTCTGGAAAGCCTCTGGGCGCGACAAGGCTGGTGGCAGCCTCTTCCCTCGGCACAAACAAAAAACGCGCCCGTTGGGCGCGCTTTTGTCGGAGACCGATCAAGAAATTACTTGATCTTGGTTTCCTTGAATTCAACGTGCTTGCGTACAACCGGGTCGTACTTCGTCTTCGTCATCTTGTCCGTGAACGTACGGCTGTTCTTGGTGGTGACGTAGAAGGTACCGGTGTCGGCTGTCGACAGCAGCTTGATCTTGATTGTTGTAGCTTTCGCCATGGTCGTCCTGCCTTTAAACAAAAGAGAAGCCGCAGGCGCTTCTCACCTCGGCTAAATCTGGCGCGAAACTACGTATCGCGCCTGAAAAGTCAAGCCTGTTTTGCCCGGAAAACAAAACGGACGATATAAAGCACCACGTAAAGCCCGAAAAATACCGCCAGCGACCAGGCAAAGCCGTCGGTTCCGGCAAGGTCCATGGAAATGCCCACGGCCTGCGGCCCCGCAATCGTGCCCATGGCGTAACAGAAGATGAAGGCGGCATTGGCGGCGACCAGATCGGCGCCCTTCAGGCGCGATCCGAGATGGGTGAGGCCGACAGTATACATGCCCGAGACCAGCCCGCCCCAGAACAGCAGCAGGGCCGCCACCAGAAGCCAGCTTTCCACCAGGAAAGGCAGCGCCAGCGTGCCGCAGACGCCGGCAAATGCCATCAGCCCCAGCATCGTCCTCCGGTCTTTCATCCGGTCCGAAAGCAGGCCGATCGGTATCTGGAAGACCATATTGCCGATGCCCATCACGGTGAGGAGAAGTGCCGCCTGCGATTCGTTGAAGCCTTCCCGCGTCGCATAGATCGGAAACAGCGAAAGGCCGCCAGCCTGCACCGAACCGAAGACGAAGGCAGCCGCGGACGCCATGGGCACCAGCCAGACATAACGGACGAAATGGTGGTTGGGCCGTTCGTCCAGCTCCGGGCTTTCGCCGCGCGCCATGAAGATCGGGATCGCGGCGAGCAGGATGATCGCCGCGCCGACCAGAAACGGCAATATGCCTTCGCTGCCGACCACGGAAAACAGCAGCGGACCGACCGCGAAGCCGACCGCAAGGCCGGTGGCATAGATGCCGAGAACCATGCCCCGCTTCCTGGGCGGCGCGGTCATGTTGATCCAGTATTCGGAGAGAATGAAAAGCGTGGTGGTGGCGCCGTGGAAAACGATTCGCAGCGGAAACCACATCCAGAAGGCTTCGGCGAAATAAAAACCGAGCGCGCTCAGCGCCGAAACGACGACTGCGAATAGCATGGTTCGCGCCACGCCGAAATCATGGGCGATCTTGGTGGTCACGGGGGCCGCCATCATCGCCGCGACGCCGGCCATGGCCGAATTCACCCCGATCATGGTGGAAGAGATGCCGCGCTTCTCAAGGATGATCGACAGGAGCGGAAGGCCAAGGCCGATGGCGACACCGACCGCGCTGATGGCGGAAATGGCGGCGATCAGTGAGGGCCAGTGAATGGCGTCCGCTTCTTCGCATTTCATTTGTGACATGACGGCCTTTATACAAAGTCTCGAATGAACCGGCCGTGGCGCGTGACATAGAGCCGCGCGGGGCTTTCAAAGGGCAATGAGGGATCACCTATCATGAGTTTTGTGACATCTTCGAGAACCGTGCGCGTGATTTTCGGCATGTTCAGACCGGAAAGGTCTGTCATGTCAAGCCATTGCACATTGTGCAACTCGTCGGAATCACGGGTTAGCCGGGTATCCAGCCGCAATTCGTCGGCATAACAGCAGAAGAATCGCGTGTCGTAGCGCCGCACATTGCCGGGTGGTGTGATGGCGCGGGCCACATATCGGAAACGGGAAAGATCGGGACCCCTGGTGCTCAAGCCGAGATCCACGCCGGTTTCCTCGAAAAGCTCGCGCGCGGCGGCAAGCGCCAGAGCTCTCGCGCCGGCAGCGCTCAGCCGCCGCGCTGCGGAGGCGGTGAGGCTGTGGAGGACGGCGGGATGCAGATCGCCGGAAAAGGGCAGCGCATGGTCGCGCGGATCGCGTTTGCCGCCGGGAAACACATAGGCGCCGGGCATGAAGACATGGGCGCTGCTGCGCTGGCCCATCAGCACCCTGAGCTGCGAGCCGGAACGGTCGAACAGAATGATGGAGGCGGCGTCGCGCGGCCGCATGGGCGCGCTCGCCGTTTCGGCACGCCGGAGAAGCTGAGTCACCTGCAAGGTCCCGCCCGCCGTCAGTGAGACGAGCCGTCGATCTGCGCTTTTTGCTGTTTTCGGTCGAAGCCGTGCATCTTCAGCGCCCATTGCAGGCCAATGACGCCGCCCTTGATGGGTTGCAGCGTCAAAAGCGCGGCGAGAACGGTGATCGGCACCCAGATGGCGAAATGCACCCACATGGGAACGGAAAACACCATATCGGTCATCATGAAACCGCCGACGGCGATATGGCCGATGATGACGATGGAAATATAGGGCGGCAGGTCATCGGACCGGTGGTGGTGCATTTCTTCGCCGCAGGCGGCACAGGCGTCCACCGGCTTCAGAAAGGCCCGGAACAGGCGTCCGCTGCCGCACGCAGGACAGCGATTGGCCATTCCCCGCATGATTGAGCGGCCAAGCGGCCGTTCCGCGCTATCGTCTCCGAAGGTGACTGTTTCCGAGCCCTGATGTGCACTCATCCTTAAGTCCTTCTCCCGTTTTTCAACCGCCTGAAGCGGCCTTGTTATCGTCGCCTTCTGGGCGGCCGCGTCCCGGGCTTTGCGGCAGGACGCGATGTCCGCCGGCCTGCCTTGTGGAACGACCGCGAGCCGACCGGCATCTTGCGCCCCGGGCTCAGCATATCGAAACGAAGCGCGCCTGCCAAAGGCACCGCTTCCGCAAGCCGCACCTGAACCGTGTCGCCAAGCTGGTATCCGAGGCCCGTCTTCTCTCCTGTCAGGGCCTGATGGGCCTCATCGTAAAGGAAATAGTCGGTTCCGAGTGTAGATATAGGAACGAAGCCGTCCGCGCCAAATTGCGGAAGCGCGACAAAAAGTCCCGCCTTGGTGACACCGGAAACACGGCCCTCGAATTCTTCGCCCACCCGTTCAGACAGATGATGCGCGATCAGCCGGTTGATGGTGTCGCGTTCGGCAGCCATGGCGCGGCGCTCAAAGGTCGAGATTTCGGCGGCGATATCGTCTAGCGTCGCCTCTTCCTGCGGGGTGATACCGCCTTCGCCGAGGCCAAGCGACCCCACCAGCGCGCGATGCACGATGAGGTCGGCATAACGGCGGATCGGCGAGGTGAAATGTGCATATTTCATCAGGTTGAGGCCGAAATGGCCGATATTCTCCGGGCTGTAGATCGCCTGGCTCTGGCTGCGCAGCACCATCTCGTTGACCATGATCTGGTGCGGCGTATCGAGCGCGCGGGCCAGAATGCCGTTGAAGGAATTGGCACGCATCGCCGCACCCTTGGCCATGGAAATGCCGATGGTGCCGAGGAATTCGCGCAGCACTTCCTGCTTGGAAAGCGTGGGCGCATCATGGACGCGATAGACCAGCGGCTGCTTCTTCTTTTCCAGCGTCTCGGCGGCGGCGACATTCGCCTGGATCATCATTTCCTCGATCAGCTTATGCGCGTCGAGGCGTTCAGGAATGACGACCTTGTCCACCGTCCCGTCAGGCCGAAGCAGGATCTTGCGCTCCGGCATGTCGAGTTCCAGCGGCTGGCGACGGTCGCGGCCGCGCTTCATCACGGCATAGGCATGCCACAGCGGCTTCAGGATCGGTTCCAACAATGGACCGGTCTTGTCGTCGGGCCGCCCATCAATCGCGGCCTGCGCCTGCTGGTAAGAGAGCTTGGCTGCACTCTTCATCATGATGCGATGGAAAGTGTGGCCCGCCTTGCGGCCTTCCTTCGAGAAGGTCATGCGCACGGCAAGGGCAGGGCGGTCGACGCCTTCCTTCAGCGAGCAGAGATCGTTGGAAATCCGCTCCGGCAGCATCGGTACGACGCGGTCGGGGAAATAGACGGAGTTGCCGCGTTTCAGCGCTTCGCGGTCCAGCGGCGAACCGGAACGCACATACCAGGAGACATCGGCAATGGCGACGGTGACGATGACACCGTCAGGATTGTCGGGCGAGGTGTCGGGTTCGGCATAGACCGCATCGTCATGGTCCTTGGCGTCGGCCGGATCGATGGTGATGAGCGGCAGGTCGCGCCAGTCCTCGCGGTGCGACATGCTGGCCGCCTTGGCGGCATCCGCGTCGGCAAGAACGTTCGAGGGGAAGATGTGCGGAATGCCGTGGGAATGGATCGCGATCATCGAGATCGCCTTTTCCGAGGCAACGGAGCCGATGACCGACAGCACCTTGGCGCGCGTCAGCCCGTAACGGCCGCTGTTGCGCGAGGTTTCCACCTCGATCAGATCGCCGTCTTTTGCATCGCCGACGCCATCGGGGTCGATGACCATTTCTTCGCCGCGCCGGTTGATCGGCATCAGCCGTCCGCCGCCGCCCGCCGTCTCCTTGAACACGCCGAGCAGCGCGTTCTGACGGCGGTCGATCAGCTTCACGACACGGGCCGTATAGGCCGGGCCGGAGCTTTCCTTGGAGGGGAAGATTTTCGCCAGAATGCGGTCGCCAAGACCCGCCGCCGGGGCCTTCTTGCCGCGATCCTGCGATGACTGGCGGATGAGCACGGCCGGTGCCGCGCCCTGATCCTCCGGCCATTCTGCCGGCCGGCCGATCAATTCGCCGTCCTTGTCGCGGGTGGTGATATCGAGAACCGTGACCGGCGGCAGGCCGCCCGGCCGCGTCAGCGACTTGCGGCTCTTCTGCACCATGCCGTCGGCTTCAAGCTCTTTCAGCAGCGCTTTGAGAACGACGCGGTTCTCGCCTTTCAGCCCGAAAGCCTTGGCGATTTCCCGCTTGGATGCCTGTTGCGGATGGTCGGCGATGAATTTCAGCAGCACGTTGCGGGGAGGTACCTCGCCATGGATGATGCCTTCACCTTCACTGACCCGCTTGCCGCGCCCGGTGCGTCCGAAACCGTCGCTGGCGGAACCCTGTCTCTGACGCGGCGCTTTGCTCACTCTGCTGCCTTCTTGGGTTTGGCCGCTGCCTTCGGCTTGGCGGCCGTCTTGCTCTTCGTTGCCGCCTTGGCCTTGGTCGCCTTCGGCTTAGCTGCGGCGTCACCATCGGCCTTCTTGGCAGTCGTCTTCCTGCCCTTGGCAGGCTTGCCGCCGGTGCCGGTCTTGGCGATGCGCTCGGCGATCAGCACCAGCGCCTCGTCCAGCGTTACCGAAGCCGGGTCCTGACCCTTCGGAATGGTGGCGTTGACCTTGCCCCAGTTGACGTAAGCGCCGTAACGCCCGTCGCGAACGGTGATCGAGCCGCCATCGGGGTGATCGCCCAGCTCCTTCAGCGCGGCCGGCGTGCCGCTGCGCCCGCGACCCGGTCCCTTGCTCTGCTTTTCGGCAATCACGGTCACGGCGCGGTTGAGGCCGATAGAGAATACGTCCTCGATGCTTTCGAGGTTCGCATAGGAACCGTCATGCAAAAGGAACGGCCCGTAACGGCCGAGGCCGGCCGATATCATCTTGCCGGTTTCCGGATGCTTGCCGATATCGCGCGGCAGGTTGATGAGCGCCAGCGCCTTTTCGTGGTCGATATCTTCAGGCTTCCAGCCCTTGGGCAGCGAGGAGCGCTTGGCCTCCTTGCCGTCACCGCGCTGGATATAGGGCCCGAAACGGCCGGAGCGCAGCGTCAGCTCCTCGCCGGTCATCGGATCGGCACCCAGCGCCTTCGGCTCGTTCGATGCGGCAGCTTCGGCTTCCGAACCGTCCGAGGTCAGCTGGCGGGTGTAGTTGCATTCCGGATAGTTGGAGCAACCGACGAAAGCGCCATATTTGCCGAGCTTCAGCGAAAGATTGCCGGTGCCGCAAACCTGACAGATGCGCGGATCGGAACCGTCCTCGCGCTTGGGGAAGACCAGCGGCGCCAGAACCTCGTTCAGCGCATCCAGAACGTTGGTGACACGCAATTCCTTGGTGTCTTCGATCTGGGCGAAGAAATCCTTCCAGAAATCGCGCAGCACCTGCTTCCAGTCCAGTTCGCCGGCGGAAATCCGGTCGAGCTTTTCTTCAAGCGCGGCGGTGAAGTCGTATTCGACGTACTTGGTGAAGAAGCTTTCGAGGAAAGCCGTCACCAGCCGGCCGCGCGAATGCGGGATCAGCTTGCGCTTGTCGACGACGATATATTCACGGTCGCTCAGCGTCTTCAGCGTCGCCGCATAGGTGGAAGGACGGCCGATGCCGAGCTCTTCCATCTTCTTGATCAGCGAGGCTTCCGAATAACGCGGCGGCGGTTCGGTGAAGTGCTGGCTGGCGTTGATCTTCTGCTTGGCGAGGTTCTCGCGCTCGTTGATCGGCGGCAGACGGCCTTCGTCGTCACCGTCGTCGCTCTGTTCGCCATCTTCCTTCTGGTCGGTATAGGCGGCGATGAAACCGTCGAAGCGGATGACAGAACCGACGGCGCGCAGGCCTGCCTTTTCGCTGCCATTGCTGGCAAGGATTTCCACCGTGGTCCGCTCGATTTCCGCCGAGGCCATCTGGCTCGCTATACCGCGCTTCCAGATCAGGTCATAAAGACGCAGCTGATCGGGATCGAGGTAACGCTTCACCTGATCCGGCGTGCGGTTGAAATCGGTCGGGCGGATCGCTTCGTGCGCTTCCTGGGCGTTCTTGGCCTTGGTGGAATAGAAACGCGCCTTTTCCGGCACGTAACGGCCACCGAACTGCTCGCCAATGGCGCGGCGGGCGGCATCGATCGCTTCCGGGGCCATCTGTACGCCGTCGGTACGCATATAGGTGATCAGACCGACGGTCTCGCCGCCGATGTCGATGCCTTCGTAAAGCTTCTGCGCCACCTGCATGGTGCGCGAGGCGGAAAAGCCCATGCGCGAGGAGGCCGCCTGCTGCAGCGTCGAAGTGGTGAAGGGCGGGCCGGGATTGCGCTTGACGGGTTTCGCCTCGACGCTTTCGACCACATAGCTCGCGCCTTCGAGCAGCGCCTTCAGTCGGTTCGCATCGTCTCCGGTCTTGATCGAGCGGCTTTGCAGGCGCTTGCCATCGGCCGAAACCAGCTTGGCTTCGAACTCGTCACCGCGCGGTGTCTTCAGGAGCGCGCTAATGTTCCAGTATTCTTCGGAGACGAAACGCTCGATCTCGGATTCGCGGTCGCAGACGAGACGCAGCGCAACCGACTGAACGCGACCGGCGGAACGCGCGCCGGGCAGCTTGCGCCACAGCACGGGCGATAGATTGAAGCCGACGAGATAATCCAGCGCGCGGCGGGCGAGATAGGCGTCGACCAGCGGCACATCGATGTCGCGCGGGTTCGCCATGGCGTCCAGCACGGCCTTTTTGGTGATGGCGTTGAAGACCACGCGCTTCACCGGCTTGTCGCCGAGGACGCGCTTCTTCTTCAAAAGATCGAGAACGTGCCAGGAAATGGCCTCGCCTTCGCGATCCGGGTCGGTTGCGAGAATGAGGCCGTCGGAGGATTTTACCGCATCGGCAATATCCTTCATGCGCTTGGCGGATGCGCTGTCGACCTCCCAGGACATTTCGAAATCCTGGTCGGGCAGCACCGATCCGTCCTTGGCAGGAAGGTCTCTGACGTGGCCAAAGGATGCAAGAACCTTGTAGCCCGAGCCAAGATACTTGTTGATCGTCTTGGCTTTGGCAGGAGATTCTACGACGACGACATTCATATTGTTTTTCTCTGGAACTGGTCCGTTAACGTGGCCGGGTCACGGCGCAATGCCGCAATTCGCCTTCTTTATATTTCGACATGGACAGGTAATGCGCGCGGGTCAAGAGGCAAGGCCGATTTTATCGCTTCAAGGTGATTGCAACCTATGGATAATCTATTGTTGTATTGCAATCTTTGGTAAATTGGTTATGATGGGCAACATCATTTGAATCGACTTATTGCTCTTCGTTTCAGGCAAATTTTGCAGGATAGATATATGGTCCCCAACGCAACAAACAATAATGCCGATAATGAAGGGACCAGAGAGAACTTGGCTTACATTCGCCAGATGCTCGCGGAACTGCGGCAGGTCGCAAGCCGTGAGGGGGCCGACATGCTGTGTTATCTGATCGAGATGGCCTATGTCGAAGTCGGCGATATCCAGAGCGGACGGCGCAAGCTGTCAATCCGCGATGAAGAGCGACACACGCCCCCCGGCATGCCGGTTTAGTCGTCCGGCAATATCAAGCTCCAGCAGCACCAGATGAACGGTTGCAGCGGAAAAACCTGTGTGACGGATGATATCGTCCGTTTCCACGGGCGAGGGACCGAGAGCGGCGGCGATGATGCTGCGCTCGTCGTCCCCTGGTGGTGACATCTCGGTGTCGGATCTCGGTTCCTCGATCTTGCGTTCATAGGGCAATTGCGGCTCCATCAGCGGCCGCAGCGCTTCCAGAATATCGGCCGCGCCCGTGGTCAGCATCGCGCCTTCCTTGATCAGCCGGTTGGTGCCCTCGCAGCGTGCATCGAGCGGGGAGCCGGGCACGGCAAAAACCAGCCGCCCCGCTTCTCCGGCAAGCCTTGCCGTTATCAGCGAACCGGAGCGTTCCGCCGCCTCGACGATGACGACACCGAGGGAGACGCCGGCGATCAATCGGTTGCGGCGGGGAAAATCGCGGGCGCGCGGTTCCCAGCCAAAGGGCATTTCGCTGATCGTCGCGCCGCCCTGATCGTATATCTCCTGCAAAAGCCCGAAATTTTCCTGCGGATAGGGGCGGTCGAGACCGCCGGCCAGCATGGCGACCGTGCCGGTTGCAAGGCTTGCCCGGTGTGCGGCCGCATCGATGCCGCGCGCCAGCCCCGAGGCGATGGTATAGCCGGCGCGGCCGCAATCGCGCGCCAGCATGGCGGCGAATTTCGCGCCGTTGATGGAGGCGTTGCGGGAGCCGACGATGCCGATGCTTGGTCTTGTCGCGGTCGCTGCCGATCCTTTCATGGCGATCAGCGGCGGCGCGCCATCTAGCTGCCGCAGGGCAGGCGGGTAATCCGGCTCGCCGATGCCGACGAAACGCGCGCCGAATTTTTCGGCCGTTTCGATCTCGCCTTCCGCCTCCGCCTGCGTGGCGATGCGCGGACTGCGCGACGAGCCGCCGCGCCGCGAAAGCTCGGGCAGGGCATCGAGCGCCTTTTCGGCGCTGCCGAAATGATTGATGAGTTCGCGAAAGGTGACGGGACCGATATTGTCGCTGCGGATGAGCCTCAGCCACGCAACCCGTTGCCGCGCGGAAAGCTCTATGCCCTGCCGTGTCGTTTCCTCATGCGGCATGGCATATCCTTAAATGGGTCTCAGCCCTTTTGCCCGATCCTGCTTTCAGTGCCCGCCAGCAGGCGCGCGATATTCTCGCGGTGCTTCCACCATGAAATCGCACTCAGCAGCGTCACCAGCAGCGCCGTCTTTTCAGGTCCGAGCACCCAGAGGGCCACGGGAATGACCAGCATGGCCAAAAGCGCCGACAGCGACGAGTAGCGGGTGATGAAGGCGGTTGCGAGCCAGATGAGCGCAAAGGCCAGCATCATCAGCGGTGCGGCACCCAAGAGCACGCCGATATAGGTCGCCACACCCTTGCCGCCCTTGAAGCCGAGCCACACCGGAAACAGGTGACCCAGAAAGGCGAAGAAACCGGCGACCAGCGACGCTTCGTAACCCCAGAGTGCATTGGCGACCAGCACCGCCGCCGTGCCCTTCAGCGCGTCCAGCAGCAGCGTTGCGGCGGCGAGCTTCTTGTTGCCGGTGCGCAGCACATTGGTCGCGCCGATATTGCCGGAGCCGATCTTGCGCACGTCGCCCAGCCCCGCCATGCGGGTAAGAATGAGGCCGAAGGGAATAGAACCGAACAGATAGCCGATCAGCGCCGAAAGCGCGAGAAGGGCAGGCGCCGTCTGCCAGTCAGTCAAAGCACTCATTCAAACGTCCCCTCTGTCGCGCTGGCCGCGTGATCTCTGTTGGTGATCTTATGCCAAGGAATGAACGGCTTTGCCAGCCACATAAGTGGCAACCGCGCGGCCGCTGAAACGGGCATCCTCGAACGGGGTGTTCTTGGATTTCGAGACCAGCTGCTCCTTTGCCACGAGCCACGGCTCGTCGAGGTCGATCAGCGTGATATCGGCCTTCGCACCCGCCTTCAGCGTTCCGGCATCCAGTCCGAAAATCTTCGCCGGGCGGGTGGAGAGCGCATCGATCAGCCGCATCAGCGGAACTTCGCCGTTGTGGTGCAGGCGCAGCGCCGCCGCCAGCAGGGTTTCGAGCCCGACCGCGCCGCTCGCCGCATCCGAAAATGGCAGGCGCTTGGTGTCGACATCCTGCGGGTCGTGCGAGGAGACGATGATATCGATCGTACCGTCCTTCAGTGCTTCCACCATGGCCTTGCGGTCGTCTTCGGCGCGCAGCGGCGGCGAAAGCTTGAAGAAGGTGCGGTATTCGCCGATATCGTTCTCGTTGAGCGTGAGGTGGTTGATCGAGATGCCGCAGGTGGCCTTTACGCCCCGCTGCCGCGCAACGCGGATCGCCTCTGCCGATTCGGGCACGGAAATCTTGGCGGCGTGGTAGATCGCCTGCGTCAGCCCGGCGATGCGCAGGTCGCGCTCCAGCGGAATGATCTCGGCTTCCTTCGGAACACCCGACAGCCCGAGCCAGCTCGCGAAAAGCCCCTCGTTCATGTCGCCGCCGCCGATATATTTGTCGCGCGTCTCGAGCGCGATTACTGCGCCCAGTTCGCGCGCATAGGTCATGGCGCGGCGCAGCACCAGCGTATCGGAAAGCGCCTTGCGGCCATTGGTGAAGGCCACGGCGCCGGCTTCCTTCAGCATGCCGAATTCGGTCATTTCCTCGCCGTTCAGACCCTTGGTGAGTGCTGCTGCGGGATGCACATTGACGAGCGCCTTGTCGCGTGCCGTCTTCTTCACATATTCGACCAGTGCGATGTCATCGATGACGGGATCGGTATCGGGCATCACGATGATGCTGGTGACACCGCCGGCCGCTGCCGCGCGCGAGGCGGATTCAATGGTTTCGCGGTGCTCTGCGCCGGGTTCGCCAACGAAAACACGGGCGTCCACCAGACCGGGAACGGCCAGCAGACCCTTGCAGTCGCGAACGGTCGCCCCTTCGGGAGCGCCCTGATTATGCGCGTCCTTGCCGGCCGCGAGAATGGTGCCGTCGGCACCGATAACGATGCTGCCGGTCTCGTCGAGGTTACGGGACGGATCGACGATGCGGAGATTGTTGAGAACGGTAACGGCACTCATACGCGCTCACCCTGATTTTGCGAGACAAGCAGGGTTTCCATGACCGCCATGCGCACGGCAACCCCCATTTCCACCTGGCTTTCGATCACGCTCTGCGGACCGTCGGCCACGTCGGAGGCGATTTCCACGCCGCGGTTCATCGGGCCGGGATGCATGACCAGCGCATCTTCCTTCGCCGCCTTCAGCTTTTCGGCATCGAGGCCGTAATAATGGAAATATTCGCGCACAGAAGGCACGAAGGAGCCGGACATGCGCTCGCGCTGCAGGCGCAGCATCATCACCACATCGGCGTTCTTCAGCCCTTCCTTCATGTCGTGGAAGACTTCGACGCTCATGTCGCGGATACCGGAGGGCAGCAGCGTGGCTGGCGCGACGACGCGAACGCGCGCACCCATCTGGTTGAGCAGGATGATATTGGAGCGGGCAACGCGCGAATGCAGCACGTCGCCGCAGATTGCCACCGTGATGCCGGACAGTTCGCCCTTGGCGCGGCGAATGGTCAGTGCGTCGAGCAGCGCCTGCGTCGGGTGCTCATGCTGGCCGTCGCCGGCATTGACGACGGAGCAGGCGACCTTTTGCGCGAGAAGGGCTGCCGCACCGGCGGAGGAATGGCGCACGACCAGCACATCCGGGCGCATGGCGTTCAGCGTCATCGCCGTATCGATCAGCGTTTCGCCCTTCTTCACCGAGGAATTGCCGACCGACATGTTCATCACGTCTGCGCCGAGACGCTTTCCGGCAAGCTCGAAGGAGGATTGCGTGCGCGTCGAGGCTTCGAAGAACAGGTTGATCTGCGTCAGGCCCCGAAGCGTCGAGGTCTTTTTCTCGCGCTGGCGGCTGATTTTCACCGCCTCGTCGGCCTTGTCGAGAAGCAGGGTGATATCCTGATGGGAAAGCCCCTTGATGCCGAGGAGATGGCGATGGGGGAAGAAGACCATGCGGTTTGCCTCCTGACGGGCGCCGCATTTTCCCGTGAAAATGCCCGGAACGCCCGAATGCTGATCCGCGCGCTCCCATTCGCTGTGAACACGCCTCAGGAGTGCGGCGGAATTCGGTCCTGCGCTCTATAGAGACTGCATGGTCGCGGGGCAAGCGCCCGCAACTCCTGAAATGAAAACATGGCGATGTTTCCCCAACCCTCGAGGACAAACGGCCTGACGATGGAAGGCGCAGGCATCAGACGATGCCGTGCTCCTTCAAAAGCGCCTGTTCGTCGCCTGACGCCCAGCCGAAAACTTTCGGCGCTCCGTCCAGCCTCTGGACGAAGTAATGAACATCGAAATCGATTGCGACATCCGGTTGCCGCTTGCGATCAAAGGTCGCCGTCCAGGCAACATGGGCAAGGCAATGGTGTTCATCGATGGGCGAGATACGGATGTCGCGTATCCGCATCTCCTTTGTTCCGATCGTCCGGTAGCGCTCGTAACCCTTCATCATGACCTGCTTCAAGTGGTCATCGTTCTTTCCGGTCATCACCCCGGCGGGGGAGGCGGCGATGAAGTCGGAGGCGTAGAGGGAGGCGACCTCCTCCATATCCATGTCACCCTTGAGGGACTTGTTGAAAAATCGCTCATATCGCTCGAAGAGCTTTCTTACGCTGGCCTCCATGGTCTCCTCCCTGTGCAGCCGTTCAGCAAAGTCGCCAACCGAAAAAGCCTGCCGCAGGTTCCACGTCAGGCCGCAGATTATGGAGAATGCGTTTATCCACATGCCCGCCGGTCGTTGCCGCAACTTCTGCGCGGCTTTTTTGGGGACTGTCGTTGATCTTGCCGGAAACGTGTTTGGCATTCTGCGGGCCGGATACCTAAATCAGGATCACTCCCGAAAAATGCTGAAAGCGGCGGTTTAATCGTCTCAATCGCTTCCTGCGGGTGGAATTATGCAATATCACCCCACTATGCAACGCCAGTACAAAACAGCTAGAAGCAGCGGATGACCCAGAATTCCCGGACAGAAGAAACGCTCGCCGAACTGAACCAGCCAAGCCTCTGGTCCGGTATCAACGCCTATCGTTCCGATCCGCTGATCGTCGACCTCACTTCCGGCCTGTCGCGCAATCTAAGGGACGAGTTCGACCAGCTCGGCCGCTATGTCACGTCGCATGAGGCGCAGGAACTGGCGCGCATGGCCAATCAGGGCGTGCCGCAACTGCATACCCACGGCCCGCGTGGCGAGCGTCTGGATCAGGTGGAATTCCACCCCGCCTGGCATGCGCTGATGCGCCGTTCCATGTCGTCAGGCCTGCATTCCAGCGTCTGGGAAAATTCTCCCGATACGCGCGGCAATGAGCACAAGGCCCGCGCCACGAAATTCTACCTGACCTCGCAACTCGAGGCCGGGCATCTTTGCCCGCTGACCATGACCAGCGCCTCCGTCGCGGCCATCATGGCTTCGCCGCGCGTGCAGAAGGAATGGGCGCCGAAGATTCTCTCGCGCAAATATGATTCCTCGCAGAAACCGGCCCTGCAGAAAACCGCCGTCACCATCGGCATGGGCATGACGGAAAAGCAGGGCGGCACGGATGTGCGCGCCAACCGCACCACGGCGGAGCGGGTGGGCGAGGGCATCTATCGCCTGTCCGGCCACAAATGGTTCCTCTCCGCGCCGATGAGCGACGGTTTCGTCATGCTCGCCCAGATGGGCGACGGCATGGGCTGCTTCCTCGTGCCGCGTTATCTGGAGGATGGCTCAAAGAACGGCCTGCATTTCCAGCGCCTCAAGGACAAGCTCGGCAACCGCTCCAACGCATCCGCCGAAGTCGAATTCACCGATGCCTTCGGTTATCTGCTGGGCGATCCCGGCAGCGGCATCCGCACTATTCTCGACATGGTGACACTGACGCGGCTCGATTGCGCGCTTGCCTCCGCCGGCATGATGCGCGCCTCGCTTGCCGAAGCCGTGCACTATGCCCGTGGCCGTTCGGTTTTCGGCAAGATGCTGGTCACGCAACCGATCATGACGCGCGTTCTCGCCGACATGGCGCTGGATGTGGCGGCGGCCACTGCGCTCTCCTTCCGGCTGGCGACGGCATTCGACGCCGCCCGCAACAATCCGGCCGAGGCCGCCTATGCGCGGGTGATGACGCCCATCGTGAAATACTGGTGCTGCAAGATCGCGCCGGCGCTTATCTATGAGGCCATGGAGTGCCTTGGCGGCAACGGTTACGTGGAAGAGCGGCCGATTGCCCGCCACTATCGCGAAGCCCCCGTCAACGCCATCTGGGAAGGCTCCGGCAACGTCATGGCGCTGGATGTGCTGCGGGTTCTCCAGCGTGGCAAGGATCTGTTCGATCTCGTCTTCCAGACGCTGGAGCGTGATCTGGGTGCAGCCGGCAAAAAGACCACCGACGTGCTGCGCGCTGCAATCGCCCTTGCCGAACGTGACGAGGGAGCGGCCCGCCTGCTGGTCGAGCAGTTCGCGCTTGCGGCCGCTGCCGCCGAGCTTTGCCGTCTCGGCGCCGGCAAGATCGCCGATGCCTTCCTCGAGACCCGTCTGGCGGGCGGCTGGCGGCATACTTACGGCATGCTCGATTCCCGCTTCGATCCGAATTATATAATCGATCTTCTTTATCCGCCTGCATCTTGACCGATGCATGCGGATGAAGGTTTTGCAGTCCCGGCGGGAGGGGTCTCGGATTTGAAAAACAGCAATGGCGTAAAGCGTGTTCTGATCTGTCGTGACACTTTCGCGCATCGATGCGCGACAAGGGAAGGCGGCTGCCAATGCTGACCTTCCGTTCCGCCCGTTCCGAGGATGAAGACGCGCTCTACGCCATAAGCCTCGCCACTGGCGATGCCGGGCAGGACGCCACCGCCCTTTACAATGATGGCCGCATGGTCGGGCACATCTATTCCGTGCCCTATCTGCATCTCTGGCCCGATGCCGTTTTCGTGGCGGAGGATGAGGAAGGTGTGTGCGGTTATATCGTCGGCGCACTCGATACGGCGGTGCACGAAGAACGGCTGGAGCGGGAATGGTGGCCGCATCTGCGCAGCCTTTACCCCGATCCCGGCGGCGACCAGCAGACATGGGACGCCGACCAGCGCCGCGCCCAGTTCATCCACCATCCGCGCCGCACACCCGCCTGGCTCACCGATCCGTTTCCGGCCCATATCCACATGAACCTCTTGCCGCGCACCCAGGGCAAGGGCGGCGGCACCCGGCTCCTGTCGCGCTGGCTCGATATGGCGAGACAGAACAACGTCTACGGCATCCACCTCGGCGCCAGCGAACGCAACCATGCGGGCATGCGCTTCTGGGAAACCCGTGGCTTCAAACGCCTCGAAAGCCACGAAACGCCGGGCAGCGTGTGGTTCGGCATGGCGTTGGAGTAATATTGGCAGATTATGCCAATCGATGGTATTGTCGGACGTCGCTAGAGCATTTCCAGGAAAAGTGGACCCCGGTTTTCCGTCCGGAAATGCGCTAAAATAAAGAGTTAGAGTGTTTTCGCGATTCGAAGAAAAGCGGAAAAATTCTAGTGTCTGGTGGAGGCTCCGATGCCAACGCGTAACGTCGTTCTGACACAGCATCACGAAAAGATCATAGACGAACTCGTCAAATCTGGCCGCTATCAAAATGCCAGCGAAGTGCTACGCGAGGGCTTACGATTGATCGAAAGGCGCGAGCGCCTTGAGGTGACCAGATTGGAAGCCTTGAGGGTGGCGGCGCAACAGGGCTTCGCCGACCTTGATCAAGGCCGTTTTACGGATGTGGCGGATGATGATCTCGACGACTTCATTTCCGCTCTCGGGCGCGACGCTGAAGTGCGCCTTGCCAAATCTGATAAGGCATGACGAAGTATCGTCTGTCCGAAGCCGCGCAATCGGACATTATTGAAATTCTTGGATGGACCCACGCGACATTTGGGGCCGCAGCGAGAAAATGCTACGAAAAATTGCTTGTCACGGCGCTGCGTGATGTTGCGCGGGATCCGTTTCGTTCCGGAACAAGTCTCCGCCCGGAAGTGGCAGACGATGTGCGCAGCTACCATCTCCGTTACAGCCGGGAGAGGGCGAGAAGTGAAACCGGCCTGGTTAAATATCCGAGGCATCTGTTGCTGTATCGCGTGTTGAATCCCGATTTGGTGGGCATCGGTCGCATTCTTCATGATTCCATGGAAATCGAGCGGCATCTCCCGGTTGACTATGGAGATGTCAGCGCCTGAACGGCATGGCGTACCCTTCATCCACAAGAACCTTCCGTCCATCCTCTCCGCCACGTTGTTCTTCCCTTCATGCTTTGTTAACCCGTTGAGGAAGGCCTTTCAGAAAACGGGTAGGGAATCATGCTGGCGACCGCAGAGGCGATTTCAGCCGACAGACCGGAAAAGCGCATCAAGGATCGCGCTCAGACCGAGAAGGCGATTTTTAATGCGGCGCGGTCGCTGCTTGCCGAAGAGGGATTTCAGGGTTTTGGCATCAATGCCGTTGCCCGCCGCGCCGGCTGCGACAAGCAGCTCATCTACCGTTATTTCGGCGGCCTCGATGGCCTGATCGAGGCGATCGGCGAGGACCTCGGTTCCTGGGTGAAGGATCGCATTCCGGAAGATACCGGCGGCATGTTCCTTTTGACCTATGGCGACCTCATGGAAAAGCTGGCGCTTTATTTCATGGATGCGCTGCGCAGCGATCCTCTCGTCTGCAAGATCATCGCCTGGGAAGTGTCTGACGGTTCACCGCAGGTGCGGCAACTGGCCGAAGCCCGCGCCAAATCGCTGGGCAAGTGGCTGGAGCGTATGCGCGGTTCGCTGGCGGCGCCGAAGGGGGTGGATACAGCGGCGGTCAATGCCGTACTGTTCGCCGCCATTCAGCACCTCGTCATTTCCGCTGCCACCAGCGGTCAGTTCGCTGGCGTGCCGCTCAAATCGGACCGGGACTGGGACAAGATCGCCACTGCCGTCAAAAGGCTGGTGCGCGGCGTTTACGGCTGAACCGGTTTCCGCAGGCGGAAGGCAGTCGCGCTCGGGCCTGCGCATTAAAGAAAAATCAGTCATGTTTTCGCCGGGCCGGCAACCGCCCGGCGCATCCGGCCGTTCACGCGATCACGTTCTTTTCCACATGCCGGCCGCCCGTCGTTAACCATAATGACAGCTTTCGTTTGCCTCGCCATGGCTGTCGGTCCAGTGTGGATTAACGAAATGTTAACCATGCGCAATGACTGCGCATAAGGGAGCCGCAAGTGAGCCGCTGGACAGCTTTAGGCGTCATGATGACGTTTTTTGTGATGCTGCCGTTGGATATCGACGTGCCGGCGCTGAACCTCTGCCTTATGGCCGTGGTGCGCTGGGCGGTGCTTGCCGGCGTTCCCGATACGATGTTTGTGCGGGGGCAGGCGGCATGAAGTGGTTTCTGATCCTCTGGGCAGGTCCCGTCGCGCTACTTGGCAGCTGGTACTGGCTTTCTTATTACGACATGAGCTTCGGCTTCTACATGCTCACACGCCAGACCCATGATCTGGTGTTCCAGATTTACGGCAATATTCTCGGCCTGCCACCGGAAAGCCTGCCGCCGCTGGTGGCGCGCGCCATCGCCGTCGACAGCCTGATCGTTTTTGCGATTCTCGCCTTCCGCAAGAGAAAGCAGATTGCGGCTTGGTGGCAGGGCCGTCAGTCAGCCGCGCGGGTGAGTGCGGAAAGCCTGTCCAGCGCGCCCTGAAGAATGAAGCTTGCGGCGGCCGAATCGATGCGTTCGGCCCGCTTGGCGCGTGAGACATCCATCTCCAGAAGTGCGCGCTCGGCCGCGACCGTCGAAAGTCGCTCGTCCCAGAAAATAAAGGGCAGGGCGGTTTTTTCGCCCATGGTGCGCACGAAGGCGCGTGTTGCCTGCACGCGGGGACCGGCCGAACCATCCATGTTCATCGGCAGGCCGATGATGAAGGCGAAAACTTTTTCCTTTTCGGCGAAGGCCAGCAGCACTTCCGCATCCTGCGTGAATTTCACCCGTTTGATGACGGGGCGCGGCGTTGCGAAACGCCGTGACAGGTCCGACATGGCAAGCCCGATCGTCTTCGTGCCAAGGTCGAGGCCGGCAATCGCCTGTCCCGGCTGAAGCGCCTGCGCCAGTTCCTCAATGGTGAGTGTTGCCATGTCACGTGTTGCCTTTATCGTTTGCGGACGAATTCGGTGCGCAGCACCAGACCCTTCACCGCATCATGTTTGCAATCGATCTCTTCCGGATTATCGGTCAGGCGGATCGACTTGATGACGGTGCCCTGCTTGATGACCGTGCTGGTGCCCTTGACCTTCAAATCCTTGATGAGGGTGACGGAATCGCCATCCGCCAGCACATTGCCCGCCGCATCGCGCACTTCATTCGCACGCGCCGCTTCTGCAGCCAGTTCGGAGGCCGGTCGCCATTCACCGGTCGCCTCGTCATACACGTACTCGTCATCATTTGCGGCCATGGTCGCCTCTCTTAAATATTGGTAGTGCGGTTGTTCAGGCCGTCCTATGTCATAATATACCGGCAATACAAAGGAGAACTTCCCATGAAAATCACCTGGCTCGGCCATTCCGCCTTCCGCCTCGAAAACGGCAGCGCGAAGATCCTCATCGATCCGTTCTTCACCGGTAACCCCGGTTTTGCCGGACAGGATGGAAAGTCGGCAGCCGAAGGCATCACCCATATTCTCCTGACCCACGGCCATGGCGACCATGTCGGCGATACCGTGCAGCTTGCCCGCGAAACCGGCGCGACGGTTCTTGCCAATGCCGATCTCGCCGCCTGGCTTTCCGCCAAGGGCGTCGCGAAGGTCGATATGGGCAATACCGGCGGCACGGTGCATTTCGACGGTTTTTCCGTCACCTTCACCAATGCGCTGCATTCCTCCGCCCAGATCACCGAAGACGGTGTTTCCCATTCGCTCGGCAATGCCAACGGTCTGATGCTGCATTTCGAAGACGGCCCGGCCGTCTATCACATGGGCGATACCGACATCTTTTCCGACATGAAACTCATCAATGAACTGCATCAGCCGGATATCGGCCTCGTGCCGATCGGTGACCGCTTCACCATGGGCGGAGCCGTCGCAGCGCTCGCCTGCCAGCGCTTCTTCAATTTCGGCAATGTCATTCCCTGCCATTACGGTTCCTTCCCGATCATCGACCAGACGCCGGAGAAGTTCGTGGCCGGCATGGAAGGGGCGCAAGCGCGCGTCCACACGCCAAAGGCCGGCGATACGCTGTCCTTCTGACATTTTGCCCGTGCATGTCGTGAGCGTAAAACCGCGTCACTCTTTTACACGACATGCTTTCTACCGTTGCGAATGGCGGACATGGTGATTATAGCGGGTAGGAAAATTCTGACCGGAGTAGAACCATGTCCGTCGATCTCGCCACCGTAAAGCGCGTTGCGCGCCTTGCCCGTATCGCAGTCAGCGAAGAAGAAGCACAGAATATGCTCGGCCAGCTGAACGGCATACTCGGTTTCGTGGAGCAGCTTTCGGAAGTGAACGTCGACGGCGTCGAGCCGATGACCTCGGTGACCCCGGTGGACATGAAAAAACGCGCCGACGTGGTGACCGACGGCAACAAGGCGGAAGACATTGTCGCCAATGCGCCTGCGACCGACCGGGACTTCTTCATGGTCCCGAAAGTGGTCGAATAAGCCGAACGTCTCTGCCGCCCGATTTTTCCAAGATTTCGAAAGCCGTTGCCGACCATGACCGACCTGACGAGCCTGACCATTGCCGAAGCCCGCGAAAAGCTGAAGGCCAAAGAATTTTCCGCCCTCGAGCTGACCGACGCCTATCTCTCCGCCATCGATGCGGCCAACGGCGCGCTGAACGCCTATGTCGCGACGACGCCTGAAAAGGCGCGCGACATGGCAAAAGCCTCCGACGACCGCATCGCCGCCGGCAAGGCTGGCGAGCTGGAAGGCGTTCCGCTCGGCGTTAAGGACCTGTTCGCCACCCGTGACGTGCACACCCAGGCATGTTCGCATGTTCTCGACGGCTTCAGGCCGAAATATGAATCCACCGTCACCCAGAACCTCTGGGATCAGGGCGCCGTCATGCTCGGCAAGCTCAACATGGACGAATTCGCCATGGGCTCGTCCAATGAAAGCTCGTGGTACGGCCCGGCGATCAACCCGTGGCGCGCCAATGGCTCCGACCAGAAGCTGGTGCCCGGCGGTTCTTCCGGCGGTTCGGCCGCAGCCGTGGCCGCGCATCTCTGCGCCGGCGCCACCGCGACCGATACCGGCGGCTCCATCCGCCAGCCGGCGGCCTTCACCGGCACCGTCGGCATCAAGCCCACCTATGGCCGCTGCTCGCGCTTCGGCATCGTCGCTTATGCCTCTTCGCTCGATCAGGCAGGCCCGATTGCCCGTGACGTGCGCGATGCCGCGATCCTGCTGAAGACCATGGCAAGCGTCGACGCCAAGGACACCACCTCCGTCGACCTGCCGGTGCCGGATTACGAAAAGGCCATCGGTCAGTCGCTCAAGGGCCTGAAGATCGGTATTCCGAAGGAGTATCGCGTCGATGGCATGCCGGAAGAAATCGAAAAGCTCTGGGCCAAGGGCGTCGAGTGGCTGCGCGATGCCGGTGCCGAGGTGGTCGATATCTCGCTGCCGCACACCAAATACGCGCTGCCTGCCTATTACATCGTCGCACCGGCGGAAGCCTCGTCCAACCTTGCCCGTTATGACGGCGTCCGTTATGGCCTGCGCGTCGACGGCAAGGACATTGCCGACATGTACGAAAAGAGCCGCGCCGCCGGTTTCGGCAAGGAAGTGCAGCGCCGCATCATGGTCGGCACCTATGTGCTGTCCGCCGGTTATTACGACGCCTATTACCTGAAGGCGCAGAAGGTCCGCACGCTGATCAAGCGCGATTTCGAAAACGTCTTCCACGAAGGCGTCGACGCCATTCTCGCCCCCATCACACCGTCTTCCGCCTTTGCAGTCGGTGACGAGGAACTCGCCTCCGATCCGGTGAAAATGTACCTGCAGGACGTTTTCACCATCACCGTCAACATGGCCGGTCTTCCGGGCCTCTCGGTTCCGGCCGGCCTCGACGGCAAGGGCCTGCCGCTAGGCCTTCAGCTCATCGGCAAGCCTTTCGAGGAAGAAACGCTGTTCAAGACGGCGCATGCCATCGAGCAGGCAGCCGGCAAGTTCACCCCCGCCAAGTGGTGGTGAGCGGATTCACCAAGCTCTCTACACGAACGGGCGGCATCAAATGCCGCCCGTTTGTTTTTCATCGATTGTCCAGCTCACCCCGCACGAGTTCCAGCCCGCGCGTCGTGATGCGGTAGGGCTTGCCGCCCGAGGAGGCGATGGCTCTCTTCCGTTTCAGCTTACGGAAGGTGAGCAGATCGAGGCCGCTGAAAATCCAGCCGTCACGCGTGTAGAGCGCGAGTTTTTCGATTTTGTGGGCGTCGTCTCGAACGAGTTCAATTCTGCCGCCCTGGGCGAGCAGGTGAAGAATGCGCTGTTCGGCGCGGGAAATGTCCATTTTTTTGAAGTCCGGTCGGCGTCGTATAGACGCGTGAAAGCAAATCCGGGTGCCGTTAAGGCATCCGGCTCGGTTTCAGCATGGCCCGGCGCGCAATAAACTTGCGGGCAGGGCCTTTACCGGGACTCCGATTGAGCGAACATAAAAACTCCGTTCTTGCTCGTTTTGGGTAGCGGGCAAAGCCGAGGCGGTCAAGTCCCGCCAGGCGCGAGAAAACCACGCTGGTCGAATCGCGCCGGCAATGGTTTAATTTCAACGGCCATGGAGGGCGCGGCTTGATCGTCATTCGCAATGCGCATGAGCAGGAAGCGGAGGTTCTGGCGGCCATCGGCCTCAGGGCATGGCGACAGGCAACCGCGGCTCTCGGCATCACCCCGACCCTTTACGACAATGCGGCCAGTGCCTTTTCCAATTTTACCCGCTCGTCATGGCTGGCGATCAGGGTGGCGGAGTTTGGCGGCTCGGTTGCCGGATGGGCGGCGCGAGAGCACTTTGACGAGACGATTTCCGATTTCTGGATCGATCCTGATTTTCAGCGCAGAGGTGTCGGCAGCCACTTGTTGGGCGATGTCGAAAGGCTGATTGAGGATAGGGATTTCGAGACCATTCGGCTTGAAACCCATGCCCAGAATGAGCCAGCCATCGCCTTTTTCCGCCACCATGGCTATAGCGTCCGCTGGCTCTCCGTCTCCTATGCGCCGAAGCTCGACCGCGAAGTGCAATCGGTAGGCCTGCAGAAGCAATTGGCCGAGGTCGAGAGCGGTCTTTATGGGCCAGCTTTCTGAGACAGAGTTTGCAGAGCCTCCACCAGCCGCATCGGCCAGTCCGGCATGATGGCGAGCGATGCGGCAAGGCCTATCTGCAATATCACAATCGATATCAGGATGCTGCGGAACGGTTCCTTGCGCGTTTTATGCCGCAGCAGCCGTTGTGCCGAGATTGCGCCCAGGCTGCCGCCGATGAGCGCAAGCGATAACAGCGTGCTTTCCCGGATGCGCCATGCGCCATTCCTCGCCGCTTCCTTGTCCCACCAATAGGCAAGAAAGACGAAAAGATTGAAGGCGATATAGGTTATGAAACAGAGAGCGACAGTCACCATGACGTGAATTGAAACCGGGAAGCGTAAAAAACGCGTATCCTGTTTCGGCGAAAATCCCGGGCCTGGCGTGAGAGGGTGCAAGATGTCTTGCGCCCGCGCTCCATTTGTTCTACCCACCAAGGCCAAAGAACCCGTATATCGTGAGCTTCAGATGACCCTTGTAGACGTGCGCACCCCCGACCCGAAACGCTTCATTCCCGGCGCCACCGGCGATTGGGAAATCGTGATCGGCATGGAGGTGCATGCGCAGGTTCTCTCCAATTCCAAGCTGTTTTCCGGTGCATCGACCACCTTCGGCAACGCGCCGAATTCCAACGTGTCGCTGGTGGATGCCGCCATGCCCGGCATGCTGCCCGTCATCAACGAGGAATGCGTCAAACAGGCGGTGCGCACCGGTCTTGGCCTGAAGGCGAAGATCAACCATCGCTCGATCTTCGACCGCAAGAACTACTTCTATCCGGACCTGCCGCAGGGCTACCAGATTTCGCAGTTCAAGGACCCGATCGTCGGTGAGGGCACCATCACCATTTCGCTCGGCCCGGACCGTCAGGGCAATTTCGAAGATATCGAGATCGGCATCGAGCGTCTGCATCTGGAGCAGGACGCCGGCAAGTCCATGCATGACCAGCACCCGACCATGTCCTTCGTGGATTTGAACCGTTCGGGCGTGGCGCTGATGGAAATCGTCTCCAAGCCGGACATGCGTTCGTCGGATGAGGCCAAGGCCTATCTCACCAAGCTGCGTTCCATCGTGCGTTACCTCGGCACCTGCGACGGCAACATGGATGAAGGCTCGATGCGCGCCGACGTCAACGTTTCCGTGCGCCGTCCGGGCGAAGGTTTCGGCACGCGCTGCGAAATCAAGAACGTCAACTCCATCCGCTTCGTCGGTCAGGCCATCGAATATGAGGCGCGCCGCCAGGTCGCAATTCTGGAAGATGGCGGCGTCATCGATCAGGAAACCCGTCTGTTCGATCCTGGCAAGGGCGAGACGCGGTCCATGCGCTCCAAGGAAGATGCGCATGACTATCGTTATTTCCCCGATCCGGACCTCTTGCCGCTCGAATTCGACGATGCCTTCGTCGAAGCGCTGAAGGTCGATCTGCCGGAACTGCCTGACGACAAGAAGGCCCGTTTCGTGGCCGATCTTGGCCTGTCGGTCTATGACGCCTCGATCCTCGTTTCGGAAAAGGCGATTGCCGATTATTACGAGGCCGTCGCCGCCGGTCGCGATGCGAAGGCTGCCGCCAACTGGGTCATCAACGACCTGCTCGGCGCGCTCAACAAGTTCGGCAAGGATATCGAGACGACGCCGGTTTCGCCCGAGCAGCTCGGTGGCATCATCGATCTCATCAAGGCCGAGACCATTTCCGGCAAGATCGCCAAGGACCTGTTCGAAATCGTCTGGAACGAGGGCGGCAACCCGGCGGAAATCGTGGAAGCCCGCGGCATGAAGCAGGTGACCGATACCGGCGCCATCGAAAAGGCCGTGGACGAGATCATCGCCGCCAACCCGGATCAGGTCGAGAAGGTGAAGGCAAAGCCAACGCTTGCCGGCTGGTTCGTCGGTCAGGTCATGAAAGCGACGGGCGGCAAGGCCAACCCGCAGGCGGTGCAGGCGCTGGTGAAGGCCAAGCTCGGTATCGAGGAAGAGTAAGCGGACGCTGCCTCGTGCTCATAGGTATCGAGGCAGAAAGCTCTCATCCGTCATCCTCGGGCTTGTCCCGAGGATCTAACGACCCACAAGGTCCAACGTGCTCAGATCCTCGGGACAGGCCCGAGGATGACGTCGGGTACGAGGGACTGACATCACTTCTGCCGGGATCAACGCCCGGCATTTCTGTTTCAAGACGGAGCCAAATCATGTTCTTCATCCGCACGGCAAGCCTGCGTGACATCGAGCCGGTGCGCACCCTGCTCGCCACGACGTGGCACGCGACCTATGATGCGATCTATGGCGTGGACAAGGTGAACCAGCTGATCCTTGCATGGCATTCGCCGCAGGCCATGAAGGATCGCATCGAGAAAAAGGGCGGAGAGTTTCTGGTGGCTGACGACGGCAAGCGGATCGGCGGCATGGCCTATGGCTCCATGTCCACAAAAATGGCGAAAACGGCCCTGCTGCACCAGCTCTATGTCGCGCCCGACCTCCAGCGGCAGGGCATCGGCCGCGATCTCTTCGCCGAACTCGAAACCTGCTTTCCGGATGCGGAAATCATGCGGCTGGAAGTCGAACCTAAAAATACTGTCGCAATCGCCTTTTATGAAGGCGTCGGATTTGTCGAGGTGGACCGAATCGAGCGCATGGCGGGCATCGAGGGTCTGCCCGGCATCGTTATGGAAAAGAGCCTGACCCGATGAGTGAGACATTGCAGAAGCTGATCATCCGCACGGCGCGCGAAGACGATCTTCCCGCACTCGCCGCCATTTTTGCCGCCGACGAGATCGGCGGCCACGGCGATACGGCGGAAGAATCAGCGCAGCCGGATTATCTTGCCGCTTTCCGCGCCATCGAAGCGTCGCCGAGCGAAACGCTCTATGTGGCGGAACTGGATGGCGAGGTGGTCGGCACCTTCCAGATGGCGATTTTGACCAAGCTCGTCGGTCGAGGGGCAAAGTCCATGGTGATCGAGGCGGTGCAGACCCGTGCCGACATGCGCGGTCGCGGCATCGGCGCGGTAATGATCAATCATTGCCTGGAAGAAGCCCGCCGTCAGGGCCTGAACGCCGCGCAGCTGACGTCCAACATGGCCCGGCTGGACGCTCACCGCTTCTATGAGCGGCTAGGTTTCGAGAAGCGGCATTTAGGCTTCAGGATGAAGCTGAAATAGCGCGGATATATCTCGAAATGCTGGACAATTGCCGTGAGGGGCGGCATAAGCATGTCTTGTGCCGTGCACGGAAAATCGCTGCGGCGCATTCAAGCCCGAGGAACGTAGAATGAAGACTCTCCTGACGCAAATCTTCACCTGGTGGAACGGCCAGACGATCGGAACACGGTTTCATACCTGGCGTTTCGGCAAGAAGGTAGGACAGGACGAGTTGGGCAACACCTATTACGAAGGCGGCACCACCTCCTGGGGCATGCCGCGCCGCTGGGTGATCTACAATGGTTATGCCGAAGCGTCGGCCATTCCGCCCGGCTGGCATGGCTGGATGCATTACCGCACCGACGTGCCGCCGAGCCAGGAAAGCTACGTTGCGCGCGACTGGCAGAAGCCGCACCAGCCGAACCTCACCGGTTCGTCCAAGGCCTATCGTCCGCAGGGATCGTTGGCCGTGGCCGGCGAGCGCCCGCGCGTGACCGGCGACTACGACGCCTGGACCCCCGGCAACTAAGCATCTTGCGATGCGCGGTGTTGTGCAAAACACCGCGCTTGCATCCGGCCTCACCGGTTTTTGCCACATTCCGCCCTTAGGCGTTGATCCGGTCGGCGGTTCGACACAGGCAAATATTTGGAGACATATCGTATGAGGAAATTCACGCGGGATCGTTCTTTGCGTGCGCTGACAGTCTCGCTGTTCGCAGCGGTCTCTGCTGTCATCCTCATTTCGCCCGTTTCTGCTGCCCGTCTCGAAAACCGCGTGGCGGTGTTTTCCGGCATCGACAAGATCACCGGCCGCATCACTTCCTTCGATGTTTATATCGATGAGACCGTGCAGTTCGGCGCGCTTCAGGTGACGCCGAAAGTCTGCTATTCCCGCGACCAGACGGAAGCGCAGAAGATCGATGCCTTCATCGAGGTGGATGAAATCACCCTCGACCGCAAGATCAAGCGGATTTTCACGGGCTGGATGTTCGCCGACAGCCCAGGCCTGAACGCCGTTGAACACCCGATTTACGACGTGTGGCTGACGGGCTGCAAGCAGGACTCGGAAGTTCCCGCTCCCTCTACGGCAAGCAAGTAATTAACCCACGACCGCGCCTATTTCTGGCGTCTGAGCTTCTCGGCCAAATCGGCCAGGGCTTTGCTTTTGCTTTCCAGTTGTTCGATCATTTCCTCCCGCGTTAGTTCGGGCTCGATCACGATCGGAACGGTGAACTTGTTGGGCTGATCGCCGGCGGGAGGTGAGGGGAACCTAATTTCAGAAAACGCCCTCTTCACGGCCGTTCTTGTCTGATAGGTGCTATCCCTTATGTTTTTGACCTGAACAGCCTGCATCTTTCCCGCCGGGTCAACGCGGAAAGTAACAAGGAGCACCTGCTTCTTGTTCGTCCGCACGACCTTGAATTCCGGGCGGCCGGTTACGCCCGTCAAGGCTCGGGAAATTTCGCTTCGCCAGGCGGCCTGCGGGTTCGGGCGCTGTTCGGCAGCGGTGACATTCGCCGCCGGCGTCAACATCAATAACAAGGCCGCAATCCAGCGCATGACAATCCCCCGGTGAACCATATATCATGATCGGATAAGTCATGTTTTTGAGGGTTGCAAGCAAAATCTCAGGTTGTTTTCAGCGTGGATTTTCTTGCGCAGAAAATTTTTCGAAGGGCACATCCGGCCTGTCGACAGCCGCTTCAAGTATCGTGGCATATTCCGACTTTGGAATATCGATTGCCCCGAATGTCTTCAGATGTTCGGTCGTAAATTGCGTGTCGAGCAGCGTAAATCCCTGCTGCCGCAAACGCTCGACCAGATGCACGAGGCAAATCTTCGATGCATTGGTGCGGCGGGAAAACATGCTCTCGCCGAAGAAGGCGGCGCCCAGCGAGACGCCGTAGAGCCCGCCGACAAGTTCCTCGCCCTCCCACGCCTCGACACTATGGGCGTGGCCGATCTGGTGCAACTCGGTATAGAGCCTGCGGATGGTGGCGTTGATCCAGGTGCTTGGCCTGTCCGGCGCTTCCGCCGCACATCCGGCCATCACCGCTTCGAAGGCGGTGTTGAAGCGAATCTCGAACGGCTTCCTGCGCATCGCCTTGGCGAGGCTTTTGGAAACGTGAAAACCATTGAGCGGGATGATTCCCCGAATTTCCGGCTCGACCCAGAAAAGCTCGGGATCGTCAGCCGAATCGGCCATTGGGAACAGGCCGGCGGAATAGGCGCGCAGCAGGATATCGACCGTTATGCCGTTATTTCTGCTGCGCCGCCCAACCATATCGTCTTAGTGAGACGCGTCACCGGCCAGATATTTTTCCAGCCAGTGAATGTCGTAATCGCCGTTCAGTATATCCTCGTTCTGGAGGAGGTCCTGGAAAAGCGGCAGCGTGGTCTTGATGCCGTCGACGACGAACTCATCCAGCGCCCGACGCAGGCGGCGAATGCACTCGTCACGGTCGCGACCGTGAACGATCAGCTTGCCGATCATGCTGTCGTAATAGGGCGGGATTTTGTAGCCCTGATAGGCGCCTGAATCGACGCGCACGCCAAGGCCGCCCGGCGTATGGAAATAGGTCAGCGTGCCCGGCGAGGGAACGAAGGTGCGCGGGTCTTCGGCATTGATACGGCATTCGATGGCATGGCCATGGAATTCGATATCCGCCTGCGTGACCGACAGGCCCTGACCGGAAGCGACCCTGATCTGTTCCTGCACGAGATCCATGCCGGTGATGGCTTCCGTCACCGGATGCTCCACCTGCAGACGGGTGTTCATTTCGATGAAATAGAACTCGCCGTTTTCATAGAGGAACTCGATGGTGCCGGCGCCGCGATATTTCAGCTTGCGCATGGCGCTCGCGCAGATCTCGCCGATCTTCATGCGCTGTTCGACGGTCAGAGCCGGCGAATTGGCTTCTTCCAGCACCTTCTGGTGCCGGCGCTGCAACGAGCAATCGCGTTCGCCGAGGTGAACGGCATTGCCTTCGCCATCGCCGAAAACCTGCACTTCGATATGGCGCGGTTTACCGAGGTACTTTTCCATGTAGACGGCGTCGTTGCCGAAGGCCGCCGCCGCTTCGGAACGGGCCGTCGCAACGGCCTCTTCCAGATCGGCTTCGGTCTTCGCCACCTTCATGCCGCGACCGCCGCCGCCCGCCGTCGCCTTGATGAGGACCGGGAAGCCGATCGTCCGGGCGATTTCGAGCGCGTTTTCAGGCTTCACTTCGCCATCGGAACCGGGAACCACGGGAATGCCGAGTTCCTGCGCCGTCTGCTTGGCGGTGATCTTGTCGCCCATGATGCGGATATGTTCGGCGGTCGGCCCGATGAAGGTGATGCCGTGCGCGTCGAGAATATCGGCGAACTTGGCGTTTTCCGACAGGAAGCCGTAACCGGGGTGAACGGCGTCCGCACCGGTGATTTCGCAGGCCGCAACGATCTGATGGATGTTGAGGTAGCTGTCACGCGAGGGCGGCGGGCCGATGCACACGCTTTCGTCGGCAAGGCGCACATGCATGGCGTCCGCGTCGGCCGTGGAATGCACGGCCACCGTCGGAATGCCAAGCTCCTTGGCGGCGCGCAGGACGCGTAGCGCGATCTCGCCGCGGTTGGCTATGAGGATCTTCGAAACCATGCTGAACCGCCTTTATTCGATGACCACGAGGGCTTCGCCATACTCCACGGGCTGAGCGTCGTTGACGACGATTTCCACGACCTTGCCGGACTTGGGAGCCGGGATCTGGTTCATGGTCTTCATGGCTTCGACGATGAGGATGGTCTGGCCTTCCTTGACGGTTGCACCCACTTCGATGAAGGGACGTGCGCCCGGGGCAGGCGACAGATAGACCGTACCGACCATCGGCGACGACACGGTGTTGGCCGGGTTGCGGGCAGGCGCTGCGGAGGCCGCAGGGGCGGCCGGCGCGGCTGCGGCCGGTGCAGCAACGGGGGCTGCTGCCGGTGCGGGCGCATAAGCAGCAGGCGCTGCGGCATAGACCGTGGCGGCGGGGGCGGCGCGGGAAACGCGGATGCGCAGGTCGTCCTGCTCCACTTCGATTTCCGAAAGGTCGGTATCGTTGAGGATATTCGCGAGTTCGCGGATCAGTTCCTTGTCGATACCCTGTTTCTTTTCAGACATGACAAACCCTATTCTTTGTTTCTTTTTATGCCGTGATGTTTTTCAGCGCGTGAAGCGCCATGATGTATCCATATGGTCCGAAACCGCAGACCATGCCCTTTGCCGCGGGTGATACCATCGATTTGTGACGGAACTCTTCGCGGGCGTGGATGTTGGAAATGTGCACTTCCACGACGGGCGTGGAAATCGCGCGAATGGCGTCATGCAACGCGATGGATGTGTGGCTGTAGGCGCCGGGATTGATGACGACGCCTACCGCCCGCTCGCCCGCCTCCTGCAACCAGTCCACCAGCACGCCTTCGTGGTTGGACTGGCGGAATTCCACTGCGAAACCGAGATCGGCACCGGCTTGAAGGCAATCATTCTCGATGTCCTTCAGCGTCTTGCCACCATAGATACCCGGTTCCCTTTTTCCCAGCATGTTGAGATTGGGGCCGTTGATGACGATGATGATGTTGCTCATTCACGTTTCCATAAGAAAATCAGCGACACCTATAGACTGCGCAGCCGTCAAGGAAAAGCCCCCGCAAGCCCTAAACCGGCCACTTGGCAGGCATCTCACAGGGAATGCAGTGGCTTTTTTAGCAATCAGGAGCAGGTGGCTTTTCCACAGCTGCGCATATTGGCGATTTTTTCCTTCAGCGGGTCGGCGCCGACCGCACCGAAAACCGCCTCGTCGCCGACGATATAGGACGGCGTTCCGGTGATGCCGAGGCTGGTTGCCAGCTTGTAAGTCTCCTGCACCTGCTCGTCATTGGGGTTCTCCGCCATCGATTTGCGGATGTCGGCTTCCTTGAGGCCGAGCGAGGTCGCGACTTCCATGGCGCTGTCCTCATTCGCCCGTCCGCGGCCGCCGAGCAGGGTGCGCTGGAATTCGGGATACTTGGCCGGCGCAAGCAGCTTCACGGCATTGGAGACACGGTGGGCCGCAACCGATTCCGGTCCGAGGATCGGGAATTCCTTGAGGACGACACGCACCTTCTTGTCGCTCTTCAGAATATTGTCCATGTCGCCCATGGCGCGTTTGCAATAACCGCAATTGTAATCGAAGAACTCGACCAGCGTGACGTCACCATCCGGGTTGCCGAGCGCCAGATCGAATTTCGATTCGAAGATGGCCTTCTTGTTGTCGGCGACGGCTTCCGCCGCCTTGGCGTTGCGCGCCGCATATTGCTTGCGCTCAAGCGCATCCTGAACCTCGAGCATGATTTCCGGGTTCTCGATCAGATATTGCTTGATGAACTCGCCCATTTCCTTCTTCTGCTGCTCGTCGAGCGCATGGGCGGGCAGGGAGGCGAATACCGTCGAAAGGGCCGTCACGCTGGCGAGAAGGGTGGAACGGAGAAAATGCGCCATATCGGTCCTCATTCTGTGCGGCCGGAGCCTCTTGAAATCTGATGAAGGCAATTACCTTACTTTAAGCCAAATGCCATACGGCAAAAATACTTGTCCGCATTATGATCGCATGATTGTGAAGATTGTGATTCTGCGGCAAGTCTCTGAAATACGGTTCAGGAAAGAGCATGCCCTTGATTACGATGTCGAAGCGGAGCGCAGTCGAACCCTTTCACGCCATGGATATTCTGGCGGAAGCGAATCGGCGCAGGCAGGCGGGCCGCCCCGTCATTTCCATGGCGGTCGGCCAGCCCTCGCATCCGGCACCGAAAGCCTCGCTTGCGGCGGCTGAGGCGGCGCTGAAGCATGGGCGGATCGGCTATACCGACGCGCTCGGCCTGCGTGAGCTGCGGGAGGCGATCGCCGGCCATTATCGGCTGCGCCATCAGGTCGCCATCGATCCGGCCCGCATCGCCGTGACCACGGGCTCATCTGCCGCCTTTAATCTCGCTTTCCTCAGCCTTTTCGATGCGGGCGACCATGTTGCCATCGCAAGACCCGGCTATCCGGCCTATCGCAATATTCTGAAGGCGCTCGGCCTCAATGTCGTGGAAGTGCCGGTCACCGCCGAAACCGGTTATACGCTGACGCCGGCAAGTCTCGAACGGGCGGAAACGAAAGCCGGCTGCAAGCTGAAGGGCGTGCTTCTGGCAAGCCCGGCCAATCCGACCGGCACGGTTACCGGCCGCGAGGCGCTGAAGCGGCTGGCAAGCTATTGCGAAAGCCGCGACATGGCTTTCATTTCCGATGAGATCTATCACGGCCTTACCTTTGTCGGCGAAGAGACGAGCGCGCTCGAAATCACCGACAATGCCGTGATCATCAACTCATTCTCCAAATATTATTGCATGACCGGCTGGCGCATCGGCTGGATGGTCCTGCCCGAAAATCTGATCAGGCCGGTCGAATGCCTGGCGCAGAGCCTTTATATTTCACCGCCCGAGCTGTCACAGCTGGCGGCGACGGCGGCCTTTTCGGCTGCGGAGGAACTGGATGTTTACCGGGAAAGCTATCGCACCAACCGCGATTTTCTGATGGCGCGTCTGCCGGAGATCGGCCTGCCGCTGGCATCCCCCATGGATGGCGCTTTTTACGCCTATGTCGATACCAGCCGTTTTTCCAACGACAGCATGGATTTCGCCAAGCGCATGCTGGCGGAAATCGATGTGGCGGCGACGCCCGGCATGGATTTCGACCCCGAGGAAGGCCACAGGGCGCTGCGCATTTCCTATGCGGGTTCCGTGTCGGATATCGCCGAGGCAGTTGGACGTATTGCCGGCTGGCTGAAGTAAGTTGGGATCATCCGATTAGGGAAATCAGGCGGGCGTGCAGCCGAAGGTGCTGTTGAACGCCTTTTCGCCCTTTGCAGTGAAGGTCAGCACACGGCCGTTTCCGCGCCGCAGCCAGTCGCGCTGCTGCATGGCTTCGAGAAGCGATGCGCCAAGCCCGCCGCCGAGATGATGGCGGCGTTCGCTCCAGTCCAGGCAATGCAGGCAGACCGGGCGACGGGCCTTCTCGAGCGGCGAAAGGTCTATGCCGAAGTTCGAGAAGAAGTCGCGTCCGCTCTCCGTTAGGGCAGGATAATCACCTAACGTCACGAGCCCTTTTGCGGTGATGGCGGCAAGCAGCGCCACGCCACTTTCCCCGGCCAGATGATCGTAGCAGATGCGCGCTTCCCGCAGCGCCTTGTCCTTCGGTCCGGTGCGGACGCGGACTGCACCCGTGCGCTGGGCAAGACCCATCAACGCTTCCAGAACATGCGCCACATCCTCGTCGGAAAGACGGAAATAGCGGTGACGCCCCTGTTTTTCCGCTTTCAGGAGTTGCGCCTCGGAGAGCTTCGACAGATGCCCGCTGGCGGTCTGCAGGGTCACGCCGGCGGCTTCGGCAAGCTCGCTTGCGGTCAGCGCGCGTCCGTCCATCAGCGCTGTCAGGATGTTGGCGCGGGCAGGGTCGCCGATCAGCGCGGCGACATTGGCGATCAGGGGTCCGTCTTTCATGCTTCGATGGTAGCCGAAGCATTGATGCAAAGCAATGGCGTAAAAGAGAAAGGCAAAACACGAGGAGACAAACGATGCTGACCTGTTTCATCCGCTACGAGATCGATCCTTTCAAGGTCGATGCTTTTGAGCGATATGCCCGCACATGGGGTGAGGCGATACCGCGCTGCGGGGCCGATCTGATCGGTTATTATGCGCCGAAGGAGGGATCGAGCACCATTGCCTACGGTGTCTACAACATCGAAAGTCTTGCCGCTTACGAAGCCTACAGGGCACGGCTCGCCGCCGATCCTGCGGGGCGGGAAAATTACGAATTCGCCCGCCGCGAACAGTTCATCCGCCGCGAGGACCGGCTTTTCCTGCGTCTCGCTTCCACTCCGCATGCCGGAGGCGGACAATGATCGCCGTCATCTTCGAGGTCTGGCCGGCTGAAGGCGAGAAGCAGCATTATCTCGACATCGCGGCAGGCCTGCGCGCTGAGCTGGAAACCATCGACGGCTTCCTGTCCGTCGAACGGTTTCAAAGCATCGGCAATCCGGACAAGATGCTGTCTCTGTCCTTTTTCCGGGATGAGGAGGCGGTGAGGGCATGGCGCAACACCCTGCCGCATCGCGCCGCGCAGTCGCTGGGCCGGTCCGGTGTTTTTTCCGATTTCCGGCTGCGTATCGCGCAGGTGATCCGCGATTATGGCCTCGAGGAGCGGGAGGAAGCGCCAGCCGACAGCCGGAAAGCCCATCCGGGAGAGGGAAATGGCCTAGGCTGATATTTCCAGCATCAGTTTTTCTGCATGCCGCTGCAAGGCTTTCTGGTTCGAACTCGCCTTTGAAACCCGTTATAGATGGGCCAATGTGGTGCGGGACACCCTTAGGATTGGACAAGGAGAAAAGCGATGTCGGCAGAAAAAGTAGCGATTGTAACGGCAGGCGGCAGCGGCATGGGGGCAGCCGTGGCGAAACGTCTGGCCGCGGATGGCTACAAACTCGCGATCCTGTCCTCTTCCGGCAAGGGAGAGGCGCTGGCGCAGGAGCTGGGCGGCATCGGCGTCACCGGCTCCAACCAGTCCAATGACGATCTCCAGCGACTCACGGATTTGACGCTCGAAAAATTCGGCCGTATCGATGTGCTAGTCAACAGCGCCGGCCATGGCCCGCGCGCCTCCATTCTCGATATTACCGACGAGCAATGGCACACCGGCCTCGATGTCTATCTGATGAACGTCGTCCGCCCAACGCGGATCGTCGCGCCCGTCATGGTGAAACAGAAGATGGGCGCCATCGTCAACATCTCGACCGCCTGGGCTTTCGAACCGAGCAGCATGTTCCCGACATCCGCCGTGTTCCGCGCTGGCCTTGCCTCCTACACCAAGATTTTCGCCGATACCTATGCGGCCGACAATGTGCGCATGAACAACGTCCTGCCCGGCTGGATCGACAGTCTGCCGGCGACGGAGGAACGCCGCGAGAGCGTGCCGATGCAGCGTTACGGCAAGAGCGAGGAAATCGCCGCCACTGTGGCATTCCTTGCCTCTGAGGGGGCCGGGTATATTACCGGTCAGAATATCCGCGTTGATGGCGGGCTGACGCGGTCTGTTTGACGGGTTGGCCTTTCCCACTTCTCATCCCTGTGACAAGCACAGGGATGAGAAAATGTCAGCGGCGCAAAAAAACGCCCGTTCTTTGAGCCGATAAAAGAAAACGCCCGCAACATCGTTGCGGGCGTCTTTTATTCAGGATGTGGCTTCTCTCAGAAGAAGCCTTTGCGCTGCCACCAGCCGCCCTTGCGGGGCTTGGGCTCATCGCCATCGGCGGGGGTGGAGGAACCGGAAGAGGTGACCACCGGCTCCGAGCTCGAGACATTGCTGCCCCGGTTCGCGCGGACCTTTTCTTCCGTGGCCGGGGTTTCCGCTTCCGAAGCCAGATCGGCCGAAGCCTCACCCACTTCTTCAATCGCGACGTCCACGACGGTTTCCTCGACGATCACCGGCTCCACCGTTTCAACGGCTTCGGCCTTCGGCGCTTCCTCGGTTTCAGTCTTGGCCTTTGCCTTGCGGGTGCGGCGCGGCTTTTTCGGCACGTCCTCTTCCGCAACCTCGGCAACCGCACCTTCCACCACCTCGGCGGCGGTCGGCTCTTCGGTTACGGATGCTTCGGCGGAAGCCTCTTCGCTTTCACCTTCGGCTTCCGAGCCGGCGGCATCGAGAGCCTCGTCTTCCGCACGGTTGCGACGTCCGCCGCGCTTGCCGCGACGGCGGCGCTTGCGCTTGCCGTCCTCTTCGGAGGTTACCGCTTCCGCTGCACCGTTTTCGGTTTCAGCATCGGCTTCATCGGTTTCGACGCCATCGTCGTCACCTTCGGCATCATCGCCTTCTCCATCGCCGGACTGGGCGTCGAGCGCGCCGTTCTGCTCGCCCTGACCGCCCTTGCCGCGACGGCGGCGGCGGCGCTTGCGCTTGCGCTTGCCTTCCTCGCCATTGTCGCCCTGCTGCTGCTGGCGTGGCTCGGAGGTCTGGGCCTTGACGATTTCTTCCTCGTCTTCGTCCTCTTCCACCTCGGCGACGAAATCGTCTTCCTCTTCCACGAAGTTCGGCAGCATCTGGATGAGGCTTTCGATCTTCACCGGATTTTCGACGGCTTCACCGCGATCGATGGCGAAATGTTGCGCACCGACGCCGGAATCGGCGGCGATGATGATCGACACGCCGAAGCGGCCTTCATAATCGACAATCGTGCCGCGCTTGTGGTTGAGCAGGTAGAGCGCCGTTTCAGGCGTGCTGCGCACCGTGATGTTATGCGTGGTGTTCCGCAGCAGATATTCCTCGATGCCGCGCAGCACATGCAGCGCGATGGAGGATTCCGAGCGAACATGGCCCGTGCCGCCGCAATGCTGGCAGACCTGCGTGGTCGATTCCAGCACCGAAGCGCGGATGCGCTGGCGCGACATTTCCAGCAGGCCGAAATGCGAGATACGGCCGACCTGAATGCGGGCGCGGTCGTTCTTCAGGCAATCCTTGAGCTTCTTCTCGACAGCGCGGTTGTTGCGCTTTTCTTCCATGTCGATGAAGTCGATGACGACAAGACCGGCAAGGTCGCGCAGGCGCAGCTGGCGCGCCACTTCTTCCGCCGCCTCGAGGTTCGTCGTCAGCGCGGTTTCCTCGATGGAATGCTCGCGGGTCGAACGGCCGGAGTTGACGTCGATGGAAACCAGCGCTTCCGTCTGGTTGATGATGAGATAACCGCCGGACTTCAGCGTCACCTGCGGCTGCAGCATCCGGTCGAGCTGGGCTTCGATGCCGGAGCGTGAGAAGATCGGGTGAATGTCGCGGTAAGGCTGAACCACCTTGGCGTGGCTCGGCATCAGCATCTTCATGAAGTCTTTGGCTTCACGGTAGCCGTCTTCGCCCGAAACGATGATCTCGCCGATATCCTTGTTGTAGAGATCGCGGATCGAACGCTTGATGAGCGAGCCTTCCTCGTAAACGAGGCAGGGGGCCGTGGAATTCAGCGTCAGCGTGCGGACATTTTCCCACAGGCGCATCAGATATTCGAAGTCACGCTTGATTTCGACGCGGGTGCGGTTGGCGCCGGCGGTGCGCAGGATAACGCCCATGCCCTGCGGCACTTCCAGATCGCGCGCGATTTCCTTCAGGCGCTTGCGGTCGGCTGGCTGGGTGATCTTGCGGGAAATACCGCCGCCACGCGCCGTATTCGGCATCAGAACGGAATAACGGCCAGCGAGCGACAGGTAAGTGGTCAGCGCAGCGCCCTTGTTGCCGCGCTCTTCCTTGGCCACCTGCACCAGAAGGATCTGGCGGCGCTTGATGACTTCCTGAATGCGGTACTGCTTGCGCGGCTTGCGGGCGACGCGGTCCGGAACCTCTTCCATGGCGTCTTCGGCGCCGACGGATTCGATCACTTCCTTTTCGTGGTGATCGTCATCGTCGTCGTCATCATCGTCATTGCCGCGGCGAAGACCCTCGACTTCCTCGGAAATCGTGTCGGTATCGACCATGGCGGCCATTTCGCCGCCGGCGCTGCCGTCGTCTTCGGAAGACGCTTCGGCGGCCTCGGCCGCTGCGGCTTCTTCTTCCGCCGTCTTCTTCTTGGCGCGGGGGCGACGGGTGCGCTTCTTCGGCTTTTCTTCCTCGGCGGGCGCTTCTTCGGCTACGGCCTCGACGGCCGCTTCCCCGGAAACCTCTTCCGCGACGGTCGCGGTTTCTTCCACGACGACCGTTTCAGTGGTTTCGCTGGCGGAAACAATGCCGACATCCGGCTGATCCACCTGCGAAAGGTCAATCATGGGGGCGCCGGGCTCGGGTGCATCAGCGGATTCGAAATCGTCGCTGCGGCGATGATCCTCGGCTTCCGCTTTCAGGAGGGCCTGACGGTCGGCGAGCGGAATCTGGTAGTAGTCCGGATGGATTTCCGCAAAAGCGAGAAAGCCGTGGCGGTTTCCACCGTAATCGACGAAGGCCGCCTGAAGCGAGGGTTCAACCCGCGTGACCTTGGCAAGGTAGATATTGCCGCGGATCTGTTTTTTGTGCTCCGATTCGAAATCGAATTCTTCGATCCGGTTCCCACGGACAACGACTACGCGTGTCTCCTCTTCGTGGGAGGCGTCGATAAGCATTTTGTCTGCCATGTAAGCTGTGCTCCTCGGCGCAGCCTTGTTTTATACGAGAACAGGCCCGCCACACGGACGAGCCTTTCATATGAGTGCAAGGATGTGCCGGAAATGAAGTCTCCTGCCGGGCGTCTGTAAACTGGCAGCATCCGGACCGACGGCGAGGCGCTTGGCCTGCTCCTGGTATCCGGTTCATGTGAAAACTGCTGCGACATCATTGGCCAGGCGGAACGACAATAATATATAGACCCCTTGAGGTCCGATGAATTTGCTCTCCTCAGAGCGGCGGTGGCAGCGCCACCGGGTAGGTCTCCGGCCACGGCCGGAATTGATCGAGTTTCAGGATAAATGTAACGACGGCAGATGATTGCCCGATTTGCAGCGCCAGCGTCTTTTTCGATTGGCAGCCGGCGGGCATCTATCCCGTCAACACTTTTAACCCTCATCCGTGTTGTATGTTTTCTCTGTCATAATAGCAATAGGCTGGCTAAATATGCCATATTATTGGTGGAATTTCCGGGTTAACAATTGGTTCACCAAGGCCTGCGATTGTGGGGCGCAAACGCGCAAACTATCGTACGGCGTGGTCGAAACGGCACTGTTGCCGGCGTTTTTCCTCGCCGTTTATCGAAAATGACTGAAATACGGAATTTCTTGAAGACCATGAATTTCACGCGCAACGCAGCGATATTCGGTGGGAGAGGGCGGCTTGGCGCGCGAATCGCGCGGCTTGCGGCGGCTCTGGCATTTTCCGTCGCCGCCTCTGTTTCCGCCGCGCCGGCAGCCCATGCGGTGGAGCCGCTCGTCGTCCATCAGGCGCGGATCATCGGCGATGAGGCGCGCACGCGCATCGTTCTCGACTTCGCCGAAGAGCCGGAATTCGACGTGCACTATCTCGATTCGCCCGCCCGCATAGTTGTGGACTTTCCGGCGGTGAATTTCAGCTTTCCCGCATCCGACCTGAAGCCGACCGGTCTTTTTTCGGATATCCGTTTCGGCAGTATGGGGCAGAACAGCGCCCGCATCGTGCTGACGGCGAAAAAGCCGGTTCAGGTGGCGGTTGCCGAAACCAAAAAGACCGATAACGGCCAATCTTTCCATTTCGTGCTCGATACGGAAATCACCACCAAGGGCAAGTTCGCGGAACTGGTGAAGGATCAGCAGTGGCAGGCGCCGGCTCCGGTGACGACTGCCGCGATCACGCCGGATGACAAGACGTCGCGGCCAGCGGAATTCGTCATCGCGGTCGATGCCGGCCATGGCGGCATTGATGCCGGCGCCACCGGCGGCACTACCGGCACCGAGGAAAAGGTCATCACGCTGACTTTCGCCAAGGAACTTGCCGAGCGGCTGAACCGCGAACCCGGTATCAAGGCTTTCCTGACGCGCGATTCCGATACCTTTCTCGCCTTGTCGGAACGGGTGACCATCGCCCGCCAGAATAATGCCAACCTCTTTATCTCTCTTCATGCGGATACGTTGAAGCAAAAGGGCATCCGCGGCGCGACCGTCTATACATTGTCGGACCGGGCATCGGACCGGCAGGCGCAGGAACTGGCGGAGCGCGAAAACAAGTCCGATCAGATCGCGGGCGTCGCCGCCTCCAGCGAGCCGCCGGAAGTGGCCGATATTCTTCTCGATTTCACCCGCCGTGAAACGCAGGCCTTTTCGGTGACGCTGGCTGAAAACATCGTCTCCTCATTTGAGGGGCAGGTGGGGCTCATCAACAATCCGCACCGTTACGCCGGTTTCATGGTGCTGCGCGCCCATGATGTGCCGTCGGTGCTGCTGGAACTCGGTTTCCTCTCCAATCCGGAAGACGAAAAGCTGCTTCTCGATGGGGAATGGCGCAAGAAGGTGGCCGATACGCTGGCAACCGCCGTTGGGCGATACCGCGCCAAGGCCATGGCAAATGGCGGCTGAGAGGGCAGCCGGCGGAGCGGCAATGCTGTTGCCGCGCTGCCATTGACCGCCGAAAAGCTGTTCAATTCTTGGGTCTTGCGGACGATTACGAAGGCGAAGCCCTATTTTACTCACATTCGCCGCGTTACTCGGAAAGCGGATTCGGTGGCGATCCGCAAAGCGTCCGCAGCGCGATTGCGGGCCTGCCGCCCGGTAACATATCAGCGAATGCTGCCGTATCCGGCTTGTCATCGAAGGTATGGTGTGCAAAACGGCACGCGATATGCAAGGATGCGCCCGTAAATCGTCGGGCGTTGATGGTTACGATTCGAATTATCGGTAGCTTGGTATGATCAGACTGATTGGATATTTTTTCGGCTTGGCCAGCGTGCTCTTCCTGTGCGCCGCCGCCGCCGGTGCGATTTATTTGCACGGCGTGACGAAGGACCTGCCGGATTACGCAGTTTTGAGCACCTATGAGCCGCCGGTGACGACCCGCGTCCATGCCGGCAACGGTGCGCTGATGGCGGAATATGCGCATGAAAAACGCCTGTTCCTGCCGATCCAGGCTATTCCCGACCGCGTGAAGGCTGCTTTCCTTTCGGCGGAAGACAAGAATTTCTACAACCATCCGGGTGTGGATGTCTTCGGCCTTGGCCGCGCCATTCTCGTCAATATCCAGAATCTCGGCTCCGGCCGCCGTCCGGTCGGCGCCTCCACCATCACCCAGCAGGTGGCGAAGAACTTCCTTCTGACCAACGACCAGACCATCGACCGCAAGCTCAAGGAAGCCATTCTCTCCTTCCGCATCGAGCAGACCTATTCCAAGGACAAGATTCTCGAGCTCTATCTCAACGAGATTTTCTTCGGCCTGAATTCCTACGGCATTGCCGGCGCGGCGCTCACCTATTTCAACAAATCGGTGACGGAACTGACGATCGCGGAAACCGCCTATCTCGCATCGCTGCCGAAGGGTCCGGCCAATTACCATCCCATCCGTCGCGAAAAGGCGGCTCTTGAGCGTCGTGACTGGGTGATCGACCGCATGGCCGAAAACGGCTACATCACGGTCGCCGACGCCACGGACGCCAAAAAGCAGCCGCTTGGCGTCAATCTGCGTCGCGGTGGCGCGCATATCTTCGCGTCCGATTATTTCGCCGAAGAAGTCCGCCGCCAGATCGTCGAGAAATACGGCGAAGAAGCGCTTCTCGAAGGCGGGCTCTCGGTCCGCACCTCTTTCGATCCGCAGATCCAGATGGAAGCACGCAAGGCGCTTCAGGACGGTCTGGTGCAATATGATGAGCGTCGCGGTTTCCGCGGACCCGTCGAAAAGATCGAGACGGCGGGTGACTGGACGGCGGCGCTCGCCAAGGTCAAGGGCCTGCGCGACGTTCCGGAATGGAAGGTCGCTGTGGTCCTCGCCGTCGCTGCCGATGGCGTCGATATCGGCGTGCAGCCGGACACGGAAACGGAAGATGGCGACAAGCGCACGCGCGGCCATATCTCCGCTGAAAACATGCGCTGGGCTTTCCGCGATGCGACCGGCAAGAAGGCGACCGCCAAGTCGCCGGTCGGTGTCGTGGCGGCAGGCGATGTGATCTATGCACAGCCGCTTTCCAATTCCGGCAATGAATACCGCCTGCGCCAGCCGCCGAAAGTGCAGGGCGGTATGGTGGTGATGGACCCGCATACCGGCCGTGTTCTGGCCATGGTCGGCGGTTTCTCCTATGCGCAGTCGGAATTCAACCGCTCGACGCAGGCGATGCGCCAGCCGGGCTCTTCCTTCAAGCCGTTCATCTACGCGGCGGCGCTCGATAACGGCTACACGCCGGCGTCGGTCATTCTCGATGCGCCGATTGAGGTCGTTTCCGGCAATCAGGTCTGGAAGCCGCAGAATTACGGCGGCGGTTCCGCCGGCCCGTCGACCCTGCGTCTCGGTATCGAGAAATCCCGTAACCTCATGACGGTGCGTCTGGCGCAGGACATGGGCATGAATCTGGTCGCGGAATATGCCGAACGCTTCGGCATCTACGATAAGATGCCGCCGCTTCTGTCCATGTCGCTCGGTTCGGGTGAAACCACCGTGATGCGCATGGTCTCGGCCTATTCGGTCATCGCCAATGGCGGCAAGCAGATCAAGCCGACACTGATCGACCGTATTCAGGACCGCTACGGCAAGACGATCTTCCGGCATGAGGAGCGCGCCTGCGAGGGCTGCAACGCGACGAGCTGGCAGAACCAGGATGAGCCTGTCATCGTCGACAATCGCGAACAGGTTCTCGACCCGATGACCGCCTATCAGACGACCTCGATGCTGGAAGGCGTCGTGCAGCGCGGCACGGCGGCGGGCAAAATCAAGGTCGATCTGCCGGTTGCCGGCAAGACGGGCACGACCAACGATGAAAAGGATGCCTGGTTCGTCGGTTACACGCCGGACATGGTCGCCGGCCTCTATATCGGCTTCGATTCGCCTGCACCGCTCGGCCGTGGCGGCACCGGTGGCTCGCTGTCGGCGCCGATCTTCGGCGAGTTCATCTCCGATGCGGCCAAGCACATGGAGCCGAGCAAGTTCATTGTACCGAGCGGCATGAACTTCGTCGCCGTCAACCGCAAGACCGGCATGGCGGCGGTCGAGGGCGAGCCCGACACCATCATGGAAGCCTTCAAGCCCGGCACGGGTCCTGCTTCCACCTTCTCTGTCATCGGCGATGACGGATATATGTCGCAGGAAGACATTCTGAAGACCTCGCCGCAGGCGCAGCAGGCCATCACTGGCGGTGGCGGCGGTCTTTATTGATATCAGTCCTGACGTTTGGCGGGGGCGCGGGTCTTTACATCCGCGCCCCCCGCATTTATTTGAGCAACGAGTTTCAATGAAGGTGAAGAACCAGCGAAATGCGCAATGAAATCGTGAACGTAGTCGACGAAATCAAGCAGGCCATAAGCCTGCTGAGGAGGCATCTTTGACTGGGACCAGGCGATAAGACGACTGGACTGGTTGAATAACAAGGCAGAGGACCCGACCCTCTGGAACGATGCCGCTGAAGCCCAGAAGCTGATGCGCGAACGCCAGCAGCTGGATGACAGCATCAATGGCGTCAAGGCGCTCGAGCAGCAGCTCAAGGACAATATCGAGCTGATCGAACTCGGCGAGATGGAAGGCGATGACGAGATCGTCAAGGACGCCGAAGACGCATTGAAGGCGCTGAAGAGCGAGGCGAACCGCCGTCAGGTGGAAGCCATGCTGTCAGGCGAAGCCGATACCAACGATACCTATCTCGAAGTGCATTCCGGCGCCGGCGGCACCGAAAGCCAGGACTGGGCGAACATGCTTCTGCGCATGTATACCCGCTGGGCCGACCGCGAAGGTTTCAAGGTCGAGGTGCTCGAAGTTCACGACGGCGAAGAAGCCGGCATCAAGTCCGCGACGATCCTCGTCAAGGGCCATAATGCCTTCGGCTGGCTGAAGACGGAATCGGGCGTGCATCGCCTCGTTCGTATTTCGCCCTATGACAGCAATGCGCGTCGCCACACATCGTTCTCTTCCGTCTGGGTTTACCCGGTGGTCGACGATTCGATCCAGATCGACATCAACGAGAGCGATTGCCGCATCGATACCTATCGTTCGTCCGGCGCAGGCGGCCAGCACGTCAACACCACCGACTCGGCCGTGCGTATCACGCATATTCCGACCGGTATTGCCGTTGCCTGCCAGCAGGAGCGTTCCCAGCACAAGAACCGCGCCAAGGCGTGGGACATGCTGCGCGCCCGCCTCTACGAGGTGGAGCTGCAGAAGCGGGAAGAGGCGGCAAACGCCCAGGCCGCATCCAAGACCGATATCGGCTGGGGTCACCAGATCCGTTCCTACGTTCTGCAGCCTTACCAGCTGGTCAAGGATCTGCGCACCGGCGTGGAAAGCACCGCACCCGGCAACGTGCTGGACGGCGATCTGAACGAGTTCATGGAAGCGGCCCTCGCGCATCGCATAAGCGGCGGCGCGGATGTGGAAGTTGCGGATATCGACTGACGCGCCAAGTGCGTCGATTGAAAAAGATTACCCCTCGCAAACCCATTGCGAGGGGTTTTTCGTTGGAGGACAAGCATGAATCAGGCGCTTTATATCGTCGACGTCCAGCCAAGCTTCAATCCGCCGGCTGCGCTGGTGGCGGAAATATCCGCTCTCGCCCTGACAATGCACAGCATCGCCACCGTCGAGCGCCATGACGAAAGCGTGACGCCCTTTGAGCGGCAACTCGGCTGGAAACCGGGCAGGGACGACGAGTCGCTTGTTGCGGCAGATCGCATATTCATCAAACACGGTTATGCGCCACCCCGGGAGGTCATCGACCATCTTCTGTCGCTGAAACTCGACAGGGTGCTGGTCTGCGGCATTCAGGCCGATACCTGCGTGCTGGCCGCCGGTTTTGCCCTCTTCGATGCGGGGTTGCATCCTACGCTGTTGCCGTGGCTTACGGTGGGCTCCAGTCTCGACCGCAGTGGTGAACTCGGGGCGAGATTGTGGAAACATCATTTCGGTGCGGTTCTTGCCGGACCGGAGGCACTGCAAGCGTAACCTTGCCTGACCCGCGCATCGGGCCGATCAGTTGGACGCTTTCTCGATCTTCATCTCGCCCAGCTCGTCGATCAGGATCGTCCAGCTTTCCGCTTCCTTGGCTATCGGGTCCGTCTTCAGGTAGACGGTCACGAACAGGCCGGGCGAGGCGGGTGCGCCATTCGAGCTTTCGGGACGAATATCCGTGACATAGGATTTCATCTGGCTGAATTCTTCCAGCTCTATATTTTCCAGGAGATTCGGTCCGTCGGCGGTAAAGACGATGCGTTGCAGGTAGATTTTCGCCGTGCCGTCGCCCTGGCGGATGGCGATGACCTTGTAATAGCCGCGCGTGGGCGAGGCAGGCGGCGGCCGCAACTGCCCGTCGGGGCCTTTCACCGGCTCAAGATTGCGATCTTCCCACATGCCGCTGCTGACGACGAAGATCGCCGAAACCGGCAGCGCGTCAATCGCTTCCGTCTGCGCCCGCGCGGGAAGCGCGGCGACGGCGAAAAGAAAGGCAGCGAGGATAGGTCTTGTCAGTTGCATGGCCATTGTCGATTGTGGGCGTCAATTGTTGAACTGTTCGGCGAGAACCCGGTCCGACCATGAACGATCCGGATCCGAGAGAATTCTGGCCGTCCTGTCCTGCGATTGTGCAATCCGAACGTGACGAACGGATTTCACTTCGGTGTGGTCGGCCACCGCATTCACAGGGCGCTTGTCGCGTTCGAGAACATGAATATCGACCGTTACCTTATTCGGCAAAAGCGCGCCGCGCCAGCGTCGCGGCCGGAAAGCGCTGACCGGGGTGAGCGCAAGCAGCGGCGATTCCAGCGGCAGGATGGGTCCATGGGCGGAGAAATTGTAGGCTGTCGACCCTGCCGGGGTTGCCACCATCATGCCGTCGCAGATCAATTCTTCCAGCCGTACCTTGCCGTCCACCTCCACACGAAGCTTGGCGGCCTGATGCGACTGGCGAAACAGGCTGACCTCGTTCATGGCAAGTGCCGTAAATTCGTCGCCGTCGGAATCCGTCGTCGTCATGCGCAGGGGATGGAAATCATTGCCGCTCGCCACCGCGATGCGCTCCAGCAGGCCGTCCACCCGGTAGTCATTCATCAGGAAGCCGACGGACCCCCGGTTCATGCCATAGACCCGCTTGCCGGAATTCATCGTTTCGTTGAGAATCTGCAGCATGAAGCCGTCGCCGCCGAGCGCGACGATCACTTCCGCCTCTTCGAACGGCGTATCGCCGTAAATGCCTTTCAGCTCTTTCAGCGCCGTCTGCGCCTCCTCGGTTGCCGAGGCGACGAAGGACAGTGAATAGGTAGAATGCGACATCCGCTTCCCTCGACAACGCGCAGACCGGAAACCGTCCACGCAAGGCGCTGTAACCCGTTGAAGCGGCTCGAAATCTTTAAACCTCGACAGGGAGGTCGATAACAAGCCGCCAGACGCACCCTTGGTACATGAAGACGGCCGCTGGCGACAAGGCCTTTCGAAGACGCAGGCGTTCCCTGGCGGCGGACCGCACCGCTCCGGTCCACAGCTTCTTGATTTGCGCCCGCCGACAAGGGTTGCGATGCGGGACGGCCTGATGCAGTTTGCCAAGGCAGTCGGAATGACGAGTGGCAGGAGACGGATGTGGCGCTGAACTACGATATCTACGATGTCTTTACCGAGACGAAAATGGCGGGAAACCCGCTGGCGGTCATGTATGACGCCGATGATCTTCCCCAGGCCACGATGCAGGCGATCGCGCGGGAAATGAACCTCTCCGAGACGGTTTTCGTCAACCGGTCCAGCAATCCGGCCCATGCGGCTTCGCTGCGCATCTTCACACCATCGGGTGAATTGCCCTTCGCAGGCCATCCGACAGTCGGCGCGGCGGTGGCCATCGCCGAGCGAAATCGCGGTGAGGGCGATGACGATATCGATATGGTCTGCGTGCTGGAAGAGCAGGTGGGTCCGGTGCGTTGCGCGGTGAAGATGCGTGCCGGCGCGGTCAGCTTCGCGGAATTCGACCTGCCGCGCAAATCGTCCCGCGTCGAGCTGCCGCTCGATCACACCGCGCTTGCCGATGCATTGGGCGTCAGCGAGGCGCATCTCGGCTTTGAAAACCATGTACCGTCGATCTGGACGGCCGGGGTACCGTTCCTCATCGTACCGCTGCACAATATCGCCGCCATCAGGGACATGGATTTCGACGCCAATCTGTGGCTGCGCACCGCGCCGCTGGTCGAAGGACGTCTGGCGGCGGCCTATATCTACTGTCGCGGCGGCATCAATCACGCGGCGAAGTTCCACGCCCGCATGTTCTCTCCGGATATGGGCATTTCAGAAGACCCGGCCACCGGTTCCGCCGCCGCCGCCCTTTCCGGCGCCATCCACCATTTCGACGGCCTGACTGACGGCCATTATCCGCTGCTCATCGAGCAGGGCGTGGAGATGGAGCGACCGTCCCATATCCATTTGCGTATGGACATCAAGGACGGCGAAATCGCCCGCGCCCGCATCGGCGGCCACGCTGTGCGCGTTGCCTCGGGCACGTTCGAGATTTGATTTCAGCGTCACCCGCTCGGTTCGATGTCGTCGAAGAGCGATGAAATTGCGAGCAGAGCCAAAAGAAAAACCCCGGTCTTGACCGGGGTTTTGTCATTTCAGCGTCAATCGGCTCAATTGAACCGGCCCGCCGCATGGGCAAGCATCGTATAGACCTTGCCGGTATCGGAGGTGAGGTAGGACTGTGTCACGGTCCGGTCGCGGTCGGTGCGGGCCACGTCGGCAAGCAGCTTCTCGAAATCGGTGATGTAGCGGTCCACGGCGGTGCGGAATTCCGCTTCCCGCTCATATTTGCGCTTGATTTCGTCGAAGGTCGTCTGACCCTTCAGCGTGTAGAGGCGACGGGTGAAGACGTCGCGCTCGCCGCGCTGGTAGCGCCGCCACAGCTCCACGGAGGCGTCGTGATCGATGGCGCGGGCGATGTCGACCGAGAGCGAGTTCAGCGATTCCACCATGTGACGCGGATTGCGGGTGTCGGCCGCACGGGTCGGCTGCTGTTCCGCGCCGGCGCGTGGTGCGGACGCCGCTGGCGTTTCCTGCGATGCACCGCGCAGCAAATCGCTGATCCAGCCGCCGCCTTCTTCGCGGCGTCCGGCCGGAGCACCCGGCTGGGCCGGGGCAGGCGCCTGACGGTTCTCGACCTGACGGTTCTCAAGCGGCAGGGTGCCGCGCAATGCCGCCGGTGCGGGAGCAGGCTGCGGCTGGGCCGGGCGCTGCTGAACCGGAGCCGGAGCTGCCGGCTGCGGACGCGTCTCGACACGGCGCTCGGCTGCCGGCTGGGTTGCGGCGATGGCGCGGGCAACCGGTTCGGAGACTTCCATCTGGTGGGTCGAACGACCAACGAGCTGGGAAATATCCTGCAGGGCCTTGATCTGTTCGGAAACGGCGCGACGCATGGCGGCAGCGCTTTCCTTGGCTTCTTCCGGCAGGTCGAAGGCGCCGCGCTTCAGTTCCGCACGGGTCGCATCCAGTTCGCGGCGGATATCGTGGCTCGAGCGGCGGATTTCGTCCGTCGCGCCGGCGAAGCGGCTGACGGCTTCTTCCACGGCCTGACGCAGCGTCTCCTTGAGGCTGGCTGCGGCGGCGTTCGATTTTTCCGAGGCGCTGCCGAGAAGATTGTCGACTTCCGAAAGCGAGGATTCGACACCGCCACGCAGGCGGTTGACCAGCTCGTCGGAATATTTCTGCGCGTCGGACAGCGTGCTTTCAATCGAGCGGCTGGCATCCTGACCGGCCGACAGCAGGGCGCCCCGCATGGTCTGTGCCGCCGAGCGGGCGCGCTGTTCGGTCTCATCGAGCGAACGGCCGATATCGGAGAAGGAGGCCTGCAGATTGTCGCGCAGATTGCCGGCGACGTTCTGCGAACGCTCCTCAGCCTCGTTGAGCGTGGTTTCCACCACGCCGATGACGTTGCGCATGGCGCTTTCGATTTCCTCGGAACGCTTGACGAGGCCGACGGACAGGCTGCGCAGCGCGTCCTGGCGCTCCTCCAGCGTGCCGACGAGGCTCGACTGTGCGGCATTGAGGAGCTCGGAAGCTTGGCTCAGCACCTTCGAATGTTCCTCGAAACGGCCGACGATGCCGGCAACCTGCGCCAGCGTCTGGCCGGAAATATTCGACAGGCGGTCGATCTTTCCTTCGAGCAGACGGCTGGAGCTGGACACCATGTCGGCGGCCTGCGAGGCGGATTCGGAGAAGCGGGTCGCCGAGGCGTTCAATGCCTCGTCTGCCGCGCCGAAGCCCTGTGCGGCGCGCTCGACAGCGGAGTTGAAGTTGGTTGCCGACTGTTCGACGATTTCCGCCATGCTGTTATGGGTCTGCGACAGCATATCCGTGCTCTGGCGGGTGGCGGCGACCAGCTTGTTGGCCGCATCGCTGCCGGCGCGGGCATATTTGTCGATGCCCTGTTCGACGGCGTCCGCCATGGCCGTATGCGTCTCCGACAGCATGTCGGTGCTCTGGCGGGTGGCCGCGACGAGCTTGCTTGCCGCATCCGTTCCGGCAGCGGCGTAGTCGTTGATCGCCTGTTCCACCATGCCGACCATGCCGCTGTTGCTCTGCGACAGAAGGTCTGCGCTCTGCTGGGCTGCAGAAACGATCTTTTCGGCAGCTTCGCGGCCGATGGTGGCATATTCGTCGACGACAGGCTTGGCTTTCTCTTCGATCAGGCGCGAAAGCTCGGCGGAGCGGCTGGCCAGCATCGAGTTGAGTTCCCGCGTGCGGTTGTCCAGCGCCGAGCGAATGGATTCGCCGCGCGCGTCGAGGGCGGATTCGACACCTGTGAGCGTCTCGGAGATAACGCCGACCTGAGAGCGGACGACGGCTTCAGCCTCGGCAACCTTGTTGACGATGATGTTGCCCGCCTCGGAGAAGGTCTGGGCCACGGCGGCGGCCTGACCGGAGAGACGGGTCTGCGCATCCGAAATGCGGTTGACAATCTCGCCGGAGCGTTCCTCGATGGCCTTGGTGAAGGCCTCGTTTTGCGCCTGCACCTGTTCGGCGAATTCCGAACCCGACTTGGCGAGAAGGGAGGTGGAGCGCACGGCTTCTTCGCCGATGCTCTGGGTAGCGGAGGTGACCGCGCCGCGCAGGCTGACGGCGAGATCGCTCGCCTTGCCTTCAATGGTGCGGTTGACGTTTTCAAGACCGATGGTCAACGCCCGGTCCATGGTGCCGAGGCGTTCATCGATGCGGGCCGTGCCGTTATCGAAGGTCTCCGCCAGACGGCTGGTACGGTTTTCGAACGTGTCCGCGACACGCGTGGTCTGTTCGTCCAGAATGCCCGTGATACGCTCGGCCGCCTCGTCGCTGGCTCGGGCGAACACGGCCGTCTTGTCTTCCAGCGCTTCGGCGAAGCGGCGGCCGGCATCTTCGATAGAGGTGTTTACATTGGCCAGATCGCCGCCGACGCGTGCCTGCAGCGTATCGAGCGAGGTCTCGATACGGGCGCCGGTCTCGTCGAGACGGGTGGTGACATTGCCGATGGAGGTCTCGATTTTCGAAGACAGGGCATCCGTCGCACCGCCGATTTCGCGGGCAGCCTCGCCGATCTTGACGGCGATGTCGCCGGCGCTATTGCGCAGGCGCTCTTCCAGCGTCTGCGCGCTGCCGTCGATTGCCTTCTGCAGCGTTTCCTGCTGGGTTTCGAGAGACAGTTCGAGCATGCTGGCGCTGGACGCAACGGTTGTGCCGATCATCATCGCCTGTTCGGAGAGCATGTCGCCCATCTGGGTCGTGGCGGAGCTGAGCGTCGCGGCAAGATCCGCCTGGCGCTGATCGAGCGCGGTGCGAATATCCTCATGCGATTGCGACAGATTGCTTTCGAGGCGGGACACGCCTTCTTCCACCGTCTGGGCAAAACGGGTGCTGCCGTCTTCAACGACGCTTTCGATGCGGTTGGCCGCACCCGAGACGCTCTGCTCGATCAGGCCGCTATTGCGCTCCAGCGATCCGGCAATGCGTTCAGCCTGCGAACCGAGCATGGTTTCGAGCCGCTCATGGCCGCTGGCAAGCGCGTTTTCAAGCGTGAATGCGGTGGCTTCGAGGCGCTGGCCGACGCCGGCTGCGGCAAGCGAAAGCGACGATGCTCTGGCATCCATGGCCTCGGCAATACGGTCCTCGACGCCGGAAATCGCCATGTCGAGCGCCATGGTGCGGCTGTCGAGCGCGTCTGCGATGCGCTCCTCCGCACCGGAGACGATGCCCGAGAGTGCCGCAGTACGGCTGTCGAGCGCGCCGGCAATGCGATCTTCGACGCCGGAAACGGCATTCTGCAGCGCTGTGGTGCGACCGTCGAGAATATCGGCGATCTTTTCCTCGACACCAGAGAAGCTCATATCGAGCGCCATGGTGCGGCTGTCGAGCACATCGGTGATCCGCTCTTCCGCGCCGGAAACGACGGTCTTCAGCGACTCGGTTCGGCTGTCGAGCGCCCCGGCAATACGGGTCTCGGCGCCGGCCACCAGTTCGCCAAGGGCTGCGGTGCGGGTGTCGAGCGCTTCGGCGATTTTTTCTTCGGCGCCGGAGAATGCCATGTCGAGCGCCATGGTACGGCTGTCGAGCGCATCGGCAATGCGTTCTTCCGCACCGGAGACAACGGCGTTGAGGGCTGCGGTGCGGCCATCCAGCGTTTCCGCGATACGGGTTTCAGCACCAGCGACCACGTCTCCGAAGGTGGCCGTGCGGCTGTCGAGCGCGCCGGCAATCTTTTCCTCAGCACTTGCGACGATGCCGGTGAGGGCAGAGGTGCGGTTGTCGAGCGTCTCGGAAAGTCTTTCCTCGACATTGGCAAAGGTCATGTCGAGCGACAGCGTGCGGCTGTCCATCGTGTCGGCAATACGTTCCTCGACGCCGGAAATGGCGCTGGAAAGCGCGGCCGTGCGGCCGTCAAGCGTATCGGCGATACGGCTCTCCGCACCGGAGACGACGTCATGCAGGGCAGCCGTGCGGCTTTCCAGCGTGTCGGAAATGCGGTCCTCGATGCCGGAAACCGCGCCGGTGATGGCCGCCGCCCGGGTTTCGAGCGTTTCGGCAAGACGGCGCTCGACATCGGCGACGACGTTGTTGATCGCGGCTGCGCGTTCGTCGAGCATGGCGGCGAGACGTTCGGCCGTGCCGGAGACGGAGCCGGTAATCGCCATCGAACGGCTGGCGAGCGCTTCGTCGAAACGGTTCTGGCTGGCCGAAAGTGCGCCGAACAGGGCATTGCTGCGTTCCGCCAGCACGGCGTCGATCTTCTCGTGCGAACTGGTGAAGGCATCGGTGATTTCGGCGGTACGCTGGCCAATTGCGTCGCTGAAGGCCTGCGTCCGGCTTTCAAGGGCGCTTTCCAGCATTTCCTGACCCGTGCCGAGCGCGGTTGCGAGCGCCAGCGATTGATCGGTCATGGTGGTGCCGATGCGCTCCAGACCGGCGCTCAGCATGGTGTCGAGCGCTTCGGAGCCGCCGGCAACGGTCTCGTTGATCCGGGCGAGGCTTTCCATCAGCTTGCTGTCGAGGCTGCCGGCGCGCTGGTCGAAGGCGCTGGCGAACTGCGCGACATGCTCGTCGAAGGCAGAGTTGACCTGGCCGACCGTCGCCTGCATCCGCTCTTCGTAGAGGCCGGAGCGAAGATCGAGATCCATGATCGCATCGTCCGCCGTGCTCTGCAGGCTCTGGCGGAAGGAGAAACCCTTTTCCTCAAGCGTCGTGGACAGCTTGTCGAGAACGGTATCCAGCGAACCGCCGATGATCTGCTGGCCGCGGTCGATATTGCGGTTGAGTTCGAGCGTGCGCGTGGACAGCGTTTCGTTGAGCTGGCGGGTGCGCTCTTCAAGCGCGCTGTTGAGGCTTTCCGCACCGCTATCCAGCGTCGATGCATGGATCGCGAAACGCTCGAGCAGGACTTCACCGCGCTCATCCAGCGTCGAGGTGAGGTTGTGCAGGCGCATGTCGAATTCGTTGGACAGCGTCGCGCCGGAGGAATTCAGCGCCTGAAGCAGGTTTTCGGTCTTGGCGGCGATCAGGCTGCCCATCGCTTCGGTCGAGGCGCGCGATTTTTCCAAAAGCGCGGCCGAGCGGGTGTCGATCATCGAGGCGAAAGCCTCGCCGGTCGTGGCGATCCGCATCGAAAGCTCTTCACCGACGATGGAAAGCTCTTCCTTGATCTGTTCCTGCGCGCCGACGATGGAGGAGCGGATACGCTCGGCATGATTGACGATGGCGTCACGCTCGGCGGTCAGTTCCTGCACGAGGCTGCGCACGCGCAGTTCGTTGTCGGCATAGCTGCGCTCAAGCGCGTTGACCTCGGAATGCACGAGGGTCTCGAGTTCCGTCGCGCGGGCGATTGTGCGCTCGATACCGTCATTCATGGCCGAGACTTCACGGCGAACCGCCTGGCCGACGGACATGATGCGGTCGGACGCGACCGTTTCCGGCTCGGCAAGGCGAAGGGCGACTTCGGCCATGGAGCGGGCGGCGTTGCGCAGATCGCGAGCGCGCGCCATCATGATCGCAAAGGCGAAGAACAGCATGATGGGAACGAGGATGCCGACGACGATCGCCATCAGGCCGGGGATCGCGGTGAGATCGGCCAGCGAGGCGATGTTCCACAGCGCGTTGCCATAAAGAAGATGTGCGATGCCAAGACCGCCGAGCGCCCAGATGGCCGACATGATCGTGGCGTTGCGCAGCGCGCCGCCGATGGAGCCGCCTTCCAGCGATTTCAGGATCATGGCCGGGCTGCGCTTGGAGCCGTCATTGGCCGCTTCGAGATTGGGTGATCTGGGCGTCTGTTCGGCGGGCGCGCGGGCGGCCTCGGGAGCAGGGGTCTGTCTGCTTGCTTCCTTCAATCTGGCCTCCGGCTGCTTCGGCGCTGCAGTTTTCCGCGTCTCCGGCTTTTCTTCGAAAGCACCAAGCTGCAGGGCGTCTTCCAACGCCTGAAATGCAGTCTCGTCGACAGAGTCGCTGATCTTGTTATTCGCCATGCGGTTACGCCTCGTTACACATACGCCCGGCTTCATGCCGTTGACCACTTGCGTTCCGCAAGCGGACTGCCGCCATCATGCCAGCGGAACATTATCCCTTGAAGAGAGAACAATTCCGCCATTTACCAAATCCCGAATTGCTGGTGGTCCAGCTTTCGGGCGAAATTACATCACTGTGCCGCAATAACAAAGCTTGAGCTTAAGCCTCCTGGGAACGGCAGTACCGTAGTGACACATTTAGGTGTTCGAAACAATTAATGCGGATTTGCGGCGGTGGCGAAGTGTCGGCTTTTTAACAGTTTTTAAACCTGAGTTTCACGCTGAACGCCTTGTTTCGCATAAGTTTAACATAAATTAACCATAGCAGAAGATTTTCGCCCGCGTCACGCCGTAATTTAAGCCGATAGCAGCGGCCCGGATGCGTGAATACGACACAGATGTGACACGAAACAGGAAACGGCGAGACAGGAATTTCAGCCATGGCAGCGGTCAGTATTGCTTTCGAAGCTCCCGACAATTGCGGCGGTGCCCCCGCCGCCGGTAAAAAACCGATCGATTTCGATCATCTCGCCCGGCAGACGATGGGCGACAAGGATCTGGAGATCGAGGTGCTGCAACTCTTCAGCCGCAACGCCCGCGCCGCCCTACATGAAATGGCAGGCGCTGACGACAAGGCCGTCATGGCGACGGCCCATCGTTTGAAGGGGGCTGCGCAGGCCGTCGGCGCCTCGGCCGTTTCTGCGGCCGCAGCCGTGGTGGAAGACAAGGGCAATGACAGCGCGGCGATCGCAAAACTCGCGGCAACCATCGTCGAGGCCGAAAATTTCATCCTCAAGCTCTGCCGCTGAGGCTTAACACATCAAATTTGTCATTTTGCAAGGCCGGTTGCGCCTGCGCGCCCTTGAAGCGGGTTGCCAAGGCGGACCGGCCTTTCTATGTGTTTAGAACAGTTCTTAGATCACATTTTGGATTTCCGGCATGACAAAACTGACCATCGTTGCCTTTGACGGCACGCCCCATGAACTCGACGTGAGCAATGGCTCCACCGTCATGGAGAATGCGGTGCGCAACTCCATTCCCGGCATCGATGCGGAATGCGGCGGCGCCTGTGCCTGTGCGACCTGTCATGTCTATGTCGACGACGCCTGGTCGGAGCGCGTCGGCGGACCGGAACCGATGGAAGAGGACATGCTGGATTTTGCTTTTGACGTGCGCCCCACCTCGCGTCTTTCCTGTCAGATCAAGATGAACGACGAGCTCGATGGTCTCGTCGTTCATGTTCCCGAACGTCAGGGCTGAAATCTTTCGTCATTGCTAAACGCAGAAAAAGCCCCGCTCACCTGGTAGCGGGGAGCGGGGCGAGGCGGGTACGCAGCATGCAGGCGAGGGAGGAAACACCTGCGAGCCCTCAAGTGCGCACCGGGAGAACCGGAGACGGTTGCAACCGCCGGACCCGCCGTGGGCCGCAACCATTTCAAACCGTATGAACAAGCTACAATGAGTCTTGCCGGCCGCACCATGACGAGAATTCACGGGTGATATCGGACATGACGTTACGTCATGTCCCGTGTTGTTCGTTTGGATTTGGGGGAGGTACGTCCAGCGACCGTCAGCGGCGGTTCTGGCCCTGCTCGAGCCGGTTCTTCAAAAGCCGTGTCATGCGGGCATCGAAATTTTTCGATTCCACCACATCGAAGCGCAACTGATCGCGGTCGTGTTCGTCCATCACCGTCTGGGTGATCTTGCCGACCTTTTCCTGCAGCGTCTCGCAGCTTTTCTGCGGGCGAAGCGACGTCAGCTGTCTTTCAAGCGAGCGGGCATGGGTGCGGGCGATTTCCGCGTGGCGCTCCTCGTGGCGCTTGATATCGGCAAGCAGCGTATCCCAGATGAAGGCCAGTTCCGCCGTGGTGCGGCGGCGGTTTTTCCATTGCGGCAGGAGAATGCGGGTATTCAGCACCACTTTGGCCGTTCCGACGCTGCAAAGGCCGTTTTTTTCGACATAGGTGAGCTCGCCGCCGAATTTGATTTCGGTGGCGCCGGGATGGCGCGCGCCGGTATTGCGCGTCAGCGGGCCGTGCCTGGAAAGCTGCTGGTCGAGGTCGGCGGCGGTCTTGCCGCTGATCGAAAAATAGGAATAGGTCTTGCGGACGATGGTTTCGGAAAAAGCCGATCCGGGCACGGAAAGGGCCAATGCACCCGCAAGAGCGGTGCAAAGAGCACGTGATGATTTGGTCATGACCCGGCCTTCCGGTTGAACTTGAAAAAGGTTTGCTGCATAGGCGGAGCGGAACTTATAAGAATTGGCATAACACTCCGTTATTCCCGAAAGGCGCGTGTTACGTGATAACAGCCGGCAGCAACGCGTGGCAAGCGGCCCATGGCCGCTCCCTGAAACTTGATGGGCGTGGCCGTATTATGGCCATTGTCAATGCAACGCCCGATTCCTTTTCCGATGGCGGCCGTTATCTTGCCGTCGATGCGGCTTTTTCCCATGCGCTGACCTGTGTGGAGGAGGGTGCTGACATCATCGATATCGGTGGCGAATCCACCCGGCCGGGTGCGGCCGCAGTAACGGAAGCCGAGGAACAGGACCGGGTGCTTCCCGTCATCGAAAAATTGCGCCGCGAGACGGATGTGCTGATTTCCGTCGATACCTATCGCGCCTCGACAGCGCGGCTGGCGGTCGGGGCGGGCGCACATATCGTCAATGACGTCTTCGGCCTGCAGAAAGACCCGGAGATGGCCGGTGTGGTCGCCGCCACCCGCGCCGGCGTGTGCATCATGCATACCGGCCGCGACCGGCAGAAGCTTGGCGATGTCATCGCCGACCAGTTCGAATTCCTCAATCGCTCGCTGGAGATCGCCGAGGATGCGGGTATTGCCCGCGACGCCATCGTGCTCGATCCCGGTTTCGGTTTCGCCAAGGACGAGAGCGAAAATGTCGCGCTGATGGCGCGTTTCGGCGAACTTGCCGCTTTTGGCCTGCCGGTTCTGGCCGGTACGTCGCGCAAGCGTTTCATCGGGTCGCTGACGGGCCGGGATGCGGCCCATGAACGCGATATCGGAACGGCTGTGACCACCGCGATCCTGAGGCTTGCCGGCGCTTCGATTTTTCGCGTGCACAATGTCGCCGCAACCCGCGATGCGCTGGCAATTGCCGATGCGGTTCTTGCCAAAACGTCGGCAAAGGCCGATGCGTAGATCAACGAGTGCCCGAATGCCGTGTCCCGAAGGTGGCGCGGCTTTCTGGCGAAACAGTCCTGCCATGGAGGCGATGCGATGAGCCGCTATACCATTATCCTGAAAAACTGTTCTTTTTTCGCCCGTCATGGCCTTCTCGAGCAGGAGGAGGTGCTGGGCCAGCGCTTTTTCGTCGATGCCGAGATGGAAGTCGAGGCGGGTGATGCGCTGGAGACCGACGATATCGAAAACACCGTCGATTATGGCGTGGCTTTCGCCGTCATCGAAAAAATCGTCGTCGGCCAGCGCCGTTATCTCATCGAGGCGCTGGCGAACGACATCGCCAAGGCGCTTCGCGCCCGTTATCCGCAGATCGTCTGGCTCAGGATCACGGTACGCAAACCTTCGGCGCCGGTTCCCGGCATTCTCGATTATGCGCAGGTGAGCGTTGAACATCGTGCCTGAAAAGATGACCGTCGCCGCTTTGGGGCTCGGCGGCAATATCGGCGATCCTGCCGCCGCCATGGCAAGGGCGCTGCGCGAACTCGATGCGCGTCACGATTGCCGCCTGCTGGCCGTTTCCGGCCTTTACCGCACGCCGCCCTGGGGCAAGACGGATCAGGCGGATTTCTTCAATTGCTGCGCCTTGGTCGAAACCTCGCTTTCAGCGCCCGCGCTGCTGCAATTATGCCTCGACATCGAAAAGGGCATGAAGCGGGTGCGCGCGGAGCGCTGGGGTCCGCGCACCATCGATATCGATGTGCTGACCTATGGGAATGAAGCTATCGTCACGGAAAGCATCGAGGTGCCGCATCCCCGCATGACGGAGCGCGCTTTCGTGATGATGCCGCTTGCCGATATCGCGCCCGACCTTGAGGTAAAGGGCAAGCCCGTGCGGGAATGGCTTCAGCAGGCGGACAAGACCGGCATTGTCAGCGCAAACGAAAAACGGGAGTGGTGGACACTCCCGCTTGGCGATGGCTGAGAAGAGTATGGCTTTTACGGCTTGATCGAACCGACGGCGAGCTGGTCGATATCGCGCGCCAGCGTCACGCCGATGACCGGGATCATCTGGTCGGCGACCTTGACCGAAATGGTGATGTTCATCGAATTGTCGTTCGAGACGCGGGCGACCATCGCACCGTTGAGCTTAGCGCGGTTGATGCCGACGACGACCTTGTCGCCGCTGACCTGTCCGGAGGTGATGTCCAGTCCCTTGCCTTCGGCGCCGTCGAGGAATTTGCCCTCGTAAGAGTTGCCCTTCTGGCTGATGACGGCAGACATGGGCTGGCTGAAGACGCCGACGCGGCAGGTGCCGCCAAGCTTGATGCCGGTCTGCTTGTCGTCGAGCGGCTCGCCCGTCAGATCGCAGGTGAACTTCGTGCCCTTGTATTTGCCGGCGACGATTTCGCCCGGGCCTTTCCAGACACCGGCCACGGAGCGGAAGAACACGTCGTCGCGATCGCGCGATGCGGCATGGACGTCAGACATGCCGAAACCGCCGCTGACGGACAATATGGCGGCAAGCCCGCCCACAAGCGAAAAGAAGCGCGAATACATGATACTTTCCCCGGCGAAGATGCCTGTTCGATAGGCTGCAATCTACCGGCGGAATGGTTAATGCTTGGTTTATTTCGCTCTCATTTGCGGCGTCGTTCGTAACCTTTTGAACCGCCCAGGCCCGAGCAATCAGGCTTTTTCACCGGTTTTTCCACCGCTTAAATCGGGTGTGAGGTCGGACATGAAATCGCCGATCCCTGGCCGCTTCACCGCCCTGAACGGCAGCGGACGGCACAGATCCATCGCGGCAATGCCGATTCGCGCCGTCATCAGGCCGTTGATGACACCTTCGCCGAGTCGCGCCGAGAGTTTCGAGGCAAGACCGTGGCCGAGAACCTGCTGGGCGAGCCCGTCGCCAACGGCGATCGAGCCTGTGACGGCAAGATGGGCGACGACATCGCGCAGGAGCTTCAGCATACCGAGTGTGCCGGGACGGCCGCCATAAAGCTCCGCCATGGCGCGCACCAGCCGCGTCACTTCAAACAGCACATAAGCGAGATCGACCACCGCGCGCGGGCTGACGGCGGTGACGACGGAGACGCGTTTGGAAGAATTGAGAATGAGGGCGCGGGCCTGCCGGTCGAGCGGAACGAGCAACTCACGTTCGGCAAGCTCGATCAGATGCGGGCCGTCGATCACATCGTTTTCCGTTTCCTTCAGCGCCGCACGCCCCTTGGCCGTTTCGGCCCGGTGGGAGAGAACGGCATTCAGGCGGGTGACGATGGCGCGTGCGGGTTTCGGGCTCTTGTCGAGGCTCGCCGTCTCGGCATCGGCCTTCAAGGATTGCACGGCGTTAAGCCGCATGATGCCGAAGACTTCCCGGCCGACGAGAACGAGAACGGAGAAAAGCGCTACAATAAGAGCGGTAGTGGCCGTGTAACCCAGCCAGTCGGAACGGGAGAACAGGTTGCGGATGAGCTGATCCGCCCAGAGCCCGAAGGCGAGCGAGAACAAGACGCCAAGCGCGCCGAGCGCAAGCTTGCCGAAGGAGAAGCGGCTTTTCTTCGGAGACGCCACCGGCAAGGCGGCGGCATCGATCTCCTCAGGCGCCAGAAACGGATCGTCCTCGTCGGGCGTCAGCGAAATCTCGGTGTCGAAGCTGCGCGGCGCGCGTTTCTGTGCGGCGGACGGTCGTGCCGTCTCTTCTGTTTCGAGCGTGAAAGCGGCCGGGCGGCGCGCCTGCGGATTGTTTTGTGTGGGAAGCTTCATGCGAGCTTGTCTCCGAACAGGAACTGCATGGCGCGGTCGAGCCTGATATGGGGAACGGAAAGCCTGATTCCGCCGCTGCCCGGCTCGTCTATGTTCGGCGGGCGGAAGCGCACGACATTAACGTCCGGCAGCGACGCCTTGTCACCATCCCTGTCGATACTGCGGAAAAGCGGCTCGGGATCTTCAGGCAGATCGCCGGGAAAGATCGCGGTCTTGCGATTGCCGTCGAAGGTCTCGCCATTGATGGTTTCACCGGCCATGGGCGTGCCGACGATAACGGGCAGCTCCTGGCCGTCCTGTCGCACGCTTGCCTCTCTGGTAGCGCGCACGGAAGCGAGCGCCATGACCTCGATGCCGGCGCCATTCATGCCGATGGTGGTGATGGCGCGGTCCACCAGACGGCGGGTCAGGCGCTCCAGCCGGTCGTGGCTTTCGTGATGCAGATGATCGGCCTTGGTGGCGGCGATCAGCACCTTGTCGATACGCCGGCCGATCAGTGACGACAGCAGACTGTTGGTGCCGGGGCGGAAACAGGCAAGCACATCGCCCAGCGCCCGCTCCAGATCCTGCACGGCTTCAGGGCCGCGATTGACCGCCTGCAGCGTGTCGATCAGAACGATCTGCCGGTCGAGACGGGCGAAATGCTCGCGGAAGAAGGGTTTGACCACAATCGACTTGTAGGCGTCATAGCGCCGTTCCATCATGGCGCGCAGCGAGCCTTTCGGCGCTTTCTCATCCGTCAGGCCGGGAAGCGGCGCGAAGGTCAGCGCGGGCGATCCTTCCAGATCGCCGGGCATCAGGAAACGGCCGGGCGGCAGGGTGGAAAGCGATCTTTCATCGGATTTGCAGGCCTTCAGATAGGCTGCGAAACTTTCGGCCAAACGTCGGGCCGTCATCTCGTCGGCCGGTGCGTTGATGTCGAGCGAAGAGGCGATCGCCAGCCATTCCTGCGCCAGTTCGGCGCGGATGCCGCTTCCGGCAAGGGCGACGGTCGCGTCGCTGAACTGTTTATAGTCCTGCGACAGAAGCGGCAGGTCGAGCAGCCATTCGCCGGGATAATCGACAATATCGATGGAAAGCTTGCCGGCCGAAAACCATCGGCCCCAGCCGCTGGCGCTCTGATAATCCAGCGTTATCCTGAGTTCCGAGATCGCCCGTGTCGAATCCGGCCACAGCCGGTCGCGCACCAACGCCTGAATATGATCCTCATATTGAAAACGCGGAATGGCGTCGTCCGGCTGCGGCTCCAGCCGCACATTCGAGACGCGTCCGGACCGCATGGCCTCGAACAGTGGCAGCCGGCCGCCATTGAGAAGATTGTGGACGAGGGAAGAGATGAAAACCGTCTTTCCCGCCCGCGAAAGGCCGGTGACGCCAAGCCGCAATGTCGGGTGGGTGAGGTTGCTCGCACGGTCGGCCAGATTATCGAATGCGATAAGCGCGCTGTCTGTCAGGGACGTAAGAGAAGGCGGCAATGGCAGTTTCCTGGCTGTGTTTAACGGTCACGGCTGCAATATAGGAAGGTATGGCTGCCCAAAAAAGAAGCGCTCCAGCGGATTTTCAGCAGGGCGGCTTTGCATAATTCTTACGAAACGCCGTAGCGATTATTTGCCCGGCGCGAGAAAATCGACCAGCCGCCAGCTATTTTTACCGTTTGCGGCGCTGTCATCATGGTCGAGAACCGCAAGGCCCGATGTGGGAAAGCCCGAGGGCAGGGCGGCATGCAGCAAATCTTCGCCGATCATCGCTTCCAGCGTCGCCTCCATGGTGGGGTTGTGGCCCACCAGCATCACCGATTGCGCCTGTGCCTGTGCGGCGATGAGGGAAAGATAGGTTTCGCTGCGCGCATTATACATCTCATCGACGTAGAAGATGTCTATGCCTTCGTTGAAGGCACGCTGCCAGGCCTGCGTGGTCTGCCGGCAACGCGCGGCGGTGGATGACAGAAGCAGATCGGGGCGGTAATGCCGGTCGGCGGCAAGGTCGGCGATGACCTCCGCCTCGGCAAAACCGGCTTCGTTCAATCCCCGGTCGAAATCCCGTTCTCCCGGCGCCGCCCAGGCGGCCTTGGCGTGGCGCAGAAGATAAACTCGGCTCGGGGAAGATGCTGTCAAGGGCGGGGACCGGCGTTCGAATGTCAGGGCACGGGTTGAATGCTACAGGATAGGGTTGCAGGACCGCAAGTCCTCTTTCCTGTTGGTAAGTCGCGTTGAAGTGATTGAAGAAGAGTTCGCTTCAATACGAATAAAGGATAAAAATTAGTCATTTAGATGATTTTTGTGTCAGTTTTAAAAATGCCTGAAAACTGATCTGCAGACTTGAATCGGCCACTATCATTGGAGTATACACCGCCGCATTGAGATGTTCTTCGAGGAGAATCGCGTTGAGTGAGAAGATCGATCTTAGCAAATATGTGCTCTCGGAAGACGATGAGTTCATGAATGCCAGCCAGCGGGCTTACTTCCGCGCGAAGCTGGTCGCCTGGAAAAATGACATCCTGAGAGAAGCGCGCGAGACCCTCGGACATCTCGCCGAAGAAAGCGCCAACCACCCCGATCTCGCCGATCGGGCTTCTTCCGAAACGGACCGGGCGATCGAACTTCGCGCTCGCGACCGTCAGCGCAAGCTGATTTCAAAGATCGATGCGGCTCTTCAGCGGATCGAAGACGGCACTTACGGTTACTGTGAGGAAACGGGCGAGCCTATCGGCCTCAAGCGCCTGGACGCCCGCCCGATTGCAACGCTTTCCATCGAGGCGCAGGAGCGTCACGAGCGTCGCGAAAAAGTCTATCGCGACGAATAAGGCGCTGCGGCCAAGAGGTCGGCAAATCGCATGACAAATAATAAGGGCACGGAAATCGCTTCCGTGCCCTTTTTCTATTTCGAATTTCTGATCGGAAGACCCGCGTGGGTCAGCGGTCGCGGGTCACGGAAAGCTCTCCGAAGATACGCGCCATTTCCTTCTGCATGTCTCCATCCGGTGAAGCGCCGGTGACAGGCGGGGAAGCTGGCTGCGGCTTGATCTGCTTTTCCGCGACAGGGACGACGGACGGTTCGTTATCCGCCTCCTTGCTCTTGGCGATCTCAGCCTCAAGGAAGCTTTCGAAATCGCTGGCGAGCTCATCGGAAAATTTCGGCTCGGCGTCGTTCGAAGCCACAGCCGGATTTTCAGGCTTGGGCGGGAAAGGTGCGGGCGGCGTTGTCTGTCCCGGCTTCAGGTCGGGAAGAACGCGCTCCCGTGCAGCGTCGAGAAAATCGGCGGCGATGGACTGGTCGATCACCGGTTCGCGCGCGGCAAAGACCGGCGGGGCGAATTCCGCAGGCCGTTCTTCCGCCTTTGCCTCTACGGGCGCCTGTGCAGGGATCGGCGCGACCGGAGCCGGAGCCGGCACGACAGGCTCGGCACGCCTGGGTTCCGTTCGGGCCGCCGCCATGTCGAGCGACGCAGCCGCCATTGGCAAGACGGCAGCGACCGGAGCCGTTGCAACCGGTATTGGCGGCGGCGTGGGGCGTGCTGTCTCCCGCTCGGGTGCAGCCTGTCTTGCCGGCGGAGCGGTTTCGCGCGCCGTTAAAGGCGTGGGTACGGGTTGCGGCGGGGTCGATGGGCGTGGCGGAACCTGAGTGGCGGCTGCCGCAACGGGTGCTGGACGCGGGGACGGCACAGATGCCGGCGGCTCCGGCCGCTGTGCTTGCTTCACGGGTTCTTCAGGCGCGGAAACGGGAGCCGCAGCCGCAACGGGCTGCTGTTGCGGCAGGGCGGGGCGACGTTCCTGCTGGATCGCCGACTCGGCTCTCTTCTGCTCGCTTTCCTGGCGCGGCAGCGCCTTCAATTCCGGCTCCTGCACATCCCTGACAATGGGGATCGCGCCTATACCGCTTTCGATGACGATATCCGTCGGACCGCCGATCATGACGAGATGCTCGACATTGTCACGGCGCACCAGCACCAGACGGCGGCGTGCGTCCACGGCTGTCGCATCGAGGACCTGCAGGCGCGGCTGCCGGTTACGCCCGCCCCGGATGAAAGGGGCAGAACCGCTGCGCCTGCGCAGAAGCCACAGCGCAATCGCCAGAACAAGCAGGGCCACACCCACACCGACGACGGCGACGATGAGACGGTTTCCATAAGCGCCGATAAAATCTTCCATCATGGAGATCATCCCTTCAGATTTTTTGGCTTTTTCGTTTCTTGGGCAATTAATATTGCCGTGGTTCTTATAAAGTGAACGTCAAGCAGGAAAAGACGATTTTTTTGGGCGCGATACAAGGTTTATTCATTTCGCCCCACAGGATTGCCGCCTCAACCGTAACGACGCCACCAAAGCGCCATATCTCGTCCTTCAATGCTGAAAGACAGTGAAAGTTGCAATTCTTTTGCCGAAGGAGCGTTCCGGAATGTTCCAGTCATTGCGCATTAACGGCTCCCCCGCACGGCATTTGATGCATGTTGTTTTGCTGTTGCCACCGTTTTTCGCGTTTCCACATTCGATGGCGTGGGCCGAAGACAAGGTGCCGGACAACGCCGCGACCATGGCGGAATTCGTGCGCGACAATCCTTCCTGCGTCGACTTCACGGACGGATGCTCGGTTTGCACCGTCGCTGACGGCAAGATCGTCTGTTCCGCGCCACGCATTCAATGTCAGGTGAAGGGGCTGACCTGTACCAGGCCGTAGTCTTTTAAGGCTTTTATACACTTTTCAGGCCGTTTTCGCTGTGCGTTTTTAAGCCTTTGTGTCCTGGCGGAGCTTTTTGCCGGTCAAGCGAGTTGCTACAAGAAATTTTAATGCCCGATTCCGTCAGGGAAACGGGGCTGACCGAATGACGACCTGCACGACTGCGAGGCCAAGATGACACGGGTGCGCGAGACAAGCGACAACGACCTTCCGCTGGTGGACAGGCGCGCCCGTTCCGGCACGGTCTTGCGCATTCTGCTTCTGGCGCTGGTTCTGATCGCCGCCGCTGCCGCCTTCGTCTATTTCAAGGATTCGCTCGAAAACGAAATCGTGCTCGGCATTCTCGGCGTGCTGGCCATGATGGGCATCTTCTTTCTCGTCTCGTCGATCATCGGCTTCATCGAGGTCATGCCGCAGTCGCAATCGGACGGGCTTGCCCGCCGCTTTCTCTCGGCCCATCCCGAAGGCACGCTGATCACCGACGCCAAGGGGCATATGGTCTATGCCAACGCCACCTATTGCCGGATGAGCGGCACCACCAAGGCGAGCGATATCCAGAGTCTCGAAACGCTCCTGTCGCGCAGCCGGGAATCGACCGAAGCGCTTTACCGGCTCATCAACGTGCTGCGCGAAGGCCGCGACGGTTACGAAGAATTCCGCTTGCTCAAACCGCTGGGTGAGGACTCTAACACCGGGCCGCACTGGTACAGGCTGAAGGGCCGCGTGCTGAAGGATGCGGGCGGCGAGGGGCTGCACGTCTTCCAGATCGCCGATATCACACCGGAGCGCGAGGATCAGGAGCGCTTCTTCCGCGAATTGCAGAATGCCATCGATTACCTCGATCACGCCCCGGCCGGTTTCTTTTCCGCCGGGCGCAAGGGCGAGATCGTTTATCTGAACGCCACCCTGTCGGAATGGCTCGGCATCGATCTGGCGCAGTTTTCGCCCGGTTCTATGACCGTTTCCGATATCGTCGCCGGCGAGGGCATGGCGCTGATCGAATCGGTGCATCCGCAGGGCACGGCGAAGCGCACTGAAATCCTCGATCTCGACATGCGACGGGTGAACGGCCAGAGCATGCCGGCCCGCCTCGTGCATCAGGTCACCTCGAAAGATGGCGCGCCCGGCGAGAGCCGCACCATCGTCCTGATGCGCCCAAAGGGGCAGGAGGATACGGAATCCTCCTCCGCCATGCGTTTCACCCGCTTTTTCAACAACACGCCGATGGCGATTGCTTCGCTCGACGGCGAAGGCCGCATCCTGCGGATCAACGCGCCCTTCCTGAAATTGTTCTCCGGCGTCGTCGGACGCGACGATATCGATCGCGGCGTGGCGCTTGAGACGGTTATTCACGACAATGAGAAGCCGCGGCTCGAGCAGGCGCTGGCCGAGGCCAAGGACCGTCAGGGTGACATTGCACCCTTCGATTCCCGCCACCCGAGCGACGAGGGCCGGCATTTCCGCTTCTATGTCAACGCCGTCATCGATCAGGACGATGAAGCGCCGGAAGAGGTGGCTATCGTCTATGCCATAGAGGTGACCGAGCAGAAGGCGCTCGAGACCCAGATGGCACAGACGCAGAAGATGAATGCCGTTGGCACGCTCGCAGGCGGTATCGCCCACGATTTCAATAACGTTCTCACCGCCATCCTGCTGTCGTCGGACCATCTTCTGCTACAGGCGCGGCCTGCCGATCCGAGCTTCGCCGATCTCATGGAGATCAAGCGCAACGCCAACCGCGCGGCCGTTCTGGTGCGCCAGCTTCTGGCGTTCTCGCGCAAGCAGACCATGCGTCCGGCCATCCTCAACCTGACGGATGTGATCGGCGATCTGCGCATGCTGGTGGACAGGCTGATTTCCGGCACCAATGTCAAGCTGGAGGTCGATTATGGCCGCGATCTGTGGCCGGTGAAGACGGATCTGTCGCAATTCGAGCAGGTGCTCATCAATCTCTGCGTCAATGCACGCGACGCCATGCCCGACGGCGGCAAGATCACCATCAGGACGCGCAACGTCGACGCGAAGGAAATCGCAGCGCTTGGCCGTCCCGAGTTCCCGGCCGAGGACATGGTGATGGTGGAAGTTGCCGATAACGGCACGGGCATTCCGCCGGAGATCATGGACAAGATTTTCGAGCCCTTCTTCACCACCAAGGAAGTCGGCAAGGGCACCGGCCTTGGCCTGTCGATGGTCTATGGCATCGTCAAGCAGTCGGGCGGTTATATCTATCCCGAATCGGAAGTGGGCAAGGGAACGGCTTTCCGCATCTATCTGCCGCGCCATGTGGTGGAGGCCGTTCAGAGCAACGGGCAGCCCGGCGAGGCGGTGCTTGCTCCGGTCATCGCAGCCGAGCCGGTGAAGGAAGAGCCGCTGGATCTCACCGGCAAATCCGCCGTCGTGCTTCTGGTGGAGGACGAGGAAGCGGTGCGGCGCGGCGGCAAGCGCATGCTGGAAACCCGCGGCTACACCGTGCACGAGGCGGGCTCCGGCACCGAGGCGCTGGAGGTGATGGAGGAACTGGAAGGCAAGGTCGACATCGTCGTTTCCGACGTCGTGATGCCGGAAATGGACGGTCCGTCGCTGCTGAGAGAACTGCGTAAATCCTATCCGGACCTGAAATTCATCTTCGTTTCGGGTTATGCCGAGGATGCCTTCGCAAAGAACCTGCCGGCGGACGCCAAGTTCGGTTTCCTGCCGAAACCCTTCTCGCTCAAGCAGCTCGCCATCGCCGTTCGCGAAATGCTCGACGACAAGGAATAAGGCCTGCGGCGGCAAACCGGATTCGGCTGCGCAGCGACCAGTCGCATCCATTTGCATCCGGCCTGAAAAATGCGCCGCTACTGCGGGTCCGTGTCTTCCTGCGCCCTGATTGCCCCCATATCCGCACTTTTCCCGAGGTTTGCCTCTTGGCAAACGCAATAGTGATTGCACCGTTTCGCAAGGGGCTTAAAATCGCGTCTTAACGACCTAGATATGAAGAGGCGAAGTTCTCCCTCCTGGCAAAGAACTGTCGGTTTGAGAACGGTTTGGAGAATGATGAAAGATGATCGCTAGGCCGATCTACATGCAGGGCGAGGGCGAAGGGGAAGACGGCGGCGGCACCAACCGCGGAACGTCTGTTATCACCCGCGTCAAGCCAAAAACAAAAAGACCGAATTTGTACCGTGTTCTTTTACTGAATGACGACTACACTCCCATGGAATTCGTCATCCACATTCTGGAGCGTTTTTTCCAGAAGGATCGCGAAGCGGCAACCCGCATCATGCTGCACGTGCACCAGCACGGCGTGGGCGAATGCGGGGTGTTTACATATGAGGTCGCAGAGACGAAAGTAAGCCAGGTCATGGATTTCGCCCGACAGCACCAGCATCCGCTGCAATGCGTCATGGAAAAGAAATGAGGATCGCAACGTGCCAACTTTTTCCCCAAGTCTCGAGAAGGCGCTGCACCAGGCACTGACCTTTGCAAATGAGCGTCACCACGAATATGCGACGCTGGAACATCTCCTTCTGGCGCTGATCGACGACGCGGATGCCGCAGCCGTGATGGGCGCCTGCAATGTCGATCTCGATGCGCTTCGCAAGACTGTCAGCGATTACGTCGACAATGAACTGACGAACCTCGTCACGGGTTACGACGAGGATTCCAAACCCACATCCGGCTTCCAGCGGGTCATCCAGCGGGCCGTCATCCATGTTCAATCGTCCGGCCGCGAGGAAGTGACCGGCGCGAACGTGCTTGTGGCCATTTTCGCCGAGCGCGAAAGCCATGCCGCCTATTTCCTGCAGGAGCAGGAAATGACCCGTTACGACGCGGTCAACTACATCTCCCACGGCATCGGTAAGCGCCCCGGCACGTCGCAGACGCGCACGCCGCGCGGTGCCGATGAACCGGAAAGCGAAAACAAGGCGAGCCGCAGCAATCCCGAGGAAGACGGATCCTCCGCCAAGAAGCAGCAGGATGCGCTGAAGGCCTATTGCATCAACCTCAATGAAAAGGCGAAAAACGGCAAGATCGATCCGCTGATCGGCCGTCACGACGAGGTCAACCGCACGATCCAGATCCTCTGCCGCCGCTCCAAGAACAACCCGCTTTATGTGGGGGATCCGGGCGTGGGCAAGACGGCGATTGCCGAAGGTCTCGCCAAGCGTATCGTCGAAGGCAAAGTGCCGGAAGCGCTCGCCAATGACACCATCTTCTCGCTCGACATGGGCACGCTGCTCGCCGGAACCCGTTATCGCGGCGATTTCGAAGAGCGGCTGAAGCAGGTCGTCAAGGAGCTCGAAGAATATCCGGGCGCGGTTCTGTTCATCGATGAAATCCACACCGTCATCGGTGCGGGCGCGACCTCCGGCGGCGCGATGGATGCATCGAACCTCTTGAAGCCTGCTTTGTCTTCAGGTGCGATCCGCTGCATCGGCTCGACCACCTATAAGGAATATCGGCAATTCTTCGAAAAGGATCGCGCGCTCGTCCGCCGTTTCCAGAAGATCGACGTCAATGAGCCGTCCATCGATGACGCCATCGCGATCATGAAGGGGCTGAAGCCCTATTTCGAGGATTATCATCACCTGAGATATTCCAATGAGGCGATCAAGGCTGCCGTGGAACTGTCGGCCCGCTACATTTCCGACCGCAAGCTGCCGGACAAGGCGATTGATGTGATCGACGAGACCGGTGCGGCGCAGATGCTGCTGCCGGCCTCCAAGCGCCGCAAGCTGATCACCGAGCGGGAAATCGAGGCCACCATCGCGACCATGGCGCGCATTCCGCCGAAGACGGTCTCCAAGGATGACGAGATGGTTCTCGCCAATCTTGAAAAGGAACTGCGTTCCGTCGTCTACGGTCAGGATATCGCCATCGAAGCGCTTGCCACGGCCATCAAGCTGGCACGTGCGGGCCTGCGCGAACCGAACAAGCCGATTGGCTCCTATGTTTTCTCCGGCCCGACGGGCGTGGGCAAGACAGAAGTGGCCAAGCAGCTTGCCGCCTCGCTCGGCGTTGAGATGCTGCGCTTCGACATGTCGGAATACATGGAGCGCCATACCGTGTCGCGTCTGCTCGGCGCACCTCCCGGTTATGTCGGCTTCGATCAGGGCGGTCTGTTGACCGACGGCGTCGACCAGCACCCGCATTCCGTGGTGCTGCTGGACGAAATCGAAAAGGCGCATCCGGATATCTACAACATTCTGTTGCAGGTGATGGACCATGGCTCGCTGACCGACCATAACGGCAAGAAGATCGACTTCCGCAACGTCATCCTCATCATGACGACCAATGCGGGTGCATCCGAAATGGCGAAATCCGCCATCGGTTTTGGTTCTTCGCGCCGTACGGGTGAAGATGAAGAGGCAATCAACCGTCTGTTCACCCCGGAATTCCGCAACCGTCTGGATGCGATCATTCCGTTCTCGCCGCTGCCGACCGCTGTCATCCACAAGGTCGTGCAGAAGTTCGTCATGCAGCTGGAAACCCAGCTCTCCGAACGCAACGTCACCTTCGATCTGCATGAAGATGCGATCTCCTGGCTGGCGGAGAAGGGTTACGACGAGAAGATGGGTGCCCGCCCGCTCTCGCGCGTGATCCAGGAAAACATCAAGAAGCCGCTCGCCAACGAAATCCTCTTTGGCAAGCTCAAGAAGGGCGGCGTCGTCAGCGTCACCGTCGGCAAGAAGGATGACGGCTCCGAAGGTCTCATACTCGAGGTCCTGCCGGAGACGGCACCCGTCAAGCCGCAGCCGGAGGCCGAACTGAAGGCGGCCAAATCGCCCGGCAAGGCAAAGGCCAAGACGAAACCTGCTTCCAAGGCGGCGAAGGCCAATGAAGAGGCGGATGTCCTTGTTGCCGAGGCCGACAAGTCGGACGAGGACAGCAAGCCGCGGCGCAAGACCAATGCGGTGCCGAAAGTGCCGAAGAAGAAATGATCAAGGTCTTCGACCGATAAACCGATGCCGGGCGAAAGCCCGGCATTTTCATGTATGAAGTGCGTCGCGTTTTCCCTGATACCTCCGGCGCGGTTCATTTTTTGTTTTATGCATGACGTTACCCCGAAGCTGCGGCACAGTTTCGGGTGACATGCACAAGTGGGTCAGCAATGCAGACTAGCGATACCATCCCCCTGAGCGGCTGGTTTCTCCGGGGAATGCGGGGCATATTTTCGCTGCCCTCGCTCATTCTGATGACATCTTTCGTCGGTTTCAGCGCTTTCGCGCTGGAATCGGGTGTCGCGCGCGGCGAAGCCGTGTTCATGACGCTGATGATCTGGGCCCTGCCGGCCAAGATGATCCTGATCGGCTCGATGGTCGGCGGCGCCAATCTTGCCGCCTGCTTTCTGGCGGTGACGCTGTCCTCGGTCCGGATGATGCCGATGGTCGCCTCCATCGTTCCGGAAATGCGCGGCGCGAAGACGCCGACATGGATTTTGCTGTTTCTCTCGCATTTCGTCGCAATCACCGCCTGGGTCTTTGCCACGCAGAATCTTTCCAGGGTACCGCGTGAAGCCCGCGCCGCCTGGTTCGCCGGTTTCGGCATGACGCTCACCGTGGTCAATGCCATCATCGTCGGCCTGTGTTACGGTGTTGTCGCCGCCTTTCCGCCACTCGTCGCCGGCGTGCTGTTTTTTCTCACACCGGTCTATTTCGTGGCATCGATCTGGGCTTCGGCCCGTCATTCCGTCGTCAAGGTCGCCTTCGTCATCGGCGTCATCGCCGGGCCTGCCTTTGCGGTCATCGCACCGGAATTCGATATTCTCTATGCCGGGATCGGCGGGGGCACGGCTGCCTATCTGATCGACCGCCTCGTGTTCCGCCGCCGGATAAAACCCGTCTCACCGGAGAGCGAACCATGATGACCGAACATTGGTGGGCGCCCTATCTCTTCATCGCGATTGCCGGCTGGCTGGCGACCGATCTCTGGCGCTGGCTCGGCGTTCTCGCCGGTAACCGCCTGAAGGAGGATTCCGAAGCGCTGCACTGGGTAAGGGCTGTCGCCACCGCACTCGTCATGGCCGTCACCGCCAAGCTCATCGTCTTTCCAACCGGAACGCTGGAAGCATCCCCCCTGTGGCTGCGCATCGGCGCTGCCGCGCTCGGTTTCATCGCTTTTCTGATGGCAGGTCAGCGGGTCATCGTCGGCGTGGCGGTGCCGATCCTGCTTCTGGCGGGTGGTTTGTTCGCGCTCGGTTTCTGAGATTGGTTTATATCAGAGACCGCTCTCTCGGGCCTCCGCAACAAGCCAATCCGCAAGAAGTCTAGCCGGTGCGGTCATCTCTTCGGCTTCCGTCAGCCAGTAATATTTCTCCGTATCGGCCGCCCGGTCGAAGAGCACGGTCAGTCGACCTTCGGCAATCTCGTCGTGAAGAAGCGCCGTCGGGCAGAGGCCGATGCCTTGACCGGCTTTGAGAGCGGTCACGAGCAGATTGAAATCCGCGAAAACCGGACCGGCGTTATCGGGCAGGGATATTCCCCCGGCTGCGAACCAGTTCTGCCAGGCCGCCTCGGTGTCGTCATGCAGCAATTCCGCTCGTAACAGGCTGTCAATATTGTCGAAAGGACCGAATTTAGCGACATAGCCCGGCGCGCATGTCGGCCGCGTCTCCGCGCTGAAAAGCGCAACCGCATTTTCCCCGGAGGCGATGCCATGTCCTATGGTGAGATCGGCCGGTATTGCATGATGCGCGCCGGAATAGCTGATGGATACCTGTATATCGGGGTAAAGCGCCCGAAAGCGAGGCAGGCGAGGCGTCAGAAAATGCGCCACGACAGAGGGCAGGCTGGCAAGGCGGACGGTCATGCGGTCATGGCCCTGACGGATCCGGGCGGCACCTGAGGCAATCTGCCGTAGGGCGGTCGAAACCGTCGTGCCGAATTCCTTTCCGGCCTGGGTAAGCCTCACACCCCTCGCATGCCGCTCGAACAGCGCCACACCGAGCCAGGCCTCCAGATTGCGCACATGCTGGCTGACTGCAGTTGCCGTCATGCCGAGTTCCTGCGCAGCCAGAGAAAAACTCGTTCTTCTGGCTGCGGCTTCGAATGCGCGGAGGGTGGTGAGCGGCGGTAATTTCATGGTGTCTCAAGGGTAAGTAAGACTTGGCCTGAGCGCAAGAAAAACCCGTCTTGTCAGGCGAGCAAGCATGGCGCAATTTCGCCTCGAGATTTTGATTGCCCGAGGATTTCATGACCCCCATGCCCGCCGCCGAACCCGTCGACGCCGCTGAACGCCGCGCCATCCGTCCTGTTGTCGTTTATCCGAACGGGACGCTTGAAATGCCAGACCTCGCGCGTTTGGAAGAAGCCAAACGGGGCATGGAAAAGATCGATGAGGTCATCGTGCCGCCGCGTGACGGCCGCACCTTTCATGTGCCGAAGGGGCATTTCTTTCGCATCGTAAGCGTTGAAGGTCCGCAGGTCGGAGACTTGAACCTCTGGAACGCCAATGATCTGAGCGAGCGGTTTTTCAGCGGCAAGACCCGCGCCCTGCACGCCACCCATGTTTCGGTCGGCAACCGGCTGTGGAGCAACTTGCCGTCCCTGCGGCCGATGGCGACGATCACGCATGATACGCTGTCATGGTATGGCTTCGACGAAGACGGCGGCGGTGTGCATGACGTGATCGGTACACGCTGCGATCCCTATACCAACAAGCTGCTGAGCGGCGGCGACTACCACCATTGCTGCCATTCCAATCTCACCAATGCGCTGGCCTCCGCCAAGGGCCTGTCGTTCCGGCAGGCGGAGCCGCATGTGCATGACGTCCTCAACGTCTTCATGTGCACGGGTTTCACCCGCGACACACACCAATATTTCATGAAGGCGAGCCCGGTGCGGCCGGGTGATTATCTGGAGCTTTTTGCCGAGATCGATCTTGTCGGCGCGCTTTCCGCCTGCCCGGGCGGTGATTGCAGCGCCACGCATTCGAGCGACACGGCAGCCTGTTATCCGCTGAAGGTGGAAATATTCCGGCCCGATATGACGGTGCTTGAAGGCTGGCCATGGCCGGAACGGAATGCTTACCGTTCTCCGGAATGATCAGTCCGAAAACCTCTCCTCCGTCATGCTCGGGCCTGTCCCGGGCATCTGCAACCGATTGATTTCAGATACGTGGTTGGATCCTCGGCACAAGGCCGAGGATGACGTCGCATGCGAGGCAGCCATCACGAAGCAAGCGCGGCCTTTATCTTCTCCGCATGGGCCTTCAACACCTCGCCATCGGCCATCACGCCGGAATGCGGCTTCAGCGGCTCACCTTCCTTGCGCGGAATGACGTGGAAATGCAGGTGGAAAACGGTCTGGCCAGCCGCCGGCTCGTTGAACTGCGCGATGAAGACGCCATCGGCATCGAAGGCTTCCTTGGCCGCCACGGCCAGTTTCTGCACCACGGGAATGGTCCTCGCCAGCACTTCCGGGTCGGCATCGAGCAGGTTGCGGGAGCCGGTCTTGGGAACCACGAGCAGATGGCCGGGGGCCTGCGGCATCACATCCATGAAAGCAAGCGTATGCTCGTCTTCGTAAAGCTTGTGGCTCGGAATTTCGCCGCGCAGGATTTTTGCGAAGATATTGTTGTCGTCATAGGCGCTGGCCGTCATCGTGATCTGTCCTCATGGCGGACTATACGTCCGGTTCCTGTCTCTCGCCCTTGCGGAAGGGCGTGTGTTCATCAAGATAATCGCCGATATGCTCGACTTCCTCGCGCTCGCGCTGAAGATAATCGGCAATGGCGCGGCGCAGGCCTGGGTGGACGATGAAATGCGCCGAATGGGTGGTGACGGGCATGTAACCGCGCGCCAGCTTGTGTTCGCCCTGGGCGCCGGCTTCCACCCGTTTCAGTCCCCTGGAAAGCGCGAAATCGATCGCCTGATGATAACAGACCTCGAAATGCAGAAAGGGGTGATCCTCGATGCAGCCCCAGTGGCGGCCATAAAGCGCGTCCGAGCCGATGAAATTGATCGCACCGGCAATATAGCGTCCCTCGCGTTTCGCCATCACCAGCAGCACATCATCGGCCATACGCTCGCCGATCAGCGAATAAAATTCCCGCGTCAGATAGGGTCGGCCCCATTTGCGGCTGCCGGTATCCATGTAGAAGGCAAAGAACTGGTCCCAGATATCCTCGGTCAGGTCGCTTCCGGTCAGCCAGTCAATCTCGATGCCGTTTTCCAGCACCGCACGGCGTTCTTTCTTCAGCCCCTTGCGCTTGCGCGAGGAAAGGGCGTCGAGAAAATCACCATGGTCGCGATAACCGTCATTGATGAAGTGGAACTGCTGGTCGGTCCTGTGCAGGAAATCGCGGGGCAGAAGGGCGGAAAGATCGTTCTCTTCCAGAAATGTGACATGTGCCGAGGAGACGCCGATCTTTTCCGTCACCTGTGCGAGACCGGAGGCCAGTAGCGCCTTGAAACGTGTCTCGTCCTCGTTTTCGCAGACGAGCAACCGTGGTCCGGTTGCCGGCGTGAAAGGGACCGAGCATTGCAGTTTCGGATAATAATGACCGCCCGCCCGTTCGAAAGCATCCGCCCAGCCATGGTCGAAAACATATTCGCCCTTGCTGTGGTTCTTCAGATAGGCCGGCACCGCTCCGACGAGAGCACCGGAGGCGTTTTCGAGAAGCAGATGGTGCCCGAGCCAGCCGGTTTTGGCTGTCGCCGACCCAGATTCTTCCATGGATGATAAAAATTCATGGGAAATAAATGGGTTGTAGATTTTTCCTGACGTATTGCGCGAGGTTCCGGAAAGCCGCTTCCAGCTTTCCGGATCGATATCCCTGAAGGATTGCGCAATGCTGATGGAATAGTCTTCTGTCATGCCGTGGCGGACGGGTTCTCTCTCGGGTCGAAACCTTCGAATGTCATCTGATCCGCATATTTATAGGTAGTCTCGCGCGCATTTTCATCCCTGACCGTCCAGGTAATCACCGGAAGGCCAAGTTTTCTTTGCGCCTCGATGAAGCTGTTGGGCAGATGACCCCAATGATAGGAGATAAAATCGAGACCCATCTGCATCGCTTCGTCATGTTTGAAGAAGTCTTCCGGCTTGTCGCCTTCGGCCGTCAGACCCAGCGGCCAGGGCGAGCCGGCCGCCTTCAGATCTTTCAGCAGATGGTGGTCGAAGCTCATCAGCGCCACATGGCCCTTATAGCCCTCGAGGTCTTCCAGCACCGCCTCGGCAAAACCGTCGTCGACGCCTTCACCGGCGCGGCCTTTCAGCTCGATCACCAGCGGCACCTTGCCGGCGCAGAGCGTGAGAAGCTGTTTGAGGGTAGGGACCCGGTCCCCGGTCTGGCCGACGGCAAGAAGCGACAGCTCGGCTGATGTGCGTTCGCGCACATCGCCCTTGATGCCGGTCAGACGGGCCATGTCGTCGTCGTGAAAAATCACCGGCACACTGTCGGCGGCCAGCTGCACGTCGCATTCGATGGCGAAACCGGCTTCGATGGCGCGGGAAAAGGCGGAAAGCGTGTTTTCCCAGATCGCTTTATTGAGATCGTGATAACCGCGATGGGCGACGGGCTGAGCCGTCAGCCAGGAGAGTTTCAGCGTCATACGTCGATTTCCACGATGGCGTCGATTTCGACGGCGGCATTGAAGGGCAGGCAGGCCATGCCGACGGCGGCGCGGGCATGTTTGCCCGGCTCACCGAGAACATTGGCAATGAGATTGGAAGCACCGTTGATGACGAGGTGCTGTTCGACGAACTCCGGAACCGACGCAACAAAGCCATTCAGCTTGATGACACGGCGGATTTTCGAGAGATCGCCATTCAAAGCGGCCTTGACCTGTGCAAGAATGTTGACGGCGCAAAGTTCGGCCGCGCGCTGGGCGCTTGGCACGTCGACATCGCGGCCAACGAGGCCCGTCACCGCAATCTTGCCCGATTCCATCGGCAGTTGACCCGATACATAAAGCAGATTGCCGCTGATGGTGAATGGAACGTAGTTTGCGGCTGGTGCTGCGGCTACGGGGAGCGTAAAGCCAAGTTCCTTGAGGCGGCCTTCGATGACGTCCGACATTTTCGTCTCCGGTTTTGTTGTAAATCCTTCAAGAATCCGGCATTCAGAAGATGTTGATCCAAAAGCCGGGCGGTTGCTTGTACAATATGAGCGGCGAGTCCAACAGGAGATATTGCATGTTTGTCAGGACGCTTGGTTTCGCTGCCGCAACAGGGCTTATGACCGGCCTGTCAAACGCTGCCAATGCCTTGCCGGTCACGGTTCCCGATCTCGTCGCCCACCGCGCCGTCTACGATCTCGAACTCAAGGATGCGTCCGATCGATCCGGAATCGAGGGCATGACGGGCCGCATGGTCTATGAGTTCACCGGCTCGGCCTGTCAGGGCTACAAGACGGATTTCCGTTTCGTGACGCAGATCAACACCGGCGATGCCGTGCGCATGACCGACCAGCAGACCACGACCTTCGAGGATCTCACGGCCAAGAAATTCACCTTCGAAACCAAGTCCTACACCGACGACAAGCTGGACAAGGAAGTGCAGGGCGCCGCGACCGACGGCACCGATGGCGTGAAGGTCGATCTGACCCGCCCGGATGCCCGCCAGGTCAGTCTCGTCGCCAGCGAATTCCCGACGCAGCACATGTTTCAGGTCATCGAACATGCGAAACAGGGAAAGCGCATCTTCGAATCCCGGATATTCGACGGTTCGGACGATGGCGATGAAAGCCTGATCACCTCCACCCTGGTCGGCAAGTCGCAGATGCCGAAGGATGGCGATGCCGACGCCGGCAAGGCGGGGGAATTCGCCAAGGCGGCATTCTGGCCGGTAACGATCGCCTATTACAACGACAAGACCGGCACGGACGCTTTGCCGATCTACCGCATGTCGTTCAAGCTTTACGAAAACGGAATCACCCGCGATCTGACGATGGATTACGGCGATTTCGTTCTGACGGGAAAGCTTGCGAAGCTGGATATTCTCAAGCCCGAAACCTGCGAAAACAAGCCTGTCCGCTGAAAGGCGGCTGTTTCTGCGGTTTTTTCGCATAAATGCTTGCATTTTCATGCGGGCGACTGTATGCGGCTCACCATTCCACACGCGAAGCTTGGGATGTTCCGGGAGAAATCCGGTCCGTTCCGCCCGGTGGTATCGATGAAAATCGGTGCTGTTCGCTTCGCGGGGGTTAAACCGGAAAAGGAGTAACAAGGCATGGCATTGCCCGATTTTTCTATGCGCCAGCTTCTGGAAGCTGGTGTTCACTTCGGCCACCAGACGCACCGCTGGAACCCGAAGATGAAGCCGTACATCTTCGGCGACCGTAACAACATCCACATCATCGACCTGGCCCAGACCGTTCCGATGCTGTCGCGCGCCCTTCAGGTCGTGTCCGACACCGTCGCTCGCGGCGGTCGCGTTCTGTTCGTCGGCACCAAGCGCCAGGCGTCCGAAATCATCGCCGACAGCGCAAAGCGTTCGGCCCAGTACTACGTCAACTCCCGCTGGCTCGGCGGCATGATGACCAACTGGAAGACCATCTCCAACTCGATCCAGCGCCTGCGCAAGGTCGACGAGATCCTGAACTCGGAAGCTTCCGGCTACTCCAAGAAGGAACGCCTGAACCTCGAGCGCGAGCGCGAAAAGCTTGAAAAGGCTCTCGGCGGTATCCGCGATATGGGCGGCGTTCCGGACCTGATGTTCATCATCGACACCAACAAGGAAAAGATCGCGATCGAAGAAGCCAAGCGTCTTGGCATTCCGGTCGTTGCGATCATCGACAGCAATTGCGATCCGGACCACATCGACTACCCGATCCCGGGTAACGACGATGCTTCGCGCGCCATCTCGCTTTACTGCGACCTGATCGCCCGCGCTGCCATCGACGGTATTGCCCGTCAGCAGGGCGCTTCCGGCCGCGACATCGGCGCTTCGGAAGAAGCTCCGATCGAGCCCGCTCTCGAAGACGAGGCTGGCGCCTGATATAGGCCCTGTCTGGCGGCGATCTCGGTCGCCGTCTCCTCGACCAGGATATGACAAGGCCGTCAAAGACCTTCAATGGGTTGACGGCCTTGTTCGTTTCAAGCGCTCCGCCACGTTTTTATGAAATCGCTGGCGTCCGATGCGGTTGAAACGGAAGGCAGTCTTCATAACGCTGTCATACTTCAGCGGCACCCATCATCTCGATGCATGGAGACGCCGCAGCACTTGGGAATGCGCATGCCCCTTTCCTGAAATCCTCTCCGGTTTCAAAGGGTGTGCGGCCGGGTACAGTCATCACCCAGAACTTCGGCACGGCAAATTCCGCCGGCTGACCGATCGAACCGATAAGAGGCAAACAATGACCGAAATCACAGCCGCAATGGTGAAGGAACTGCGCGAAAAGTCTGGCGCAGGCATGATGGACTGCAAGAAGGCTCTTGCTGAGACCAATGGCGACATGGAAGCGGCGATCGACTGGCTGCGCGCCAAGGGCATCGCAAAGGCCGACAAGAAGTCCGGCCGTACGGCTGCCGAAGGTCTGGTCGGCGTTGCCACCATGGGTCACAAGGCTGTCGTCGTTGAGCTGAACTCCGAAACCGACTTCGTTGCCCGTAACGATGCGTTCCAGGACCTCATCCGCGGTATCGCCCAGGTTGCCCTCACCACCAACGGCACCGTTGACGCTGTTTCCGCTGCCACCTATCCGGCGACCGGCAAGTCCGTTGCCGACAGCATCAAGGACGCGATTGCCACCATCGGCGAAAACATGACGCTCCGCCGCTCGGCAGCGCTCGAAGTTCCGCACGGCGTTGTTGCGACCTACATCCACAATGCTGCCGGCGACGGCATCGGCAAGCTCGGCGTTCTCGTTGCCCTGAAGTCGGAAGGCGACAAGGCCGTTCTGAACTCCATCGGCCGTCAGGTTGCCATGCACATCGCTGCGACCAACCCGCTCGCCATCCGCGCTGAAGAAGTCGACGCCGCCGTTGCCGAGCGCGAGCGCAACGTCTTCATCGAACAGGCCCGCGAATCCGGCAAGCCGGAAGCCATCATCGAAAAGATGGTCGATGGCCGTATGCGCAAGTTCTTCGAAGAAGTCGCCCTTCTGTCGCAGGCTTTCGTCATCAACCCGGACCTGACCGTCGGCGCTGCCGTCAAGGAAGCCGAAAAGGAAGCCGGCGCTTCGATCGAAGTGACGGGCATGGTTCGCCTGCTGCTCGGCGATGGCGTCGAGAAGGAAGAAAGCGATTTCGCAGCCGAAGTCGCAGCCGTCGCCAAGGGCTGATTATATTTACCCAATCTTGGGAAAACGGGAGGGCATCGCGTGACAACGCGGTGCCCTTCGTGTATCCGCGTTTCGGTTACATTTCCGAGGAGTCATGATGTCTTCCAAGCCGATCTACAAACGCGTTCTTCTCAAGGCTTCCGGCGAAGCCCTCATGGGCGATCAGGGTTTCGGTATCGATGTGGCGGTGGCTGACCGCATCGCTTCCGATATCGCCGAGGCGAGGGCGATGGGCGTCGAAGTCGGCGTTGTCGTCGGCGGCGGCAATATTTTCCGCGGCGTTGCCGTGGCCTCCAAGGGCGGCGACCGGGTTACCGGCGACCATATGGGCATGCTGGCGACCGTCATCAACGCGCTGGCGCTCGCAACCTCGCTGCGCAAGCTCAGCATCGACACCGTCGTTCTGTCCGCAATCGCCATGCCTGAAATCTGTGAGAGCTTCTCGCAGCGTGCGGCGCTCCATCATCTCGCGCAGGGGCGTGTGGTGATTTTCGCCGGCGGTACGGGCAACCCATTCTTCACCACTGATTCTGCCGCGGCCTTGCGCGCTGCGGAAATGGGCGCCGAAGCCATCTTCAAGGGCACGCAGGTGGACGGCATCTATTCCGCCGACCCGAAGAAGGATCCGACGGCGACCCGTTTCGATGAATTGACCCACAGCGAAGTGCTCGGCAAGGGATTGGCGGTCATGGATATCGCCGCCGTTGCGCTTGCCCGCGAAAACCACATTCCGATCATTGTTTTCTCGATCCACGAGAAGGGCGGTTTTGCGCAGATATTGACCGGCGGCGGCCGCAAGACCATCGTGCACGACAAATAATCAAAACGATGCCGCCTCAAGGGGCGATTACGGCCGGCTTGGCCGACAAGATGGAGTATCAAGATGAGTGGTGTTGACCTCAACGATATCAAGCGCCGTATGGACGGCGCCATCAATGCATTCAAGAGCGATATCGCATCGCTTCGCACCGGCCGCGCTTCGGCCAACATTCTCGATCCGGTGACCATCGAGGCTTATGGCTCGCGCGTACCGCTGAACCAGGTTGCGAATATCACCGTTCCGGAGCCGCGCATGCTCGGCGTCAACATCTGGGACAAGTCGATGGTCAACGCCGTCGACCGTGCGATCCGCGAATCCAATCTCGGCCTCAACCCCATCGTCGACGGCCAGAACCTGCGTATCCCGCTTCCGGAACTGAACGAGGAGCGCCGCAAATCGCTCGTCAAGGTCGCCCATGATTATGCCGAAAAGTCCAAGGTGGCGATTCGCCATGTGCGTCGCGATGGCATGGATGGTCTGAAAAAAGCCGAAAAGGACGGTGACATCGGTCAGGACGAAAGCCGTGGACAGTCGGAAAAGGTTCAGAAAATGACCGATGACACGATTTCGGAAATTGACCGCTTGCTTGCCGAGAAGGAAAAGGAAATCATGCAGGTCTGATATCGTTCGCGATAGACCTGTATTTTATTCGTTTTAATTCCGCGCTGCCCTGTTACTGGATCGATATGCCGACGACGACACGTTCCTCCATACCCGAGCACGTCGCCATCATCATGGATGGCAATGGACGCTGGGCAAAGCAGCGCGGTCTTCCGCGCGTGATGGGGCATCGCCGCGGTGTGGAGGCCGTGCGCGAGACCGTGCGCGCGGCTGGCGATTGCGGAATACGCTATCTCACGCTCTTTGCCTTCTCGTCGGAAAACTGGCGCAGACCCGAATCCGAGGTGAGCGATCTGATGGGGCTTTTGAAAGCCTTCATCCGGCGTGATCTTGCGGAACTGCACCGCGAAAATGTCCGTGTGCGGATCATCGGCGACCGGCAGGGGCTGAAGCACGACATCCGTTCTCTCCTCGAAGAGGCGGAACAGATGACGGCGGACAATACCAAGCTGACGCTGGTGATCGCCTTCAACTACGGAAGCCGCGACGAGATTGCGCGTGCGACAGCGGCGATTGCGCGCGATGTCGCCGAAGGCAGGATGAATGCAGAATCCATTACGCCGGAGATGATTTCGGCCAGACTCGACACGTCGGGTATGCCCGATCCGGATCTCATCATCCGCACCAGCGGCGAAGAGCGCCTGTCGAACTTCCTGCTCTGGCAGGCCGCTTATTCCGAATTCCTGTTCGTTCCCGAATATTGGCCGGACTTCGACCGCCAGCGATTCTTCTCCGCAATCGAGCAATATGCAACGCGTGACCGCCGCTTCGGTGCACTCACCGAGCAGGTTGCCGTGGCAGGCGCCTGATGAGCCGTGAACTCAGACTGCGGATCGTGTCCGCAATCGTCATGGCGGCGGTCATTCTGGCCGCGACCTGGTATGGCGGCATTCTGTTCCGCATCGTCGCGGGCCTTCTGGCGATCCTCATCTATTATGAATGGTCGACGATTACCCGGCTGTCGGAGACCAATTCGACGGGCAATGCCTGGGGCTGGTTCGCGGTCGCCGTCATCGCCGGCAATACGATATTCGGAGAATCCTCGCTCGATCTGCCGCTCTTATCCGGTTTCACGCTGACGGCGGCGCTGTTTCCAATTTTGCGCGGCAGGAACTGGTGGCTGGTGGGCGGCATTTTTTATGCGGGCCTGAGCGGCATATCGCTGGCAGCCATTCGTGGTGACGAGCTGACGGGCTTCGTGTCCATCCTGTTTATCTTCGCCGTCGTCTGGTCGACGGATATTCTCGCCTATTTCGTCGGACGCGCCATTGGCGGGCCGAAGCTTGCGCCTTCGATCTCGCCCGGCAAGACTTGGTCCGGCGCCATCGGCGGGGCGGTGGCGGCCGTGATCGGCGGCGGCGCGGTGTCCATGGCCTATCACGGCAGGATCAGCGTGCTGGTGCTGGGGCTCGCCCTTATCCTCTCGGTGTTCAGCCAGATCGGCGATCTCTTCGAATCCTTCGTGAAACGGCGTTTCCAGGTCAAGGATTCCAGTCATCTCATTCCGGGCCATGGTGGCTTCATGGACCGTGTCGACGGTCTTGTTTTCGCCTGCTTTACGGTATTCCTCATTGCTTTCGTGCATGCGGCGGCAACCGGCGACGTGCCCGGATCGGGCGGCGGTCTGTTGCCGGGTTTCTGAGCGGCGCGAAAGGTCACGACACAAAGGGCAGATTGTCATGAACACAGTAATGGCGGCGACCGGCTTTCTGACCGGCTATATCGTGCCCTTCATCCTGGTGCTGTCGCTGCTCGTTTTTGTCCATGAAATGGGCCATTATCTGGTCGGTCGCTGGTGCGGCATCCGCTCCACCGCATTCTCCATCGGCTTCGGCCCGGAGCTGATCGGTTTCACCGACAAACGCGGCACGCGGTGGAAGATTTCCGCGATCCCGCTCGGCGGTTACGTCAAGTTCTTCGGCGATGAGGATGCGGCGAGCAAGCCGGATAGTTCCGGCCTGTCGCATATGTCGCTGGAGGAGAGGGCGCAGACGCTTTCCGGTGCAAAGCTGTGGAAAAGAGCGGCCACGGTTGCCGCGGGCCCGATCGCCAATTTCATTCTCGCCATTCTCATCTTCGCGGTGCTCTTCGGCATCTACGGCCGGATGATCGCCGATCCGGTCGTGGCGGAAGTCCGTGAAAACAGCGCGGCTGCCGCCGCGGGCGTGCAGCCCGGCGACCGGCTCATCGCGATCGATGGCGAAAAAGTGATGACCTTCGAGGATGTCCGCCGTTACGTCGGCATCCGGCCGGGCACACCGATCACGGTGACTGTTGAAAGGGCAGGCGAGGAGCTTAAGCTGCCGATGGTCCCGACCCGCACCGAAACCACCGACCAGTTCGGCAACAAGCTGGAAATGGGCATTATCGGCATCGTCACCGACCAGACCAGCGGCAATTTCCGCCATATCGAATATTCGCCGTCCGAGGCGCTGGTCGAAGGCGTGCGCGAAACAGGTCACGTCATCACCGGCACATTCAACTATATCGGCAATCTCGTGACAGGGCGCATGAATGCCGATCAGCTTGGCGGTCCGGTGCGTGTGGCGCAGGCCTCCGGCCAGATGGCGACGCTCGGCATTTCCGCCGTTATCCAGCTTGCCGCCGTTCTTTCCGTATCCATCGGTCTTTTGAACCTGATGCCTGTGCCGGTTCTGGACGGCGGGCATCTGGTGTTCTACGCCATCGAGGCCATTCGCGGCAGGCCGCTCGGCGCGGGCGCGCAGGAAGTCGCGTTCCGTATCGGGATGATGATGATTTTGGGTCTTATGGTTTTTGCAACATGGAATGATATCAGCAGCTTGATCGGCTGAGGATTGTGTTTTAACGGTTTTGTTAGTTATTTGTTTACCTTGTTTTTATGCCGAAGTGGCGAATGAGCCACTCTGGAGCACGAAGTAAACAGAATTTAACGTTCGCGCTTGCTTGTAGGGGAAAAGCAGGTAAAACGACGCACATGGCCGGAGTCGGGTTCCGCCCGCTGAGGGACAACGTAAAAAGGTAAGAATTGAAATGAAGGCTGGTTCAAGATTTTTGAACGCTGTGTCGGCGGTTGCTCTGTCTGCCGGTGTTGCTTCGGTTGCGGGCCTTGGCGTGCTTGCCTCTGCTGGCGCTGCAAATGCGGCCGTCATCAGCAGGATCGATGTTCGCGGGGCCGACAGGTCCGGTGCGGACTCCGTGCGTTCCAACATCACCATTGCGCCGGGTAAGAACTTTTCCAATTCGGACATCGATGAATCGGTGAAGCGTCTTTACGCCACCGGTTACTTCTCGAATGTTTCCATGCGCGTTTCCGGCAGCACGCTGGTCGTGACCGTCAATGAGAACCAGCTCGTCAACCAGGTGGTCTTCAACGGTAACCGCAAGATCAAGGACGACAAGCTCGCCGGCGTCGTGCAGACCCAGTCCCTCGGCCCGTTCAATCAGGCCATCGTGACGGCGGATATTGCCCGCATCAAGGAAGCCTACGCCGCCATCGGCCGTAGCGATGTTGAAGTCACCACGCAGACCGTTTCCGTCGGTCAGGGCCGTGTGAACATTGCTTTCGTCATCAATGAAGGCGAGCGCACGAAGATCGGCCGTATCGATTTCGTCGGCAACAATGCCTATAGCGATGGCCGTCTGGCCGCCGTCATAAATACCAAGAAGTCCAACATGCTGTCGTTCCTGACGCGTAAGGACGTCTATAACGAGGACAAGCTGCGCGCCGACGAAGAGGCGCTGCGCCAGTTCTACTACAACCGCGGTTATGCCGACTTCCGTGTCGTGTCCTCCGAGGCTGTGCTGGACGAGTCCAAGAACGAATACACCATCTCCATCACGGTCGATGAAGGTCAGCGTTACAACTTCGGCAACGTCGCGGTCGAATCGACCGTTCCGGGCGTCGACGGTTCGGAGCTTCAGGGCCTCGTGGAAACCCATCAGGGCGGAAGCTACAGCGCCAAGGAAGTTCAGCAGAGTATGGAAGCGATTTCCAAGCGCGTGGCCGGCGAAGGTTATCCTTTTGCCCGCGTAACGCCGCGCGGCGACCGCGACATGGCTGGCAACACCATCGGTGTGACCTATATCGTCGACCAGGGCGAGCGCGCCTATGTCGAGCGTATCGAAATCCGCGGCAACACCCGTACGCGTGACTATGTCATTCGTCGCGAGTTCGATATTTCCGAAGGCGATGCGTTCAACCAGACGGTCATCACGGCTGCAAAGCGCCGTCTCGAAGCGCTCGGCTATTTCTCGAAGGTCAATATTTCGACCGCCGGCGGCAGCGCGCCTGACCGCGTCGTCATCGTTGTCGACGTAGAAGATCAGTCGACGGGTTCGTTCGGTATCGGTGCCGGCTATTCGCAGAACGACGGTGTGCTGCTCGAAGCCTCCATCGAAGAAAAGAACTTCCTCGGCCGCGGCCAGTACATCCGTCTCGCCGCCGGTGCGGGTGAAGATGATGCGCGTACCTACACGCTCTCCTTCACGGAACCCTATTTCCTCGGCTACCGTCTTGCTGCAGGTTTCGACCTGTTCAAGAGCCAGAGCCGCAGCGAAGACTATTATGACTACGACGAGCAGGGCTTCTCGCTGCGCGTGACCGCGCCGATCACCGAAGACCTCTCGACGACGTTCAAGTACACCTACAAGCAGATCAATTATGACGGTGAGGGCGACTGGGAAACCGGCAGCAACCTTGCTGAGCCCTACAAGGATCTGATCCGTGGCGGTGACTGGACACAGTCCATCATTTCGAACACGCTGAACTACAATACGCTCGACGACCGCAACATGCCACGCGAAGGCTGGCAGGCTGCTCTGACGAACGAATTTGCAGGTCTCGGCGGCGATTCCGAATATTACAAGATTTACGCCAAGGCTCGCTTCTTCTACACGCTGTCTGACGAGTACGATGTCATTGGTTCGATCACCGGTCAGGCGGGCCACGTCATGCCGACGGGTGACAACCTGCTAGTATTCGATCAGTTCAAGTTTGGCGGTCGTCAGGTTCGCGGCTTCAAGAACGATGGTATCGGTCCGCGCATCGGTTCCGACTCCATCGGCGGCACGACCTATTTCGCCGCTTCTGCTGAAGTCACGGCTCCGATGCCTGGCGTTCCGGAAGATTTCGGCCTTCGCCTCGCTGGCTTCGTGGATGCCGGCACGCTCTATGGCAACAAGGTTGCCAACAGCGCCGGTGTGAAGGACGACAACTCCATCCGCGCATCCGCCGGTATCGGCGTGATGTGGGCGTCGCCCTTCGGTCCGATCCGCGTCGACTACGCCGTGCCTTTCGCCAAGGAAGACTACGACGAGGAACAGCGTTTCCGGTTTGGCATGTCCAACACTTTCTGATATCGGCAGTCCAGAACTGCAACTTTGAACGTTCTGGAGTTTCCGGCTGATGGAATACAACGCCTTTTTTCCGCCCCACGAGGGACTGCGATTGAAAGATATCGCAGACCGTTTTGGGGCGGAACTGTCTGATGACGCGGCGGGAGAGCGGATCATTCGGTCCGTTGCGCCGGTCTACCGGGCAAAACCCGATCAGCTCTGCTATATTCTTTCGCGCAAGAACCGCGATGAGCTGCAGACCTGCGACGCTGGCGCCGTCATTTGTGACGCCGCACTTGTAGACATGCTTCCGTCTCACACCCCTGCGCTGATATCGAAAAACCCGCACACGCTTTTTGCGCAGGTGGGTGCCTTGCTGCATCCCTCCGCCATGCGTCCGGGTCCTATTGCGCGGATGGAAGCTGAAATTTCCCATGCTGCACATGTCGATCCATCCGCAAAGCTGGAGGCGGGTGTCATCGTCGAGTCGCTCGCCGTGATTGGAGCTGGCGCCCATATCGGCGCGGGCACGCGCATCGGTCCCGGCGTCATCATCGGGCAGGATGTACAGATCGGGCGCGATTGCACCATTGCCGGCGGCGCAAGCGTTCTTGCGGCCCTCATCGGTAATAATGTGATTATCCATAACGGCGCGCGCATCGGTCAGGACGGTTTCGGTTATGCGCCCGGTCCGCGCGGCATGTTGAAGATCGTGCAGATCGGCCGGGTCATCATTCAGGACAATGTCGAGATTGGCGCCAACACCACGATCGATCGTGGCACCATGGATGACACGGTCATCGGCGAAGGCACCAAGATCGACAATCAGGTCCAGATCGGCCACAACGTCCGCATCGGCCGCCATTGCGGCATCGTCAGCAAGGTCGGCATTGCGGGCAGCACCCGCATCGGCGACGGTGTGATGATTGGCGGCGCGGCCGGCATCAATGGCCATATCAACATTGGCGACGGCGTACAGATCGCGGCGATGAGCGGCGTTGTGGCGGACGTTCCGGCAGGCGCCCGTTATGGCGGCACGCCCGCGCGTCCGATGAAATATTTCCTGCGCGACATGGCCGAAATTCTGGCGCGCGCTGAAGGGCGTGATAAAAAAACAGGAGAGAAAAACAATGACTGAAGAAACGAAGACGGCGCTGGGCGCGGCTGACATTCTGGAAGTCATGAAGCTTCTGCCGCATCGTTACCCATTCCTGCTGATCGACAAGATCATCGAGATCGACGGTAACAACTCGGCGATTGGCATCAAGAACGTGACTGTCAATGAACCGCATTTCACCGGTCACTTCCCGGACCGGCCGATCATGCCGGGCGTTCTGATCGTCGAAGCCATGGCCCAGACGGCGGGTGCGATCTGCGCTCGCAGCCAGGGTGAGGGCGGTCACCTAGTTTATTTCATGACAATCGACAATGCGCGGTTCCGCAAGCCCGTGATCCCCGGCGATCGTCTGGAAATCCATGTCGTGAAGCAGCGTCAGCGCGGCAATGTCTTTAAATTCCATTGCGAGGCGAAGGTGGACGGCGCGCTGGTGGCGGAGGCCGATGTCGGTGCCATGATGATCCCCGAGGATCAGCAATGAGCACGATTGCCGCCTCGGCCAGAATTCACCCGAGCGCCGTGATCGAAGACGGCGCGGTGATCGGTGAAAACGTCGTCATCGGTGCGCTGAGCTATGTCGGCGCGAAAGTCACGCTGCATGACGGTGTCCAGCTGCACAATCACGCCGTTGTTTCCGGCCTGACCGTCATCGGCCGTGGTTCGGTTGTCCATCCCATGGCGGTCATCGGCGGGACGCCGCAGGCAATTCGCCACGACGGTTCGGAAACGACCCTCGAGATCGGTGAGCGCTGCATCATGCGTGAAGGCGTGACGATGAACGCCGGCAGTTCCGATGGCAGCAGCAAGACCATTATCGGTGACGATAATCTTTTCCTCGCCAATTCGCATGTGGCGCATGATTGCCGCCTCGGCAGCCACATCGTCCTGTCCAACAATGTGATGCTGGCGGGCCATGTCACCATTGAGGACCGCGCTATTCTCGGCGGTGGCTGCGCCGTGCACCAGTTCACCCGCATCGGCCGCCAGGCCTTCATCGGCGGACTTTCGGCGGTCAATTACGATGTCATTCCCTATGGCATGCTGAATGGCAATCCCGGTATCCTCGGCGGCCTGAACGTCGTCGGCATGACCCGTGCCGGCATCGAGCGCGCCGATATCCATAAGGTCAGACGCGTCTACAAGGCGATTTTCGAGGCTGAGGGCACGATCCGCGGCAATGCGGCGGCCATCGACCGTAACGACTATCTGGATTGCCCGCAGGCGCTTGAAGTCATCGATTTCATCGGTGCGGATAGCGACCGCGCGATCTCTTCGCCCAACCGGGGCAAGTGAGCCGTGACAGGCGGCGGGCGTCTCGCCATTGTGGCCGGCAGCGGCCAGCTGCCGTTTTATGTGGCGGCCGCCGCCCGTGAGATGGGCGAGAACCCTTTCATCGTGCGCCTGCGCGATGATTCCCGTTTCGACTGGAGCGGTTTCGACAATGCCGTCATCAGTGTCGGCGATGTCGCCGGGCTTGGCCGTCTGCTGCGCGAAAACCGGGTAGACCGTGTCGTGCTATCCGGCGCCGTGGCGCGGCGGCCGGAATGGCGCGAAATCCGCCCCACAGTCGGCATCCTGCTCAAACTGCCATCCATTGTCAGGACGCTGCTGTCGAGCGGCGACGACGCCGTTCTGCAGATGGTTATCAAGATCATCGGCACGCTCGGCGCAAAAGTCATCGGCGCTCACGAGATCGCCCCCGGCCTGCTGGCCGCGATAGGCCCTTTCGGTACGCAAAAACCTGCCGAGGATGATCTGCGCGATATACGCAAGGCGGCTGAGGCCGCGCTTGCACTCGGCAAGCTCGATGTGGGGCAGGGCGCGGTCGCCGTCGGCGGCCGCATCGTCGCGCTGGAAGGCGTCGAGGGCACGGATGCCATGCTGGCGCGCGTTGCGGCATTGCGAGCCGAAGGACGGATATCCCCGCGCCGCAGGGGTGTGCTCGTAAAGCTCTGCAAGCCGCAGCAGGATGTGCGCGCCGACCTGCCGACAATCGGTGTGGAAACGGTGGAGAATGCGCGAAAGGCCGGGCTGGCGGGTATCGCCGTCGAAGCCGGGCGGGCGCTGGTACTCGATCGCGAGGCGATGTTGAAAGCGGCCGATGAGGCGGGCATATTCGTCTGCGGCATCGATACGTCACTTGGCGGAGACATGATCGGATGACGGCGGCATTAAAAGTGGCGGTCATAGCCGGGGAAGTATCCGGCGATCTTCTGGGTGCGGATCTGATCCGCTCGCTCAAGGCCCAATATACGGGACCTGTAGAACTGGTCGGTGTCGGCGGCGAGGCGCTGGAAGCGCAGGGACTGGTTTCCCTGTTCGACTATTCCGAACTCTCAATCATGGGCTTTACGCAGGTTCTGAAAAAACTGCCGAAGCTCATTGCGCGGATCAACCAGACCGCTCAGGCAATCGCCGCCGCAAAGCCCGATATTCTGCTGATTATCGACAGCCCGGATTTCACCCATCGCGTTGCGAAAAAAGTCCGGCAGCAATTGCCGCATCTGCCGGTCGTCAATTACGTCTGCCCCAGCGTCTGGGCGTGGAAGGAATACCGCGCCACCGCGATGCTCTCCTATGTCGATCACGTGCTGGCTCTGTTGCCCTTCGAGCCGGAAGCCATGCGCCGTCTCGGCGGTCCGCCAACGACCTTTGTCGGTCATCGCCTCAGCGTCGACCCCGAGGTGCTGGCTGTGCGTCACAAGCGGGCGGAACGTTCTCTGCCGGCGGATGGCGAACCGAAGACCATTCTCCTCCTGCCGGGGTCGCGTTCCACTGAGACGATGCGGCTGATGGAGCCTTTTCAGGCGGCGGCGAAAGCTTTTGTCGAGCGCAACGGTCCGACGCGGTTCGTGTTGCCCACCGTGCCGCGTCAGGAAAAACGCATCCGCGAACTGGCGGCGTCATGGCCGGAGGATATCAGACCCGAAATCGGTATCGATTCCGCTTTCAAATGGAATGCATTTGTTGAAGCCGATGCGGCGATTGCCGCTTCCGGCACGGTCATTCTGGAACTTGCACTCGCGGGCGTGCCGACGATCTCGGTCTACAAGACCGACTGGATTTTCACCATGCTGAGCAAGCGGGTAAAGACCTGGACAGGGGCTCTGCCGAACCTGATTGCCGACTACGCCGTCGTGCCGGAATATTTCAACGAGGTGGTAAGGGCAGGCTCGATGCTGCGCTGGGCAGAGCGTCTGTCTTCCGACACCACTGAGCGGCAGGCGATGCTCGAAGGATATGCACTCGTGCAGCAGCGTTTGCATACGGATGTGCCTCCGGGCGAAACCGGCGCGCGCATTCTTCTGGATGTCCTGAAGAGCAAGGCTCGTCCCTCACAATAATTATATAAGCACTCTATCCCACGGGCTGCCGTCACTGCTGCCGATGCAGGCAGGCGAGGGCGCGATTTTACTGCATTTGATCGTTAGTGTGGCAAACGGCTGACCATCGGATGGCTCCCGGCCCATAAATTTCCGTCTGGCACACCTCTTGCTTTCAATCTTGTATGCAAGATAGCCATACATCAGAAAGCGCCCAGAGCGCGGTAGAAGACGCCATCATCTCAGGCATTCTTTCCGCGCGTATCCGTCCGGGCACCCGCCTCAGCGAGAACCAGCTCGCCAGCCTTTTCAGCGTGTCGCGCACGCGCATTCGCGAAGCGATGATGCGGCTGGAGACGCGCGGCATCGTCACCGTCATCCCGCGCCGGGGTTGGTTCGTGGTGGAGCCTTCCGCCGAAGAATCCATCAAGGTCTATGAAGCACGGCGCATCATCGAATATGGGCTCTTGCGCAATCTTTCCGGCGTCAGCCCGGAAGGCATCGCCATCCTCGCCGATCATCTCGATGAGGAGAAGGCGGCGATTGCCAAAGGCGACCGCCAGCGCCTGACCTGCCTGATGGGCGACTTCCACATTCGCATCGCTGAAATCGCCGGCAACGACATCATCGTCGAAACGCTGCGCGACCTGACGGCCAGAACCATCCTCATTTCCATGCTCTATCAGTCCGATTTCCATGCGCAGCAATCGCATGACGGACATTGCCGTATCTTCGAAGCGATCAAGGCTGCCGATTTTCATGGCGCCGCCGAACTCGCCATCCGCCATCTCGACGAAGTCGAAACCGGTCTCGATCTCACCCGCAGGCCAGATCCGCTCTACGAGCTTCGTAATTCCCTTTCATTGCAGCCTCTTTCCTCAAGCCCCAAGGAGTAATTCCCAATGATTTCCAGACGTTCATTGCTTGCCATTGCCGCAATTTCCGCAACGCTCGGCTTTTCGCCCGCAGCCTTTGCCGATGCGCTCGGTGATATCACCTCCCGCGGCACGATCCGCGTTGCCGTTCCGCAGGATTTCCCGCCCTTCGGCAGCGTCGGCACGGATATGGCCCCGCAGGGTTATGATATCGACGTCGCCAATCTGATCGGCGAGAAGCTGGGCGTGAAGGTCGAACTCGTGCCGGTGACCAGCGCCAACCGCGTTCCCTATCTGCAGACCAACAAGGTCGATCTCGTCATTTCGAGCCTCGGTAAAAACCCGGACCGTGAAAAGGTCATCGACTTCTCCACCGCCTATGCGCCCTTCTTCAACGGCGTGTTCGCTCCGGACGCGGTTGCCGTCACCAAGGCGGAGGATTTGTCCGGCAAGACCGTCGGCGTCACCCGTGGCGCCGTCGAGGATCTGGAGCTGACGAAGGTGGCGCCTGCCGATACGACCATCAAGCGTTATGAGGACAATAACGGCACGATCTCGGCCTTCCTCGCCGGCCAGGTTGAGGCCGTGGCCACGGGCAATGTCGTGGCCGCCGCCATTCTCGCCAAGAACCCGCCAAAGCGCCCCGAGCTGAAGTTCCTGATCAAGAATTCGCCCTGCTATATCGGCCTGAACAAGGAACAGCCGGCGCTGCTTGAAAAGGTCAACGCCATCATCGCCACCGCAAAGACCGATGGTTCCTTGAACACGATCGCGCAGAAATGGCTGAAAACCGACCTGCCCAAGGATCTCTGAGCAACCCGGAAAAATGCATGCGCCGGCCTTGCCTTGAAGCAGGACCGGCGCATGGTTTGTCCTCGCCGAAAGGAAGCATCGGGTGAAATACACATTCGATTTTGCATGGCTTCTCGACTATTATCCGCAGATCGCCAAAGGCATCGCCGTTACGCTGGAATTGATTGCCATCGGCGGCGTTCTCGGTATCGCCCTCGGCATCGTCTGCGCCTGGGTGCGTGCGCTCGGGCCCAAATGGCTGCGGCCGCCGGTCGCGACCTATGTGGAGCTAATTCGCAACACGCCATTCCTCATACAATTGTTTTTTATCTTTTTCGGCCTGCCGTCGCTTGGCGTGCAATTGTCGGAACTGACCGCCGCCAATATCGCCATGGTGGTCAATCTCGGGGCCTATAGCTGCGAGATTATCCGCGCCGGCATCCAGGCGACGCCGAAGGGACAGTTCGAGGCGGGGGCAAGCCTTGCCATGACCCGTTTCGAAACCTTCCGGCATGTGGTTCTGGTGCCCTCGCTGCAACGCATCTGGCCGGCGCTTTCATCGCAGGTGGTGATCGTCATGCTCGGCTCGTCGGTCGTCTCGCAGATCGCCGCCGAGGATTTGACCTTCGCAGCCAATTTCATCCAGTCGCGCACCTTCCGCGCCTTCGAAGCCTATATGGTCTCCACCGTCATTTATCTCGTGCTCGCCATCCTTCTCCGGCAGGTGCTTGTCATGGGCGGCAACCTCATCTTTCCGCGCAGGAGTGTCCGATGATCGAATTCTCCACCTGGGATATTCTCAGAAACCTGCTGCTCGCCACGCGCTGGACCGTACTGCTGTCGCTCGTCTCCTTCGTCGGCGGCGGCATGGTGGCGCTGCTTCTGCTGTTCATGCGCATTTCCCGGAAAAAATCGATGCGGGCTTTCGCACGCTATTATGTCGAGCTTTTTCAGGGTACGCCGCTTTTGATGCAGCTCTTCATCGCCTTTTTCGGCCTCGGCCTGTTCGGCATCGATGTGCCGGCCTGGCTGGCGGCGGGCTTGACGCTGATCCTGTGGGCAGCTGCCTTCCTCACCGAAATCTGGCGCGGCTGCGTTGAATCCGTCGCCAAGGGCCAGTGGGAGGCATCGGCGAGCCTTGCCATGGGACGCCTGCAGCAGATGCGTTATGTCATCCTGCCGCAGGCCATGCGGGTCGCCATTCCGCCGACCGTCGGTTTCTTCGTGCAGGTCATCAAGGGAACGGCCGTGACCTCGATCATCGGTTTCGTAGAACTGTCCAAGGCCGGCACGGTCGTCACCAATGCCACCTTCCAGCCCTTCACCGTTTATGGCCTCGTCGCCCTCATCTATTTCGCGCTGTGCTGGCCTCTGTCTAAGAGCAGCCAGATCCTCGAAAGGAAGCTCAATGTCGCTCATCGAAATCACTGAAGTCCGCAAAAGCTATGGCAGCAACGAGGTACTGAAGGGCATCAACCTCGATGTGGAGCCGGGCGAGGTCATCGCCATCATCGGCAAGAGCGGATCGGGCAAATCGACCCTGCTTCGCTGCATCAACGGGCTGGAGACGATTTCGGCCGGTTCCATATCGGTCGCCGGCGCGCAGCTTCTCGAAGACGATCTGCATCTGAAAGCCCTGCGGCTGAAGGTCGGCATGATCTTCCAGCAGTTCAATCTCTTCCCGCACCAGACTGTTGGCGGCAACGTCATGCTGTCGCAGACCGTGGTGAAAAAGACGCCGAAGCCGGAAGCCGAAGCTGTTGCCCGCAAGATGCTGGAACGGGTCGGGCTGGCGCACAAGTTCGATGCCTATCCCGATGAATTGTCCGGCGGCCAGCAGCAGCGCGTCGCCATTGCCCGTGCACTCGCCATGCAGCCCATCGCGCTGCTCTGCGATGAGATCACCTCGGCTCTCGATCCCGAACTTGTCGCGGAAGTGTTGGCCGTGGTGCGGGAACTCGCCGCTGAAGGTATGACGCTCCTGATGGTGACGCATGAAATGAAATTTGCGCGCGACGTCTGCTCCCGCGTCGTCTTTATGCATGAGGGCAGGGTGCATGAAATAGGCCCACCGGAAGAGGTCTTCTCCAATCCCGCAACACCGGAACTGAAGCAGTTCCTGGGCGTCGCTGCACGCCACTGAGAACTATTCGGATGCTCAACAAAAAAGGCCGGCGGAAAAACCTGCCGGCCTTTGATTTATGGGGTTTCGCGGCTTAGCGCTTGGAAACTGGAACGTAGTCGCGCTTGCCGGCGCCCGTATAGAGCTGGCGCGGACGGCCGATGCGCTGCTGCGGATCTTCGATCATTTCGTTCCACTGTGCGATCCAGCCGACGGTGCGGGCAAGAGCGAAGAGAACGGTGAACATGGTCGTGGGGAAGCCGAGCGCCTTCAGCGTAATGCCGGAATAGAAGTCGACGTTCGGGTAAAGCTTCTTTTCGACGAAGTAGGGGTCGGAAAGGGCGATCTTTTCCAGTTCCAGCGCGACCTGCATGATCGGATCGTCGGAATTGCCGGTGGCTTCCAGCACTTCGTACATCGTCTTCTGCATGATCTTGGCGCGCGGGTCGTAGTTCTTGTAGACGCGGTGGCCAAAGCCCATCAGGCGGAACGGGTCGTTCTTGTCCTTGGCGCGGGCGATGTATTCCGGAATGCGGTCAACCGTGCCGATTTCGTTCAGCATGTTGAGCGCCGCTTCGTTGGCGCCGCCGTGAGCCGGGCCCCAGAGGCAGGCAATGCCAGCCGCGATACAGGCGAAGGGGTTCGCACCCGACGAACCTGCAAGACGCACCGTGGAGGTGGAAGCGTTCTGCTCGTGATCGGCATGCAGGATGAAGATGCGGTCCATGGCGCGGGCCAGAACCGGATCGACCTTGTAATCCTCGCAGGGCACGGCAAAGCACATGTGCAGGAAGTTGGAGGCGTAATCGAGATCGTTCTTCGGGTAAACGAAGGGCTGGCCGATATGGTACTTGTAGGCCATGGCGGCGATCGTTGGCATCTTGGCGATCATGCGCAGCGAAGCGACCATGCGCTGGTGCGGATCGGTGATGTCGGTCGAGTCGTGATAGAAGGCAGAGAGGGCGCCGACCGTGCCGCACATGACGGCCATCGGATGCGCATCGCGGCGATAGCCGGTGAAGAACCGGCTCATCTGCTCATGCACCATGGTGTGGCGCGTGACGCGGGTGTCGAAGTCCTTCTTCTGAGCCGCGGTCGGCAGTTCGCCGTAAAGCAGCAGATAGCAGGTTTCCAGGAAGTCGCCCTGTTCGGCGAGCTGCTCGATGGGGAAACCACGATGCAGGAGAACGCCTTCGTCACCGTCGATATAGGTGATCTTGGATTCGCAGGAGGCCGTCGACGTGAAACCCGGGTCGTAAGTGAAAGAGCCCGTGTGCTTGTACAGCGTGGCGATATCGACGACGCTTGGTCCGATCGTGCCTTCCCTGACCGGGAGTTCGACCTGCTTTTCGCCAAGTGTCACTGTAGCGCTTTTTTCCGTCATACTGATCCTCCGAAAACATGCGGGTGGGGGCGTTGAGACACGCCCCGCGGTTAAGCGTCTACCGATTAGCTATATGATCCTTGCGCAGATGCCAAGCTATCCAAAGGTCAAATTGTGCATTGCGGCAAACGCAATTGCCTTGCTTCCGTCTTTCCCGGTGATGGCAATTCAATCTCAGTCAACGCAGGGTTAAAGGAAAGGATTGCAATCCCTCGCATCCGCCTGCAAACCTGTTCCCGGTGCGGCAGGGGCGCGGCGCGGATTGCTCGGTCAAGGGGAAAAACAGCATTTCAGACATGCCGAAACGATGCAGGGCGATTTGCCCGGCACGGCGGAAATCCTTTATCCGCTTCGCAGAACCGGCGATGTTGCGACATATGACACGCCCGCCCTTGTCGGCAAGCCGAACCTGCGAGCTGTCGCCTCTCAAAAAATCGCCGCATGCTTCGCCGAGGAGCGCGCATTCGGCCACGATTTTCTTTTCGTTCCGGTTTTCATCGGCTGCGGTGCGATCCTCTGGTTTTCCCTCAATACCTCGCCTTCATTCTCCGTTCTGGCGATCACATGTCTCATCGCCGTCGGTCTGGCGTTCTTCGCGAAATATCGCTCGGGCTTCGCAGCGACGGCCTGCGGCCTTTGCGCGCTGCTTTTGCTGGGCATGCTTTTCGCCGGGGTCGAAACATGGCGTGCGGGAACGGTGGTGCTGGATACGCCCGTCACCACCACCATTACCGGCACGGTGACCCGTCGGGAGGTGGATGCGCGCGGGGACTGGCGATATGTGGTGCAACTCACCGCAACGGAAGCGCCTGCATTGTCACGCCCGCCGGGCAAGGTCTCACTCCTGTCACGCGGGGGAGGCGAGCCCGCTGCACTCGGCGCGACCATTCGCGGCAAGGCGCGGCTTTCGCCGCCATCCGGCCCGGCCTTGCCGGGGCTCAATGATTTCGCCTTCGCCTCCTATTTCAGGGGCATAGGCGCGACCGGATTCTTCTATAAGCCGCCACAGACGGTCGTTTCACCCGGCATTGGCGCGAAGACGGACTGGCTGGAATGGGCCGACATGCGGCTCTATGGCCTTCGCACCGCCATTGCCGAACGCATCCGCAACACCATCGGCGGCGATGCCGGCGCTTTTGCCGCCTCCATCGTCACCGATGAGAGACAGGCCATATCCGCCGAAACAATGGAAGCGTTGCGGCTCTCCGGCCTTGCCCATATCGTCGCCATATCCGGGCTTAACATGGCGCTGGCGTCGGGCATATTCTTTGTGGGGCTGAGGCTTGCCTTCAGCCTTTTTCCGGCATTTGCACAGCGCTGGCCCGTGAAGAAGATTTCGGCTTTCGCCGCGCTCTTGATGACGCTTGCTTATTACCTGATTTCAGGTTTTGCCGTTTCCGCCGAACGCGCCTGGCTGATGATGTCGGTGATGCTGATCGCGGTGCTGTTCGATCAACCCTCGCTCAGCCTCAGGAATGTCGCGCTTTCCGCTTTGGTCATTCTCGCTTTTTCGCCCTCGGAAATCATGGGCCCGAGCTTTCAGATGTCTTTTGCCGCGACCATCGCGCTCGTCGCCTCCTATGCCGCCTGGAGCCGCTGGCGTATCGATCGCGAGCGTCTGTTCATCGGGCGCAAACCGGCATGGATGACGGTGGCGCAAACGGCGGGCGCCATCATCGGCGGTGTCATCACGACGTCGCTGATAGGCGGTCTTTCGACGGCGATCTATTCGGTCGAGCATTTTCAGCGTGTCACCACCTATGGACTTTTCGCCAATCTGGCCGCCATGCCGCTGATGTCGCTGATTGTCATGCCTTTCGGCCTTGTCGCCATGCTGCTGATGCCTTTCGGGCTCGACGCTCCGTTTCTGAAGGTCATGGGATACGGCATGGCCCTCGTCATCGAGGTTGCGCAGGAGGTGGCGTCCTGGGGCGGAAGCGCTGCGACGGGGCGGCCTCACGGGTGGTTTCTGGGGCTCGCCTCGGCTGGTTTTCTGCTGCTGACTTTGCTGCGCAGCCGGCTTGCGCTTCTGGGCATGCCGCTTCTATTCCTCGCCTTCGGCCTGTCGTCCGCCACGGCCTATCGCGATCCGCCCGATTTGCTTGTTCACGAGGATGGCGAGCTAGTGGCGCTGCTGGAGGACGGCAAAGCCTACACGACGAAGGCTCAGCCGCAGGGTTTCGTTTATGGCCAGTGGCAAAGGGCGCTGCTTTTGCCGGAACAGCCTGTGCCGCCGGTCTTTCTCAAGACCGAGGCCACGGCAAAAACCGTGGCTTTGGCCTCGAAGGCGAAGCTTGATCCGCAAGAGATGAGTGCAGTTGCACGGCAGATGACAGCGGCCCTGAGAGACGCCGAGCCCAGCGTTTTCACTTGCAGCAAAGGCATATGGTGCGTTACGCGCGCGGGAAGCGGCGAATGGATCATCGTTCTGGAAGACGGCCGCTTTGCCGGAAAGGCTTGCGATATTGCCGATATCGTTATCGTCTCCCGCAGAACGTCCTTTTCCCAATGCCGCTCGGGCGCACTTCTGCTGAACCGCGATATCCTGCGGCGGATCGGTTCGCTGGAAATGGACTTCGCCGGCAACGATCAGGCAGGGGTGGTCGGCAGGCTGCGCGCCGCAATCGCCGGCATGGACAGGCCCTGGAGCGAACATCGCTATTACGACTGGAAAAGCGGCCGTTTCGATCACGACGTGCCCGATGCCGTCATGCGGTTGCTGGCGGCATCGCAATAGAGCGCCGCCAGCATGGACCGTCAGGCCTTGATGCGCAGATCCGCGGTCAATTCGCCGATCCCGCTAATTTCCTCTTCATGCGCCGCATCGCGCCAGACTTCCTTCAGCCCGGCCTCGTACCATTCGCGCATGGCGGGAAGGGCGAGCAGCCGGTCGCAATAGGCTCTCGCTACGGGCGAAAGTTCCGCGCCATAAGTCTGGAAACGAAATGCCACCGGGCAGAAGAAGGCATCGACCGCCGTGAATTTCTGGCCGGCAAGAAAAGGCCCGCCGAATTTCGCGAGGCCTTCGCTCCACAGCGTATCGATGCGCTTTATATCGGCCGCAAGCCCGGTATCGCCACCCTTCGGTTTTACGCGAATGCCGACCGACATCGGGTAGAGATTGCGCAGCGAGGAAAAGCCCGCGTGCATTTCGCTCGCTGCCGACCGTGACCAGGCCCTTGCCTGCTTGTCGCTCGCCCAGACGCCCTGATGTCTTTCCGCCAGATATTCGGCGATCGACAGCGATTCCCAAACCGTCACGCCCTCATCGACAAGGCAGGGCACCTTGCCGGTCGGCGAGAAGGTGGAGAAGGAAACGCCTTCGCCGAAGGGAACGAGTTTTTCATCGAAGGCGATGCCGAGCGTACGCATCAATACCCAGGGCCGCAGCGACCATGAGGAATAGTTCTTGTTGGCGATATAAAGATCGTACATGACGTGTTTCCCCGATATGACGCGCATTTCTATACCGACGGATGGCCCTTGGAATATTGCAAATAATCCATGGCTCCCATAAGCCGCATTGATGAATGGGAATGTGAGGGCAGGGAGAAAGAAAGAGGCAAACTCGCGTCACCGCCCGGAGACGAGAACGAAACGCACCCTCTCTTTACTTCCGCAGAGCCGCATTGTTCCTGGGAACAATCCAAGATGCCTCAAAGGGAGCGTCATCCTCTCGATGACGCCCCTAGCGAAAAAAGGCGGGGTGCCAATTAATGGTAGCGGCGGATCAGACCAACCAGCTTACCCTGGATTTTCACCCGATCCGGTCCGAAAATACGGGTCTCATAGGCGGGATTGGCCGCTTCCAGAGCGATGGAGGCTCCCTTGCGGCGGAAACGCTTCAGGGTAGCTTCTTCATCATCCACCAGTGCTACGACGATATCGCCCGGATTGGCCGTATTGCCGTTGCGGATGATGACGGTATCGCCATCAAAAATGCCGGCCTCGATCATCGAGTCGCCCTTGACTTCCAGAGCGTAATGTTCGCCCGAGCCGAGCATGTCGACCGGCACGGCCACATCATGGGTGTTGTTCTGGATGGCGGAAATCGGCACACCGGCGGCGATGCGGCCCATGACCGGCACGGTGACGGCGCCACCGAGATCATTGGCCGGCGCCTTGGGGGCAGGGGCCGGCTCCGGCGTCTTCGGCTTGCCGAGGCTGCCTTCAATGACGCTCGGCGAGAAGCCGCGCTGCGGCCTTGCACCCGGCGCATAGGCCTCAGGCAATTTGATCACTTCCAGCGCCCGCGCCCTGTTAGGTAGCCGGCGAATGAAGCCGCGCTCCTCGAGTGCGGTGATCAGCCGGTGGATGCCGGATTTGGAGGCAAGATCGAGTGCGTCCTTCATTTCATCGAAGGAGGGCGGCACGCCGGACTCTTTCATTCTTTCATGAATGAAGAGAAGCAATTCCTGCTGTTTGCGCGTGAGCATGAGGAAAACACCCTTGAGAATCGTCGTTGAAGTCGCGAAACAAATACAGAACGAACACTATATGTTCCATATGTGTTCCGCAATCCCCTAAAATTTCGTGAAGGGTGCATCGCAGATCGTGATTTGATCGTCGAAACCATGAACAAAGCAGATTGAACGATGTAAGCGGCACATCTTGAATACTAAAACCACCGACCGGGGAGACCCGGCCGGTGGTTTCTGGCAGCCGTTTGCTACGGCTCTTATGTTAGTAGATCGTGAGGGCAGGAATGAAGCTGACCGCGATGAGAAGCAGCATCGCCATGGTGAAGAACGGCCACAATTCCCTCGTCGTTGCGCCGAGCGGCGCTCTGGCTATGGAGGACGAGATGAAGAGCGTGGTGCCGATCGGTGGCGTATAGAGCCCGATACCGAGATTGATGACCATCATCATGCCGAGCTGCACCCGGTCGAGCCCGATCATATCCGCAAGCGGCACGAAGATCGGTCCGAGCAGCAGGATCGACGGCGGCAGATCGAGCGGCATGCCGATGATCAGCATCAGGATGTTCATCATGAGAATGATCAGGATCGGGTTGGAGATATTCTCGGCCACCCAGGTGGCGAAATGCTGGGGCGCCTGATCGAAGGTAAGCACCCAGCCCACCGCCGCACTGCCCATGATGACGAGCATGACGACGCCGGTTGCAGAGCCTGCCTCGACGAAATTGTCGCAGAAACGCTTCCACGTCAGATCGCGGTAGAAGAAGATGCTGAGCACGAGCGAATAGACGACAGAAAGAACGGCCACTTCGGTCGGCGTTGCAAAGCCGAAGCGCAGGCCGAGGATGATCAGGATCGGCAGAAGGATCGCCGGCAGGCTGCGGAATGCAAGTAGTGCCAGATCGCGCTTGCGAAAGCTTTCGTCTCGCACCGCATAGCCCCGCCGCACGGCAATGGCCCAGCAGACGAAGATGAAACCGACGGCCATGAGCAGGCCCGGCAGAATGCCGGCGATGAACAGATTGGCGATGCTGACGCCGCTGACCAATGAATAGAGGATCATCGGGATCGACGGCGGGATGAGCACATCGATGACCGCCGAGGTGGCATTGTTGGCCGCACAGAGGGGAGCGGGGTAGCCCTGGCGCTTCTGCCACGGAATGAGCACCGAACCGAGCGCGCTCGCATTGGCGACCGCCGAGCCGGAAACGCCGCCGAACACGACCGAGGAAATGACGGTGGTGGAAAGCGGGCCGCCGCGCCAGCGCTGCATGGCCTTGGAGGCGAGTTCCAGAAGCTGGGTTCCGAGTTTGCCGCCGAGCATCAGCGTGCCCGCGAGCATGAAGAACGGCAGCGCTAGCATCGGGAAAGACTGCGTCTGGTCGTAAACCTGCTGCGCCACGATCGAGAGCGGCACATAACCGTTCCACAGTACGGCGACGCCCGCAGAGATGATCAGCGCATAACCGACCGGAACCGCAATCATCATGAGAATACAAAATGCAATGATCATCACGATGGTCATAGCGGCATCTCCTCGGTTGCACCGTGCGGACGGGCATGCCAGCCGCCGGAGAGAATGCGCAGGCTCGCGGTTGCGGTGGTGACCGAGACCAGTGCTGCGCCGAAGGCGATGGAATAATATCCGATGCTGTTGGGCAGTTGCAGCACAGGGCTGATTTCCGCGCCGGCGATCTCGGCGACGACAAGCGCCTGCTGCGCGAGAATGACGAAGCTTGCGACCGTCACGAGATTGGCGAACAGCAGAACCGCCACCTTGCCGCGTTCGTCGAACTTGTCATAGATCCATTCAACCGCCATATGCGCGCCGCTCTGCGCGGCAAGGGTAATGCCGGCGACGATGAACCATGGAAACAGCATGGTCGGCAGTTCTTCCGCAAAATCCAGCCCGCCGGATGTCGATAGATAGCGGACGATGACGTTTGCGGTCATGATGACCGTGAGCAGAATGCCGGTTGCCACGATGATGATGCGGCAGAGGATGGCGATGAAACTGTCAACGCGATTGGCGGCGGACAAGGCTCCTTCGAGCATTGGCGCATCTCCTGAAAACTGAAACCGTATGAATGTCGGCGTGAGCGAGGCTCCCGCCGATCCTGTCGGTGGACATGAAGGTGAGGCCGGGCGGCTTGAACCGGCCCGGCATCCTGATCATTAGCCTTTGGCGGCCTTTTCCAGCTCGGCGACGAAATCGCCGAAGGGCTTCTGCTTCCATGTCTCCAGCACCTGCGCGGTCGCTTTCGCGAAAGCGGCGTGGTCGATGTCTTCCACCACCTCGATGGCGGCATTGGCCTTGAAGGCGGCCAGAGACGCGCTTGCCTTTTCCGCCGAGAGTTTGCGCTGAAGCGCGCCTGCCTCCTTCGCAGCCGCCTTGACCGCCTCGAAATCCTTGCCCAGCCGCCCCTCGGCGAATTTGGACATCAGGAACGGGGTGGATTCCCATTTATGGGCGGTGAGGCTGATATGCTTGTTGACCTCGTAAAGCTTGGAGCTTTCGATATTCACCAGCGGATTTTCCTGCCCGTCGACGACGCCCTGCTGAAGCGCGATGTAGAGTTCGCCGAAGGCAATCTGAACCGTCGCCGCATCGAGCGCCTTGAAAATATCCATGGTCATCGGGTCGGCGGGGGTACGGATTTTCAGGCCCGCGACGTCCTGCGGCTTGGTGATGGCGTGTTTGGAATTGGAGACATGGCGGATGCCGTTGTCCCACCAGTCGAGCGGCACGATGCCGACCTTCTGGAAACGCGCATCGAGCGATGCGCCGACATCGCCTTCGAGTACCTTGATCGCCTGATCAGCGTTGCTGAACAGGAAGGGCAGGCCGAGCGCCGCGAGTTCTGGAACAACGCTCGAAACCGGACCCTGGCTGTTGGCGGTGAAATCAAGCGCCCCGGTGCGCAGGCTGGTCAGCATGGCGGCGTCGCTGCCAAGCGTTTCCGAACCGGCGACATTGATCGCCACGCGGCCTTCGGTTTTCTGGGCAACGAGTTCCGCGAATTTCGCGGCCGCGATCGTGCGCGGATTGCCGGGCGCCGCGCCATGGCCGAGCGTCAGCGTCGTGGCGGCCCGGGCGTTGCGGGCTGTCGTCAGAATGGCCGGCGCCGCCAGTGCCAGACCGGTACCGGTCAGGAACATACGCCTGTTGATGGAAATACTCATTTTTCTCCTCCCTGGATTTAAACACCCTCGGCGTTGTCCGATCACGCGGATAACGCGCTCCACTCCCTTGAAACCGCCGGCTCCCTCCGGCTGATTCCGCACCATGTTTGAGTTTCAGCCTTTAGACCGAACCGCGCGGTACTTCAAAACTTTCATTCTCCAGCCACGCCCTTGCGCGCGCCACGATCATCGCCGTCGAGATACCGTAGCGGTCATGCAGGGTGGGCAGCGCGCCTGCATCCAGAAAGGCATCGGGCAGGGCGATCTGCCGCAAGCGCGGCGCCCGGCCGCTTTTCATCAGCGCCATTGCCACGGCCTCTCCAAGGCCGCCGATTTCGCTATGGTTTTCCGCCACGATGACCAGACGATCAGCCCGGTCCACTTCCGTGAAGATCGAGGCGGTATCGAGCGGCTTGATGGTGGGGGAATGCAGCACGGCACAGCCGACGCCCTCCTTTTCAAGCAGGGCAGCCGCTTCGAGAACCCGCATCGTCAATATGCCGGACGATATGAAAAGGACCTGCGCACCATCGCGGATAAGCTTCGCCTTGCCGAGTTCGAACCGATAGCCATATTCTTCGAGCACCACCGGCACCTGGCCGCGCAGCAGGCGCATATAGACGGGGCCGTTGTAATCCGTAATGGCCGGCACCGCGCCTTCTATGTCGGTCGCGTCGCAGGGATCTACGATGGTCATGTTCGGCAGCGCGCGAAAGATCGCCAGATCGTCGGTTGCCTGATGGCTGGGGCCGTAACCCGTCGTCAGGCCGGGCAGGGCGCAGACGATCTTCACCGGCAGGTTTTCCTCGGCAATCGCCATGGCGATGAAATCATAGGCGCGGCGGGCGGCAAAGACCGCATAGGTGGTCGCGAAGGGCACGAAGCCTTCGCGCGCCAGACCGGCGGCGGTGCTCATCAAAAGCTGCTCGGCCATGCCCATCTGATAAAAGCGCTCGGGAAAGGCTTTGGCGAAAATATGCAGGTCGGTATATTTGCCGAGATCGGCGGTGAGGCCGACAATATCCTCGCGTTCCTTCGCCAGCTGAACAAGGGCGTGACCGAAGGGAGCAGGGCGTGTCGGCTGGCCTTCGGCGGCGATGGAGGCGATCATCGCCGATGTGGTGAGGCGCTTCTGCGGGGCTGCTGCACTCATTGCGGCCGTCCTTCTTCAAGGGCGTCGAGCGCCAGCTTCCATTCATGCGCTTCCACGCGAATGAAATGGGTGATTTCGCGGTTTTCGAGAAAGGGCACGCCGCGGCCCATCCGGGTATCGAAAATGATGGCGCGCGGCCTGTCATCGGCAAGTGACATGGCGATATCGAAGGCCTCGCGAACCTTGTCGATATCGTTGCCGTCCACCCGCTGCACATGCCAGCCGAAGGCCGCGAATTTGGCGTCCACAGGTTCGGAGGACAGCATCTCGCGGGAAGGGCCGTCCGCCTGCTGATTGTTGAAATCCACGAGATTGATGAGATTGCCGAGCCTGTGATGAGATGCGCCCATGGCGGCTTCCCAGGTGGAACCTTCGCCCAACTCGCCATCCGACATCAGGTTGATGATGAACCGTTCTGAATTCTTGCGCTTGAGGCCGAGAGCCATGCCCACGGCAATGCCAAGCCCATGGCCGAGCGATCCGCCAGTGATCTCCATGCCAGGCGTATAGGAGGCCATGCCGGACATGGGCAGGCGCGAGCCGTCGCAGCCATAGGTCTCCAGCTCGTCTTCCGGAATGACGCCCGCCTCGATGAGCGCTGCGTAAAGTGCAATCGCATAATGGCCGATGGAGAGCAGAAACCGGTCGCGGCCTTCCCAGTGCGGATCGTCCGCCCGGTAGCGCATGGTGTGAAACCAGGCCACCGCCAGAACATCGGCAATGCCGAGCGCTTGGCCGACATAACCCTGTCCCTGCACCTCACCCATCAAAAGGGCGTTGCGCCGGATGCGCCAGGCACGTTCCGCCAGCGATACATTCGCCAACGCCGCTTCCTTCGTTGCATCTGCGTGCCGATATCCCTGAGCCATGGTTTCCTCCTCCCGGTCAGAAAAATCGAAGCCGGCTTCCCGGCTTCGACAGGTGGTTTTCAGTGAATGAGCATTCCGCCATTCACATCGACAACCGCGCCGGTGACGTAGGAGGAGAGGTCCGAGGCGAGGAAAAGATAGATATTGGCGACATCGATGGCATCGCCGAGACGGTTGAGCGGAATTCCCTTGAGAATGTCGCGGCGCATGTCGTCGGTCAGCTTGCCGCCGGTAATGTCGGTCTGGATCAGGCCGGGAGTAACGGAGTTGACGCGAATGCCGTCGGGTCCGAATTCACGCGCCATGGCCTTTGCGAGACCGAGAACGCCCGCCTTGGCCGCCGAATAATGCGGGCCGCCGAAAATGCCGCCGCCACGCTGTGCGGAGACCGACGACATGCAGGCAATCGAGCCGCCGCCATTGTCGCGCATATTGGGAATGAAGGCCTGGCTGAAATTCAGCACACCGGTCATGTTGACATCGACGATGCGCTGCCAGTCCGCGCCGGTAATGTCGAGCGTCTTCACCGGCTGGGTAATGCCGGCATTATTGATGAGGATATCGATTTTGCCGAAAGCGGCGATGACTTTTTGCGCCGCCGCCTCGCAGGAGGCACGATCCGCCACATTGCCGCCGACGCCGAGATGCTCGCCGCCATCCACTTTTTCAAGCGAGGCCGCGGCTTCGATGCTACCGGCTTCATCGAGATCCACGATGGCGACGCGGGCGCCGTGGCGGGCGAAAAGTTCCGCCGTGGCGCGGCCGATGCCACGCTTGCTGGCGGCGCCTGAAATAACCGCGGTCTTTCCATTCAACAACATAAGCAATCCTCCCAAGCCGGGCGCCGGCTTCATACGCTTGACGGCGGTGCTCCCGACCTGCCGCCGCATCCAGTCCTGCGACGAATACAGCCTCGATATTGCAGATGGGCAGAGGGCGCTTCAAACGCGAAGTTTACATCATCTCATGAATCTGCTTCAGTAATCGAATGTTGAACGGCATTTCACTCACCTCCATCCGCGCCTTCGAATCCGCCGCCCGGCTCGGCTCATTCCGCGCCGCAGCCGATGAGCTCAACCTGTCGGCGAGCGCCGTCAGCCATGCTATCGTCAAGCTCGAAAGGGTGCTCGGTACGCCGCTTTTCGAGCGCACCACGCGAACCGTGCGCCTGACTGCGGCGGGGCAGACGCTTCTGACACATGCATCGAACGCCTTTGAGGAGTTGCGGCAGGGCATTGAGGTGGTGTCCTCCAACCGCTCCCATCTTCTGCGCCTGCATTGTGCGCCCAGCTATGCGGCGCAGGTATTGTCTCCGCGCCTGCCGCAATTCTTGAACGCCAATCCGGGCATTGAGGTGCGGCTGGCGGCCAGCACGGCCTATGTGCGTTTCGTCGATGGTGAATTCGATGCCGATATCATCTATGGCGAACCGCAGGGAGACGATCTCATCATCATTCCGCTGGGCAGAGAGCGTGTCACGCCGCTGTGCTCGCCGGCGCTCGCGGACGAGATCAGGACACCCCGCGATTTGAACCGGCAATTGCTTATTCGAAGCGACAACAAACGTCTGCAATGGCCGGACTGGTTCGAGGCCAATGGGCTGGGCAAGCCGCCCATTCAGGCCATGAGTTTCGACCGCAGTTTCCTCGCGATCGATGCCGCAGCCAATGGCGTCGGTGTGGCGCTGGAATCGACACGGCTTGCCCATCGCGAGATAAAATCCGGGCGGCTGGTTGCGCCCTTGAGCGGCGCGACGCAGGACCTTCACTATGTCGGCCATTATCTCGCCTATCCCAAATCCGGCAGCCAGCGCAGGCTGGCAAGACGGTTTGCCGACTGGCTGATCGAAGACCTGCAGGACCCTGCATTTGAATAGGAATGCGGCTGTTACGTGAATTGAATTCACTGGCGCGTTAATTTTTTCCGCTTGCTCACGAGCGGACCTCTCCGTCATTTTCCGGTCGGAATAATGAGGTTGCAGCGTGATCGGCATCGTCCCTTCGGCTGCGGCTCAAGGGGAGGATTGCATGAAAGATCGCATCATATCGGCGTCCGGCGCGCCATATGACGGCTATGGGCGCGAGGAGATGCTGGAGAGCATCGCCAGGATCGGTTTTCGCCATGTGGAGCCTGCCTTTATCGTCGGTTACACCGAACCATTCGACGAAAGCGCGTTCCTGCCGGCTGAAATGGCCTCATGGCGCCGCTCGCTGAGCGATGCCGGGCTCGGCTGCCATGCCATGTCGTCGCATATCGATCTTGGACTGGACGATTCCGTAGAAATTTTCACCGGCAGAATGGCTTTTGCGGCGGGAATCGGCGCGAAGGTAGTCGCCACCAATGCCTCGGCCCGGCAGCGCGAAGACCGGTTCCTGCGCAATATCGAGGTGCTTCTGCGCCGTGCCGAGGCCTTCGGCATCGTGATCGGACTGGAAAATCCCGGCGATGGCAGCGACAATCTTTTCAACATCGCGCAGGAGGGCATCGCGCTCACGCGGCGTTTCGGCTCCCCATGGCTGGGGCTGAATTATGACGCGGCCAATACCGCGTCCCATCGTCCGCAACTCAAAAATTTTGCCGATGACGCGGTGGCGGCGCTGCCCGCCTCGGTTCACGCACATATCAAGGATGTGAAGCACACGCCGGAAGGCTGGTTTTTCGTGCCGGTGGGCGAGGGCGATATCGATTGCGACAAGCTGCTCGGTGAGATTGCCAAAAAGCCGGAGATGCCGATCAGCATCGAGTTTCCAGCGCGCCTTCACCGTCGCGCGGATGCCCAGCCGGTAAGGCGTATCAGCCCCGCATCGCTTCGGGAAATAGAGCAGGCTCTGACGGTTTCGCTTGACGCGGTCAAAAGAGGATTGGCCGGGAGCGGAGCCGAAAGCTCGGCCGCTGTCGCCTGAGAGGCGGCCCGAGAAGCGGTAGGGGCTGGCGTAGACGGCATAAAGGAGGAGAAGAATGCAGAGATTTGTGAATAACCCCGACGAGGTGGTCGAGGATACGGTGAAAGGCTTCGTCAAGGCCCATCGCGACATCGTGCGCCTTGCGGAAAATCCGCGTGTCGTCGTTGCCAGGGGCGCGCCGGTCGCCGGCAAGGTCGGCGTGGTCACGGGCGGCGGCTCGGGCCACGAGCCGGCCTTTATCGGTTACACTGGCCGCAACATGCTGGATGCCGTCGCCGTCGGCGAATTGTTTTCATCACCCACGGCCAAGAGCTTTCACGACGCCATCCGCGAGGCTAATGGCGGCAGGGGCGTGATCTTGCTCTACGGCAATTATGCCGGCGACAATATGAATGTGAAGATGGCGACAAAGCTCGCCGCCAAAGACGGCATCGAGATCGCAACCGTCGTCGCCAATGACGATGTGTGTTCCGCGGCCCCGGACGAGCGTGAGAAACGCCGCGGTGTCGCCGGCGAAATCTTCATGTGGAAGATCGGCGGCGCCAAGGCGGCAAGCGGCGCTTCGCTGGAGGAGGTGCGGGCAACCGCCCAGAAGGCCATCGACAATTGCCGCTCCATCGGCGTCGGTCTCGGCCCCTGCACCCTGCCGGCGGTCGGCCATCCCAACTTTCAGATCGAACCGGGCACGATGGAAGTGGGCATAGGCCACCATGGCGAACCCGGCGTTCGCGTCGAGAAGCTGAAATCCGCTGCTGAGGTGGCGAAGGACATGTGCAAGATCGTGCTCGACGATCACAACCTGCCGGCTGGCAGCGAGGTGGCGGTGCTGGTCTCCGGGCTTGGTGCGACGCCCGTCAACGAACTCTACATCCTCAACGACACGATAGAATCCGAGATTTCGGCGCGTGGCCTGAAAATCCACAAAACCTATATCGGCAACTATTTCACGTCGCTTGAGATGGTGGGCGCGACTTTGACCGTGATGGCGCTGGATGACGAGCTGAAACCGCTGCTCGATGCCGAGGCGCTTTGCACCGTTATGCTGTGAGGAGAAAATTCATGCAGTCTTTTCAGAACGCCAAGGCCGGCGATATCGTTCTCTCCATGGCCGAAAGGATCATCGAAAACCGCGGCTATCTCAGCGAGATCGACGGCAAGATCGGCGATGGCGACCATGGCGTGAACATGGCCAAGGGATTCGGCATGGCCGCAGACCGGCTGAGAGGGCAGGACGCCTCGCTTGCCAAGGCGCTCGATACGCTCGGCACGATCCTGATGACGGAAATCGGCGGCTCCATGGGGCCTCTTTATGGGGTGATGTTTACGGAATTCGCCGAGAAAATCGAAAATGCCGACGTTATTGATGCACTGTCCTTCAGCAGAATGCTGCATGCCGGCCTCGAAGGCGTCAGTTCCATCGGCTCGGCCAAGGTGGGCGACAAGACGCTGCTGGATACGCTGGTGCCGGCCGTTACGGCATTCGACACCGCCACCTCCTCGGGCGCATCATTCCACGATGCCGCCGCAGCCCTTGTCGCTGCCGCCGAAACCGGCAGGGATTCGACCATCAATCTCGTGGCGAAGATCGGCCGAGCCAGCCGTCTCGGCGAGCGCTCGCTCGGTGTTCTCGATGCGGGCGCCACCTCCTGCGCGCTCATCCTGCGCAGCCTTGCCGAAGGCGCACAGGCCAGATTGCGATCGTGAAAACAGAAGATAGCGGCTACAGCCCGTCGGGGCTTACGCGCGACTAACGGGAGATTTGGAAATGAGAATTGTCGCGGGCGCCGACAGCGCCGGAAAACCCCTGCTGGATGCGGTGCTCGCCCATCTCTCAGGCAGGCAAGGGCTGACGGTCGTGGATCGAAGCCAGGACGGATTTTATGCCGATCTGGCCGAAGCCGTGGCCGGCAGCATCATCGCCGGCGAATTCGATCGCGGCCTCTTGTTTTGCGGAACCGGCATCGGCGTCTGCATTTCCGCCAACAAGGTGCCCGGCATCCGCGCCGCCTTGACCCATGACACCTATTCCGCCGAACGCGCGGCGAAATCCAACAACGCCCAGATCATCACCATGGGCGCTCGCGTGATCGGCCCGGAACTGGCGAAAGCCATCGTCGACACCTGGCTGGCATCGGATTTCGATCCGAAAGGGTCTTCGGCGAAAAACGTGGAGGCCATCAACCGTCTCGACGCCTGCCGGTAAGCCATAGGTGCGTGGCTAGGCCGGCCCGGCGAAGCTGATCGTTTGCATTGCTGGCGTCATCTGTGCTTTGGTCACGCACAAACCGGCTCGGCTTGACGCCCTGCCGCGCAGCACAGGGGCTCGAAAATGGCGAACCGAAATAGTGTCGATCATCTCGTTTTGCCGGTACAGTCTCTTGCCGTGGCGAAAGACCGCCTTGAGCTTCTCGGCTTCACCGTCGCTCCGGAGGCCCTCCATCCCTTCGGCACGCAGAATGCCTGCGTTTTCTTCACGGACGGCACCTATCTGGAACCGCTCGCCATTGCTGATCCGGCTAAATATAATGACTCGGTGAACAGGGGCGACGTGTTCACCGGTAGGGATCGAGCCTTTCGGCAGCGTCATGGCGAGGACGGTTTTTCGGCCCTGGTGGCAAGAAGCGAAAGCGCCATTGCCGATCATGACAGGTTTTCCGCGTCCGGCTTCTCGGCAGGCGATATCTTTGAATTTTCACGGCCCGTGCGGATGCCGGACGGCTCACAGAGTGAGGCGGCATTCCGGCTGGCTTTCGCAGCGAGCGGCGCGGCTTCGGATTTCTTTCTGTTCAGTTGCCAGCGATTGCTGGCTTTGCCGAACGACCGGGCGGCGCTGGAGCGCCACGCCAATGGTGCTTCCGGTCTCAGCGAGATCGTTCTGTTTTCCGGCGGCGATCCGAACGCGGTCCGTCTGATCGAAACGGTATTTGCCTGTGAGGAGGAGATGTCTCCAGATGGAGATATTATTTTTGCAACCGGCAATGCGCACATCAGGCTGAACCAAAAACCGGCCTTCAGCGAAAGCCTGCCCAATCCTCCCAATGGACTGCACGGCGCAGGCATCGTCTTTTCCGTTGACGATCTTGCCGTGACAGAAGCGGTGCTTGCTGCTAATGGCGTCTCCAGCGCAGAAGCGGGCGGCCGTCTGGTGGTGTCCGCCGCGCCCGGTCAGGGCGTTGCATTCGCCTTCGAGGAAAAATGATGAGCGTTACGAACAATCTCAAAGTCACCGCCGGCGACGGCGCCAATTCGGTTTCTTTTTCCAATACAGAGCGATTTTCCCTGATCGCCGGCCCGTGCCAGATGGAAAGCCGGGAGCACGCCTTCATGGTGGCGGGCGTCCTGAAGGAGCTTTGCGACAAGCTGGGGATCGGCCTCGTTTATAAGTCATCCTTCGACAAGGCGAACCGTACTTCGCTTTCCGGCAAGCGCGGCATCGGCCTTGAGAGCGCCATGCAGGTTTTCGCCGATCTCAAGAAGGAATTCGGCTTTCCTGTTTTGACCGACATTCACACCGAAGAACAATGCGCCATCGTGTCCGAAGTGGTGGATGTGCTGCAGATTCCGGCCTTTCTCAGCCGCCAGACCGATCTTCTCGTCGCCGCCGCGAAAACCGGCCGCGTCATCAATGTCAAGAAGGGCCAGTTCCTCGCCCCCTGGGACATGAAGAACGTGCTGGCCAAGCTGAATGAGAGCGGCAATCCGAATGTGCTTCTGTGTGAGCGCGGCGCCTCCTTCGGTTACAACACGCTTGTTTCCGACATGCGCTCGCTGCCGATCATGGCTTCGCTCGGCGCGCCTGTTGTCTTTGACGCCACCCATTCGGTGCAGCAGCCGGGCGGGCAGGGCGGTTCCACGGGCGGCCAGCGCGAATTCGTCGAGACTCTGGCGCGGGCGGCGGTTGCGGTCGGTGTCGCAGGCCTCTTCATCGAGACGCATGAGGATCCGGACAATGCACCGTCCGACGGTCCCAACATGGTTCATCTGAAGGACATGCCGAAACTGCTGGAAAAGCTGCTCGCTTTCGACGCCATCACCAAAGCCTAAGGGGCGGCGGGGCGTTACGGCGGGCACTGTCTGTGCCAATCGATTTTAATGGCGGGCGGGCCGTTTCTGCCGCCCGTCGTCATTGTAATTTCTTCGCCATCGTCTAAGACAGGCGACGGAAAATATCTGTTCCATTCCCAAGGGAGAGACCATGACTGCCATTACCGATATCATCGCGCGCGAAATCCTCGACAGCCGCGGCAACCCGACCGTTGAAGTCGATGTTTACCTCGAAGACGGCTCCATGGGCCGCGCCGCCGTTCCTTCGGGCGCCTCCACCGGCGCGCATGAGGCGGTTGAGCTGCGCGATGGCGGCAAGCGTTATCTCGGCAAGGGCGTGGAAAAGGCGGTTGAAGCCGTCAATACGGAAATCTTCGACGCCATCGGCGGTTTCGACGCCGAGAACCAGATTCAGATCGACCAGACGATGATCGTGCTCGACGGCACGCCGAACAAGTCGCGCATCGGCGCCAACGCTATCCTCGGCGTATCGCTTGCCGTCGCCAAGGCTGCCGCCGAAGCTTCCGGCCTGCCGCTTTACCGTTATGTCGGCGGCCCGAACGCGCATCTTCTGCCGGTTCCGATGATGAACATCATCAATGGCGGTGCGCATGCCGATAACCCCATCGACTTCCAGGAATTCATGATCCTGCCGGTCGGCGCGGAAAACATCCGCGAAGCCGTGCGCATGGGTTCTGAAGTGTTCCATACGCTGAAGAAAGAACTGGCGGCACAGGGCCACAACACCAATGTCGGCGACGAGGGCGGTTTCGCACCGGGTCTCGAAAGCGCACCGGCCGCGCTCGATTTCATCATGAAGTCGATTGAAAAGGCCGGTTATCGTCCGGGCGACGACATGTTCGTCGGTCTCGACTGTGCCTCGACCGAATTCTTCAAGGACGGAAAATACGTTCTCGAAGGCGAAGGCCGCACGCTGGAATCGGGCGCAATGGCGGAATATCTGGCGGAACTCGTCGCCAAATACCCGATCATTTCCATCGAAGACGGCATGGCCGAAGACGACTGGGAAGGCTGGAAGACGCTGACCGATCTCATCGGCAACAAGTGCCAGCTCGTCGGCGACGATCTCTTCGTCACCAACTCCGCGCGTCTTCGCGACGGCATCAAGATGGGCGTTGCAAACTCCATCCTCGTCAAGGTCAACCAGATCGGTTCGCTCTCCGAGACGCTGGATGCGGTCGAGACAGCGCACAAGGCCGGTTACACCGCCGTCATGTCGCACCGTTCAGGCGAAACCGAAGATTCCACCATCGCCGATCTCGCGGTCGCTACGAACTGCGGTCAGATCAAGACCGGCTCGCTCGCCCGTTCCGACCGGCTCGCAAAGTACAACCAGCTGATCCGCATCGAGGAAATGCTGGGTCCGCAGGCTGCTTACGCCGGCCGCTCGATCCTGCGCGGGTAACGTGTGTTCGCGGGGCGGTAGAGCCCCGCTGACCGGCTGACCGAGGTTGACAACAGGTCTGGCAACACATTCGACGTCATCCTCGGCCTTGTGCCGAGGATCTGCCAATGTCCCACCAACTTGAGACGTTGCAGATGCTCGGGACAGGCCCGAGCATGACGGAGGAGAGATTGACGGACTTCGTCAGCAGTTTGAGCCCGCACTCCGGCGGGCTTTTTTGCGTCCATCTGCCGATTGGAATTTAAGGTCAACGGATAGTTAAACAATCAGCCTTAGTCTCGAGACTCACGTTATGCGTTTTAAGGCTTCTCTCCGGCATGTGGACCAGACATCATAAAAAGAGACGATTCGGCCGTTTGATCGTTCCGGCCATCACGATCGCTTTTCTTTCCTATTTCGGCTATCATTGCATTCATGGCGACTTCGGCCTGCAGGCGACGGAGCGGCTGGAGCGGCAGCGTATCACCCGCACTGCGGAGCTTGCCAAGCTGACGCAGGCGCGTGTGGCGCTGGAACGGCAGGTGGAATTGATGAGCGATGGCTCGCTGGAGCGGGACATGATCGACGAGATTTCCCGTTACCAGTTGAATATGTCCCGCACGGACGAAATCGTCATCATGAACACATATTTCTAATTAACCGAAATCGAGTTAATTTAACATTTCTGATTTATTCACAGCATCTTAGCGTGAATATGTGCCATGCGTTTAAAGCATTGCTGCATGGCATTTTCTTGCATATGGTACGCGCCACTCTATCCATTCAAACGGCAACTCAGGGAGGGATGAATGGCGCCGCGAAAACCAGCGACCGTATCCGGCCGCAAGACCACGGCAAAGGCCGCAACCGAATTCACCGGCAAGAACAGCCCGGACTTCTCGAAGGAAGAAGAGCTTCACGCTTATCGTGAAATGTTGCTCATCCGCCGTTTCGAGGAAAAGGCCGGCCAGCTCTACGGCATGGGCTTCATCGGTGGTTTCTGTCACCTCTACATCGGTCAGGAAGCTGTCGTCGTCGGCATGCAGATGTCGCAGAAGGAAGGCGATCAGGTTATCACCGCTTACCGTGACCACGGCCACATGCTGGCGCTCGGCATGAGCGCGCGTGGCGTCATGGCCGAGTTGACCGGCCGCAGGGGCGGCCTGTCGAAGGGCAAGGGCGGCTCGATGCACATGTTCTCCAAGGAGAAACATTTCTACGGCGGCCACGGCATCGTCGGTGCGCAGGTTTCGCTCGGAACCGGTCTCGCTTTCGCCAACCGCTATCGCGGCAACGACAATGTCTCCGTGACCTATTTCGGTGACGGCGCCGCCAACCAGGGCCAGGTCTACGAGAGCTTCAACATGGCCGCTCTCTGGAAGCTGCCGATCATCTATATCGTCGAGAACAACCGTTACGCCATGGGCACCTCCACCGCCCGCGCCACCGCTCAGTCGAACTACTCGCTGCGCGGCCAGTCCTTCGGCATTCCCGGCATCCAGGTGGATGGCATGGACGTGCGCGCCGTCAAGGCCGCCGCCGATCAGGCGCTGGAACATTGCCGTTCCGGCAAGGGTCCGATCATTTTGGAAATGCTGACCTACCGTTATCGTGGTCACTCCATGTCCGACCCGGCGAAATACCGTTCGAAAGACGAAGTGCAGAAGATGCGCTCCGAACATGACCCGATCGAGCAGGTCAAGGCACGGCTTCTGGAGCAGGGCTGGGCAAGCGAAGACGAACTCAAGGCCATCGACAAGGATGTCCGTGATATCGTCGCCGACAGCGCCGACTTCGCCCAGAACGACCCAGAGCCGGATGTATCCGAGCTCTACACCGACATTCTGCTCTGATCGGGAAAGGGAAACCCATGCCAGTAGAAATTCTTATGCCCGCCCTTTCCCCGACCATGGAGGAAGGCACGCTTTCCAAATGGCTTAAAAAGGAAGGCGACAAGGTCACCTCCGGCGACGTGATCGCCGAGATCGAGACCGACAAGGCGACCATGGAAGTGGAAGCCGTGGACGAGGGCATCATCGGCAAGCTGCTGATCGATGCCGGCACCGAAGGCGTCAAGGTCAACACGCCGATCGCAGTCCTCCTCCAGGAAGGTGAAAGCGCCGACGACGTCGCGTCCGCTCCCGCGCCGAAGGCTGAAGCCGCAAATTCCGATTCGGATGCGGCTGGCGGCAAGACCCGCGAAGCGACCGAGGAGCCGAGCGCTGCCAAGGAAGCCGCCAAGGTTCCGGCAGCACCCAAGATCGAAGTTGCTGCCGATCCGGATATTCCGGCAGGCACGGAAATGGTGATGACGACGGTGCGTGAAGCGCTGCGCGACGCCATGGCCGAAGAAATGCGCGCCGACGAAAAAGTCTTCGTCATGGGTGAGGAAGTCGCCGAATATCAGGGCGCTTACAAGATCACCCAGGGCCTGTTGCAGGAATTCGGTGAGCGTCGCGTCATCGATACCCCGATCACCGAGCACGGCTTTGCCGGTATCGGCGTCGGTGCAGCGATGACGGGCCTGCGGCCTATCGTCGAGTTCATGACCTTCAACTTCGCCATGCAGGCGATCGACCAGATCGTCAACTCGGCGGCGAAGACGCTTTACATGTCGGGTGGCCAGATGGGCGCTCCGATGGTGTTCCGTGGTCCGTCCGGTGCGGCTGCCCGCGTCGGTGCACAGCATTCGCAATGTTACGCCGCATGGTACAGCCATATTCCAGGCCTCAAGGTCGTCATGCCTTACACGGCAGCTGACGCCAAGGGTCTGCTCAAGGCCGCCATCCGCGATCCGAACCCGGTCATCTTCCTCGAGAATGAAATTCTCTACGGCCAGAGCTTCGAAGTGCCGAAGCTCGATGATTTCGTGCTGCCGATCGGCAAGGCACGCATTCACCGCAAGGGCAAGGATGCGACCATCGTTTCCTTCGGCATCGGCATGACCTACGCGATCAAGGCCGTTGCGGAACTCGAAAAGCTCGGCATCGACGTCGAACTGATCGATCTGCGCACCATCCGCCCGATGGATCTGCCCACCGTCATCGAATCGGTCAAGAAGACCGGTCGTCTGGTTACGGTCGAGGAAGGTTTCCCGCAGTCATCGGTCGGTGACTTCATCGCCAACCAGGTCATGCGCGCCGCTTTCGACTATCTCGATGCGCCGATCCTGACGATCGCCGGCAAGGATGTTCCGATGCCTTACGCGGCAAACCTCGAAAAGCTGGCTCTGCCGAACGTCGATGAAGTCGTTCAGGCCGTCAAAACCGTCTGCTACAAGTAAGGGGAGGCGTTTCGATGCCGATAAACATCACCATGCCTGCCCTTTCTCCGACGATGGAAGAGGGCAATCTGGCCAAGTGGCTGGTCAAGGAAGGCGACAAGGTCGCACCCGGTGACGTGATCGCCGAGATCGAGACCGACAAGGCGACCATGGAAGTGGAAGCCGTTGACGAAGGCACGGTCGCCAAGCTGGTCGTTCCGGCCGGCACCGAAGCGGTCAAGGTCAACGCCCTGATCGCCATCCTCGCCGCCGATGGCGAGGATGTTGCCGAGGCGGCAAAGGGCGGCGCTGCCGCTCCTGCCAAGGCGGAAGCAAAGGCCGAGGCACCCAAGCAGGAAGCCAAGGTAGAAGCTGCTGCCCCGGCAGTCGCTGGAAACGGTTTTGTCGGTAATTCAAGTCCAGCTTCGGCTGGAGGCGACCGTGTCGGCAATGGCGCTCCTGCGTCGGCGTCCGGCGAGCGCATCTTCGCTTCGCCGCTTGCTCGCCGTCTTGCCAAGGAAGCCGGTCTCGACCTCTCGGCCGTTTCCGGTTCCGGCCCGCATGGCCGTATCGTCAAGACCGACGTGGAAAAGGCCGCCGCTTCCGGTGGCGCAAAGGCCGCACCGTCTGCTGCAGCAGCTGCTGGCGCACCGGCTCCGGCCCTTGCCAAGGGTCAGTCGGACGAAGCCGTTCTCAAGCTGTTCGAACAGGGTTCCTACGAGCTTGTGCCGCATGACGGCATGCGCAAGGTCATCGCTAAGCGTCTGGTCGAATCCAAGCAGACGGTTCCGCATTTCTACGTTTCCGTGGATTGCGAGCTCGATACACTTCTGGCGCTGCGCGCCCAGCTCAATGCGGCTGCTCCCGAAAAGGATGGCAAGCCCGCCTACAAGCTGTCGGTCAACGACATGGTCATCAAGGCGCTGGCTCTTGCGCTGCGCGATGTGCCTGACGCCAACGTCTCCTGGACGGAAAGCGCCATGGTCAAGCACAAGCATTCGGATGTCGGCGTCGCCGTTTCCATTCCGGGTGGTCTGATCACGCCGATCATCCGCAAGGCGGAAGAAAAGTCGCTCTCTACCATCTCCAACGAGATGAAGGACTACGGCAAGCGCGCCAAGGAGCGCAAGCTGAAGCCCGAGGAGTATCAGGGCGGCACGACCGCCGTGTCCAACATGGGCATGATGGGCGTGAAGAGCTTCTCGGCCGTCATCAACCCGCCGCATGCCACCATTCTGGCGGTCGGTGCGGGCGAACAGCGGGCAGTCGTGAAGAACGGCGAGATCAAGATCGCCAACGTCATGACGGTTACGCTCTCCACCGACCACCGCTGCGTCGATGGCGCGCTCGGAGCCGAACTGATCGGCGCCTTCAAGCGCTACATCGAAAACCCGATGGGCATGCTGGTTTGATCGGAGCGTGACATGGTGAAATCGGTCCTCTGCTTTGGCGATTCCCTGACCTGGGGATCAAATGCGGAAACGGGTGGCCGTCACAGCCATGACGATCTTTGGCCGAGCGTCTTGCAAAAGGCGCTCGGTCCCGATGTGCACGTGATCCACGAAGGGCTGGGCGGCCGTACCACCGCCTATGACGATCTGACGGCCGATTGCGACCGCAATGGCGCAAGGCTTCTGCCGACGCTGCTGCACAGCCATGCGCCGCTCGATCTCGTCATCATCATGCTCGGCACCAACGACATGAAACCGTCGATCCATGGATCGGCCATTGTCGCCATGAAGGGTATCGAGCGATTGGTGAAACTCACGCGCAATCACGTCTGGCAAGTCGCGGACTGGGAAGCGCCGGATGTTCTGATCGTCGCGCCGCCGCAGCTTTGCGAAACGGCAAACCCCGTGATGGGGGCGATCTATCGCGATGCGATCGATGAATCGGCCATGCTGGCTTCGGTTTATCGGGACCTTGCAGACGACCTCGATTGCGGTTTTTTCGATGCCGGCTCCGTTGCCCGCACGACGCCGGTGGACGGCGTTCATCTCGATGCTGAAAACACGCGGGCCATCGGCCGCGGGCTGGAGCCCGTCGTCCGCATGATGCTCGGACTTTGACACTCATTCTCGTTTCGGGGCGGTTTGCCGTCACCCGAATAAGACAAGGCAGGATTTCCAATGGCTCAATCTTATGACGTCATCATCATCGGTTCGGGACCGGGCGGTTATATTGCCGCGATCCGCGCAGCCCAGCTCGGCATGAAGGTTGCCGTCGTGGAGCGCGAGCATCTGGCCGGCATCTGCTCCAACTGGGGCTGCATTCCCACCAAGGCCCTGCTGCGCACCGCCGATGTCATGCACACCGCCACCCATGCCAAGGATTACGGCCTGACGCTGGAAGGCTCGATCAAGCCGGACGTCAAGGCAATCGTGGCGCGTTCGCGCGGCATTGCCGCGCGCATGAACAATGGCGTCGGTTTCCTGTTCAAGAAGAACAAGGTCGATATCATCTGGGGTGAAGCAAAAATTACCAAGCCGGGTGAAATCGTCGTCGGCAAGTCCACCAAGCCGGTGGTTCAGCCGCAGGGTCCGGTTCCGAAGAACACGCTGGGCGAGGGCACCTATACCGCCAAGCACATCATCGTCGCGACAGGTGCGCGCCCGCGCGCGCTGCCCGGTATCGAGCCCGATGGCAAGCTGATCTGGACCTATTTCGAGGCGATGAAGCCGGAAGAACTGCCGAAGTCGCTGCTCGTCATGGGCTCGGGCGCCATCGGCATCGAATTCGCCAGCTTCTACCGCACCATGGGCGTCGACGTCACCGTCGTCGAGATCATGAGCCAGGTCATGCCGGTCGAGGATGCGGAAATCTCCACCTTCGCCAAGAAGCAGCTCGAAAAGCAGGGCATGAAAATTCACCTTGAAACCAAGGTTTCCAAGGTTGAGAAGGGCGCGAACTCCATCACCGCGACGCTGGAGAAGAAGGACGGTTCTTCCGAGAAGATCACCGCCGACCGCATGATTTCGGCCGTCGGCGTCGTCGCCAATATCGAAGGCATCGGGCTTGAGGCTGCCGGCGTGAAGACCGATCGCGGCTTCATCGTCATCGACGGCTACGGCAAGACCAACGTACCGGGCATCTATGCCATCGGCGATGTTGCCGGCCCGCCGCTGCTCGCCCACAAGGCCGAGCATGAGGCAGTGATCTGCGTCGAAAAGATCGCCGGTCTGCCGAATGTCCATCCGATGGACAAGCTCAAGATTCCGGGCTGCACCTATTGCAATCCGCAGGTCGCCTCTGTGGGGCTCACCGAAGCCAAGGCCAAGGAGCAGGGCCGCGACATCCGGGTCGGACGCTTCTCCTTTGCGGCGAACGGCAAGGCCGTGGCGCTCGGCGAAGATCAGGGCATGGTCAAGACCATCTTCGACAAGAAGACCGGCGAGCTGCTCGGTGCGCATATGGTCGGTGCGGAAGTCACCGAACTCATTCAGGGCTTCGTTGTTGCGATGAACCTCGAGACCACTGAAGAAGACCTGATGCACACGATCTTCCCGCATCCGACCATTTCGGAATCGATGAAGGAAAGCGTGCTCGACGCCTATGGGCGTGTGCTGAACGCATAAGTGCTCCGTGATACCCGGCATTGTCTAACCATGCCGGGTGTCCCATATGTCTCGATGCAGGCTCCTTAAATGGGGGCTGGTTCTTTCAGGGAGCGTGGGAATGGAAAGTGTAGGCTGGATTGCAGCAATCATCATCGGCGGTCTCGCCGGCTGGCTTGCGGGCAAGCTCATGGATATGCGCTTCGGCATTTTCATGAACATCATCCTCGGCATTGTCGGTTCGGTGGTTGCGGTTGCGGTGCTTCGAACCTTCGATGTTTTCGTGCAGGACAGCAGGCTCGGCTATTTCGTCACGTCGTTCATCGGCGCCAGCCTGTTGCTGTTTCTGGCGAAGCTGGTACGGCGCTGACAGGCTTCGTGGCCGGAAGGGGCTTACGCTTTTTCTGGAATTGTTCTAAAGCATCGGGCCAACAGATGTTTAGGTCGCCAGGGGCGATGGAAGCAGGTTTTTAATGGTCACTATTCTCGACAGGACGTCGTCCGACGAAAAGCGCATTCGCCACCCGGAAAAGGCGCACAAGCCCGATACCGAGGTCATGCGCAAGCCGGAATGGATCCGCGTCAAGGCGCCGACCTCCAAGGGCTATCACGAGACGCGTGAACTGGTGCGTTCGCACAAGCTGGTGACGGTGTGCGAGGAAGCCGGCTGTCCGAATATCGGCGAATGCTGGGACAAGAAACACGCGACCTTCATGATCATGGGTGAAATCTGCACCCGCGCCTGCGCTTTCTGCAACGTCGCGACCGGCAAGCCCAATCCGCTGGATATGGCCGAGCCCGAGAATGTCGCCAAGGCCGTCAAGCAGATGGGCCTTTCCCACGTCGTCATCACCTCGGTCGACCGCGACGATCTCGCCGATGGCGGCGCTGAACATTTCGAGAAGGTCATCTGGGCGATCCGTGCTGCGTCTCCGACGACGACCATCGAAATCCTCACCCCCGACTTCCTGAAGAAGCCCGGCGCGCTGGAACGGGTCGTCGCCGCCAAGCCCGATGTCTTCAACCACAATATGGAAACCGTGCCGGGCAATTACCTCACGGTTCGCCCCGGCGCGCGCTATTTCCACTCTGTGCGCCTTCTGCAGCGGGTGAAGGAACTCGATCCCACCATGTTCACCAAGTCGGGCATCATGGTCGGCCTCGGCGAAGAGCGCAACGAAGTGTTGCAGCTGATGGACGACCTGCGCAGCGCCGATGTGGACTTCCTGACCATCGGCCAATATCTGCAGCCGACCCGCAAGCACCACAAGGTCGAGGCCTTCGTGACGCCGGAAGAGTTCAAGTCCTACGAGACCGTGGCTTATACCAAGGGCTTCCTGATGGTGTCTTCCAGCCCGCTGACCCGCTCCTCGCACCATGCCGGCGACGATTTCGAACGCCTGCGTGCGGCCCGCGAGAACAAGCTGCTGGCAGCTGCTGAGTAAGGGACAAAGGTTCGGCAACATAGGTTGCTGCATCGGGCGATATACGCTCTCTCTACCGTCATGCTCGGGCTTGTCCCGAGCATCTGCAACCTATCGATTGTACGATACGTGATTGGATCCTCGGGACAGGCCCGAGGATGACGCGAGTGGGAGGCGAGGCTTGTGAAATGGCTCCGCCGCCTGTTCCCAGCCTTCAACCCATCACACCACAACCTTCTCCGGCCTATGCGCCCGCATGCACAAGATCACGCTCAGCACCACCGAACAGATCGCCACGATCTCGACAATGGTCGGCCCGCGCCCTTCCCATAAAAAACCGTAAAGCAGCGCAAACAGCGTTTCGAACAGGATCATCTGCCCGACCATGGTGAGCGGCAGAAGGCGGCTCATGCGGTTCCATAAGGCATTGCCGAGAATGGAAGCGGTGAAACCAAGCCCGGCTGCAACAGCCACAAAATGCAGCCAGTCGCCTGAACTATGGCTTTCGCCGCCAAAGCCAAAGGCTGGGATGGCAAGCAGCAGCGCAAGCCCGCCGGTTACGACACCGGTCATCATGTTCCAGTCATCGGCGCTGACATCATGAAGACGGGAGAGCCAGCGGGCATTACCCACGGCAAAGGCCGTCCATGACGCCAGCGCACCGAGCGCACAGGCAAGCCCGATGACGCGAGAGACATCGAGCCCCGCATCGTTTTCCGTCAGCGACTGCCAGGAAATGCCGATAATCCCCATCGCGCCGAAGGCGAGCGACGGCCACAGCCGCTTCAGCGACACCGCGCCGTGATCGCGGCTGCCGATGATGGTGACGGCGACCGGCAGGAAACCGATGATAATGGAGGTGAAGGCGACCCCGCTCAGCTTCACCGCCGTCGATATGAAGACATAATAGGCGATGTTGCCGATCATGCTCAGCCAGCCGAGCGCTATCCATTCCCGCGCGCCAAAATGGGTCGACACGCGTTTCAGGCGCGGTCCGATGATGATGAGGGAAATCAGCCCATAGGTGAGATAACGCGCCGTCGACAGTTGCAGGGCGGAAAAATCCGGCACGAGTTTGGGAGCGAGAAAAATCCCACCCCAGAGCGCACCCGCCAACATGCCGTAAAAAACACCGAGACCTGTTCTGTTCATGTCATTCACATCCGCATTCACATTTGCCTGCGATGTGCCACAGCCCTCTGCGGCTGTCTTGACAAAAACTCCTGACCGGATGTGCTGGCGGTTTTAATGAATCCCGTAGGTCCGACGGTAGGCTGCGGGCGTTTCACCCAATGCATTGCGCATGGCGCGCGTCAGTGCTGTCTGGTCGGAAAAACCGGCCCGCAAGGCGATCTCGGCAATTGGCAGGGTGGAATTGCTGAGCAATGCGCAGACCTTGTCCATGCGCAACCCGGCCAGCCAGCGGTGAGGCGGGAGGCCGAATTCTTCGAGAAACAGCGCATGCAGGCGGCTGTCGCTGATCGTCACGCAGGAGGCGAGCATCTCGATGGTCCAGGGGAAGAACGGTTCCGCCCTGATAAGTGCAACGAGCCTGTGCAGGCGTTGGCGGATGTCGGCTTTCTCATTGGCAAGGCTGTCGACCAGGAGCGGCGCCCACAGGCCGGCAATATCGTCGCGTCGCCCCTCTGTTCCGATGACGCCGCGCATATAGGCGATCAATTGCCGCGTATCCTGTGCTATGTCGAGAAACGGCGAATGGGCGAATTTCTCGAGCACTTGCTCGGGAAGGGCGCCTTCATCGATATCGACCACCAGCGAGTGGTTGCTTGCCGTCGCTTCCTGGGTGTGCGGTGCATCGCGATGGATGAACACGCCGCGTCCGGTCGACAATTCGTCCTGCCGTCCCGCCACATCGATCAGCAGACGCCCGGAGACCGGAAGAACGATCTGAACGAAGCCATGCCGTTCCTTCGGTCTTTCTTCCCTGTAGGTTCTGATATCGGCGGATGCGGCTGTCATGACGCTGTCGTTTCCATTGTGCAAAGAAATGGCCGCCTCGAAAAAGCGGCCAGTTCATTGTTTGATTATGACATCGTCTTGAAGATTGGGCCAGTCGGCTTTATCGGTCGGCTCTGCGCGCCGGCAATTAACAGTCTTCCTTGGCGGTCGATTCGCCGCGTTTGCGCTTGCGCAGAACCGGCTTGTTCTCTCTCGCCTCGCATTTCGCGACGTCGATGAGATAGGCAAGCACCGGCATGCCGTTCATCGATGCGAGTTGCTTGGCGGATTCGAGAAGGTTGATGATGTTGGAAAAATCGTCCATCGGCTCACTCAGTGGCTCAAAGCGGTTATATGTCGGGTCTGAACCCAAGGATGAATACGCTGGGTGAAATCGGGAGCTTCCAGCGCCGTTGCATCCAATGGGTGTAATATTAGTCGCAAATAAATAGCAATCCCTGCGACGGGGTTACAATAGTCAATTTTCCGTAACTGTCATGCGCGGCGAAGATATCGCTACGAGGCGATGGCAGAAAAATATCCAGCAGTCAGATGAGGTTTCTGAAATGCCAAACTATCTTCACAGGGTGGAAGATGCTGCTGCGATCATCGCCGGGGCGCAGCGAATCATGGTCGTGGGCTGTTCCGGCGGCGGCAAGTCGACGCTTTCGCAGAAGCTCGCGCGCAATTTCGGACTTCGCTACATCTCCATGGATCGCGATGTTTTCTGGCTGCCTGGCTGGCAGGTGCGCCCGCGCGACGAGCAGCGAGAGAGGATAGCCACCATCATTACCGAGGAGCGCTGGCTGATGGACGGCAGCAATCCGTCGTCTTTCGATATACGGCTGCCGCGATCCCACATCGTTTTGTGGGTGCGCATGCAGCGCTGGCTCTGCCTGTGGGGCGCCGTCAGCCGGGCAATCAAGGGGTATGGCAAGGCCCGCCCGGAAATGGCGGAGGGGTGTCCTGAAAGAATAGACATCGAATTCCTGCGCTATATCTGGAATTTCGAGCGGCGCCATACGCCGATCTTCGAGCAGAATTTCGCGCTTTATGGTCCTGATGTGCCGGTATTCCAGCTGAAAAGCCGAAAACAGTTTCGCCGCCTTCTTGATCTTCTGCGTATCGAGGATTAACTGCCGCTCATGCCACAGTTCGAAACGCATCGCCACGTCAAACACTCGCCCGACCGCATGTACGACCTCGTCGCCGATGTGGAGAAATATCCGCAGTTTCTGCCCCTTTGCGAGGCGCTCACCGTCCGTTCGCGCAAGGAGCGCGATGGCAAGGTGCTGCTGGTGGCGGATATGACGGTGGGCTACAAGGCCATTCGCGAAACCTTCACCACGCAGGTGCTGCTGAACCCGGCCGAGCGCGCCATCGACGTGAAATATATCGACGGCCCGTTCAAATATCTCGACAATCGCTGGCGTTTCGAGGCCTCGGACGAGGGCGGCTCAGCCATTCATTTCTTCATCGATTACGAATTCAAGAACCGTCTGCTCGGCGCGGTCATGGGGTCGATGTTCGACCGGGCCTTCCGCATGTTCGCAGAAGCCTTCGAAACGCGTGCCGACAAAATTTATACGGACCCGGTCTGATTGAGGGCTATCAGCATCTCAAGCGCGGTCCTCACCGTCGCAAGCCGGATTTCGGTGCGGCCGATATCTCCGTAACGCATTTCCTTATGCAGGCTACCGCCATTGCGCGCTCTGGCGGCCAGATGCACCAGCCCCACCGGCTTGTCGGGGGAGCCGCCACCCGGGCCGGCAATACCGGTTACCGCCACCGCAAAATCCGCCCGTGAACGGAAGAGGGCGCCATGCGCCATCTGCAACGCTGTCTGTCGGGATACCGCGCCGAAATTCGCCAGTGTTTCGGCGCCAACGCCCAGCATGTCCATCTTGGCTTCATTGGTATAGGTGACAAAACCACGGTCAACGACAGCGGAGGAGCCGGCAATCTCCGTCAGGGCACCGGCGATCAGGCCGCCAGTGCAGCTTTCCGCGGTCGAGACCATGAAACCATGCGCGGTGAAATCGGCAATGATCTGCCGCGCCAACTCTTCTATGTCGCCGGGAAAAAGGCTCATAAAGGTCTGCCCCTGTAGACGACGGTAGCGGTGGCGATTGCAGCGATGCCTTCCCGGCGGCCGACGAAACCGATGGTCTCATTGGTCGTCGCCTTGACAGAGCAGCGCTCCAGCGCGATGCCCAGCATGTCCGAGAGTGCTTCGCGCATGGCCTGCCGGTGCGGGCCGATGCGCGGAGCTTCCGCAATCAGCGAGACATCGGCATTCATGATCGTGCCGCCATTGTCGCGCACCACTTTGGCCGCATGTTCGAGGAAGATGCGCGAGGGGGCACCCTTCCATTGCGGATCGGACGGCGGGAAGTGATCGCCGATATCGCCCGCGCCACAGGTGGCGAGCAGCGCATCCGTCAGCGCATGCAAAGCCACATCCGCATCCGAATGACCTTTGAGTTTCTGGTCGTGTTCGATGAAGACGCCGCACAGCGTCACGCCGTCGCCGGCCTCCAGCTGATGCACGTCGTAACCATTGCCGGTGCGCACGTCCGGCAATCCGTGGGAAAGCTTTTCATCGGCCATGGCGATATCCCGCTTGAGAGTGAGTTTTACATTGTCGACCGAACCTTCGGTCAACGTCACCGTCAGTCCCGCCCATTCGGCAATCGAAGCATCATCGGTAAAATCGGATTTTCCGGAGGCGGCAGCGGCGCGGTGCGCGGCGAGAATATCGCCGTAGCCGAAACTCTGCGGTGTCTGTGCGGCATAAAGCCCCTGCCGGGAAACCGTTTCCATGACGCGACCATCCGAACCGCGTTTCAGCGTGTCGGTGACGGAGAGGGCAGGGAGAACGCCGCTGGCGCCGGCCCGGTGCAGGGCGACAATGCGTTCCAGCATATCCACGGGAACGAAAGGCCGCACGGCATCATGGATCATCACATGTGTCAGCTCTTCCGAGGCGAGCGCTTCCAGCCCGGCAAGCACCGATTGCTGGCGTGTCGCACCGCCCGTGACGGTAACGATCCGCTCGCCGGTATCAAGCCGCTGGAGGATTGGCGACAGCAGTGCAGCATCGTCGGCATGACTGACGATCACGATGGGGAAGGCATGATCCCAGTCGAGGAATGTCGACAATGTATGCTCGATCACGGCCCTGCCTCCGATAGGGCGATATTGTTTCGGCCCTTCCTCGGGGGAGCCTGCCCTTTCGCCGCGTCCTGCGGCGACGATGACGATGCCGAGTTTCATAGTACTTTCCTGCATTGGTCTTATGCTTTGCGCGCAACCCTTAGCGGTTGACAGTCCTGCTCTAGCGTTTCAAAACCCGGATGGCCAGCCCGATATGACGCGCATTCGCCCCTGCATGCCGCAGGATCAGCCACCATTGCGTGTTCGAACCTGCACAAATTGCTGCCGACAGCAAAACAGGCAGGCAGTCGCCCAGCAAATAAAAGGTGCAACCCTCTAAAAGTGCTTGGCAACTGCACAAACACTGTCTAAAAATAATGCAAATAACCCTTCTGCATGAAAGATCATCAATTGCATCTTCCGGAGTTGTCAGAACCGTTCAGCATCGGCTCAGTCACGATCCGTAATCGTGCCGTGCTGGCGCCCATGTCGGGCGTGACGGATCTGCCGTTCCGGCAGCTTGCCTGGCGTTATGGCGCGGGCCTTGTCGTTACGGAAATGGTGGCAAGCCGCGAACTCGTCGCCAATCGCGGGGAATCCTGGGCGCGGCTGAAAAATGCCGGCATGGTTCCGCATATGGTGCAGCTTGCTGGACGCGAGGCGCATTTCATGGCCGAGGCGGCGAAGATCGCGGCCGATAACGGCGCTGGAATCATCGATATCAATATGGGCTGTCCAGCCAAGAAGGTGACGGGTGGTTATTCCGGTTCGGCTTTGATGCGCGATCCCGATCATGCACTCTCGCTCATCGAGGCGACGGTCAATGCAGTCGACGTACCCGTGACGCTGAAGATGCGGCTCGGCTGGGATGAGAACACCATTAATGCGCCGGAGATCGCCCGCCGTGCCGAAGCCGCAGGCGTCCAGCTCATCACCATTCACGGCCGCACCCGCATGCAGTTTTACGAGGGGCGTGCGGATTGGGACGCCATCCACGCCGTGCGTGAGGTGATTTCCGTGCCGCTGATCGCCAATGGCGATGTGGAAACAGCCGAAGATGCGCGCGAAATCCTGCGCCGTTCGGGTGCGGATGCCGTCATGGTCGGTCGCGGCGCGCAGGGGCAGCCCTGGCTGCCGGCTGTGCTTGCCGGACATTCAGCGCCGTACCGCGACGATATTCCCGCCATCGCCATCGAACATTACGAGATGATGCTGGAATTTTATGGAAGGGAAGCCGGTCTCCGGCATGCCCGCAAACATCTTGGCTGGTATCTCGACCGTTTCGCACCAGAGATCGCCACGACTGACAAGGCTGAAATCATGACATCGCGTGACACGGCGGAAGTGGCGGATCTGCTGCGCTCCGCCCTTAGCGAAAATGCGGGCGAAGACGCCGCAAGGAAGGCCGCATGAGCGCTGACAAACACAGCCCGGCAGATGGAAACCCGCTTGCCATGGCGGTTCTGAACGCGGTGCAGAACCCTGTTATTCTGGTGGATGCCGAAGGTTTCATCGCCTTCGCCAATTGGGAAGCCGAAGCCTTTTTCGGGGCGAGCGCCTCCCATCTCGCGCGCTACCGCGTTTCCACCTTCATTCCCTTCGGCAGCCCGTTGCTCGCATTGATCGATCAGGTGCGGGAGCGCCGCGCGCCGGTCAACGAATATCGCGTCGATCTGAGTTCGCCGCGTCTTGGTCAGGACAAGCTGGTCGATCTTTACGTTGCGCCCGTTGTCAGCGAACCGGGATCGGTGGTGGTCGTCTTCCAGGAAAGGTCGATGGCCGACAAGATCGACCGGCAGCTGACGCATCGCGCTGCGGCACGCTCTGTCACCGGCCTTGCCTCCATGCTCGCCCATGAGATCAAGAACCCGCTGTCCGGTATTCGCGGCGCTGCCCAACTGCTGGAGACGTCGGTTGCCGATGAAGACCGGGCGCTGACGCGGCTGATCTGCGACGAGACCGACCGCATCGTCTCGCTGGTCGATCGCATGGAGGTGTTTTCCGACGAGCGTCCGGTGGATCGCGTGCCGGTCAACATCCATTCCGTGCTCGATCATGTGAAGGCCATCGCCAAGGCCGGCTTTGCCCGCAATATCAAGATTTCGGAGAATTACGACCCGTCGCTGCCGCCTGTTTATGCCAATCGCGACCAGCTGGTGCAGGTCTTTCTCAATCTGGTGAAGAATGCGGCGGAAGCCGTGGGCAATCAGCCGGATGGCGAGATCATCCTCACCACCGCCTATCGCCCCGGCATGCGGCTTTCGGTTGCCGGCAGCCGCGAGCGCATCTCGCTGCCGCTCGAATTCTGCGTGCATGATAATGGCCCGGGCGTTCCGGCCGATCTCCTGCCGCATCTTTTCGATCCCTTCATCACCACCAAGACGAATGGTTCGGGCCTTGGCCTGGCGCTTGTCGCCAAGCTGATCGGCGCCCATGGCGGCATTGTCGAATGCGACAGCCAGAACCACCGCACGACTTTCCGCGTATTGATGCCCGTCTCGCCGGAAGTGGCGTTCGACGACCGCACTTTGCCGAACACGACAGGAAATGACCTATGACAGCTACGATCCTCGTCGCCGATGATGATGCCGCAATCCGCACGGTGCTGAACCAGGCGCTGAGCCGCGCCGGTTATGACGTGCGCATTACCTCCAATGCCGCAACGCTCTGGCGCTGGGTTTCGGCAGGTGAGGGCGATCTTGTCGTGACCGATGTCGTGATGCCGGATGAAAACGCCTTTGACCTTCTGCCACGTATCAAGAAGGCCCGCCCGGACCTGCCGGTTCTGGTCATGAGTGCGCAGAACACCTTCATGACGGCGATCAAGGCCTCGGAAAAGGGCGCTTACGACTATCTGCCCAAGCCCTTCGACTTGACGGAACTGATCGCCATCATCGGCCGCGCCCTGTCGGAACCGAAGCGCAAGCCGGCGAAGCTCGATGACGACATGCAGGACGGCATGCCGCTCGTCGGCCGCTCTGCCGCGATGCAGGAAATCTACCGCGTTCTCGCCCGCCTGATGCAGACCGACCTGACGCTGATGATAACGGGCGAATCCGGTACGGGTAAGGAACTGGTGGCGCGTGCGCTGCATGATTACGGCAAGCGCCGCAACGGTCCCTTCGTCGCCATCAACATGGCCGCTATCCCGCGTGACCTCATTGAATCGGAACTCTTCGGCCATGAGAAGGGCGCCTTCACCGGTGCACAGAACCGCTCTACCGGCCGTTTCGAACAGGCTGAGGGTGGCACGCTGTTCCTCGATGAAATTGGCGACATGCCGATGGACGCCCAGACGCGCCTGCTGCGCGTGTTGCAGCAGGGCGAATATACGACGGTCGGCGGGCGCACGCCAATCCGCACCGATGTCCGCATCGTTGCTGCCACCAACAAGGACCTGAAGCAGTCGATCAATCAGGGTCTCTTCCGCGAAGACCTCTATTATCGCCTGAACGTCGTGCCGCTGCGCCTGCCGCCGCTGCGTGACCGCGCCGAGGATATTCCCGATCTGGTTCGCCACTTCATCCAGCAGGGCGAGAAGGAAGGTCTGGAAGGCAAGCGTTTCGAGAGCGAGGCGCTGGAGGTCATGAAGGCCTATGCCTGGCCTGGCAACGTGCGCGAGCTGGAAAACCTGATCCGTCGCCTGATGGCGCTTTACCCGCAGGAAGTCATCACCCGCGAGATCATCGAGCAGGAACTGCAATCGGATGTTCCCGACAGCCCTCTCGACAAGATGGCGGTTCGCACCGGTTCGCTCACCATTTCGCAGGCGGTGGAAGAAAATATGCGGGATTATTTCGCCAGTTTCGGCGATGGCCTGCCGCCGCCCGGCCTTTACGACCGCGTTCTGCGCGAACTCGAATATCCGCTGATTCTCGCGGCTCTGACCGCGACGCGCGGCAACCAGATCAAGGCCGCCGATCTTCTCGGCCTGAACCGCAATACGCTGCGCAAGAAAATCCGCGAGCTTGGCGTTTCCGTTTATCGCAGCTCCCGCCCAACCTGAGAATGTTGACAAGGCCGCATTTGTCGTTGCACTTTCGCCACATTGTGTTGCTTGAAAAACACTAGGAAGGAGAGAGATTCGCTGGTCTGAGGCGCGTCTCGCCTGACTTCAGAAATGTGGTGCTGGCTGGCCAGCGATTGGGAGTAGTGCATGCGGAAACCCGCCGCCGAAAACGCCGTTGCCGATGAAGCAGCGGGCATGGTGGTTGCCGATCGCAGGATGTCTTTCGCTTTGCCGGGGCTGGTGCTCGCCGGCGTCGCTCTCGTTTGCGCCATCCTCACCCTGTTCGTGCTTCTGGGCGTCACGCCAATCGCGCCGACATCGAACGTCGTCATCGCCTCCGTCGTCATCAATTCGATCTTCGTGATCGGCCTGATCTTCCTCATCGGGCGCGAAATCAACCGGCTGCTGAAAGCGCGTAAAAAGGGCAGGGCGGCTGCGCGTCTGCATGTCCGCATCGTCGTACTTTTCTCCATCGTGGCGATTACGCCCGCGGTGCTCGTCGCCATCTTCGCCAGCCTCACGCTGAATGTAGGCCTCGACCGCTGGTTTTCGCTGCGCACGCAGTCGATCGTCGATTCATCGAGCAATATCGCCCAGGCCTATATGATGGAGAATGCCGGTTATCTTCAGGGTCAGACCCTGTCGATGGCAACCGACCTCGACCGCAACCGTGCGCTTTTTTATCTGGATCGCACCGGCTTCGTCGATCTGATGACCCGTCAGGCCAAGGGACGCGGCCTTCTCGGCGCGTTTCTGGTGCAGGAGGACGGCGACGCCGTTGCTCAGGCCGACATCAAGACCGAAAAACCGCTTCCCGCCATACCGCATGACGCGCTTGAAAAGGCGGCCGCCGGCCAGCCGACGCTGATACCGCCCGGTATCACCAACCTCGTTGGCGCCATTATCAAGCTCGAAGGCATCAGCGGCACTTTCCTTTACACGGTGCGCGCGGTCGATCCCAAGGTGATGAGCGCGATGCGGCTGATGGAAGAGAACCGCGCCGAATACAAGGCGATGGAGGCAGGCCGCGCGCCGCTGCAAATCGCCTTTGCGATCCTCTATCTCGGTTTCGCGCTGATCGTGCTTCTCGCCGCCATCTGGACGGCGATTGCGGTGGCCGACCGTATCGTGCGGCCGATCCGTCTCCTCATCAGTGCGGCAGACAGTGTCGCCACCGGCAACATGCATGTGCTGGTTCCCGTCCGCGCCGTCGATGGTGACGTTGGCCGCCTGTCGCGCACCTTCAACAAGATGGTCTCGGAACTGCGCAGCCAGCAGGAACAGATCATCGAGGCCAAGGACGATATTGACGACCGCCGCCGCTTCATCGAGGCCGTGCTGTCAGGCGTTACCGCCGCCGTCATCGGTGTCGATGAGAACCGCAGGATCACCATCGTCAATCCGTCGGGCGAAGAATTCCTGGCGCAGACATCCGAGCAGCTTATCGGCGCGCAATTGTCGGAGATAGCGCCCGAAATCGAACAGGTCGTCAACGAGGCCAATACCTGGTCACGTGGCAATTTTCGCAAGCAGATCAACATCATGCGGCGCGGCAAGGAACGGACGCTCAATGTGCAGGTGACCCGTGAGGACGCCCGTGACAGCCGTGACAGCTACGTTATCACCCTCGATGACATCACCGATCTCGTCATCGCCCAACGTTCGACCGCATGGTCGGATGTGGCGCGGCGCATCGCGCATGAGATCAAGAACCCGCTGACGCCGATCCAGCTTTCCGCTGAGCGCATCAAGCGCCGTTTCGGCAAGCAGATCGACGAGAGCGACCGCGCCGTTTTCGACCAGTGTACGGACACCATCGTCCGGCAGGTCGGCGATATCGGCCGGATGGTGGACGAATTCTCCGCTTTTGCGCGTATGCCGAAGCCGACGAAGGAAAAGTCGGATCTGCGGGCGATCCTGAAGGATGCGGCGTTCCTCAGGGAAATCAGCGCCGCCGATACGAAGTTTGCGACGGAACTGGGTGATATCCCGCTGGAGGGCATGTTCGATGCCCGTATGCTGGGTCAGGCCTTCGGCAATCTCATCAAGAATGCGACGGAAGCCATCGAGGCGGTGGAAGGCGAAAAGCGGCCGGGTAAAATTCTGGTGCGCGCCGCTTTTGACGAAGCCAATTCGCGTTTCGTGGCTGACATCATCGACAATGGCCGCGGCCTGCCCGTCGAGAACCGTCACCGCATTCTCGAACCCTATATGACAATGCGGGACAAGGGCACGGGCCTCGGCCTCGCCATCGTCAAGAAAATCATCGAAGAGCATGGCGGGTATCTGGAGCTCCACGATGCCCCGCCGGAGTTCGATCACGGCCACGGCGCCATGATCAGAGTGCTGCTGCCCTATATCGAGGCGGTCGGCGGCGAAAATAACAAGGAAGCAGCATATGGCGTCTGATATTCTGGTCGTGGATGACGAGGCGGACATTCGCGAAATCGTAGCGGGCATTCTTTCCGACGAGGGCCACGAGACCCGCATGGCGTTCGACAGTGACAGCGCGCTGGCCGCCATTTCGGAGCGCGTGCCGCGTCTGATCTTTCTCGATATCTGGATGCAGGGCTCTAAGCTCGACGGTCTGGCGCTGCTGGATGAGATCAAGAGCCGCCATCCCGAAATCCCGGTGGTCATGATTTCCGGTCACGGCAATATCGAAACCGCCGTCAACGCCATCAAGCGCGGCGCTTTCGACTTTATCGAGAAGCCGTTCAAGGCCGACCGCCTCATTCTGATCGCTGAGCGGGCGCTGGAAAACTCCAAGCTGAAGCGCGAGGTTCAGGAACTCAAGAAGCGTACCGGTGACGCGGTAGAACTCGTCGGCGCATCGCTTGCGGTGTCGCAGCTTCGTCAGACCATCGACCGGGTTGCACCCACCAACAGTCGCATCATGATCCTCGGCCCCTCCGGTTCCGGCAAGGAACTTGTGGCGCGCATGGTGCACAAGAAGTCCTCGCGTGCGAGCGGACCTTTCGTGGCGCTCAACGCCGCGACGATCACACCTGACCGCATGGAAATCGCGCTTTTCGGAACGGAGGGCCTTCCCGGACAACCGCGCAAGGTGGGCGCTCTGGAAGAAGCCCATCGCGGCGTGCTTTATCTCGATGAAGTCGGCGAAATGCCGCGCGAGACGCAGAACAAGATCCTGCGCGTGCTAGTCGATCAGCAGTTCGAGCGCGTTGGTGGCGGCAAGCGGGTGAAGGTGGATGTGCGTATCATTTCCTCGACCGCCCATCACCTCGAAAGCCTGATTGCCGAAGGCCAGTTCCGTGAAGATCTCTATCATCGCCTCGCCGTCGTGCCGGTGAAGGTGCCGGCGCTTTCCGAACGGCGTGAGGATATTCCTTTCCTCGTCGATATGTTCATGCGCCAGATTTCCGAGCAGGCCGGCATCCGTCCGCGCAAGATCGGCGACGACGCCATGGCCGTTCTCCAGACGCATGATTGGCCGGGCAATATCCGCCAGCTGCGCAACAATATCGAGCGGTTGATGATTCTCGCCCGTCCAGAAGGCGGTGAAGCGCCGATCTCGGCCGATATGCTGCCGTCGGATATTGGCGACATGCTGCCGAAGATTTCGGCGCAGGGCGATCAGCACATCATGACCCTGCCGCTGCGCGAAGCCCGTGAAATGTTCGAGCGCGACTATCTGATGGCGCAGATCAACCGCTTCGGCGGCAATATTTCGCGAACGGCGGAATTTGTCGGCATGGAACGGTCTGCACTGCATCGCAAACTGAAATCTCTCGGCGTATAAGGAAAGAAGGCACTTCGCCGTAACCGATTATTCCGTCAGAGAGACAGCATGAAAGTCATCATTTGCGGCGCAGGGCAGGTGGGTTACGGCATCGCCGAACAATTGTCGCGGGAAGACAATGAAGTATCGGTGATCGATACCGCCGCGCCGCTCATCACCGCCATTACCGAGACGCTGGATGTGCGCGGTTATGTCGGCCATGGCGCGCATCCCGACATGCTGGCCAAGGCCGGCGCCGACCAGGCCGACATGATCATCGCCGTGACCTTGCATGACGAGATCAATATCGTCGCCTGCGAGGTGGCGCATGCCCTGTTCAGCGTGCCGACCAAGATCGCCCGCATCCGCGACCAGAGCTATCTGAAGCCGGAATATGCCGATCTCTTCAGCCGCGAGAACATGTCCATCGACGTGACGATTTCGCCTGAAGTCGAAGTCGGCAAGATGGTGCTCCGGCGCATCGCCTTTCCGGGCGCAACGGATGTGGTGCGTTTCGCCGACGACACGATCTACATGCTGGCCATCGAATGCATGGAGGATTGCCCGGTGATCAACACACCGCTGCAGCAGCTCTCCAGCCTCTTTCCAGACCTCATCGCCACGGTGGTGGGCGTGTACCGGGATAGTATCCTCAAGGTGGCGCATTCTTCGGAACAGTTGCGAGTGGGTGACCTTGCCTATGTCATCTGCCAGCGCCAGCACGCCCGTCGCACCCTAAGCCTTTTCGGCCATGAGGAGCAGGAAGCGCAGCGCATCGTGATTGCCGGCGCCGGCAATATCGGCCATTTCGTCGCCCGCAAGATCGAGGAAATGCAGCCGAAAACGCGGGTGAAGATCATCGAGGCGGACCGCGACAGGGCGGTTGCCGCATCAGAACAGCTCAGCAATACCATCGTCATGCACGGCTCGGCGCTCGACCAGAAAATCCTGATGCAGGCCGATATTCAGGATGCCGATCTGATGGTCACGCTCACCAATAACGATCAGACCAATATTCTGGCCGCGGTGATTGCCAAGCAGCTCGGCTGCAAATCGAATCTGGCGCTTTTGAACAGTACGTCGTTCCACGACGTCGCCCGCTCTCTGGGGCTCGATGCCTATATCAACCCACGGGCCGTGACGATCTCCCGCGTGCTTCAGCACGTGCGCAAGGGTCGTATCCGCTCAGTCTATGCCGTCCAGCGCGGCTCGGCGGAGGTGATCGAGGCGGAAGCACTGGAGACGTCGCCGCTGGTCGGCCAGTCTTTCCGTGACATCGATATGCCGGAGGGTGTGCGCATCGGGGCGATCTATCGCGACGGCGTGGTGATCCGCCCGGATGGCAGCACGAAAATCAAGGCGAAGGACCGGGTCGTGCTGTTCGCATCCGCCGATGCGGTGCGCGACGTGGAACAACTTTTCCGTGTTTCGATACAATATTTTTGACTGTCCCGAATTGAAAATGTGGGTCAATACTCGTACTCATTCGGCTGTTTTGACCGTTGCGGAACGGAACACGATTTGATACCAGAGTTTGAGGCCGGCCAAGCGGGGGACAAGACTCGGCCGGCTTATTATTGATTGATTATTTTCCGGTATCCCTGCCGGCAAAAAAGAAAGAAGCGGCGCCATGGCGGAACGTTCTCAAAACCTTCAGGATCTCTTCCTCAATACCGTTCGTAAGCAAAAGATTTCGCTCACGATTTTCCTGATCAACGGCGTCAAGCTGACGGGCGTTGTCACCTCCTTCGACAATTTCTGCGTGCTTCTGCGCCGTGACGGTCATTCGCAGCTTGTTTACAAGCATGCGATCTCCACCATCATGCCCGGCCAGCCGATGCAGATGTTCGAAAGCGAAGAAGGCGCCGCCTGATCGGGCTTCCTCGACGGATATTCGACATAGACTGACCCGGACCGGGAACATTTTCCGTGCCGTCAGGTTAATCCCCATGGCCGCCCGCGCGGATGCGGTCGGCCGCAATCCTCTTTCTGGACAAGGCTGAACCCATTTCAACGCGCGACACCTCGAACGAATCGATTATTCCGGAGCAGGAAAAGCGCCGCGACGACATGCGTGCGGTCGTCCTCGTGCCGGTCCTCAAGCAGCGCGAAACCCGCGATGCGGCTGCCGGCCCGGCTGCCCCCGGCCGTTCGGTCGAAGCCAAGCTTGAGGAAGCAAAAGGACTGGCGCTCGCCATCGATCTGGAAGTGACGCAGGGTCTCATCGTTCCGGTGAACCAGCCGCGCCCCGCCACGCTGTTCGGAACCGGCAAGATCGAAGAAATCGGTCATCTTCTCGACGAGACCGATTCCGGCCTGGTGATCGTCGATCATCCTTTGACCCCGGTGCAGCAGCGCAATCTCGAAAAGCAGTGGAATTGCAAGGTCATCGACCGCACGGGCCTGATCCTTGAAATCTTCGGTCGCCGCGCCTCCACAAAGGAAGGCACGCTGCAGGTCGATCTTGCGCATCTGAACTACCAGAAGGGCCGCCTCGTCCGAAGCTGGACCCACCTTGAACGGCAGCGCGGCGGTGCGGGCTTCATGGGCGGTCCGGGTGAAACCCAGATCGAAGCCGACCGCCGGCTTTTGCAGGAACGCATCGTGAAGCTGGAGCGCGAGCTGGAGCAGGTGGTGCGCACGCGCCAGCTACACCGCGCGAAGCGCCGCAAGGTGCCGCATCCGATCGTCGCGCTGGTCGGTTACACCAATGCCGGCAAATCCACGCTGTTCAACCGCATCACCGGCGCCGGCGTTCTGGCGGAGGATATGCTGTTCGCTACGCTCGACCCGACCTTGCGCCGCATGAAGCTGCCACATGGCCGCACCGTCATCCTGTCCGATACAGTCGGTTTCATTTCCGACCTTCCAACGCATCTGGTCGCCGCTTTCCGCGCCACTCTGGAAGAGGTGCTGGAAGCCGATCTCGTTCTGCATGTGCGCGATATGTCCGATCCGGACAATGCCGCCCAGTCTGCGGATGTGCTGCGTATTCTCGGTGACCTCGGCATTGACGAGAAGGAAGCGGAAAAGCGCATCATCGAGGTCTGGAACAAGGTCGACCGTCTCGAGCCGGAAGCGCACGACGCGATCATGCAGCGTGCCGAGGGCCGTTCGGATATCCGCGCCGTTTCGGCCATCACGGGTGAGGGCGTCGATGCCCTGATGGACGAAATTTCAAAGCGTCTTTCCGGTGTCTTGACGGAAACGACGGTGCTTCTGTCCGTCGAGCAATTGCCGCTCATCTCCTGGATTTACAATAATTCCATCGTTGACGGTCGCGAAGACCATGAGGACGGATCGGTCGCGCTCGATGTGCGCCTTTCGGAAGCGCAAGCGGCCGAACTGGAACGGAAGCTTGGTAAAGTGACTATCCGCGAACGCGAGGACTGGGAGCGCTGAGCGCTCCTTGCATTGTCCCAAACTCTCTCCGTCATTCCGGCCTTGAGCCGGAATCCAGCCACGGCGCGTCTGCGCCGTGAGAAGAGTCTTTTGCGATCAAAGACTTGATCGCGCTGGACCCCGGACTAAATCCGGGGTGACGGTTGCGGATGCCAGATGCATTCGGCAGTCATAGTGGAAGTGCTGTGCCTTACCGGCTTCACTGCATATCCCTGCGATCAGGATGAAACCGTATCAAGCGAACGTTCGATGCGTTTCGCCGCCTGCCAGAGATCTTCCATTCTCTCGAGGCTCGCTTCTTCCAGCGTTTCGCCATTTTGGCTGAGCGACGTTTCGATGTGATTGAAACGTCTGCGGAATTTCGTGTTCGTACCGCGCAGCGCATCTTCCGGATCGGCTTTGACATGCCGGCCGATATTGACGAGGGCAAAAATGAGATCGCCGAGCTCGTCCGAAACCTTTTCCGGTTTTCCTTCCGCCAGCGCCTCACGCAGTTCGGCGATTTCCTCCTCGATCTTGTCGAGAATGGGAGCGGGGTTCGACCAGTCGAAACCGGCACGCGCTGCCTGTTCCTGCAGCTTCAGGGCCTCGGTCAGCGCCGGCTGGCTGCGCTGTACGCCGCCCAGAAAGCCGGCCTTGAAATCCTCGGTGATACCGCGTCGCGCGCGTCGCTCTGCACGCTCGCGTTTTTCTTCCGCCTTGATGCGATCCCATTGCAGTTTGACGCCGTCCGGCGTGTCGGCGTCGGATACGGCGAAGACATGGGGATGACGGCGGATCATCTTCGAGGTCACGGCCTGCACCACATCGCCGAAGGCGAATTCGCCCATCTCTTCGGCAATGCGGGCATGGAAAACCACCTGCAGCAGAAGGTCGCCCAGTTCTTCGCAAAGATCGTCCATATCCTTTCGCTCGATAGCGTCGGCAACTTCATAAGCCTCTTCGATGGTATAGGGCTTGATCGTCTCGAAGGTCTGCACGACATCCCAAGGGCAACCGGTTTCCGGCTGCCGCAGGGCTTCCATGATCTCGATCAGGCGGGAAATATCCTTCGAGGCTTCCATAGTGTCTCAAACCTTCGTTTTTTGTTTCTGCGCATCGCCCGGACGGAAAACCGCCACGCACCTCCCGCGGAAATGCTCTAGTTCAATGGAATGTCGTTGCCGCTCTTGGACGACTGGTAGCTGGTGGAAAGATCGTCATAGGCGGCCTTGATACGGGCCGTCTGCGCCTTCAGCGTGGATTTCAGCGGATCGTCTTCACCCTCCACCAGATCGGCGATGAAATACGAATTCCAGAAGGCATTGTTGCGGCGATAGCCGCCCGGTTCCAGTCCGAAAACTTCCTTGAGGATTTTCAGGTCGTGAGGGATCGCGAAAGCGTCGCGGGAATCCTCGTGGCTGAAGAAGGAGTAGAAATTATCGAAGCCGGCCCAGGTGATGGCGGACATGCACATGGTGCAGGGTTCGTGGGTGGAGAGAAAAATCAGCTCCTTCGTGTTCGGCTTTTCGCCCAGCTCGTAAAACCGCTTCAGCGTGTGCACTTCGCCATGCCAGAGCGGATTCTCCAGCTCGTTATTTGTCTCGGCGATCACCAGCGACAGGTCCGATTTGCGCAGGATCGCCGCACCGAAAACCTTGTTGCCAAGGCTGACGCCACGCGCCGTCAAGGGCAGGATATCGTGTTCGATGACATCGAGAAGGCGGGCGGCGATGGTGGGGCTGGTCAAGGGTCTGGTCCTTCGTGCCGCTCTAAGAAAAAGCGGTCTTCGCATGGGGAAATCGACAGTCGATGGTCGCTCCTTGTTCGGCGCGAGGACCCGCTTTGTCAAGGGATTGCGAGGGGATTCTCAGGGCTTGCGCGGGGTTGGAAAAGCATCGCCGGTTTGTTTTCCTCCAAAACCGGGGTCTTCGAGAAATAAAAATCCAGGTGCCGGAAAGGCTTGAATTTCTGTTTCTTCAATCTTGCACCGCAATGCGGGATATATGTCCAATGCACAACGAACATGATTTTTCCGCTGCTGGCGACCGCCTTTCAACCTTCCCCGCTTTCTTCCGGGTCGAGGGGCGGCAGGTTGCTGTTTTCGGAAATGGCGATGAAGCCTTCGCGAAGGTGAGGCTTCTCGCCAACACCAACGCGCATATCGTTGCCTATGCCGATCAGCCGGAAGCCGATTTTGCCCGTTATATCGGCGAAAACGGCATTGATCATCGGGCTTTGGCTTTCGCCGGTGCGTTGATCGAAGGCGCCACGCTGGTCTTCGCCGCTACCGGCGATGAGGCGCTGGACCGTGAGATCGTCACCGTCGCGCGCGCCGCGAAAATTCCCGCCAATGCGGTGGATCAGCCGGAATTCTGCGATTTTTTCACTCCGGCGCTCGTCGCCCGTGCGCCCGTCGCCGTGGCTATCGGCACGGAAGGGGCAGGGCCCGTTCTCGCCCAGATGATCCGCGCCCGCATCGACCAGATGCTGTCGCCGTCGCTTGGCAAGCTTGCGCGCCTTGCCGTGCAGTATCGTGATGCGGCCGAGCAGAACGTGCCGAAGGGCGCCTTGCGGCGCAATTTCTGGCGACGGTTCTTTTCAGGTGCAGTGGCGGATGCCGTCGCCGTTGGCGACACGCTCTCCGCCCGCCAGGCCGTCGACCGCCTGCTGCAATCGCCCGAACGCAGCGAAGGCCGTATCTGGCTCGTCGGCGCGGGACCGGGCGCTGAAGATCTGCTGACGCTGCGCGCGCAGCGCGTGCTGATGGAAGCCGATGTGATCGTTTACGATGCGCTTGTGCCGCAGGCGATTGTCGATATGGGCCGCCGCGATGCGGAGCGCCTCTCCGTCGGCAAGCGCAAGGGCTGCCACAGCAAATCGCAGGATGAGATCAACCGTCTGCTGGTGCGCCTCGGCAAAGATGGCAAGCGCGTCGTGCGCCTCAAATCCGGCGATCCGCTGGTCTATGGCCGGGCGGGCGAAGAAATGGCGGCGCTGCGCGAGGCCGGTATTGCCTATGAGATCGTGCCCGGCATCACGTCGGCCTTCGCCGCGGCTGCGGATTTCGAATTGCCGCTGACGCTGCGCGGTGTCGCTTCATCGCTGATTTTCACCACCGGCCACGATCTGGCCGGCGATGTCCTGCCAGATTGGGCCCGGCTTGCGGTTTCCGGCGCCACCATCGCCGTCTATATGGGCCGCAGTGTTGCTGCTTCGGTCGCGAAGCGGCTGATCGACGCGGGATTGGGTGTGGAAACCACCGTCGCCGTCATCGAAAACGCCAGCCGCGCGGATCGCCGCCTGCTGCATGGCACACTGAACGATCTGCCCGAGCTCGAACATCGCGATGAACTGACCGGACCGGTCATGGTCATCATCGGCGATGCTGTGGCGGGCGCCAATTTTGACAGGTCCGAGGCGCTTGCATCGTCAGTGCGGCCGGCGGATTTCAAACGGGAGTATGTAAATGGCTGACAAGGTTTTGACCGCCAACCGCCTGAGCGATGGCATCGCCGTCTGGCTCGATGCCAACGGGGAGTGGACGGAGAACCTGCAGGGCGCAATCGTTGCCCGCCATGCGGAGGCCGTCGCCTCGTTCGAGGAAATCGGCAAGCGGGATTTTTCCGCCAACAAGGTCGTCGATGTGGCCGTTATCGATGTCATCGAGGAGAACGGCAAGCTTTGGCCGACGCGTCTTCGCGAACGCATTCGCGCCGCCGGCCCCACCGTGCACTATGCCACCGGCTTCAAGCCGGCCGATGCAGCATTCATCGCAGTCTGAGGAAGAATATGTACCGTTACGACGAGTTCGATCACGCATTTGTTGAAGGCCGCGTGGCGCAGTTTCGCGATCAGGTCGAGCGCCGCCTTTCCGGCGAACTGGCCGAGGATGCGTTCAAGCCGCTGCGCCTGATGAACGGCGTCTATCTTCAGCTGCACGCCTATATGCTGCGCGTCGCCATTCCTTACGGCACGCTGAATTCGAAGCAGATGCGGATGCTGGCCCATATCGCCCGCAAATATGACCGGGGTTATGGCCACTTCACCACCCGTCAGAACATCCAGTACAATTGGCCGCGCCTCTCCGATACGCCGGATATCCTGTCCGAACTGGCGAGCGTGGAAATGCACGCGCTTCAGACGTCCGGCAACTGCATTCGCAACGTCACCGCCGATCATTTCGCCGGTGCGGCGGCCGATGAGGTCGCCGATCCACGTCCCTATGCGGAAATCCTGCGTCAGTGGTCTTCCGTGCACCCGGAATTCTCCTTCCTGCCGCGCAAGTTCAAGATCGCCGTCACCGGCGCCGAGCGCGACCGTGCCGCCATTCAGGTGCACGATATCGGCCTGCATCTGAAAAAGAACGACAAGGGTGAGATCGGGTTCGCCGTTTATGTCGGCGGCGGGCAGGGCCGCACGCCGATGATCGCCAAGAAAATCCGCGACTTCCTGCCGGAAGAGGACCTCTTGTCCTACACGACGGCGATCATGCGCGTTTATAACCTGCACGGCCGTCGCGACAACAAATACAAGGCGCGCATCAAGATCCTCGTGCATGAGACCGGCGCGGAAGAACTGGCCCGTCAGGTCGAGGTCGAATTCGCTGAACTCAAGAACACCGAGTTGAAGCTTCCGGATGCCGATATCGCGGCAATCACCGCTTATTTCGCGCCGCCGGCACTGAAGGACCGGCCGGAAGGCTGGGAAAGCCTGGCGCGCTGGAAGCGGGCCGATGAAGGCTTTGCCCGTTTTGTCGAGCAGAACGTCGCGCCGCACAAGCACCCGGACTATGGCATGGTGACGATTTCGCTGAAGCCGATCGGCGGCATTCCGGGCGATGCGACGGACGAGCAGATGGAACTCGTCGCCGATATCGCCGCGGAATATGCCTTCGACGAAATCCGTATCAGCCATGAGCAGAACATCATCCTGCCGCATGTGGCGCTGGCCGATCTCGAGCCGGTTTATCGCGCGCTGGTAGGCGCTGGCCTTGCGACCGCCAATGCCGGGCTGATCACCGATATCATTGCCTGTCCCGGGCTGGACTATTGCGCGCTCGCCAATGCGCGCTCCATTCCGGTGGCGCAGGAAATTTCAACCCGCTTCGGTTCGCCGGAGCGTCAGGCGGAAATCGGTGAGCTGAAGATCAAGATTTCCGGCTGCATCAATGCCTGCGGCCACCACCATGTCGGCCATATCGGCCTGCTGGGTGTGGAAAAGAAGGGCGCGGAACTCTACCAGATCACGCTTGGCGGATCGGGCGATGAGAACACCTCGATCGGTGAAATCATCGGCCGTGGCTTCGAGCCGGAAAAAGTCACCGACGCCATCGAAACCATCGTCGACACCTATCTCGGGCTTCGCCTTTCGAAGGAAGAAATCTTCCTCGAAGCCTATCGCCGCGTTGGACCGCAGCCATTCAAGGATGCGCTCTACGGTTCCGCTGCAGAAGCCGCCTGAGGAGAATGCCATGACGAAAATCTGGAACCGCGACGGCTTCGTGGAAAACGATCACTGGGTGATCGAAACGGAAGAAGTGAAAGCGACGGCGGAGCAGAAGCCGGTGCTCCCACTTGCCGATTTTCTGGTTCGTGCCGCCGAAAGCAACGATATCGGCCTCGGTGTTCTGATCACGCCCGCCGACGATGTGACGCGGCTCGGCCCCTATCTCGACCGTATCGACCTTGTCGCCGTAAGCTTCCCGGCCTTCAATGACGGTCGCGGGTTCAGCCACGCTTCGCTGCTGCGCAGCCGTCTCGGTTTTGCGGGCGAGGTGAGGGCGGTTGGCGACGTCCTGATCGATCAGGTGCCGTTGATGTTGCGCACCGGTTTCACCAGCTTTGCGGTAACGAACGGCACGGCCATCCGCCGCCTGTCCGAAAATCGCCTGCCGGAAATCCCGGTTTATTACCAGCCGACAGCCAAGCCGGCGAGCGGCGGTGAGGCCTATAGCTGGCGTCGTCGTGCGTCTCTATGACACGTTGCGTGGAAATATGAGTTTTTGATACATATTTCCTACGCACATGGCAGTATTGACATTCTCATGCCTTCAAACCGGAGCAAAAATGGTATAATTGCCCGGTCGGAGAATGTCGCATCGAATAAGAATGGACGGAACCTGAAATGAACGCGCCAGCCAAGACGGAAGATTTCGCGATCAAGATACCTGACGGTGTTTACGCCGAGACGGTTTTATCGGTGGAACACTATACCGACCACCTGTTCCGTTTCCGCATGACGCGCCCGGCCGGCTTCCGTTTCCGTTCCGGCGAATTCGCCATGATCGGCCTGATGGTCGGCGACAAGCCGATCTACCGCGCCTATTCCATCGCCAGCCCCGCCTGGGACGAGGAACTGGAATTCTTCTCGATCAAGGTTCCGAACGGTCCGCTGACATCGCATCTTCAGGCGATCAAGCCCGGCGATACGGTCCTGATGCGCAAGAAGCCGACAGGCACGCTGGTTCTGGATGCGCTGACGCCTGGCAGACGGCTTTACATGTTCTCCACCGGCACCGGCATCGCGCCTTTCGCGAGCCTGATCCGTGACCCGGAAACCTATGAGAAATTCGAGGAAGTCATCCTCACCCATACCTGCCGCGACGTGGCCGAGCTGAAATATGGCTTCGATCTGGTCGAGGAAATCCGCAACCACGAATTCCTGAACGAGATCGTCGGCGACAAGCTGAAGCATTATGCGACCGTCACCCGCGAAGATTACCCCTTCAAGGGTCGTATCACCACGCTGATCGAAAATGGCAAGCTGTTTGCGGATCTCGGCGTTCCGGCGCTCGATCCCGAGATCGATCGCGGCATGATCTGCGGATCCTCGGCGATGCTGAAGGACACCAAGGAACTGCTTGAAAAGGCCGGCCTGAACGAAGGCGCCAATAACAAGCCCGCCGAATTCGTGATCGAGCGCGCTTTCGTCGGTTGATCAGACAACAAACGATGAGATTTCAGGAGGCCGTCAGGCCTCCTTTTTGTTTGCGCCTTCAGTGCCGTTGGTGAGAGGCGGCGTCGTCATCCTGTTTCGGCGCTATCTCGTTGCGATGAAGAATAAAAAGCCCGATGGCGATAGCGGCAATGCCGCCGCCGACGAGATGCGACAGCGAATAACCGCCCTTCGTCACCAGCCAGCCTGCGACGACATTGCTGAACGATGCGCCGATACCCTGAACCATCATGACGCTGGCAAGGCCGACATTAAAACGACCGGTGCCCTTCAAAATCCTCTCCACCGCAACCGGGGTGACGATGCCGAGCAGGCCGGCGCCAACGCCATCGAGAAACTGCACCGGGAAAATCACCCAGAAATCCGTGAAGGCTGAGGCGAGAAGACCGCGTATCGGCAACGCGATTAGCGCGATGATGAAAACGGTCGAGAGGCCGAAACGGCGTATCAGCCATGGGGCCATTGCGGCGACGAAGATCATCGCGAATTGCGCGACGCCGGTAATGATGGCGGTGGTGCGGAAGGGCGTCTGCAGTTCGATGGCGAAATCCTGCGCGATCAACCGGCTCATCGGCGCGTTGCCGAAGTGGAAAACAAGCAGAATGATGGCGAGAAAGATCAGCCCGCGCTCCTGCAGTAACACCTTGATGCCGGACGGGCCGGGTTCTCCCTTGTCTTCGGCAAGGCCGCGGGCGACGTTGTGGTCGATTCGATCGGGGTCGATGGCCGCCGTCGCGACCAATGCGCCTGCAGCGGTCAGCAGCATGAGGCCGATGATACCGTTCATGCCGAAGAAGGTAACCACCACATAGGTCGCGAAAAGCGATGCAAAATTGCCGCCGTGGTTCCAGAACTCGTTGCGTGAAATCTGATGGGAGAACAGGCGTTCGCCGACAAGGCCGAGTGCGAGGCCAGCAAGTGCCGGCCCGACCACGGCGCCGACGACGGCCGTCATGATCTGACCGGTCCAGACGATCCATGCATCCGGAAAGATCAGCGTGATCAGCGCGCCGATGGTCACGAGGATGACGGGAATGGCGATCAGCAGCCTTTTCCACGTCGTGCCATCCACGAGCGCGCCACAGAGCGGCGTGGCAATCATGCCCAGCGAAAGCGAAGACCAGCCCTTTGTCGCTAAAAAGGCATCCAGAAACGGCCCAAGGCCGTCGCGGGCATCGGCGAGGAAAAAGTTCAGCGCTGCAAGGGCAAAAAGCGTGCGGTCTGAAATGCCGCCGCTGCGGGGCAGACCACCGGAAGGAAGCCTGCCGCGCGCTGCCGGAACGCCGATTGTCGTCATGAAATATGCTCCGAAAATATGCGCGAAAGGATGGGAAATTGATCGAGGCTGGCGAGAAACATCTGTGCCCGCATTTGGTTGCACTGACACAACGGAAATATTGGTCCGCCGATATTTTTGACGGTTGCAGAATAGACCGAAGGAACGTTTGTCGGCGCAAGCGAGTTAGCCTTCGTGGAAAAAACGGATACTCGCCATGAAGACCAAGGCTTTTGCGATTTTATTTTCTGCCGGATTGCTCGGCGCACAGCCCGCGCATGCGGATGAACGCGAATTCCTCTCGTCGCTGAAAGGCACCTGGGCGGGCAAGGGAACCGTGATTACCCGCATTGGCACGCCGCCGATCAGCGTGAACTGTACGCTCAACATGTCCGGCACTTGCCGGGGACTGCTTGTGGTAAAGCGCGCAATCGCCGCCGATCTCTCGGCGAAGGGCGGGCGCTATAGCGGCGCCTATACCGGCCCTTCCGGCCGCCCGTCTGCCCTTTCCGGCACGAGACAGGGAAATGCGATCAACCTGACCGTCCGCTGGAATCGCGATATCAACGGTGACCGTGTCGCCGCCATGACCATTGAAAAGGTTGGCGATAATGGCCTGCGGTTGCGCACCACCGACAAGGACGCACGGACCGGCAAAACGGTGGTGACGAGCGATATCCGGCTTGTGCGCTAAGGCAGTCATGAGAAAATGGCCGTTGGGATGTTGAATCTTAGCGGAATTCGAGCAGCAGCGGGCAATGGTCCGAGACCTCAGGCTGTCTCACCACATCGAAGTGATCGACTTCTACAGCCGGATTGACCAGCATGTAATCCGCATAGCGGTTCGGTTTGGCATAATGCGAGGTCCGGGTGTCGGTGAAGCCGCGCGTGGTGACAAGTTCGGTGAGATCCAGTTCCTTCAACACGGCGAAGGTTTCGCTCTCAGGCAGAACATTAAAGTCGCCGCAGACGACGATCCGGTCGCCATCCTCCGCAATGTTTTTCACAAGTTGGACAAGGCGTTTTGCCTGCGCCAGGCGGGCTGCGGTATCGTGCTTGCCGTCGAGGTCGCGCAGCCCATGCATATGGGCGATGATGGCGGGCTGACCGGTCATGAAGTCAAAAACCCTGATGGCGTGGCCCGTGCGTGAACGTGGGTGATCGCCATATCCATCCGCAGAGAAGGCGCCATGCACGAAACCCTGCGCCTGCGCAACGATGGCGATGGACCTGCGCACGAAGGTCGCCAGTCCCCATTGGGAAGGATATCGAGTCTCGCCCTGCCAGAGATCGCCCTGCGCCGCGGGGCAGAACACTGCTACGTGATCGGGCAGAGCGTCCGCGACATCCCGCAGGAAATTCGCCCTTTGCGGCAAGTCAATGCCGTGCTCACGATAACTCAGCCAGTCCTGCGTGGCGGCCGGTGTGTGCACCACTTCCTGCAGACATAAGATATCGGGGTCGGACGAGGCAATATAGGGAACGAGCTCGTCATGAAGCTTTCCGCCCCAGCCGTTCAGGCAAATCAGACGCATTCCCACTCCATCCCCATGTCGCAGCGTCATCTGTTTAACACGGACTATGCCAGGATCAACCATGCGGAAGCGTGATCGCCAGATAACGAAAACCTTGCCATAACGAAAAAAGGCCCGGATCGCTCCGGGCCTTCGTATGTCGGTTCGCACCGATGCCTTATTCCGCTGCTTCGGCGTAAGCCTCCATTGGCGGGCAGGTGCAGATGAGGTTGCGGTCACCATAGACATTGTCGATGCGGTTGACCGGCGACCAGTATTTGTCGATGCGGAACGCGCCGGGCGGGAAGCAGCCCTTTTCGCGGCTATAGGGACGATCCCATTCGCCGACGAGGTCTTCCACGGTGTGCGGCGCGTTTTTCAGCGGGTTGTTGGTCTTGTCCGCACGGCCTTCCTCGATGTCGCGGGCTTCCTCACGGATCGCCAGCATGGCATCGCAGAAACGGTCGATTTCCGCCTTGGTTTCGGATTCCGTCGGCTCGATCATCAATGTGCCGGCGACCGGCCAGCTCATGGTCGGCGCGTGGAAACCGCAGTCGATGAGGCGCTTTGCGACATCGTCCACCGTCACGCCGCAGCTGTCTGCCAGCGGGCGGGTATCGATGATGCACTCATGCGCCACGCGTCCGGTTTCGGACTTGTAGAGCACGTCATAAGCGCCCTTTAGCCGTTCGGCGATGTAGTTGGCGTTGAGGATCGCCACCTTGGTCGCCTGCGTCAGCCCTTCGCCACCCATCATCAGGCAATAGCTCCAGGAGATCGGCAGGATCGACGGCGAGCCGAACGGGGCAGCAGACACCGCACCCTCACGACCGTCCGTCGCCGGATGGCCGGGCAGGTAGGGAGCAAGATGCGCCTTGACGCCGATCGGTCCCATGCCGGGGCCACCGCCGCCATGCGGAATGCAGAAGGTCTTGTGCAGATTGAGATGCGAAACGTCCGAACCGATATCGCCGGGACGGGCGAGACCGACCATGGCGTTCATGTTGGCGCCGTCGAGATAGACCTGTCCGCCATGCTTGTGGGTGATCTCGCAGATCTCGCGAACCGTCTCCTCGAACACGCCATGGGTGGACGGGTAGGTGATCATGCAGCACGAGAGGTTTTCCGCATACTGCTCTGCTTTTGCACGGAAATCATCGATATCGATATCGCCGTTGTCCCGCACCTTCACCGGCACCACTTTCATGCCGACCATCTGCGCGGAGGCAGGGTTGGTGCCATGCGCGGAAGTCGGAATAAGGCAGACGTCGCGATGTGTGCCGCCATTGGCGAGGTGGTAGTTGCGGATGGTCAGAAGCCCCGCATATTCCCCCTGCGCGCCGGAATTCGGCTGCATGGAGAAGGCGTCGTAACCGGTGACCGAGCACAGCTTTTCGGAAAGATCGTCGATCATCTCCTTGTAGCCTAGCGCCTGATTGGCCGGTACGAAGGGATGAATGTCGGAAAATTCCGGCCAGGTGATTGGCAGCATCTCCGCTGTCGCATTCAGTTTCATGGTGCAGGAACCGAGCGGGATCATCGAGCGGTCGAGCGCCAGATCGCGGTCCGAAAGGCGGCGGATGTAACGGGTCATCTCGCTTTCGGCGCGGTTCATGTGGAAGATCGGATGCGTCATATACTGGCTGGTGCGCAGCAGTTCCTTCGGCAGGCGATATTCCGGCTCGAAATCCGAGATCGAGAAATTGCCGCCGAAGGCGCGCCAGACGGCTTCCAGCGTTGCCGGGCGCGTGCGCTCGTCAAGGCTCATGCCGATCTTGGTCGCGCCCACCTTGCGCAGGTTCACGCCTTCCGCCACGGCCGAACGCAGGATGACGCCCTGCATGTGGCCAACTTCAACGGTGATGGTGTCGAAGAAGGTTTCCGGCTCGATGGTGTAGCCGAGCTTTTCCAGACCCTTGGCCATCAGCACGGCCTTCTGGTGGGTCTGCTGGGCAATCGCCTTGATGCCCTGCGGGCCATGGAAGACGCCATACATCGAAGCCATGACGGCGAGCAGCACCTGCGCTGTGCAGATGTTGGAGGTGGCCTTTTCGCGGCGGATATGCTGCTCGCGGGTCTGCAGCGACAGGCGATAGGCGCGGTTGCCACGCGCATCGACCGAAACGCCGACCAGACGGCCGGGCATGGAGCGCTTATGTGCGTCCTTGACGGCCATGTAGGCCGCATGCGGACCGCCGTAACCAACCGGAACGCCGAAACGCTGCGAGGTACCGATGGCGATATCCGCACCCATTTCGCCGGGAGATTTCAGGAGCGTCAGCGCCAGAAGATCGGCGGCGACGGCGGCAATCGCGCCCGTCTGGTGCAGGCGGGAAATCAGGCCGGAGAAATCGCTGACATGCCCGTGGGTGCCGGGATACTGGAAGATCGCGCCGAACACATCGACCGGATCGAGATCGGTGAACGGGTTGCCGACGATCACCTTCCAGCCGAGCGGGGCAGCGCGGGTCTCGATCAGCGCGATGGTCTGCGGATGGCAATTGGCGTCAACGAAGAAGGCGGTCGCCTTGGATTTCGCAACGCGCTGGCACATGGCCATGGCTTCGGCAGCCGCCGTCGCTTCATCGAGCAGCGATGCGTTGGCAACATCGAGACCGGTCAGATCGCACACCATGGTCTGGTAGTTCAGCAGCGCCTCAAGGCGGCCCTGGCTGATTTCCGGCTGGTAGGGCGTATAGGCCGTGTACCAGGCCGGGTTCTCCAGAATATTGCGCTGGATGACCGGCGGCGTGATCGTACCGTAATAACCCTGGCCGATCAGCGAGGTCAGAACCTGGTTTTTGTTGGCCGTCTCGCGAAGACGGTCGAGCGCCTCGCGTTCGGTCAGCGCGGCACCCCAGGTCAGCGGCGCCTTCTGGCGGATGGAAGAGGGAACGGTGGCGTCGATGAGCGCGTCGAGGCTCTTATAGCCAACGACCTTCAGCATCTCGGCCATTTCCGACGGCGACGGCCCGATGTGACGCCGGTTAGCGAAGTCATAGGGCTGATAGTCGGTGAAATGGAATTCGGTGGGCGTCGTCATTACGCGATCAGCTCCTTGTAGGCTGCCTCGTCAAGCAGCGTATCGGCATCTGCGGCGTTGGAAAGCTTGAGCTTGAAGAACCAGCCGGCGCCCTGCGGGTCGGAATTGACGAGCGAGGGGTCATCGACGATGGCTTGGTTGATTTCCACCACTTCGCCATCCAGCGGACAATAGACGTCGGAAGCCGCCTTGACGGATTCAACGGTCGCCGCGTCGCCATCCTTGGAGAAGGTGGCGCCCACTTCCGGCAATTCGACGAAAACGAGATCGCCAAGCTGTTCAGCGGCGTGACTGGTGATGCCAACGGTGGCGATATCGCCTTCGAACTTCAGCCATTCGTGTTCTGCGGTAAATTTCAGCATCGTATTCTCTCCGGAGATGGGATGAAGATTATCGTTTATAGGTGGGCTTGATGAAGGGCAGGGCGGCGACGGTGACGGGCAGATATTTGCCGCGCACTTCCGCAAAGACAGCTGTACCGGGAGCGGCGTGGGAAACGGGGACGTAACCCATGGCGACGGGACCTTCGACCGAGGGACCGAAACCGCCCGAGGTCACTTCACCGATCTCCGTCTTGCCCTCGGCATCTGCGAAAAGCTTCGAATGGCCGCGCACCGGCGCCTTACCTTCCGGCTTCAGGCCAACACGGCGGCGCGATGTGCCGTCTTTCAGTTCGCCGAGAATGCGCTCTGCGCCGGGAAAACCGCCCTCGCGGTCGCCGCCAGCGCGGCGCGCCTTCTGGATCGCCCATTCGAGCGAGGCTTCGATGGGGGAGGTCGTGGTGTCGATGTCGTTGCCATAGAGACAAAGGCCGGCTTCGAGGCGCAGGCTGTCGCGCGCGCCAAGCCCGATCGGCTCGCAGTCGGGATGTTCGAGCAGCGCCTTGGCGATCTCTTCCGCCTTGTCGGCGGGCACGGAGATTTCAAAGCCGTCTTCACCGGAATAACCGGAGCGCGAGACGATGCAGGGCACGTCATGCAGCGGCACTTCCTGCACATCCATGAATTTCATTTCCGAGACGCCGGCCCAGAGTTCAGCCAGAACCGCCTCCGCGCGCGGTCCTTGCAGCGCGATGAGCGCCCGGTCGTCGAGAAGGGTGATCTCGCAGCGGTCTGAAAGATGCGCCTTCATATGGGCGACATCGGCATCCTTGCAGGCCGCATTGACGACGACGAAAAGATGGTCGCCGCGATTGGTGATCATCAGGTCATCGAGAATGCCGCCATTTTCATCGGTGAAGAAACCGTAGCGCTGGCGGCCTTCCTTCAGGCCGAGAATATCCACCGGCACCAGCTTTTCCAGCGCGAGTGCGGCATCTTCATTTCTGCCGGACTTCGCCCTCAGGATCACTTGGCCCATATGGGACACGTCGAACAGACCGGCGGAGGTGCGGGTCTGAAGATGTTCCTTCAGAACACCGGCCGGATATTGCACCGGCATGTCATAACCGGCGAAAGGCACCATGCGGGCGCCAAGCGATAGATGCAGGGAATTGAGCGGCGTGATTTGAAGCTCGGCGGTATCGTCCAAGGACGCCTCCAGGGTTGCGCGAACGATCGCGCGGGCTCAGGTCATGGCGCTGAAACACGCCGGGTTCAAGAGCCCCCTCTGTCCTTGTCGCCTGAGATTGTTATCCCTTCGGCGAGCCGTCCTTATGAAAGGTGGCTTCTCTCCAGAGTTCCGTCGTCACCGCTGGTCCTTTTGCCTGAGAGTTTCCGGGGCGGTTGCTCCTTCGGCACCGCAGTGAAGCGGTTTCTCCCAACGATGATGCGACGCTCATTATCTTCGAAGACCCGTTATTGGCAAGGACCAAATGACGCATCTGAACAGATTCTTGCTCCATCTGCGCCATCGGCGCAGCGATCTGCGGCGACAGATTGTCTTGGCAGCTTTCTTCAGTCGGATTTTTTCTCCGGCAGACCCTTGCGTTTTGTCGATGCGAAATCCTCAAGTTCTTTTTCTGTCATGGACTTCTCCATGCTTTTTGAAGCACCTTTTAAACTGGATTTCTTCATTTCTCCGCGTTTGGCCGCCAGTGCGGCGCCCGCCGCTTTCTGCTGGGCCTTCGATTTGGCTGGCATGTCGGGCCTCCCTTGGAACGATGGTTGCGGCAGGAAAATGCCGCCCGGCATCTATTGTTCCCTTGCGACGGTCTGGCCTGCGGCAAAATTCCCCTTTGAAATCGGAGAGAAACAGGGATATCGCCATAGGATATGGATGCAAATCGAACACGACAGTTGATGGGGATGGAGAAAATGCTTCGCATTTTCTGCGCGACCCTGATGTTGTCCCTCGGTTTTGCCCACAAGCCGGCACTTGCCGCAGCCCCCGGCGTTGCGCTGGATGAGAGTTACCGGCTGCCGGACGGCACCTTTGCGGAAATCTGCCTTGGCCATGGCAACGGCGTCAATGCTCCCCATACCAAGGAAGGCCCCGCCCACTCCGGCGACGCCATACTGTTTTGCGAGGCCTGCCTCCTGGCCTCGTCCATTCTTCTGCCGATGCCCGATACGGCTGGTTGGCTGAAGACTGAATTTGCCTGGCTCGACAATCGCCTGCCTGCGGAATGGAGCTTCCGCTCCGTGCTGACGATCCAGAAGCCCGCCGCGCGCGGCCCGCCATCCCTGTCCGCCTGATTTTTCGTTTTACGGGATTATCGCCGCCTTTGGCGGCACGGAGCGGCTGCACGGACCCAGAGGGATAGCAGTCGCAGGGACAAGCAAATGAAAACCACCAAGATCATCGCCTGCAGCCTTTTCGTCGCCTCGGTTTCGACCGCGCAGGCTTTCGCCCACGCCACATTCGTTGACGGTTCGGCCGAACAGGAAAGCACCGTCGTTGCCGCCCTCCAGGTGCCGCATGGCTGCGAAGGCGGGCTCGCCACCACCGAAGTTCAGATCAAGCTGCCGGAAGGATTCATTTCCGCCAAGCCCCAGCCTAAGGCTGGCTGGGAGCTGGAGGTCATCAAGGGAGACTACCAGAAGGCCTACAAGAACCACGGCAAGGAGATTAAAAGTGGACCGGTCGAAATCCGCTGGAAAGGCGGCAACCTGCCGGATGAATTCTACGACACCTTCGCCGTGCAGGGAAAAATCTCCGGTATAGAAGCGGGGCAGGACCTGCCATTCAAGGTAACGCAGCTCTGCGGCGACAAGGGCAAGGTTTCCTGGGATGAAGTGGCAGCGGCCGGCGTCGATCCGCATTCCCTTAAAAGTCCCGCTCCCACCATTCGCGTTGCCGCAAAGTCCGCACATGCCGGCGGCCATGATCACTCGGCCATGGATATGGATGTCGTGAAGGCCGGCAGCCTCGAAGTGTCGGACGGAACGACAAAGGCCATGCTGCCGGGCCAGCCCGTGGGCGGTGGATACGTGACCATCAAGAATACCGGCGATAGCGACGACAAGCTGATCGGCGTCGAATCGTCGTCCGCCGGACGTGCTGAAATCCACGAGATGGCCATGGTCAATGACGTCATGAAAATGCGCAAGCTGGATGACGGCATCGTCATTCCCGCCGGCCAGACGGTGGAGCTGAAGCCCGGCGGCCTGCATATGATGTTCTTCGATGTGAAGAAGCCCTTTGCCGAAGGCGACAAAGTGCCGGTAACGCTCATCTTCGAAAAGGCCGGCAAGGTGGAGATCGTGCTGTCCGCAGGCGCAGCCAAGGGCGGCGGCGACCACCAGCATAATTGACCGATGAAAAACGGCTACCGGAACGCGTGACAGGTCCGGTAGCCGCAAATTTTCGTCTATCGTGTTTGTTCTTCAGCGCCGTGGCGGAAAAGGCAGGGTGGCATTTGCCCACGTGATTTTCCAGAACTCGGTCGAAGATCTCTAGAAGATCAGTCTGACACCAGGCTGAATGCGGGGATCCCGCCTGCATGGCGAGAAACTGAAGAAACGACATTAAAATATTTATATATCCATCTGATCTATAAATTACTTTCAGATTTTGACGCGAGGCTGTTTTCCTCGTAGGCCTCCACGGCCTGCTCCAGTGTCGCTTGCGGCTCCTGACGCTGGCTGCTTGCTATCAGGAAATAGAGGGTGAGGGCCGGCGGCTTGATCGTCGTCATCAGGCCCCTGAGCTGGAAGTCATCCCCGTTTTCGGCTTTGCGCGCCAGTTCGTGAATGGCCTCTTCAACCTCGCTCTTGCGCGGCACGCGTTGCGGCGGCTTCATGGCCTCCAGCGCATAGGCCGCTGTATTCGCGGAAACGGAAAGAACCTGTGTCATCGAACCTCCGGCCATCTTCGCCGACCCTGAAAAACCGGAGATTAACAGTTGCCCATTGTTGGAAGGCTAAATCGCACAGCTGCAATTTAATCGTATTTTAACAGCCGAAAGCGCCGGGCTAAGGGGTTTCGCCAGCGGTTACCATGGTCTAAAAATGTCTTGGACCGTCCGGTCCGACGATTTCTTCCGGAGACACAATTCCCCATGATCAATATCGCCCTTGTCGCTGCAGGCGGCGCAATCGGTTCCGTGTTCCGTTATCTGGTCGGGGTTTGGAGCATGCGGTTGGCCGGACCGAATTTTCCCTGGGGAACCCTTGCCGTCAATGTGGTCGGATCTTTCCTGATCGGTCTGCTGGTCGAGCTTGTGGCGCGGCGGCTGAACGCCTCGATGGAAATGCGCCTGTTTCTCGTCACCGGCGTGCTCGGCGGGTTCACCACATTCTCGTCCTTCTCGCTCGACGCGGTCGCGCTGTTCGAACGCGGCGCGCTCGGGCTTTCTGCCGTTTACGTGCTTGCAAGCCTTGCGGTTTCCATTGCCGCGGTTTTCGCCGGGCTGGCCTTGGGCCGCAGTTTGTTCTAAAGGCTTGGTCCAAACGGCGCGCCGACGAATAGGGCGCGCGATCAGGACAGAAAGACTGGAAATTTCATGGCAGGTATCGAGCATATCAAGGTCGGGGCCGACGAGGCCGGTATGCGCCTCGATCGCTGGTTCAAGATTCATTATCCGGGACTTGGTTTCGGGCAGTTGCAGAAGCTTCTGCGCTCCGGACAGGTGCGTGTGGATGGCGGCCGGGTGAAGACGGATGCGCGCGTGCAGCCGGGACAGATGGTGCGCGTACCGCCGGTCGATTCCGATCTCAAGGTCAAGAGCGGCCCGATCGGATCGAAGGACCTCAAACATTCCGAAGATGGCGAGCTTCTGGCGCGCATGCTCCTGCATGAGGACGACAAGGTCTTCGTTTTCAACAAGCCGGCCGGCATTGCCGTGCAGGGCGGCTCCGGCGTCACCCGCCATATCGACGGGCTGCTGGAAGCCTGGACCAACCAGAAGGGTGAAAAGCCGCGCCTGGTGCACCGCCTCGACCGCGATACGTCGGGCGTGCTGGTGGTTGCCCGCACCCGCGGTGCTGCGCAGAAGCTGACCGCCGCCTTCCGCGAACGCGATACCAAGAAGACCTATTGGGCGCTGGTCAAGGGCGTGCCGCGCAAGCATCAGGACAAGATTTCCACCTGGCTGGTCAAGGAACAGACGATGGATGGCGATCGCATGCGTATTGCCAAGCATGGCGAGGAGGGGGCCGATCACGCCGTTTCCTATTACCGCGTCATCGATACCGCCGCGCAGAACCTCGCCTGGCTGGAAATGGAACCCTATACCGGCCGCACCCATCAGCTTCGCGTTCACGCGCTGCATATGGGGCACCCGATCATCGGGGATCCGAAATATTATATCGACGATCCGAACTGGGATTTCCCAGGCGGCATCCAGAAGCGCCTGCATCTCCACGCACGCCACATCGACATTCCGCATCCGAATGGCGGCCGGCTTCGGGTCAGCGCACCCTTGCCGCCGCATATGGTACAGACCTGGAACCTGCTCGGTCTCGACGTGGCCGATGGCGATAGGGAAGACTGAGAGCCCATGAAACTCGTTCTTTTCGATTGCGACGGCACGCTGGTGGATAGCGCCGGCCTGATCCATGCCGTCATGGCCGATACTTTCGCTGATTTCGGCAAACCGCGCCCCGATATCTCCGAAACCAAGGCGATCATCGGTCTGACGCTGGATATCGCCATCGCCCGCATGCTCGGCAAGGCGCATGTGGATGACGAAGCGAAGGCGATGACGGAACGTTACAGGGAAATCTATCATCCCCTGCGGGAGCGGCCGGAAATGACCGTGCCGCTTTTCGACGGTATCGCCACGCTGATCGATACGCTTTCGAAACGCGACGATGTGCTGATCGGTGCGGTGACCGGCAAGGGCCGGCGCGGACTTACCCATATTCTGCAGACCCACGGCCTTGCCGATCACTTCATCGTTTCGCGCACGGCGGATGATTGCCCCTCCAAGCCGCATCCGGCCATGGTGATGGAATGCTGCCATGAAACCGGCATGGTTCCGGCCGATACTGTCGTTATCGGCGATGCGATCTACGACATGCAGATGGCCAAGGCTGCCGGCGCGAAAGCAATCGGCGTCGCCTGGGGTTATGCCTCGGTCGACGATCTCTGGAAGGCGGGCGCCGATGCGGTCGTCAGCCACCCGCGCGAAATCCCGGCCTATGTTCCGGCCGATATTCTTGAATAACCTTTCTATCCGACTGACGAGGACGTGCCATGCGTGATCTCCTGAACGACCTTTCGGAGGGCCTGAGCCATCCCGACCCGATCCTGCGCGCGCAGATCCAGATGCAGAAACCTCTGCCGAAGCGGTTCTACAAGGATGTCACCGTCGGTGAGACGGAAGAGGGCGGTTTTACCATTCTTCTCGATGGCAAGCCGCTGCGCACCCCCGCCAAGAAGCCGCTGACCGTCCCGACACGCGCGCTGGCGGAACTGCTTCGCGATGAATGGGATGCCCAGAAAGAAGTGGTCAATCCGGTGGTCATGCCCGTCTCTCGGCATGTGAACACGGCCATTGATGGCGTCGCCAACGACACGCAGGCGGTTTTTGAGGACATACTTCGTTTTTCCTCTTCCGATCTCCTCTGCTATCGCGCCGGCGATCCGGAAGCGCTGGTTGCGCGCCAGACGGACCATTGGGATCCGGTTCTGGACTGGGCGGCCAATGTGCTCGGAGCGCGCTTCATTCTCGTTGAAGGCGTGATGCATCAGGATCAGCCGCGCGAAGCCATCGCGGCTTTCGCGGTAACGCTGAAGAAATACGACACACCGATTGCGCTTGCCGCTCTTCACACCATGACGTCGCTGACCGGCTCCGCCATTTTGGCGCTGGCGCTGGGGGAAGGGCAATTGACGCTGGAGGAGGCATGGGCGCTTGCGCATCTCGATGAGGACTGGACCGCCGAGCAATGGGGCGAGGACGAGGAAGCGCTGGAGCGCCGCGCCGTCAGGCTTGTCGATATGCGCGCGGCCCTCAATGTTCTGGAGTCGCTGAAGAGCGCTTCTTAACGCTTTTCTAACCCTGATGGCCGAGTATGCGGTTACCTCACGTTAGGGGAGCCGCTGATCATGACCACCTCGTTGAAACGCCTTGGCATTCTTGTGCTGGCGTGTTTCACGCTCATGTCTTTCAGGCTGGAACCGGAAGCGACCAATACCGACCGGCTGCTTTACGATGTGCGCGGCGCGTTCGTCGCCGCACGCCCGGATGTCGCTCCGGCGCTGATGCAGTCCATTCATGCGCAGGTGCAGAATGCGATCAAAACCACGGCGCGTGGAGAAACCCGGCCGCGCGTGGTACTAACCATCCGTCTCGCATCCGTTACACGCGGTCCCTTTCTTTTCGGGGAAAGGGCGTCGGCCAAGGTCATCGTCCGCGCCGCCGCCGTTGCGACGGGAGAGGTGATCGCAGAGGCCAAATTCACAGCCACCGTCGTCAGCTTCGACAATCAGTCGATAGAGCAGGAACTTGCCTATGGCGTCGCCGAACGCGTGATCCGCGAATTCAGGCTGAACCGGCCCGGTCCGACGACGCTGGCGACGGCATTGTTTCCATAAGCGGGACACAAAAGGCGACGACGTGACGGCTATTCGTCCGCATTTCAGCTTCAGAAATATCTCAAGCTTCAATCGGGCGCATCTTCGATACTCTTAAATTCACATACGTCGCGTATATGGAATTGACATGCGGCGCGTATGTAACTATCTGGCATACGTAACGTATGTAAATGGGTGTCCGAAGCCTCTTTAAAAAGAGCAACGCTTCTCGGCATCCATGACCACTCAGCCAAAAGAGAGATGCATAATGACCGCACGCGAAGCAATTTTCCCCGCTAACAGGCATGCGCTTTACGAGGAGCATGGCTATTCCGCAGCGATCCGATCCGGTGACCTTCTTTTCGTTTCCGGCCAGGTCGGCAGCCGTGCCGATGGAACGCCTGAACCTGATTTTGAACGTCAGGTCCGGCTGGCCTTTGAAAACCTCAAGGCCACGCTTGCAGCGGCGGGCTGCACCTTCGATGATATTGTGGATGTGACGACGTTCCACACGGATCCGGAAAACCAGTTCGGAACGATCATGGCCGTCAAGCAGGAGATTTTCAGCCAAAAGCCTTACCCGAACTGGACGGCTGTCGGCGTCAACTGGCTTGCCGGCTTCGATTTCGAGATCAAGGTCATTGCCCGCATCCCGTAATGTCAGGTTAAATCTGAAACGGCGGCGCTTACAGGGCGCCGCCAGCCTGCTTCTCCATCCTTATCCCAGCCGCTCCGCATGCCACTTCAAATGGTCATCCATGAAGGTGGAAATGAAATAATAGGAGTGGTCGTAACGCTCATGCATGCGCAGCGTCAGGCCGATATCCGTGCCCTTGATCGCTTCTTCGAACAGCCAGGGGCGCAGGCCCTTTTCGAGAAAACTATCGGCCTTGCCCTGATCGATCAGGAACTCGGGGAAACGCGCACCGTCCTCGACCAGCGCACAGGCGTCGTATTGACGCCATGCGGTCTTATCTGCACCGAGGTATTTTTCCAGCGCCGGCTCGGACCAGTCGGCCGAAGAGGGAGCCACGATCGGCGCAAAGGCGGAGCAGCTCTTGAAACGCTCGGGGTTCTTGAGCGCAATGGTCATTGCGCCATGGCCGCCCATCGAATGGCCGAAAATGCCCTGGCGGCTCATATCCGCACGGAAATGCTGGCCGATGAGGGCAGGCAGTTCTTCCGTCACATAGCTGTACATCCGGTAGTGCTCGGACCAGGGCTCCTCTGTGGCATCGAGATAAAATCCGGCGCCCTTGCCCATCTGCCAGTTGGTCAATTCGTCCGGCACGTCATTGCCGCGCGGGCTGGTGTCCGGGCAGACGATAATCAGCCCCAGTTCGGAGGCCATGCGGCGATATTCGCCCTTTTCCATGACATTGGCATGGGTGCAGGTAAGGCCGGAAAGATACCACAGGACAGGGCAGGGCTCATGGATCGCCTTCGGCGGCACATAAACCGCAAAGCTCATCTCAGATTTCAGGGTTTCCGATGTGTGCGAAAATACGCCCTGCATGCCGCCAAAGGCCGTATTTTGCGAAATAATGTTCATGAAGCCATTCCTTGTGAAAATTTCCCGGTTCAGCCCGCAAGCGAGACGGCTGCATTGACCGCCGCCGCCACCAGAACCGTATTGAAGAAGAAAGAAACGATGGAGTGCAGCAGCGTGACCTTGCGCATGGCGGTCGTGGTTATCCCCACATCCGACGTCTGCGCCGTCATGCCGATCACCACGGCGAAATAGAGAAAGTCATAACCGCAGGGTTCCTTCGTGTCCGGAAAATCCATGCCGCCGCGATGCTGGCGTTTGCCGTCCACCATGGCCGGCCGCCAGTAAAGATGGGCGTAATGCAGGGCGGTCATGGTGTGGATGGTCAGCCAGCCGAAGATCACCGAGGCGAAGGCGATGAGCAGCGCCCAGACCGTTTCGCCGGTATGATTGAGGGCCTGAAACAGCGATACCACCGCGACGGCAACGGCAAGCAGCGTGACGGCGATGATGGCGACCGCAGGCAGATCGTCGCTATCGGCATGGGCCTTCAGATGCTGCGCCGTCAGGCCCGACAGGCGAAAGGCAATCAGGATGAGGTAGGTCAGGAAGAACAGAACGGCCGCGATCTCTATCGCCAGCGGCGGCGCAAAAACCAGCGCCAGGCCAAGACTCACGGCACCGACCAAAAAGGCAATGACGAAAGGTTGATGGCGGCGATAGCTGTTGCTTTTCATATTGGCCGGGGTCATGTGCGGCACCTTTCCGTTGGCGCCGTCATTTTTTGACACGGCGGCAGAAACGGTCAAGCGTCTCCAGAAAGGCAGAGCGGTCACGCGGTGAAAAAGCCGCATTATATCCCTTGCTTTCACCGGTTTCGCGCAGATGCGCGCCAAGATCGCGCATCGCTGTCGCCATCCCGATATTCGACTGGTCAAAAACGCGACCCGTCGGCCCGGTCACCAGCGCACCCTTGGCGACACAGCGCCCGGCCAGCGGCACATCGGCGGTGATGACAATGTCGTTCTCGGCTGCATGATCGGCGATCCAGTCGTCCGCCGCGTCGAAACCAGCGGAAACGATGACGTTTTTCACCATGGGATCGCGCGACGGGCGCAGACCGGAATTGGCAACGAAGGTCACTTCCAGCCCATGCCGCTCCGCCACCTTGAGAATCTCCGGCTTCACGGGGCAGGCATCGGCATCGACATAGATTTGCGGGTTTTGCTGCATGGGCACTCTTTTCGGGTAATTCCTGCCACGCTTCTAAGCGCAAACGCCGCGATTACCAAGCCCGCCATTGCGAAATGCGGGTTCGATGCCGGGCAGGGGCCGCACTTGCGACCACCCCAAAAATCGCCTATGTTCACTTTATGTTCTTATCCCGAAAGGTTTCCCATGCTGGAAGAGTTCATCGTGCAGGCCAAGTCCGCCACCTATGTCGGCGGCGGCAACAAATCCGCGACGCCGACGCGCAAGGGATCGCACGATCTCGGTTATCAGAGCGGCGACTGGCATTATATCGACAGCTATTTCGGGGGAACCGATTTCATCGGCCAGGAGGTCGTCTGGCATGAGGGGACGGCGGTGTGGGCGATGAGTTATTACGGCCGCATCCTCCGGCCCGACATGATCGATGGCGCCACGGCTGGCAGTGTCATTCAACGGTCGCTTTCCACGCTCTATCGGGAGGGCCGGTTCCTCGGCGGCTTCACCCACCCGGTGGAAAATCTGGTCTATGTCGATACGAATGAAGGTGAATTCCGGTCCTTCACCGGCATCGAGCGCATTTACCGGGGCCATGTCGAAACATACCGGCTTGACTATCATGGCGGGATCATAAAGCCATAGAGCGCAGGAAATGCCATGGACGGGATTTGCAATGGCAAATGGCGACACTCAATTTTTCAAGGCGACACTCTATTTCGACAGCGAACCCACGATCTCGGATTTGACCCTGACGCAAGCGTGGGGCGAGGAGGGATATGAATGTGAGCGGCTGAGCGAAAAGGGCGTGTTTGACGGCCTGCGCGGTTCGACGAGGGTTTTTGTCGGTACTCCCGAGCCGGTCGTAGCAGCGCCGGTTGCACCGGCCCAATATCCGGCCGTCGCAGAGGCCAGGGTCGACTGGTCAAAGACCTTTTGCATCGATGCCAAAGCGGCATATGACGATTTCAGCCGCGCAACACATCAGTGCGAGTTCAAATTCCTCATCATGGCGGATGAGGACAATCCTGAAATAGCCCATAACGAGATCGCCTCAGCCCTGCTCGGCATTCATCAGGTCGCCCCCATGCAGGCCGTTGCATTGCATTATCTCGACATGATCGTCGGCCGCGCCAATCTCGATGACTATCTGAATTATGCAAACAGCCATCTGGACCAACCGCAGCAAATGGCGGCGATGCTGGCCTTCGGAACCTTCGTGACGGAGGAGGGGGAAAAGATCAGGGCCTGGACAACGGGTCTGGAACATTTCGGCCAGACGAATCTGCTTTTCGAAACCCTGGCCGGAGATGCGACGGAAGCGCTTCTCACCCTATTCGGCCTCGGGCATCTCGTCGTTAACGGGCGACGCTTCGCTGCCGGCGAAGCCATAACATCTTTCGACCTTCTTGCGCGTTTCACGCCCGACGAACTATATGCCCGGCCAATGCTGCGCGTCGTCAGGCAGGAAGCCGGCTAGAGCGCGCGGTCATACCTAAGGACGATGGGACGATGATGTTTCACCGCCCCATCACAGGCTTCAAATCAGCCGGGCTGCTTGGTCTTGCGCAGATAGGGAAGAACCGTGTCGTAGGAACCGAAACGGGCAATCGCATCCTCGTTGGAGACGGCGGCCGTGATGATGACATCCTCGCCCTGCTTCCAGTTGGCCGGGGTCGCCACCTGATGTTTGGAGGTGAGCTGGATGGAATCGATCGCGCGAAGAATTTCCTCGAAATTGCGGCCGGTGGTCATGGGGTAGGTGAGGACCAGCTTGATCTTCTTGTCAGGCCCGATGACGAAGACGGAGCGTACGGTGGCGTTGTCGGCAGGCGTGCGGCCTTCGGAGCTGTCGCCCGCGCCGGCGGGCAGCATGTCGTAAAGCTTGGCGACCTTCAGGTCCTTGTCGCCGATCAGCGGATAATCGACGTTGAAACCGGTCGCGGTGCGAATATCGTTCTTCCATTTTTCATGGCTTTCGACCGGATCGACCGAAATACCGATGATCTTCACGCCACGCTTTTCAAATTCCGGCTGCAGGCCGCCCATCGCGCCGAGTTCCGTCGTGCAGACCGGCGTGAAGTTCTTCGGATGCGAAAACAGGACCGCCCAGCCGTCGCCGATCCAGTCGTGGAAGCTCACCGGACCATGGGTGGTCTCGGCGGTGAAGTCGGGTGCTATATCGTTGATACGCAGGCTCATCTGATGTTTTCTCCCTAATGATTTGAACTGAAAACTGATGGTTCTCGGCAATCCGTGTCCGGCGCTGGAGCTTAGAGTTTTTGCATGAAATGGCCAGCCCTTTCATCGGGCTTCGGCGGTATTTGCTTCAGCCCCACAGAGATTTGATAACCCTGATTTTCCCTGTTTGTCGCGGTTGCACGATATCCGCCCGGTTGATTGTTTCGGGAGGACATGATTATTCCAGAGGCGATCGGGGGGCCATCATGACGACTTCTTCTGCGCCTGTTTCTGCAACGGTTCGGGCGCGCATTCCAGCGGTGGTCTGGGTGCTCGGCATCGTTAGCCTTCTGATGGATATTTCTTCGGAAATGGTGCAGACGCTGCTGCCCTATTATCTCGTTTCCGGCCTCGGCGCTTCCGCGGTCACTGTCGGTTTCATCGAGGGCATGTCGGTTGCCATCGCCACCACGACCAAGCTGTTTTCCGGGATTATCGCGGACTGGACGAGGCGGCGGAAAATGCTCGCCGTGCTTGGATACGGTCTCGGCGCAATCTCGAAACTCGCTTTTCCCTTCGCCACCTCGCTTGGCTGGATCGTCGCCGCCAAGGCGGTGGACCGGGTCGGCAAGGGCATTCGCGGAACGCCGCGCGACGCCCTTATTGCCGATGTGACACCGCCTGAAATTCGTGGTGCCGCATTCGGGCTCAGAAAGTCGCTCGATACAGTGGGCGGCTTCATCGGGCCGCTGGCGGCCATCGGGCTGATGTTCGCGCTCAGCGAAAATGTGCTCGCCATTTTCTGGATCGCGGTCATTCCCGCTTTCCTTGCGGTGTTCATCCTCATCGCCGGTGTGAAGGAGCCGGATGCGCCCGCAAGACCAAAAGCCGAAAAGCCATTCCGGCTCGCAGATTTTGCGAAACTCAACCAGGCGGTCTGGATCGTCATCATCGCGGCGTCGCTCCTGACCTTCGCTCGTTTCAGTGAAGCATTCCTGTTGCTGAAATCCGAAGAGGTAGGCTTCCGGCCGGCTTGGATACCGATCACGATGGTCATCATGCATGCCGTCTACGGCCTGACAGCCTATCCCGCCGGCCGGCTTTCAGACAGGATCGGCCGCTCAGGGATTATCGCGGCGAGCGTGGCCGTGCTGGTGGCCTCCTATCTGACGCTCGCTTTTGCGAATTCCATTCCGTTGTTCCTGTTCGGCATTCTTCTGTGGGGCTGCATATGGGCCTGTCGCAGGGGCTGCTCGCAGCCCTGATTGCGGAAACGGCGCCGCCGCATCTCAAGGGAACGGCCTTCGGCGTCTTCAATCTGATGACAGGTCTGGCGGTGCTGGTCGGCAATGTCATCGCCGGCTTGCTGTGGGACCTCCATGGTTCCTCCGGCACCTTCCTGGCGGGCGCCGCACTGTCTTTTACCGCATTGCCGGTGTTGATCTGGGTGTCCCGTCGAAAGCGCGCCGCCGCCTGAGCCTGTGCCGAAAACACGACGACGTTGTTTTCGCTCATCCCAGCGCATAGTGTGACTCAACGTCAGGCGACAGCATTCCGGGTGGGGAGTGATGGAGAACAGCAATGACAATCACCATTACCGCTTTTGAACACTCGCCCGATGGCGGCAAGGGTCTCGCCCGCGACATGCGCGTCCGCTGGGCACTCGAAGAAGTGGGCCAGCCCTATGACGTCCGCCTTCTTTCCTTCAAGGCGATGCGGGAACCGGCGCATCTGGCGCTTCAACCCTTCGGGCAGATCCCGACCTATGAGGAGGGCGATCTCGTCCTGTTCGAATCCGGTGCGATCATATTCCATATAGCCGAAAGCCATACCGGCCTGTTGCCAGAGGATGCGAATGCGCGGGCGCGCGCGATCATGTGGATGTTCGCCGCGCTCAGCACCATGGAACCGCCCATTGTCGAGCATTTTGTCACCGGCTTTCTCGAAAGGGACAAAAGCTGGCACGGCGAGCGCCTTCAGATCGTCGATGAACGCATCCGCAAGCGGCTCGGCGAATTGTCCCACCGACTGGGGAAGGCCGAATGGCTCGACGGCGCATTCAGCGCCGGTGATCTGTTGATGATATCGGTGCTGCAACGGATAAAGAGTTCGGGAATTCTCGATGAATACGCAAATCTCGCGGCCTATGTCGCCCGCGGCGAGGCGCGTCCCGCCTATAAACGCGCCTTTGCCGATCAGTTGGCGATTTTCAAAGCCGCATCGAACGGCTGAACCGCATCGACGGCGGGCCCCCTCGATGCGGACTGCCTGCGATCAAGCCGAGGTGCTGACGCGATAGGCCATTCCGAGCGACCGCGGCGCTGTCTCCTTGAAGCCGAATTTTTCGTATAGCCTGTTTGCCGGTACATCGGCGATCAGGCTGACATAGGCCGAAGCGGGAAGCTCGCTCTTCACATGGCCCATCAGCGCCTCCATGACCGCCTTGCCCAAGCCTCGGCCCTGATGGGCGGGATCGACGGCAATGTCCACGACCTGAAAAAAGCAGCCGCCATCGCCGATCAGCCGGCCCATGCCGATGGCGGAACCCGCATGCAGTACCAGCACGGAGAAGACCGTGCCCTGCAAACCCTTCTCCGCCGCCTCCCGTGAGAAGGGGCTTAGCCCGGCCACGGCGCGAAGGCGCAGATAGTCCTCGACGGACGGGATTGTCGCGACAATGGAATATCCGGGGGAATAATCGGGGTGGTTCATTCGACTCTCCTCTTGGCCGCGCTCTGAAAGCGCCGCCCAATATGTGGAGAAGAGTTCTACAGGAGCTTTACCGATTCTGAGGCGCAATTTTCAGCGCCTGAAGATCGTGCTGCGCGCGGACGCCCATGAAGGCGTCCGTTTCGGCCTGTTAGCGGCGGCCTTCCACGGCGGAACGGATATGCGAGCGGCTGACGCCGATGTCGGAAAGGCTTCTGTCATCGAGCGCGCTCAGTTCGGCCACGGCGCGACGGTTGCGGAAATAGTTTCGAACGGTTTCGTGAAGTTTCATTTTCGTGGTTTCCAGTGATGAGATTGCATAAAATATGCCCATTCTGACGCGAAAAATACAGGCATTTGCCTGCATGGAAGACATGCAAAAATCGAAACCCGACGCCTGGATAGGGGGAAACGACTGCCGGCATAAGGAAACGCTATAGCGGCAGAAAGGACTTGTGTTGGCAAAATATCCGACGATGAACCTACTCTGCCTGAAAGATTAGCATGACGTTAATCGACAAGAACCGCAAAAGCGGCAAAAGCTCGCCCGGCCAAAGCCGGAACAGATAAATCCGAAAAGGAGTGGGAACATGAAAAACGGTATTACTCGCAGACTTCTACTGGTTTCCGCAGCGGTCGCTCCGATCCTGAGCCTGTCGCCGGCACTCTCCGCCGCAGCTTATGCGGCCGACACGATAAGGCTCGGCCTCGTCGCGCCGATGAGCGGCCCGAATGCGCGCTACGGCGCTTTCTCCATGCATGGCGCGGAACTCGCCGTAAAGGACATCAACGCGGCCGGCGGTATCAATGGCCAGCAGATCGAACTTTTCAACGCTGACAGTCAGGGCACGCCGGTCGAAGGCGTTTCGGCCACCCGCCGCCTGATCGATCAGGACGAGGTGGATTTCGTCATCGGCGATGTCTCCAGCTCCGTGACGCTCGCCATGCAGCCTGTCGCCGAGGATGCCGAGGTTCTGCTACTGAACGCCGCGTCCTCCAACCCGAAGATCACCTATCAGGCTGGCGTCGGCGGTTTCAAATGGACATTCCGCAACTATCCGACGGATGAGAACCGTGCCTTCGTCGTGGCGAAATACGCCGCCGAACAGCGTGGTTTCACCAAATTCGCCGTCCTGTCGGTCGATAGCGACTACGGCCGTTCCGCCATCACCTTCACCAAGAAATATCTGCCCGACTTCAAGGGAGAAATTCTCAGCGAGGATTACTACAAGGAAGGCGAAGTCGACTTCCGCAGCGTGCTGGCGAAGATCCGCGATAACGGCGCGCAAGCGATCATCATGTATGGTCTCGCCGATACCACGCCGATCGTTGCCCGTCAGATGCTGGAACTCGGACTTGCCGGCAAGGTTACACTGATCGGCAATGGTGAATTCAACACCGAAAAGACGATCAAATCCGCACCGAAGGCCATGGAAGGCGCCGTGGAAGCCGCCGCCTGGCTGCCGCAGTTCGATAGTCCGGCCAGCAAGGCCTTCGTCGAGAAATTCACCGCGACATACAAGGAAGCGCCGAACAACCATGCCTATGTGCATTGGGATACCGTCAACCTGCTCGCCCAGGCGATCAAGGAAGCCGGAAGCGCTGATCGCAACGCGGTCCGCGAGGCGCTCTCCAAGATCAAGTACAAGAGCCCGGTCGGCGAAGTGACCTTCGACGATCACAATCAGGCGCGCCTTCCAATGATCCTTCTCCAGATCGAGAACGGCAAGCCCAGCATCAAGGGCGCTTATACGGCGGAAATCCAGTACCCTGCGAACTGATAGACCGGGAGGGGTACAGCCATGTTCTCGACAATTCTCGAGCAAGTCGTAAACGGGATCGTCACCGGTTCCGTCTACGCGATCGTCGCCGTCGGCATGACCATGATTTTCGGGGTGCTGAGAGCCATCAACTTCGCTCATGGCGAATATTACATGCTCGGAACCTTCGGGGCGTGGTTCGCCATCGACTATCTCGGCCTTTCCTATGAGGCTTCGATCGTCGTCGGCGTTCTTTCCACCGTGGTCGTGGCCTATGTGGTCGGCCAGCTCGTGATGCGCAGAATGGTGGGGGCGCCGGCCGAGTCCGGCGTTCTCGCCACCCTCGGCATCGCGCTGATCCTGCAGAACACGATCATTTTCGTCTTCGGCGGCGGCTACAAGTTTTTCGCCGGCGGTTATATCGAGCCGATTTCCATCCTCGGCTTCACGCTGGCGCAGCAGCGCGTGCTCATCCTCGTCGTCTGCCTCATCGTCTTCGTCGGTCTGGAACTGATGGTGACCTATAGCCGTCTCGGTATGGCGATGCGGGCGGTCTCGCAGAATGTCGAATGCTGCGGCGTGGTCGGCATCGATGTCTCGCAGGTCGTGTTGCGCACCTTCATTCTGGGCGCCGCGCTTGCAGCACTCTCGGGCGTGCTGACAGCGCCGGTCAATGTCAGCGTCTATGGCGGCATGGGAGAACTCATCACCTTCAAGACCCTGCCGATCATCATCATGGGCGGCCTTGGCAACGTGCGTGGCACCTTCTTCGCAGCCATGATCCTCGGCATCGCCGAAAGCCTCGTCGCCACCTATGTCGGGCTGCAATTCCGCGACACGGTTGGTTTCGCAACGCTGATCCTGATGCTGATGTGGCGTCCGCACGGCCTGTTTTCGACGCAGGCGCGCTTTTAGAGCATTTCCAGGAAAAGTGGACCCGGTTTTCCGTCCGGAAATGCGGAAAAATAAAGAGTTAGAGCGCTTTGGCGTTTCGAAGAAAAGCCAAAACGCTCTGGAAGCCGCGCCCGCCGAATTTACTCGAATTTTGAGGACTCGACATGTCTCTCACAGACACCGTTCCCCAGGCACGCCGCCGCGATCTGCGCATTCCGCTCGCCGCCGTCCTGATCGTCGTAGCACTTGCCGCACCCTTCATCGGCACGCGTTACGTTACCCACTCGCTGATCATCGCACTCATCTTCATGCTGCCGGCACACGGGCTCAACCTGCTTGTCGGCTATACCGGTCTGCTATCACTGGCGCAGGCGGCTTTCTTCGGCATCGGCGCCTATACCGCCGGCCTGCTGGCGGTGCACTATGAAACGCCATTCTATGTGAACCTCATTGCCGCCGGCCTCGTCTCCGGCGCGCTCGCCCTGCCGCTCGGCATTCCGGCGCTGCGTCTTCGTTCAACATCATTCGTCATGTGTACGCTCGGTTTCGTCATCATCGGCCAGGCAATCGCCAAGAACTGGATTTCGCTGACCCGCGGCGACATGGGCCTTTCCGGCATCCCGAAGCCCTATTTCGAGCTTGGCCCGCTCTCCTTCACGGTCAGCGGAACCACCAGCTTCTATTATCTCGCTCTGGCCATCTGCGTGCTGGGAACGCTTGCCGCATGGGCAATCGTCCGCTCGCCGGCCGGCCGCAACATGGTTGCCATTCGCGAAAACGAAACGCTGGCGGAATCCCTCGGTGTTCCGACCTGGCGTTACAAGCTGATCGTTTTCATGCTGAGCGCCGTTTTTGCCGGGGTAGGGGGCAGCCTCTATGCCCATTACCTCACGGTGGTCAGCCCGCTGACCTTCCAGATGTATTATTCCACGACGATGCTGATCATCGTTCTTGGCGGCGGCGCTGGCATGATTTCGGGAACCGTGTTCGGCAGCCTGCTTTTCGTCGGTCTGACCGAGGCGCTGCGCGTCGCGCCTGAAGTGCGGATGATTGCCTATGGTTTCTGCCTTCTCGTTCTCGTCTTCTGGTTCAAAAAGGGCTTTGCTCCCCTGATCAATCGCTTCTGGAACGCGATCGGAGGTTCGAAATGACGGCTCATCTTCCCATCCTCGAGATAAAGAACCTCAGCAAGTCCTACGGTGCGGTGAAGGCGGTCAACGATGTCAGCATGCACATCAATCGCGGCGAGATAGCCGGACTGATCGGGCCTAACGGCTCCGGAAAATCCACCTTCTTCGATTGCAGCACCGGGCTTGCCCGGCCGGACACCGGCAAGGTGATACTGGACGGGCAGGACATCACTGGCTGGTCGCTCAACCGCATCGCCCGCGAAGGCCGCATGCTGCGCTCGTTCCAAAAGACAGTGACCTTCAAGGCGCTCGATGTGGAGGAAAACCTCATCATCGCCGGGCAGATGTTCACCTTTCCCTCGCTCCTGTCGACATTCGGCCTCGGCGGCATGTCGCGCCGCCGCGTGGCCGGGTTGAGAGAGCGGGCGCGCGAGCTGATCAAGATGGCGGGCCTCTGGGACGTTCGCCACCAGCCCGCCGGCAATCTGTCCGGCGGCCAACAGAAACTCATCCAGTTCGCTTCCATGCTGATGCCGGAACCGAAGCTTATCCTGCTCGACGAGCCGATGGCGGGCATCAATCCGAAGATCATCGAGCGCGTGGTGGAGACGATCCAATATGCGAATAAATCGCTCGGCGTGAGCTTCCTCGTCATCGAACATAATATCGATGTCGTCACCAGTATCTGCCAGCGCGTCGTCGTGCTGGATCAGGGAACGAAACTGGTCGAGGGACTGCCGCATGACATCATTCAGGACCAGCGTGTGAGGGAGGCCTATCTTGGCGGCTGACAGCAATCTTTCCATCAAGGGCCTGCGCGCGGGTTACGGCAATCTCGATATCCTGAACGGCGTCGATCTGGATGTGCCGGCCGGGCAATTCGTGGCCCTCATGGGGCCGAACGGTGCGGGCAAATCGACCCTGCTCAAGACGCTCTATGGCATGACGACCATCAAGGAAGGCGGCATCGACTGGCGCGGCAGGAATATCGCCGGATTGTCGTCGCGCGCCATTCTGGGCGAGGGCATATCCTTCGTGCCGCAGGGCCGTTGCAACTTCCCGGTCATGACCGTCGATGAAAACCTGCAAATGGCCGCCTATACCATCCGGGATGCGAAAGTGAAGGCGGACCGGGATTATGTCTACGACCTTTTCCCGATCCTGAAGACACGGCGCTCGACGCTTGCGGGCAATATGTCGGGCGGCGAGCAGCAATTGCTCGAAGTGGCGATGGCGGTTCTGCAGCGGCCGAAGGTGCTGCTGGTGGATGAGCCCTCGGTTGGTCTGTCGCCGGCGGCAATCGGCATCGTGTTCGATGAGCTGCTGCGGCTGCATGCGAACGGCATGACCATCCTGCTGGTCGAGCAGAACACCAAAAAGGCCATGGAGGTGGCTGAGCGCGCCGTCATCCTTCGTCTCGGCAAGGTGATCTGGGATGGCACGCCGGCGGAGATCACCCATGACGAACTTGGCGAATTGTTCCTGACCGGAAAGATGCGCGGCGAACTCGAAGCCGCGCACTGACTGGTCCAAAGCTTTAGATTGAGACGAGGAAAGACCATGAGCACTTTCGTGCCAGCATCACGCGTGTCGAAAATTAAGGTTTCGCCAAGCACGGCGGCGGCGGCCCGCGCCCGCGAATTGAAGGCCGCCGGCCGCGATATCGCCGACCTGACGGTGGGCGAACCGGATTTCGATACACCGGAGGCCGTCAAGGCGGCGGCGCATGCCGCCATCGATCGGGGGGAGACCAAATATACCGCCGTCAACGGCACGCCGGCGCTTCGCAAGGCGATTATCGGCGACTTCCAGAAGCGTCTCGGCATCAGCTATGGCGATAGTGAAATCTGCGTCGGCGGCGGCGCCAAACAGATCCTGTTTCTGGCGCTGATGGCAAGCGTGGAGAATAGTGCGGAAGTGATTATTCCGGCTCCCTACTGGGTGTCTTATCCAGATATGGTCATCGCCAATGACGGCACGCCCGTCATCGTCGCATGCCCGGAGGAAACGGGGTTCAAACTGACGGCTGAAGCGCTGGAAGCGGCAATCACCCCGAAGACGCTGTGGCTGATCCTCAACGCCCCCTCGAACCCGACGGGTGCTGCCTATAGCGAAGCGGAATTGAAAGCGCTGGGCGACGTATTGCTGCGCCATCCGCATGTCATGGTCCTATCCGACGATATTTACGATCAGGTCTGGTTCAGGGACGAGCCGATGAAGACCCTCGTTGCCGTCGTTCCGGAACTGAAGGACCGCGTGCTTCTGACCAACGGCGTTTCAAAATCCTATGCCATGACGGGATGGCGGATCGGTTACGGGGCAGGGCCGGCAGCCCTCGTCGCCGCCATCAACAAGTTGCAGTCGCAAATGTCATCCTGCCCGTCCTCGGTCAGCCAGGCCGCCGCCGCCCATGCGCTTGCCGGTGAACAGACATTCGTGACGGAAAGCGTTGCGGTCTATAAACAGCGGCGCGACTACGCCTGCGCACGTCTCAACGCGATCCCCGGTCTTTCCTGCATAGTGCCGGATGGGGCCTTCTACCTCTATCCGAGCTGCGCCGGGGTGATCGACAAGACGACGGCGGATGGCAAGGTGATCGCAAACGATCTCGATTTCGTCCTCTATCTCCTCGACAGCGTCGGCGTGGCGGCTCTCCAGGGCGCGGCCTACGGGCTTTCGCCCTATTTCCGCATTTCCTTCGCCACCTCCATGGAAGTGCTGGAGGATGCATGCGACCGCATCGAGCGTGCGGTGGCGGCCCTGCGGTAAGACAGACCGCTCGGCCCAAAGAGGCTTTTTTGCGGTCCGCTCACCGTCCCTCATCCCTGTGCTTGTCACAGGGATCCAGCCAGCCCAAGTCCTTGGGCTGAGAGGACTCTTCCCGCCGCGCAGACGCGCGTCGGCTGGGCTCCTGTGACGAGCACAGGAATGAGAGCGAGGGAATGTCCGATTACATAAAAGCACTTGTGTCGTCTACAGTGTTCGGGACATGTGAAACGCTCTATCCCATTGAAATTACGCACCGTCCTAGCAGAAATCCATTCCTGTTTCCGCCCCGATGCGCTAGGATTTCCCCAAAAAGTGGGGACCGATGAGCGTCGATTTCAAAAAACTCAAGAGCTTCGTCAAGATCGTCGATACCGGCAGCGTTTCCCGTGCCGCCGGCATTCTTCGCGTGGCGCAGCCGGCGCTGTCGCAGCAGATCGCGTCGCTGGAACAGCATTTCAAACACCAGCTTCTGTTGCGCAGCAATGTCGGCATCGCGCCGACCGAGGCCGGGTTGATCCTCTATCGCCATGCGCAGATCATGCTGAAGCAGATCGAGCAGGCGCAGACCGATATCGACCGCTCGGCCCGCTCGGTCTCCGGCCGCGTCTCCATCGGGCTCGCCACCTATTCCTCGTCCAGCGCGCTGTCCCTGCCGCTCATCAAGGAGATGAGGGCACGGTTCCCCGCCATTACGGTCCATATCAACGACAGTTTCGGCCATATCCTCAGCGAGCTGATCATGACCGGCAAGATGGACATGGCGCTGATCTACACCTCCGATCCCATCAAGGGCGTGACGCTGGAGCCGTTGTTCCGGGAAGAAATGTTCCTCGTCTCGCCTGCCGATATGAAGCTGCCGGCCGAACCCGGTCAGCCGCTTCCGCTTTCGGCGCTGGATGGCCACGCGATGCTATTGCCGAGCAAGGCGCATTTCCTTCGCCGGCTCATCGATGAAGGGCTGGCGCGGGCGCGCTCAAAACCGGAGGTCATTTCAGAACTGGAATCCGTGCCTGCTTTGGGCGCTGCGGTACTGGACGGTCTCGGCTCAACGATCCTTCCAGCCTCCGTTGTTCTGGAAACCCCGAGCTTCAGCGGCGCGCAGCTGCACCCGCTCACAACCCCCGTCATCGACGCCACGGTTTCGCTCTGCGTCTCCGATCATATGCCGCTTTCCGAGCCGGCTCTGGCGGCGCGTTCCGTGCTTCTCGAGATCGTCACCAAGCTCAAGAGCGGCCACCACCCCGGCATTCGCGCCATCTGAATTCGCTATAAGCAAACCCTATGGCGGCAGACTGAGGTTGTGTTGGTAAAGGCCGGCTGAAGGCTTCAATTTTCCATCAGTGAACGGATTCAAATTTGGGTCCACAAGGCAGCCAAAGAGGCTGCATGGTCGCTCGAGGGAAACAATGGCAAAACTGGCTTTCGATACTGGCGGTACCTTTACCGATTTCGCGCTTCTGGACGACAGCGGCGAACTTCACCTCCATAAAGTCCTGAGCACGCCGAAAAATCCGGCGGAAGCCGTTGTCCAGGGCGTGTCGGAGCTGCTCGAAAAGCATGCGGACGCGATTTCGATCGAGAACCTGCAGGTGCTTGGCGCAACCACCGTCGTTACCAATGCCGTGCTGGAGCGCAAGGGCGTGGAGACCGGTTTCGTCACCACCGACGGTTTTCAGGACATGCTGCGCATCCGCAACGAGGGGCGTTACGATCTCTATGACCTGAACATCAAATATCCCGATCCGCTGGTCACCCGCGCCAACAGTTTTGGCGCTGAAGAACGCATCGCCGCCGACGGCGAGGTAATGACGGAACTCAAGGAAGAGACCGTTCGCGAGATCGCCGGACGGCTGAAGGAAAAGGGCATACACTCTGTGGCGGTCTGCCTGCTGCACGCTTACAAATACCCGCAGCACGAGCAGCGCGTCGCCGCCCTTCTGCGCGAGGAAGACCCGGATATCTTCGTGTCCTTGTCTTCCGAAGTCTGCCCGGAAATGCGCGAATTCGACCGCGCCTCGACAACGGTGGTCAATGCCTATACCCGCCCGCAAATGTCGGGCCACGTCGCCCATCTACAGCGGGAGTTTGCTGAGAAGGGAATCGACCGGCAGGTGCTGTGGATGACCTCTTCGGGCGGTCTTGTGCCAAGCCGTCGCGCCGCCGAACTTCCTGTCCGCCTGATCGAATCCGGCCCCGCCGCAGGTGCTGTCGCCGCCGCCGAATTCGGCCGCACGGCAGGCGAAGCGAGCGTTCTTTCCTTCGACATGGGTGGCACCACCGCCAAGCTCTGCCTCATTCCCGATGGCGAACCGAATGTCGGCACCGATCTCGAAGTCGCGCATTACCAGCGTTTCCGCAAGGGCTCCGGTTTTCCGCTGAAAATCCAGTCGATTCAGATGATCGAGATCGGCGCCGGCGGCGGTTCCATCGCGGCGAAGAACCCTCTCGGTCTTCTCGATGTCGGTCCGCATTCAGCAGGCGCCATGCCGGGACCGGCGGCCTACCAGCGCGGCGGAACCGAACCGACGGTAACCGACGCCGATATTCTGCTCGGCTACATGGGAACGGAATCCTTCGTCGGCGGCTCGTTCAAGGTGTCGAAGGACGCGGCCCATGAGGCGATGTCCAAACTGGCCACTTCTCTCGATGTGTCCGTCGAGCGCTGCGCCTGGGGCATCCACGATCTCGTCAATGAATCCATGAGCAAGGCCGCCGCCATGCACGCGACCGATCTCGGCGTCGATCCGCGCTCGCTGCCGATGGTGGCTTTCGGCGGGGCGGGCCCTGTGCATGCTTATGGCATCGCCCGCAAGCTCGGCATTTCGCGCATCATCTGCCCGACGGGCGCGGGCGTCAGCTCCGCCATCGGCCTGTTGATCGCGCCAGTCGCCGTCGATCTCTCCGCAAGCCATCCGATGGCGCTCGATGCCTGGGATATCGAGGCGATGAACCGCCTGCTCGATGATCTTTCCGCTCAGGGTGCGGAAGTCGTTTCGGCCGCCGGCGTTCCGAAGGAAACGATCAGTAATCGCTATACCGTGGATATGCGCCATGTGGGGCAGGGTCACGAAATCACGGTGGTGCTTCCCGACCGTAACCTGCCGAAGGACCTTTTCCTTGAAGAATTGCGCAGCAGCTTCTTCAAGCTCTATCGCGAATTGTTCGGGCGCACGGTGGCCGCACCGCTGGAAGTCATCACCTGGCGTCTGCGCGCCAGCGGCGAGAAGGATCAGGTCACCCGGCCGCATGAAACCGTCGTCGCCGAAGCCCGCAAGGGCAGCCGGCAGGTCTATTTTCAGGAGGCGGGCGGCTATGTCGAAACCTCGGTTTACGACCATTACAAGCTGCCGGTCGGCCACGAGGTGAAGGGGCCTGCCATTGTGGAGCAGCGTGAATCGACAGCCGTTGTCGGGCCGAGCGGCACCTTCCATGTCGATGCCCACGGCAATCTCGTGATCAATATTCTCTAAGGGGGCAGTCAAATGTCGAAACCCGCAACCGATTTCAACGATCCGATCAACCTTCAGGTCATGTGGAACCGCCTGATCTTCATCGCGGATCAGGCCGATAACGTGCTCGGCAAGACGGCATTTTCGCCGATCGTGCGAGAGAACCATGATTACGTCACGGTACTTCTCGACAGTAAGGGCAGGGCGCTGGCGCAATGCACCTGGTCGATCCCGGTCTTCATCACCTCGCTGCCGGCGGCGGCGCAGAAATATTTCCTGCCGAAGTTTCCGGTGGAAATGCTGGAAGAGGGCGATGTTCTCGCCACAAACGATCCGGAAATCGGAACTGGCCACCTGCCTGACGTGACGATGATCACGCCGATCTTCAAGAACGGTAAGGTTGTCGCTTATGCGGGATCCATCGCCCATCTTCCCGATATTGGCGGCGCGCCGCTGCATTCGGAAGCCAGCGACATTTTCGCGGAAGGTATCCGTTTTCCCATCGTCAAGCTGCTCAAGGCCGGCGTTCCGAACGAGGACGTGTTCGATATCATCGCAGCCTCCGTGCGCCTTCCCACGGAAGTGCGCGGCGATCTGGAATCGATGATCGCCGCCAATAACGTCATGGGCCGCGAACTGGTCAAATTCCTCGATGAATACGGGCTGGACGATGTCGATGGACTGGCGGACGCTATCCACACCCGCTCGGAGGCGCAGACCCGCAAGGCGATTCGCGAATGGCCGAACGGCACCTATTCCGCCGAGGTTTTGCTCGATGGTTACGATGTCGACGTCAAACTCAAAGCCTCGGTGATCGTCAGGGACGATTCCATTCATGTGGATTATACCGGCACGTCGGATCAGGTCCTGCACTCGATCAACTGCCGCACGAACTACCGTTACGCCCATTCGGTCTACGCGTTGAAATGCCTGCTCGATGCCGAAACGCCCAATAATGAGGGCTGCATCGTCCCGATCACCGACGAGGCGCCGCTCGGCTGCATACTCAATCCGCAGGAATGGACGGCGGGCAATTCGCGCAACCTGATCGGTCACGTCATTCCCTCGCTGATCTTCAAGGCGCTGGAAGGCATCGTGCCGGAAAAGGTGCTGGGCGACAGCGGCGGCGCGCCGATCTGGGCGGCCAATTGCGTCGGCCAGCGTAACGATGGCACGCAATACGGCTCCGTGCAGAATTTTCATGGCGGGCAGGGCGCACGCGCCGAATTCGACGGGCTGGATACGCTGAGCTTCCCGTCCAACTGCAAGGTCACGGCCATCGAAATGTTCGAGGTCGCCGTTCCGGTGCTGACGGAACGCAAGGAACTCATCGCCGATTCCGGCGGCGCCGGCAAACATCGCGGCGGCCTTGGCCAGCGTGTCGTTCTGCGCAATCTCGGCAAGAACCCGATGAACATCTATCTGGCATCGGAACGCGTCCGCCATCCCTGCTTCGGCGTGGTGGAAGGCCAGAGCGGGTCCGCCGGCAAGGTGATGAAGCAGGGCAAGTCGCATTTCCCCAAAGGTAAGGTCGTGCTTCAGACCGGCGAACGTCTGGAAGTTCAGACACCCGGCGGTGGCGGCTGGGGCAGGGCCAGCGAGCGTTCGCGCGCGCTGATCGAACAGGATATTTCCGAAGGTCTGGTCACCGCCAAGGCGGCGAAAGAAATCTTCGGCTATTCTGGCGCCATTGCTGCCGCAGCCGAATAGGAGATGAGAATGGGACTGCTGAACGGAAAAATTGCGCTGGTAACCGGCGCCGGTTCAGGCATCGGCCGCGAAACCGCAATTCTGCTGGCGAAAGAAGGGGCGACGGTCGTTCTGACCGGACGCCGCCTCGATCCGCTGCGCGAGGTCGCGGAATTGATCGAGAAGAAGAAGGGCAAGGCCATCGCGCGCACGCTCGATATCGCCTCGCGCGAGGCGATCTTCGACACGGTCAAATCGATCAGCGAGGCCGTCGGCCCCATCGATATTCTGGTGAACAATGCCGGTTCCGCCAGCAAGGTGCTCAATGCCCGCTTCATCGGCGAGGAGGAGTGGAACGCCACCATCAACGTCAATCTGACGGCAGTATTCAACCTGACACAGGCGGTGCTGCCGGAGATGATCGCAAAGGGTGAGGGGACCGTCATCACCGTCTCCTCGCTCGCCGCCCTCAATCCCAATCTTCTGGGCGGTGTGGCCTATGGTGCGGCGAAGGCGGGCGTGAAGAATTTCATGACCTTCCTGCACAATACCTATCGCAACCAGGGTATCCGCGCGACGACCATCCTGCCGGGCGAGACGGATACACCGATCATGAACAACCGCGCGCGTCCGCCTCTGAAGGAAGAACGCGCTGTGATGATGGATCCGCATGACGTGGCCCGCGCCATCCTGCTTTGCACCAGCCTGAACAAAAGCGCAGTCATTCCGGAACTGCACATCTGCCCGACCCATATGCGTGACACATCGAAGGATATCGAAGTCGCGCGCTGGGTGGGCGCGCCGGACGATACGCCGGATATGCCGAAAAAGAACTAGGGAGAGACGTCCATGAATGGAGCAAAGCTGCGCGCCCGTCTTGCGGCGGGTGAGGCTATCAGCATGTTCACCCCGCACCATACGTCGTCGGGCCTTTCCGCCCGGCTGGTGGAACTGGGTGCGGACGCGGTCTTCCTCGATTGCGAGCACGGCACATGGAGCTTTGAGGATGTGCGGGCGACCGGGCAGGTGGTGCGCTCGGTCGGTGGTGCGGCCATCGTGCGCCCGCATTCGCACGAGCGGCCAATCATTATCCGCTACCTGAATGCCGGTGCGGACGGGATCATGGTGCCCATGGTCGGCAATGCCGACGAGGCCCGCGCGATTGTCGATGCGGTGCGTTACGCCCTGCCGTTCGATTATGAAAAACGGCTTGTCATCGCCATGATCGAGACCGTCGATGCGATCGATGCTCTGGACGAGATGCTGATGGTCGAGGGTATCGACGTCTTCTTCATCGGCCCCGGCGATCTTTCGCAGGATATGGGCTATCCGCCCGCGCCGCCATTCGGCGAGCCGCGCCCGGATGTGGTGATGGAGAAGGTCGCCATTGCTGTCGACAAGATACGCGCAGCCGGAAAAATCGCGGGAACGCTTGCGACGCTGGATGAAATGCCACACTGGCGGGAGCGTGGCGTGCAATTCTTCTACGTCCATTCCGATCCGTTCCTGCGCCGCGGTCTCGCTGCGGTGAAGAAGGCGCTCGCCTGAGGCGGAGCAGGGGTTTTTAGGCTGAACGATGCCGCAAGCGAGGGCCTGAAGTTTCAGGCCCTCGCCATGCCGCTAGAAATCCGCCGTGACGGGTCTCCACAAATGCTCCGGATCGAAGCCGTCGCAGCGCGCGATCACAATCCGGGTGCCGTTTTTAACGCGCCGCCGCCAAAGATCGGAACGGGCGGACTGCGCCCGAAGCCAACCGTCATCCTGAAGCTTCTGCAGCATCGACCGCGAAAGCCCGAGTTCAGACGCCAGCAGACGGTCAAGGCGTATGCCGGTCTGAAACGGAACCGCGAGATCGATCTCCGCCATGGTCCAGTCGGGAGGTTCATCCCGTATCTGTTTCGCGATATCGAATTCGGGAAACTCGTCGACGCGTTGCGATTTGCGCCGCAAGGCTTCGAGGTTGAATGTCTCCGCCCTTATCCATTGCGGATCGTTGGACTGCAGCGCTTCGAGAACGGCAGGGCTGATGTCCCGGACATTCTGGCGCTCGAAAATCGGCCTGTTCCAGCTCTTGTCGCAGATTATGCATCTATAGATAAGCCAGGCATCCAGTTTGCGGCCATTGGCATTGAGCCGGATCTTGCCACTGGCCTGAAATGCCCTCAGGCCGCCGCATCCGCTGCATGCAAGCCAGGGCTGGGGCGCCGTTCGTGGCGTAATGGTCCATTGGACCCGAAGTAAGTTGCACATAGTCTCTTGGTCTTCCATTTGGAAGTCCACCGAGATGGTGCAGGAGAAAACCCTTACGGGAACGGCATGGCGGTGTTCTGGGGTGGTGAAGAGCTGAGACAGCGGTGCTGCGCAGGGCACATTATAACAATGCCAGACCGGTCTCTTGCCACCACCCGATGAACATGATCATACGCAGACAGCCTGTGGCTATCCGCAATACGGGTGAAACTGGATTGAGACCGGTATTTACTTAGGCAAAGTCTACCTCGATGCGCCAATGCTCTTCGGCGGCGACAATAACAAACGATCGTTCCGAAGCAGAGTCATCCAGTGCGGCGAAAAGACCGAAAGCCGTTGCGATGCGACTTTTATGCAACGTCAGGTGCCCCGCCCATTCTTCCCGGACCGAACGACGTCACCGGCCGGATTTTATCTCTCATAAAAATAATGGAAACATATACTTACACAAAAACGGCCTGTGCGTTTATTTCCGGGAGGAGACAGTTCTACTCCTGCTATCTGCGGCTGTCGGAAACGGAAGCATACGTCGGAGAGTCGCGTCCTTGCGGATGAAATGGTGCCATAAAGCCGCCGCCACATGAAGAAAGACGATGGCTGTGGCAAGGTAGGCGAGGGTGGCGTGAACCTCGCTCCAGAAGGCCTCCGCCTTGTCGGAAATCACCAGAGGCAATCCCGGCACGACCACGAGATCGAAGACGTAACTGGGGATTTGTAGGGGCGAGGTCGACGCAATTGCCCAGCCGGCGAGGGGAACGGCCAGCGTCAGGAACAGCAACGCGGCGTGAGCGGCCCGCGCGGCGAACCTCGATACCAGCCCTTCGCCTTCAGGAGCCTGCGGTTTTCTGCTGAAAACCGACCACAGGAAACGCGGCACGGCGAGGGCCAGCACCAGAAATCCTATCGACTTGTGATATTGGAACAGGTCGAACTGAAGAACCGGGTCGATATTGTCGCGGCTCATCAGATATCCCAGCGCAAGCTGCGCCAGAAAAAGCACCGCGATTGTCCAGTGGAACGCGATTGCCACCAGTCCGTAAGATATGGACGTATTACGCCACGGCCGTTCCCGCATCGATGCGCTATCGGAATGATCCTCGAAATATCTCATCGGCTAGCTCAATTGTTGATAGGTATCTTTCGCGATGGCGTCCATGCGGTTGGACGGCAGGTTGCCGACCAACGCACAGCGGATGGTTTCGTCGTCCCAGGAGATGGCCTCCAGTGAACCGATGCTGGAGCGGCGCATCGCGGTATCGCTCGAGTCGACCGCAGCCACGATATAAAGAGTGACGCGCTGCCCGCTTTTATCCTCATACATCAGCTGGGCGGCGGCGCCTTCCGAGCTAGGGAGCACCCGGCCGCCGACCAGGGACAGACCGTGGCGGGTGAGGTCGGGAATATTCAGTTTGCGGTCCAGCCGCTTCGAAAGCCATTTCGGCAGGCTGGGAGCGTTCTCCGCATCGGCCCGAATTTCCACCGGATGCAAAACCTCGCTCGCAAACAGCTTATGTGCCTGCGTTGCATCCGCCACGATAGAATGGGCCGGTTCCGCGACCTGAGAGACCAGCCCGCGCCCGAACCAGCCGCCTGTCAAGCCAACGGCCAGAATGAGGACGGATGCCGCCGCCATGTTACGCCAATCGGCGCGCTGCGACCGCAGACGCCGCTCGATGCGGTAAACATCAAGACGCTCGGGCAGGGCGTCGGTATCAAGAGGGCCGTAGAGAGCCGTCAGCGTCGCATTCTGCTGTTGCCACATCGCAACCTTGCGCGCGTCGGCCGGATTGGAGGTGAGGTGGGCACGAACGGCGTCACGCTGCCTGTCTTCGAGCTGCCCGTCGACATAAGAGATCAGATCGGCTTCGGTTATCTGCGGCTCGCTGCCGGTCATTTTATCACCTTGAGATTTGGCTGGTCTTCCTGGGTCATTCGGGCGAGGGCCGTTCGGGCCCGCCCCAGACGGGACATCAGCGTACCCAGCGGAATTTCAAGAACATTTGCCGCTTCCGCATAACTGAGGCCTTCGACGACGACGAGGAGCAGGGCCTCGCGATGTTCGCCGGACAGTTTTTCGATGGCGCGGGCCATTTCGGCAAGCGCAATCCGGCCCGTCTGCGCCGCCGGCACAAACAGCTGTTCCGCAACATCGTCGATCGGGATTTGCGAGGGTCGGCGATTGCGGCCGCGCAGATTGTTGCGGTAGACGTTGACAAGCACCCGGTACAACCACGGACGCAACGGTCCCTGCGGTTTCCACAGCGCCTTTTTACGGATCGCTCTTTCCAGACAGTCCTGAACGAGATCGTCAGCCGTGTCACGGTCGTGCGTGAGCGCATTCGCGTAGCGGCGAAGCGCTGGTATGCAACTCGTCATCTCGTCCAGAAAATCCGGCATGGATGCTATTCCTTGGCAATGTGCCAGACGCCGCCGACGCCATCGCCTGTGACATCGCCGGGCTTCTTGTCCATCTGCCAGCGATAGAGCGGTTTTCCGTCATGCGACCATTGCATCGTACCATCTTTGCGGGAGATTGGTTTATAGTCGCCATCCGCCTTGTCGGTTTTCGAGGCAGCGAGGGGCGGCCATTTCTTTGCGCAGCCGTCGTAGCAGACCGATGCGCCATTGGTATCATTGTCGAATGTATAAAGGGTCATGCCCTTGGCGTCGGTCAGGATCGTGCCTTTGGCCGTTGCCTTTTCAACCACGGCGCCACCGGCATAGGGTTCGGTAAGGGCAGCCGTGGCGGCAAGCGCTACTACGCCAGCCAGAACGAAATGATGTGCATGCATGAAGATTGTCCTCTGAAGGGTAACGGATCGGACAACATGCCCGATATTAGACAAACACACGTCCGCGGCACTTAATCCCACCTCCGCTCGATTTTTTGATGCCCAGATCGCCTCTATCTGACGCCCTTTAAATCGATGTCGAATGCGACGGTATTCGAATAGAGCGGCACTCCGACACCCATGCCATAGGGCAGGCGTGCAACATTGCCGGTGACGTGGAAGGTGACGGATCCCTTCTGTTGTTCAACGAATGTCGCGTGAAACGTTTCGGGTCTGGATATGCCTCTGGCTGTCAATGTGCCTTCAACCACGGCGCTGCGCGGTCCGTCCTGCGTAACGCGGCTGGATCGAAACACGATCTGCGGATAAACGGCGATATTAAAAACCGCACTGGATCGCAGGAAATTTTCCACCCGCTCTTGCCCGGTCTGGACACTGGAAGGGTTGAGACTGATTTCCACGTAAGATCTGGCCGGCTGGTCCGGGTCGATGTCGAAGCGGCCGGAAATATCAGGAATTGTGCCCTTGATCCCGGGGCCGGCAACCTGCGCAATCGAAAAGCGGATGTGAGAGGCAGGATCGATACGATAGCGTCCGGCCGCCGACGAGAATGGACTGGCAGAGACCGGCGAGCAAACCAATGTCAGGATAAGGAGAGTGATGGAGTGGAAATATTTCACGGCGCAAGCTCCTTCATGAGTAGTCGCACTCAGGAGAACACCACAGGAAGAGGTTTAATCCGCACCACGCCGGCAGATCGTCAAAATCCCGTCCATAGGGGAAGACCGCCTTTGACGGTGCCGGAAAAACACCCGTCAGGGAGATGGCTTCAATCCATAAACGATAATCGCATAAGATAGATTATGGAACTTACTTGATGGTGCAGTTCCGGATTTATTATGCGGCTATTGCTGGTTACATACGTCGCCGCACGATCAAGCCATGGCAGGTTCAACGCCTCGAAAGCCCGTAATATCTTCTCCCGCCGCAATCGAACCGATCATATGGTTCCGGGATTGAAAAGCACGAAGCGTTGAACCGAACCCAGCCTGTTAGATTGATTTTAGCGAAACACGTTTCTCAAGTTCATCTGCCAACTCTTTGCGTTCGCTATATCTATCTGTGAGATAGCTGGAAGCGTCACGCGTCAGCAGCGTGAATTTCACCAGTTCCTCGCAGACATCCACGACCCGGTCATAATAGGATGAAGGCTTCATCCGGCCTTCCGCGTCGAATTCCTGATACGCCCTTGCCACCGAGGACTGGTTGGGAATGGTGATCATCCGCATCCATCGGCCGAGAATTCGCATCTGGTTCACGGCGTTGAAGGACTGGCTGCCGCCGGACACTTCCATGACGGCGAGCGTCTTGCCCTGTGTCGGCCGTACAGAACCGATTGCAAGAGGAATCCAGTCGATCTGCGACTTCATGATGCCGGTCATTGCGCCATGGCGTTCGGGGCTTACCCAGACCTGTCCTTCCGACCACTCTGAAAGTTCGCGCAGTTCCTGCACCTTGGCATGGCTGGCCGGTGCTTCATCGGGCAAAGGCAGGCCCTTTGGATCGAATATACGAACCTCGCAACCGAGCCGTTCGAGCAGCCGCCCAGCCTCGAATGCCAGCAGACGGCTATAGGACACCTCGCGCAGCGAGCCATAAAGGATCAGGATGCGCGGTTTATGGGTCGAAAACGCCGGACGCAGAGCCTCCGGGTCAATGCTGTGCAGGTGATGCGCCTGCAACGCGGGAAACCTGTCAGACAATGCGCTGTCCTTCATTATCGAGGACCTGCTCGCCATCCTCCTTGAAGAACGGCCCTTTGAAAGTGTCCGGCAGAATATCCAGTACGACCTCTGAAGGACGGGCGAGCCTGGTGCCGAGCGGTGTCACGACGAAGGGGCGATTGATGAGGATCGGCGTTTCCATCATCGCATCGAGCAACTGATCGTCAGTCAGGTCCGGATTGTCGAGACCGAGCTGGGCATAAGGCGTCCCCTTCTCGCGCATGGCTTCGCGCACCGTCAGGTCCGCATCCGCAATCATTCCTGCGAGATTTTCGCGTGTCGGCGGTTCCCGCAGATATTCGATCACGGTCGGCTCGATCCCTGCCGCGCGGATCAGCGCCAGCGTATTGCGCGACGTCCCGCAGGACGGGTTGTGATAGATGGTGGCGTCCATGGTCACTGCCTTTCGGTCATTATCGTTCGGGAAACGGCGGGGGCAGCCTCATACCAGCCCTTCGAGCGGTTCACGATCCAGACGACCGAAAGCATGACCGGAACTTCGATGAGGACGCCGACAACGGTTGCCAGCGCCGCACCTGACTGAAAGCCGAACAGGCTGATGGCGGCCGCGACCGCGAGTTCGAAGAAGTTGCTGGCGCCGATGAGTGCGGAAGGCCCGGCGACGCAATGGCGCTCACCCGTCATGCGGTTCAGGAGGTAGGCAAGCCCCGAATTCAGATAGACCTGAATGAGGATGGGAATGGCGAGCAGGCCGATGATGGCCGGCTGGGCGATGATTTGCTCGCCCTGAAAGGCAAAGAGAAGAATGAGTGTCGCGAGCAGCGCCGCCAGAGAAACCAGCTGCAGCTTTGCGAGAACGCAATCCAGCATCCGTGAGGTTCCGTCAGTCATGAACCGATGCCTGATCAGCTGCGCAAGGATGACCGGAACGACAATATAGAGCGCAACGGAGAGAACAAGCGTATCCCAGGGCACGGTAATGGCGGAAAGGCCGAGCAGCAGGCCGACCACGGGAGCAAAGGCCACGACCATGATCGCATCGTTGAGCGCGACCTGCGACAGCGTAAACAGCGGCTCACCGCGTGTAAGGTTGCTCCAGACGAAGACCATGGCGGTGCATGGAGCAGCGGCAAGGATGATCAACCCGGCAACATAGGAATCGATCTCACCAGCCGGAAGATAAGGGCGGAACAGCCAGCCGATGAAAAACCAGCCGAGCAGCGCCATCGAGAACGGCTTGACGGCCCAGTTGATGAACAACGTCACGCCAATGCCGCGCCAGAACATGCCGACCTGCGAAAGAGAGCGGAAATCGATCTTGAGCAGCATCGGAATGATCATCAGCCAGATCAGGATCGCGACCGGAATATTCACTTTGGCGATCTCGGCCGCAGCGATGAGCTGAAAGACGCCGGGCATCAGATGGCCGAGCGCGACACCGGCGACGATGCACAGAAACACCCAGACGGTCAGATATCGTTCGAAGGCAGACATCAGGCCGACTTTCCTTCAGGATTGGTGGTTCCATCCAATGCACCGATCTGTCGAAGTTGCGTTTCCAGCGCCATTCGGTCGATGGATTGCAGAGGCAGGCTGACGAAAGCCGTGATCCTGTTCTTGAGGAAACGCGCGGCCTGCGCGAAGGCGCGCTGAACCTCGATCTCCGAGCCGACCGCAGCGGCGGGATCCTCTATCCCCCAATGGGCCGTCATTGGATGGCCGATCCAGACCGGACAGGCTTCGCCGGCAGCGCTGTCACATACCGTGAAGATGAAATCCATCCGTGGCGCATCCGGCCCGGCAAACACGTCCCAGCTTTTCGAGGTGAAGCCGCTGGTGGGATACCCCAGCACCGCCAGTTCCTTCAGTGCGTGAGGATTTACCTCTCCCTTCGGCTGGCTGCCGGCCGAATAGGCATTGAACCTCCCCTCACCTTCCTTGGCGAGAATGGATTCGGCAAGAATGGAGCGAGCGGAATTGCCCGTGCACAGAAAGAGCACGTTATAGATCTTGTCGGTCATGGTTTCGGTCCGTGGTTAGATCGGTGGTTTGGCAAGCGTCGAGATCGAAGCAGAAGAAATGGCGGACACCAGCCCGGCGGGGTTCATGACGGCGTCGCCTGCGGGCTGCAGCAGGGTGTCAGCTCGGCAATCAACGGCGCGCAAAGCTCGGTCGAACCACCGCAGCAATCCTTCAGCAAAAACAGGGTCAGCAGGCGCAACCCATCAAGATCGGCGCGATAGATGATAGACCGGCTCTTCCGCTCACTCTTGACCAGACCGGCCCGGGAAAGCGTGGCGAGATGCGCCGACATCGTGTTCTGGGGAACGTCGACAAGACGCGCAAGCTCACCGGCCGGAATGCCATCCGGCTCGTGGCGCACGAGAAGCCGAAAGGTCTCCAGGCGGGTAGATTGGGCGAGCGCGCCAAGCGCGGTGATTGCACTACTGTTATCCATATATCCAGAATAATAGATATATGGAGTGTGTCAAGTACCGGATATCGTCATGGTCGACAGGCCGGGCGAAGGAATTCCCCTCGCCCTGCCCCTGCAAGCGCTTAAACCAGCTTCGCGTCATAAAGCCGCGACACGACCGTCCTTGAGACCGCAGTCCGGTTTTCCGGGACTATTCGGTACGGGCCTATGCCCCAGCCGTTACCGGCGTCGGACATCGTCCGGTTTCATCCGCTGCATTGGAATATTGCCGTGCCGCCAGGAAGCGGCCGATGATCAGATGCATCATCTCGGCCTCTTTCAAGGGCTGGAAATCGGGATCGACCGCCAGACGCGAGAAAACACCGTCGATCAATACGGCGATCCACGTGGCGGCGCGCTCGGCGTCGAGATTGGCGTCGATCTGTCCCCGCTCCATTCCCTTGCGAACGAGATCGGCGATGCCTGCGCGAATTTCCTGGTCGGCGGTGCGTACAAGCGCATGAATGGCTGGATTGCGAATGGCTTCGGAAGCGATTTCCAGCACCAGCCGGGCATAGGTCGGATCGGTCGCAAGCTCCAGCGAGGCATCGACGAAACCCAAAATCGCACCGAACTGATCGTCCGCCGCGCCGAGTTCGGCGAAATAGTCAGCGGTTTCCCGTCGCTCTTCGGCAACGATCGTTTCGATGATCGCTTCCTTGCTGTCGAAATAATGGAAGAGATTGCCGGAGCTCATGCCGACCGCCGCGCAAATCTGCGCCGTGGTGGTCTGGTGAAAGCCGTTTTGCGCGAAGCAGGTAATGGCGGCCTCGAGAATCTGCTGCCGCTTGGCTTCATGCTTGGCTGGATCCAGCTTGCGGGCCATGATTGCTCCCATAAATTAATTGAGCACTTAGTCCATTAATTATATCATGATCGCCTGTCAATCCGCCTTACCCGTAAAAGGCGAATTGGGAGAGCGGAGAAGCACCCTCCCGGACCGGATTTTCGGCTGCCAGGCGTATACTCCGACACACGAGCGGGTTTGATTGCATCGCAAAAGAACAGGTGGCCGCCCACTCATGGCGGCGATTTCGCCAACGCGCGTGCGGCCGGGCTGAGGAAAACCCAGAACACCAGCAGGCAGAGCGTGGCGCTGAGCCCCCACAAGAACCAGGCAGCACCTGCGGCTTCCAGACCGAAACCGGCGATCAGCACGGCAAGCGGCGTCGCCATCATCGCAATCGCCGCCGTGGTTCCAAGCACGCTGCCGCGGATCGCGGCCGGCGCGCGTTTCAGAAACATCGCATTGGCGAGCGGGCCGAGCGCCCCGGTGGAAAGGCCGATCAGGGCGGCCGCGATGAGCAGCAAGGGACCGCTCTGAAGGAAAGCGATGAGGCCGATGGAAAACGTCGCGCCAGATATGCCGGCGAGCAGCACGGTCCGTCCGTTCCAGGAATGACCGCGAATGGCGAAAACCACCGCCGACAAAGCCGCCCCTGCCCCGGAGACCGAAAGAAACAGCCCGAGATCGAGGACATCCGCGCCGCTGACCTTGAACAGCACCGGCAGGACAACGGCGTTGAGCGCCCCGAAAACCGCGAGCATCACCATGGCGACGATAAGCAGAAGACGCAGAAGCGGCTCCGTGAGCAGAAAGCGCAGACCCGCAAATGTCGCATCGCCGCTATCCGCACCGGCGGATTTGCGCCGATGACGCGGCAAACAGATCGCGCCCATCACGGCAGCGAGCAGCGAACAGGTCGCCGTGATCATCAAGGCATATTCCATCCCGAAAGCGGCAATGGCGATGCCCGCGACCGGCGGGCCGAAAATCATCGCCGCATTTTCAAGCAATTCATCTATCGAGGTGACCCGCTCGATCGGCATTCGCGCGATGCGGGCAAGTTCCGGCACCCTTGCATCATGGGCGATCATGCCCGGGCCGTCGAGCAGCGCCCCGACCACGATCAGGCCGAGCAGAAAGCCGATATCCATCTGCCCCGCCATCATGAGCAAGGGAATGGCGGCGACACTCAGCGCGCTGGCAAGATCAGCGGTAACTGCAACGATGCGCGAACCGAAACGGTCGACGATGGGGCCGCCGCAGAAAGCGCCGATAACCAGCGGTATCATGCCCGCCGACGCCGCTATCCCCGTCCATGCGGCATTGCCGGTCAGGGACAGCACGATCCACGGCAGCGCAACGGCCGCCACCGCATTGCCGAAAAGCGACAGGCCTCCGGCAAGGATGACGCCATAAAGCGGCGCACGGCGATGCGGAAGACTAAGCCCGCGAAACCCGGCCTCCGAAACCCTTTCGAGTTGGCCGCAGGACGTCGCAAGAGGCATCGTCTCAACCGTGCTGCTGTCTGAAGGCATCGCACTCTCCAAGTTTGATCGGCTCGCGGCACGGCCGGTAAGGATGAAGGCAGTAAAATATCTGGCCACTCGGGCTTTTGGACCGGACGGGTGCGAACATGTTCCACCTCGCCTTCCCCGACTGACTCTTTTCCGGCTCGGCATTTCATTAATTAAGTAGTCAGTCTATTTATTGCGGCAGATGTTTTTTTGTCAAGCGGGCACTGAGAAAAATGACATGACGGCGAAAAATGCCGTGCGGGATCACATGTTCAGTGCCGCCGGATGTTGGGTAAAAAGCTGACTTTGGTGGAGTTGTTGTGCATCACATACGCGACAAATTGGCTCCCCGGGCTGGAGCCGTTCCTCCGCCCTCGTTCCTGTGTCGGTCACAGGAATCCGGCCGATGCGCGTCTGCGCGGCGAAAAGACCGTTCGCGATCAAGGATTAAAAGCAATGAAACTAGATTATAAAAAATATAATTATATCAATAATTAAAACTGATAATCTCATGCAATTTCAAAACTCGCCTGACGCCTCCCGGCGTCTCAAGTCCAGTTCTTCGCTATAGCGCCTCAGCGTATGGCTTTCGGTAAGCAATCCGACAGGCCGATTTTCGATCTTGTCATTGACGACAACCAGCGCTTCGCTCTCCGCCGCATCGAAGGCTGCCGCCGCCTGGCGGGCATTCATGGTCGGCAGCAACACATCGTTCTTGTATTGCAGATAGGTTTCGAGGCTGATCTTGCTGGGGTCGCGATCCATCGGGTCGGCGTAAATTTCCGGCACCAGGACGATGCCGGCATAACGCCCGTCATCATGGGTCATGATTACCCGTTGCGTCGAACCGAGCGGGAACTTCTCCTTGAAGGCCGGAAGCCCCATGCTGACATTGGCCTTGCGAATATCCGCGCGCATCATCCTGCCGACCGTCAGGTCGCGGATCCAGCCGATATCATGGGCGCTGCGAATGCTCTCGCCCCGCAGGTGAAAACGCCAGGTGGCGAAAGAGTAACCGAAGGTGGTGCGCACCACCAGCGAGGTGGTGATGACGGCGGCAAGCACCAGCGCCGTGATCTGGAAGTCGCCAGTCAGTTCCAGCGCCAGAAACGTCATCGTCAGTGGACCGCCGATGATGGCGGCGGCAAAGGCGCTCATGCCGATCACGGCATAGACGATGGGCGCTGTCGAGCCATAACCGATATAGGGTGCGCAGAGTGCGAAAATCTTGCCGAGCAGCGAGCCCATGAACAGCGACGCGAAAAACAGGCCGCCGCGGAAATTCGAGCCGATGGAAATGGCGCTCGCCGCCGCCTTCAGCAGGAACAGCCCGGCCACCCCGTATATCGTCAGTTCCGCATCGATATTGAGATGCAGCGCGCCATGGCCGCTCGACAGCACCTGCGGTGAAATCAGCGCAAGCCCGCCCACCGCCACGCCGCCGATGGCAGGACGCAGCCAGCCCGGAATGGCGCTTTTGCGTGCGGTTTCTTCGATGAAGGACACCGCCTGCATCAGTACGATGCCGATGGCCGCACATACGACGCCGAGAAAGATGGCGGGCACATAATCCGCCGGTGTTACACGGCTGGCATCGACAATATCGATCGAGATGCCATGGCCGCCGATAATCCCGATGACCGTCGTCGCCACCAGCGCCGAGACGATGAGCGGCGCAAGCGTCACCACTGTATAGGTGCCGATGATGAGTTCGATGGCGTAGAACGCCCCTGTCAGAGGCGCGTTGAAGGCCGCAGCAATCGCGCCCGCCGCACCGCAGCCGACAAGGATACGCATGTCCCCTCGCCGCAGTTTCAGCTTGATGCCGATTTTCGAGGCGACGCCGCTGGCGATCTGGGTGTAACCGGCCTCAAGCCCGACAGACGCGCCAAAACCGTTGGAGACAATATTCTGCACGCAGACGATGATGCTGTCCGTCAACGACAGCCGGCCGCCATGCAGCGCATTCGCCTCGATGGGGTCGACCATGGGTTTCTTACGGGTCTTCGAAAGAATGAAGATGATCAGCCCGAGCACGATGCCGCCGATGATCGGGCCGGCAAGCACGATCCGTCCGGAAAGATCGCTGCTGCTCAGCCGCTCGACGCCGAAAACCAGCATATGCAACGCCGTGCTCAAGGCGCCGATCAGCGCCACCAGAAGGCCCGCCGCAATGCCGATGAAGACGGCAAGGAGCACAAGTCCCAGCTCGCCGCGCCGGAACATCGCCCGCAGGCGACTGGCGCGCAGATTGTCGAAGAAGCTCGCCATACTGGGTGCACGGAAAGGCTTGGTCGACATGCTGTTCCTTTTCAGGCGGCGTCAGGCTGCTTCGATCTCGATCTCGAAACGCATCTGATCATAAGCCGGTTCGACATGATCAGGCGTTTCCCGCATCACCGTCTCATAATCGAGCGGAATATGCATGTGGGTCAAGATCGCCCTTTTGGGTGCGAATCTCTCAATCCAGCCAAGCGCCTGTTCCAGTGAAAGATGGCTGGGGTGATAACGGTGCTGCAGCGCGTCGATGACGAGGACATCGAGACCGGCAAGCTTCGGCAGGCTTTCTGCCGGAAAATCGCTGACATCGGTGCAATAGGCGACGTCACCAATGCGGAAGCCCAGCGAATGCACATCGCCATGCTGCTGCATATGCACGTTGAATGGGATCGGCCCGCCTGCCCCATCGATGATCAGCGCCGCGTCGATATCGGCGATGATCCGCGGTTCGACGATGGGCGGATAGCTGCTGCCCGGCGGGGTCTCCAGGCAATAGGCGAAACCGTCCTTTATCCGCGCCATGGTAATGGGATCGGCATAGATCGGAATGCGGTTTTGCTGAAGGGCGAAATAGATGCGCAGATCGTCGATACCGTGCAGATGGTCGGCATGGGCGTGGGTGTAAAGCACCGCATCGACCGCCTCCACCTTGGCCGCGATCATCTGTTCGCGAAAATCCGGACCGGTATCGATGACGACGGTCGTCCTGCCGCCATCCGGGCCGATCTGCTCCACCATGAAGGCCGTTCGCGTGCGCCGGTTCTTCGGGTTTTCGGGGTCGCAGGCGCCCCAGTCGCCGTTGATGCGCGGCACGCCGGGCGACGACGCGCAACCGAGAACCGTGAAGCGACGACGGTAGATTGCCACACCTACACCCTTGTCATCTTGGAAAAGCAGCGGAAGGCGTTTTCGGTGGTGATTTCGGCCATGCGCTCATAAGAAACACCATGCACCTCGGCCAGAACCTCAGCGGTATTGACCACATAGGAAGGCTCGTTGCGCTTCCCCCGCCAGCGCTTTGGCGCAAGATAGGGCGCATCCGTCTCCACCAGCAGCCGGTCCAGTGGCACGGTGGCGGCGATATCGCGTATATCCTGCGATTTCGGAAAGGTCAGAATGCCGGAAAAGGAAACGTAACCGCCAAGCTCGACACCGGTTTTCGCCAGCTCGGGGCCAGCGGAAAAGCAGTGCAGGATGAAGGGGAATGATCCCTTGTCGCTTTCGGTGCGCAAAATCGCGGCCATGTCGTCATCGGCGCTGCGGCTGTGGATGACAAGCGGCAGCTTCGTTCGTCTTGCGGCCTCGATGTGGCGAATGAGGCCGGTCTTCTGGTCTTCCGGCTTCTGCGTATCGTAGAAATAATCCAGACCCGCCTCGCCGATCGCCACGATCTTGTCATGGCTTTCCGCCAACCGCACAAGCTCGTCGGCGGAAATATCGAGTTCCTCGTCGGCATTGTTCGGATGCGTGCCGACCGAACAGAAGACCGACGGATATTTTTCCGTGATCTTCAAAAGTTCGGGCAACCGGCGCACCCGGGTCGAGATCGTCACCATCTGACTCACACCCGAAGCATGGGCGCGGGCGATGATATCGTCGCGCTCAGCCTCGAAATCGGGAAAATCCAGATGGCAATGTGTATCGATCAGCATGGGTCTCGCCTTCACGCTTCCGGTGCGACGTAACGCGGGAAGACCGGCTTCGGTGCTTCCAGCGGCGTGCCCGGAACCAGACGGCCTGCCTCGCCGAGTGCCGCAAAATCACGTTTGTCGGCAGGTGCCGCAACGAGATCCAGCAGCTTCTCGCAGGATTCTGGCATGAAGGGCTGCAGGAGAATGCCGATCTGGCGCACCACTTCCGCCGTAACGTAAAGCACGGTGCCCATGCGCTCGGGATCGGTCTTCTTCAGCGCCCACGGCTCCTGCGAGGCGAAATAGCGGTCGGTTTCCGAGACGACGGCGATGATGGCCGCAAGCGCGCGGTGGATGAGCTGCTTGCCCATTTCCTCGCGGCAAATCTCAAGCAGCCCGTCGGCGGAGGCGAGCATCGCCTTATCTTCTTCGGTGAACTCACCGGGCGTCGGGATCTGGCCATCGCAATTCTTGACGATCATCGACAGCGAACGGCTGGCGAGATTGCCGATACCGTTGGCAAGATCGGCATTGATGCGGGTGGCGATGCCCTCTTCGCTATAGCTGCCGTCCTGGCCGAAGGAGACTTCGCGCAGGAAGAAATAACGGACCTGATCGAGACCGAAATGGTTCACCAGATTGGCGGGATCGACGACGTTACCGAGCGACTTCGACATCTTCTCGCCCTTGTTGAGCAGGAAGCCATGCGCATAGACCCGCTTCGGCAACGGCAGCTTCGCGCTCATCAGGAACGCCGGCCAATAGACGGCATGGAAGCGGATGATATCCTTGCCGATGATATGCACGTCGGCGGGCCAATATTTGGCGCGCGGGCCGTTCCTGTCTTCGATGTAACCCGTGGCGGTGAGGTAGTTGGTCAGCGCATCGACCCAGACATACATGACGTGCTTCGGATCGTTCGGAACCTTGATGCCCCAGTCGAAGGTGGTGCGGGAAATCGACAGGTCTTTCAGACCGGATTTGACGAAGGAGATGATTTCGTTGCGGCGTTCTGCCGGGCCGATGAACTCCGGGTTCTCCTCATAGAGCTTCAGCAGCTTGTCCTGATATTCGGAAAGCTTGAAGAAGTAGCTTTCCTCCTCCACCCACTCGACCGGCGTGCCCTGCGGCCCGTAACGAACGCCGTCAGCGCGCACTTCCGTTTCGTCCTCGGCGTAATAGGCTTCGTCGCGCACGGAATACCAGCCGGCATAGCTGTCCTTGTAGATGTCGCCGCTATCGGCCATCAGGTTCCAGATATTGCGTGAGGTCTCGTGGTGCCGTTCTTCCGTGGTGCGGATGAAATCGTCGTTCGAGGCGTTGAGCAGCTTGCCCATCGCGCGGAACTGGTCGGAATTGCGCTCAGCCAGCTCTTCCGGCGAAATGCCTTCCGCCCGCGCCGTCTGCTGCATCTTCTGGCCGTGTTCGTCGGTGCCGGTCAGGAAGAACACATCCATTCCATCCAGGCGCTGAAAGCGTGCCATGGCGTCCGTCGCAATCAACTCATAGGCATGGCCGATATGCGGCTTGCCGTTAGGATAGGAGATCGCGGTGGTGATGTAGAATGGTGTCTTGTCTGTCATGACGGTCTATCGACTTTACAGGCTGTTTTTTGGATAGACCGCTCTTAAACCATTGTTCGCAGCAGCGAAAGAAAAAGCGTACGTTTTGTACGACCGCTTGCAGACAAAGTGGATTTGGCGAGCGCTTGGCATCCGCACTACCGTCACCCCGGACTGGATCCGGGGTCCAGCGCGATCAAGTCCTTGATCGCAAAAGACTCTCTTCACAGCGCGGACGCGCCGTGGCTGGATGCCGGATCCAGTCCGGCATGACGGAGGAGAATTTATGCACCGTCGAATCGTACATTCCGCACGATCCCTCGCCTTCAAACGCCGCGAATATCTTCCAGAATGGAAAGCACCATCTGCTTCTTGTCGAGATTATAGGCCTGCGCCACGGTGATGCGTTCCGAGAGCGCCGACGAAAGCCGTGCATGTTTTTCCGCCGCCGCAATATCGCCCGCCATCGCCGCCGCCCGTGCGCGTTCCATCAACTCTTCCGTCACATGCTCCATGAAGAAGCCGAGAACGATGTCGCCATCCTTCTGTGCCAGAACCTCGGCGAGCTTGTGCATCTGCTTGCGCGCACCCGGCCCTTCAGCGGCCATGACCTCCGCAAAGGCTTCGACAATGTCGGAGCCGCCGTAATTCATCAGCTTCAACGCCTGCGCCACGCTGCCCTTGGAGGCGGCAAGCAGGGCGTCACGTTTTTCGCCTTCCGGGCTGATGCCAAGATGATCGAGAGATTGCACCATGGCTGCATCGGAAAGCGGCAGGAGCCTCAACGGCATACAGCGCGAACGGATCGTCGGCAGCAATTTTCCCGGCGCGTGCGACAGGACGAGGAACATCGCCCGCTTCGGTGGCTCCTCCAGTATTTTGAGGATCGCATTCGCGGCGTTGCGATTGAGATCGTCGGCGGGATCGATGATGACGATACGCCAGTTGCCGGTGCCGGAGGTCTGCGAAAAGAAGTGACCTGCCCGCCGCACTTCGTCCACGGTGATGGCGGATTTCACACGGCCGGTCTTTTCATCCACCGGGCGGGTCAGATGCAGCAGATTATGCGAGGCGCCTGCGGTGATCTGCCGGCTGACCAGCGATTGCGGATCGGGATCGGCGAGAAAATCCGGCGCCAGCGACGGATCGGGATGGCTGAGCACATGATTGGCGAAACGGAAGGCAAGCGTCGCCTTGCCGATCCCCTCCGGCCCTTCGATCAGAATGGCATGATGGCCCTTGCCGGAACGATAGGATTGCGCGAGGAAGGCTTCCGCTTCCTCATGCCCGAAAAGCTTCGTGTTCTGCTGCGGCGCAATCGCACCGTCGAGAACGCCCTGAACCTCACTCATGCGCCGCGCCCGCTGCTGTTTTCAGCTGTTCGAGCAAAGGCTCGACAAAGGACATGACATCCTCCGCCACTTTTTCTTCCGGCTGATCGGCGTTGACGATCCGGCAACGACGCGGCTCGGCAAGCGCAATATCCAGATAGGCTTCCCGCCGCTTCTCGTGGGTCTCGATTTCCTCTTTTTCGAAGCGGTCCGGCGCAGCGCCTTCATCCGCGCGCTTTCTGGCGCGGGCGAGCCCCTTTTCAGCGGCGATGTCGAAAATCAGCGTCAGTTCCGGCACGACACCGTCAATGGCGATGCGTTGCAATGTCTCGATAAAATCCGGCTCCAGATTGCCGGTCGTGCCCTGATAGACGCGGGACGAATCGAGGAACCGGTCGCAGAGCACGATCTCACCGCGCGCAAGCGCCGGGCGAATGACCTCTTCGACATGGTCGTTGCGCGCCGCCGCAAACAGGATCGCTTCCATCCGCACCCCGAAGGATTCCGCCGCACCCGAGAGAAGAACATGCCGAACGGCCTCCGCACCCGGCGAGCCGCCCGGCTCACGCGTCACGACCACCTCGAAACCACGGCCGCGAAGCGCCTCGGCAAGCGTGCGAATCTGCGTCGACTTGCCGGCGCCTTCGCCGCCTTCGAAGCTGATGAACAATCCGGTCTTTTCGGCCAATGTCACGTCCTGCGAGGAATTCACGTAAATGTTGAAATGCCTGTTTACAGCATCGAACGGAAAAGTGTGAAGCGCTTTTCAGAAAATCCGATGCCTGAACAAAAGCATAGGAACAAGGCCGCGCATGGAACAGGCTTTCAGAGCCAGAACAGCAGCAGTTCCTTCAGCGCGCCTGCCGCATTCTGGGTGAGAGACCCCTTGCCGACCGCCGCCTTCGTATAAAGCGGTACTTCCCGCAACAGGCGCTCGCCCGAAAAAATCTTAAGCGTTCCGGCATTTGCCCCGACGTCCAGCGGCGCATTCAGGGGCCAGCGATAGACAATGCGGCCGGAAATACGATCCGGATTATTGACCGGCACAAGCACGCTGACATCTTCCTTCGGCGAAAGATCGATATGCGAAACATCGCCGCCATAAACGCTGACAGACCCGACGGCTTCGTCCTTGCTGAAGAGATGGCGTTTTTCAAAGGCGGTCAGGCCCCAGTCCACCACCCGGCGAGCCTCTTCCTGCCGCGTCTTGTCGTCCACGATGCCGGCAAGCGCCAGATAGACCCGGCGGCCTTCCCGCTCGGCCGAAACGACAGCGGCAAAACCGCTACCTTCCGCAAAACCGAGACCGAGACCGTCTATGCCGCTGCCGGGCATCAGGAGCGTATTCTTGTTGCGCTGGAAAATCCGGTTCCATTCGAAATCCGGTTTGGTGAAAAGCCCGTAACGCTCGGGATAGGTGTCACGCAGATGTTGCGCAAGACGCACCATGTCCCTCGCAGTCGTCCGGTTGCCGGGATCGGGAAGCCCGGTCGAATTGGTGAAGGTGCTGCTGCTCATGCCCAGTTCGCCCGCCCGCGCCGTCATGCGCTTGGCGAAAGCGGCATCCGAACCCGCCATGCCCTCGGCAACGACGATGCAGCCGTCATTGGCGTTCTGCACGATGATGCCGGTCAAAAGATCGTTGATGCTGACGGAGGATTTCAGCGCCGCGAACATGGTCGAGGTGCGCGAGGGCGCGCCGCCCGTGCGCCAGGCATATTCGGAGACGGGGTAAGCCGTCTCTGACGTCACCTGCCCCTTTGACAGCGCATCCAGCACCACTTCCACCGTCATCAGCTTGGCAAGCGACGCGGGCGGAAAAGGTTGATTCTCGTTTTGCGAAAGAAGCACCGTGCCTGTTTCGGCATCGATCATATAGGCCTGCTCGGCCTTTGCAATGAAGGGGCCGGTCTGCGATTGCACCGGGCCTGCACTGAAAAACGCAAACGCTGCCGCTGCGACGACCGAACAATAGGAGCGATGAATGGCCTTGCGCATGAAACCGCCCAGTCCTGCCTGCCGTAACCGGCTGCCCGCGATAAAGGCGAGAGGCCGGCCGTATCCTTCAATCCGTCAGCGCGACTTGGCCTGCTGACGCTTCACATGGGCGAGTATCGATTGCTCGTTGAGCGCGCCACGGTCAACGAGCACGCTGTCGAAGGCGCTCGCGGTCCTGGAGACCGTAGCAGATTCTTCGGAATAGGCCGCCGCAAATTTGGAGGAAGGCGCCGGCACGCGCAGATAATTGCCGCCGGGCGCCGCCGGCTCACGCATGAAATTGCCTTCCGGACGCTCCGCCAGGATAGGGCCGATTTCCGGCAGGATCGCGAACTGCTCGAAAGCCGGCGCCGGGCCGTTGACCAGCGGCATGGCCTGAAGCGCCGCATTCTTCTTGGAGCCGACGAGCGCCGTCTGTGCGGAGCCGCCATAATTCGGGTTGGACGCGGGAGCCGGAACGAAATTCGGCGAGGCCGAAGCCACCATCACGCCCGTCGCGATCTGCCCTTCGGGCGCCACACCCGGCGAACGCGAACCCTTCGGAATATAGGATGCCATCAGATAAGGCATGTCGTGACCATCGAGCGGTGCGCGGCCGGCATATTGTACCCGGACATTGGCCGTGCCGGTGGCCTTCATGTCGAGAAGATCGGCGGTTTTGCTGGAAACGTCGATCAGGCGGCCTTCGTGGAACGGTCCGCGATCGTTGACGCGCACCAGAACCGAAGCGCCATTTTCCATGTTGGTGATGCGCGCGTAGCTCGGCAGGGGAAATGTCGGATGTGCGGCAGAAAGATGTTCTTTGTCGTAGACTTCGCCATTGGCGGTCAGGCGGCCATGGAAGGCGGAACCGTACCAGGAAGCAAGGCCGGTCTTGTTGTAACCCGGCTCCTCCTTAGGGAAATAACGGCGCCCCTTGACGGTATAGGCATTGCCGATCAGCTCTCGCCCGCCGCCCTTGGGAATGGCTTTGCCATCGGCCACACGCGGGCTGGCTTTGACGCCATATTCGGATTCGGAAAAATATTCCTTGCTGCGCTTGGGCTTAGGCTTGGTCTCGGATGTCGTGGAACACGATGCGGTTGCGGCGCAAAGCACGGAAATTGCAAGCCACTTCACGCCCGACCTGGCGTTGATGCCGAGTTTCTTGACCGTAGAATTCAAATCGTCTGCCCCACGCTGCTATTGGCTCGGAGAACCGCACCCTCACTTGCCTCGATTATTTGCCCCTGCCATCGAAGCACCTAACAGTCGCTTAATCTTGTGCATAACGTGGCGAAAATGCGAACGACTTCTGCAAATTCGATAAAATTGTAACGAACGTGGTTAATGATTTCTATCTTTTAAGCCCACCCATCGGGCCGAATTTACCCATCTCAGCATCTCCCACTCACCACGTCGGCAAGGAACAAATGGACGGCAACCGCGTTCTTTCCCCGCAAACAAACGAGCTTCCCGCCGGTTTCGGCTGAAGGAGGAAACATGATCAAGCTTATGAAAACCACAGCTCTGGCGATGGGCATCGCCCTGGTATCCTTCGCCGCGCCGATCCCCGCAGGTGCGCAGGACATGGAACTCAGAATCGGCCCCGACGGCGTTCGCCCCGTCATCCGCGATCGTGACCGGGACGTAGACCGCCGCGGCCCGCCCCGCATGCGCGGCTGCAGCGAACGCGAAGCCCGCGCCGCGGCCCGTGAAGCAGGCCTGCGCGATCCCGAGGTCGTGCGCGTCACGCCTGGCCGTGTCGTCGTCGAAGGCTTCACGCGCCGGGGACCGGATCGCATCACCTTCGCCAATGAACGGGGCTGCCCGGAAATCTGATTGGATGAACACATGGAACCCGCCGCAAGGCGGGTTTCTCATTCGCGCTAAATTCGAGCCATTCCAAAGCTGAGCAAAGCGATCGAGGCATCCCTCGTCGCAGCGTTGTTCGAATGATCTTTGCGCTTGATGGCAGATGGGGTGGGATTCGAACCCACGGTACGCTCTCACGCACGCCGGTTTTCAAGACCGGTTCCTTAAACCACTCGGACACCCATCCATCGGTGGTGAGGCTTTATAGCGGTTTGAAAAAGGCCGTCAATCCCGCCCGGGCGAGCTGCATCGCCGTTCTCTTACGGTTGGCAGATCATTGCCCCGGGGGCGTTGTCGGCGGCAGCAGGGATCCGTCGCCTGAAGGTATCGAGGGCACCTGCTGAGCCGTCTCGAATAGCGTCAGGCTTAAAACGATTGCGACAAGCACCAGCAAAAGCGCCACGAAGAGGATTCCCGATTTATCCATGCGTCTGCTCATGTCACGTTATGTTAAAGGCGAATATGTGCAATTCGAGGCAATGCGAAGAATAAAGCGAAAGTCTGTCAAGTTGTCTTACAGATTTTCCAAACTCATCGTTCAAAAATCTGCTGATTGAGCGAAATTTATGCATAGGCGTACTGTTTGGGACGGAAATGGCCTATCGCGTCAGCACTATTGTCACTTATATCAACCCATCGCTCCCGGGCATTGCCCAACTTTCCCCGAGCGATCAACCTGCCCCGCCTCTTTGCGGGGCTTTTTTCTTTTATGGCCCAGAAGACGAAGCGCGGCCAAAAAAGCCAGCGGCTCTCTATACCGCCCTCGCCTCAGACGCCGATGCTCGGCCCGCCATTGCCATGCCGGCCGTCACCCCGGAGAATATCTTCGAACAGGTTCAGCAGCGCCGGCGGCAAGGTATCGGACAATTCCGCGATGATTTCATTGGCGCGATTATAGGAATAAATGGCTGAAAGCGTCAGCACCAGCAGCACGATCCACGGCCAGATCGGCTTGCGCCTTTGCGGCGCTCCGTTCGGTTGTTGCGGTAAAGTCATGCCGGCACCTTCCCTTCAGGCCTTCACGCGCGGCTCGCCTCCGGGCGCATAGGCGGTTTTCTGCAGGAAACGGAATATATTGCCGCACTGGGCGCAGCGGATCATGAAATCCGTCGGATCGCCCGAGGCGCGCTCCGCGCGAAATCCACGCGGCATTTCATCGATGCGAAAATCGACGTCCCGACGGCTCTTGTCATCCGATTCCGACGCTTCGGCAAAACCCTGATGACCACATCTGGAACATTCGAGCTTCCGGGAATATCTGTCGCGCGCTGCCATATGCCGTCCTTTGCTTGGTCGTTATCAGGTAGCAGCGGCAAAACATCATTTCAATGCCGATCGCCTCGGGTTAAAGCTTTGCACGGCTATTTCCCGGCCGGAAACTCATCCGGCGGCCGGAACGAATATGGAAGCCCATGAACGACCAGAAACCCCTGCTTTCATCGTCACTCATGCTCCGGGCCGCTCTCATCGCCGGAATTCTTCTCATCTTTCTCGGCGCCCTCAATGTCGGCATCAAATGGTATGGCGAGCGGATTCTCCAGGCGGGCCATACGACGGCCACCGAGGAGGTTGAGATCGTCATCGGTAACGACCGGCTGAAGCTTGCCAAAAACACCCTGCGGGCTCCTTCCGAGCGCCTCGGCGGAGAACGCGAGCGCGTCGACCTTTATCTGAGCTGGCCTGACCTCAAGGGTTATGAAGAAGCGAATCGCGCCGTCTTCGACGATCCGGCGCAGGCGGCAGGGCTGATCTTCATCCAGCTTTCGCAAAGCACCATGTCCGAGGACATGTCCGGCCGTTTCGGGCCGATCTATTCACGGCTGACGGAGGGAGAGCCGGTGCCGCTGAAGCACGGCCTGCTGCTGCACCGCCTGCGCGCCGATTCCGGTTACGGCAAGGAAGTCATATTGACCGGCGAGCGCGAAGGCGAAAGCGCCTATGTGGTGCGCTGCCTGCTGCCGCAAACGCCGCAAGCGGCCACCGGCAGCGATTGCCAGAGGGATATTCACGCCGGACAGGACCTCAGCCTGTTCTACCGTTTCTCCTCCGCCCTGCTGCCGCAATGGCAAGAGCTGGACGCGGATGTGAAAAACTATATCGAGCGCCGCCTCGTAAAAGACGGAAATCGGTGAAACAGCACGGCACAGATTGCGTGCGAAAAGTCGCATTTTATGGAAGGCAGATACCTTTCATAAACCACTTGGTAACGCCATCCCGATAAAGTTTCTTCCCGGAGCATCGGGCGGGGCGTGTCCGAGCGGAACAGAAATATGCGATTGAAGAGTTCAGCAGTGTTGAAAAGTCTATCTGGGGCACATTCGCGCAAAGCGGGTGCGACGTCTTTCGTAAGGTTTATTGCGTTAACCCTTGCTGCGGCGTTCATAACCGCAACATCCGTTCAAACCGCAAAGGCCGATCCGAAATATGCGGGCATCGTCATCGATGCCAAGACCGGCAAGGTCCTCTATGGCGAGGATCCGGACGGGCTGCGTTATCCGGCTTCGCTGACGAAGATGATGACGCTTTATCTGACATTCGAGGCGCTCAATACCGGACGTATATCGCTCGATTCCAAGGTGCCGGTGTCAGCCAACGCCGCCAAGGAGCCGCCATCCAAGCTCGGCGTGCGCGCCGGCGGCAGCATCACCGTGGAACAGGCTATCCTTGCACTCGTCACCCGGTCCGCAAATGACATGGCAACGGCGCTCGGCGAATATCTCGGCGGCTCGGAAGACCGTTTCGCCAGAATGATGACCGCCAAGGCCCGCGCACTCGGCATGACCCGCACGACCTATCGCAACGCCAACGGCCTGCCCAACACGGCGCAGATGACGACGGCGCGCGACCAGGCCCGTCTCGGCGTCGCGCTTCGCCAGCATTTCCCGCAATATTACGGCTATTTCTCCACCCGCACCTTCAATTTCGGCAAGCAGGTTATCGGCAACCATAACCGCCTCGTCGGAACCGTGAAGGGTGTAGATGGCATCAAGACCGGTTATACCCGTGCAGCCGGCAGCAACCTTGCCACATCGGCTCAGCTTGACGGCCGCTCCATCGTCGCCGTCGTTCTCGGCGGCCGCTCCAGCGCTGCCCGCGACGCCACCATGCGCAAGCTTGTCGCAACCTACCTGCCGCAGGCATCGCGTGGCGGCAACAGCAACCTGATCGCGCAGACCCGCTCAGCGCCGGTCGAAGAGCCCGTCGCCGTGGCCGCTGCTGTTCCTTCCGTGGCAGTTGCAGCAACCGCAGCCGGCCTGCCCAATTCCGGTCCGGTGCCGCAGACCCGTTACGAAGAAGCGCCGGTCACCGCCTTCGCAGGCTCCTCTTCCAATGCAGCCGTCAAGGCCATGGAAGCTGCCACCTGGCAGAAGGGCAAGGATCCAATCAATCAGGCGCCCGCTGCACCGGACCGCAAGTTGATCACCAACTCGACCAAGGTGGACAATATCGTTACCGCCTCCACCACGGCGCCTGTCCTCTCCGCCCCTTCGGTTTCGGCCAGGTCCGAGGCTCCGCAGGGCGGCTGGGTCATCCAGATTGGTGCATCTCCCGATGAGAACTCCGCACGCGGCCTGTTGCAGAACGCACAGGAAAAGGGCGGCGCCGCACTGCGCTCCGCAAAACCCTTCACGGTTGCCTTCAGCAAGGACGGCTCCCAGATCTACCGCGCCCGTTTCGGCGGCTTCGATGGCCAGAACGCCGCGGTGAATGCATGCAATGCATTGAAAAAGAAAGGCGTCAGCTGCTGGGCGTCACTCCAGTAACAGACGTTTCCACAGGCGGTGGTTCATGGTCGAAACATCGCCTGTCTCCTCGAAGTTTGTAATGTGTAGCGAGGCTTTCCAAGATGGCAGTCAACGAGAATTATTCGGACATTGCGTCTGGCAACGGGCATGGCAGCCTGTCGGTTCTGCATCCCATTCACGAAGCGGCGATGCGTATCGCCGATCTCGGTCTTAATCGTTCCAAGGCGAAGACACGCGATCTCGTGGCGCTGCTTCTGTCGCATGGCGCTCGCGCCTGGCGCTCCAATCAGCCGGAAGCGAACATCCACCTTCATGTCGCTAGCCGCTCGGGTCGCGCTCCGGTCCATATTCGCATTCGCTGAAGATCAAACGCAGTCGACAAGACACAAACAAAAACCCCGCGGAGCCTGAGCGCCGCGGGGTTTTTCTTGACTGGTAACCGAAGATAACGAGGCGGCTTACGCCTCGTTTTCCGGTGCCTCCGGCGTATCCGGCAGATCGTCGGCGGCATCTTCGCCATTGCCGTTCTCCGCTTCGTCGTCGCCTTCCGGCTCGTTGATGCGCTCCACGGAAACCACCTTCTCATCCTTGGCGGTCGAGAAGATCGTCACACCCTTGGTGGCGCGGCTGGCGATGCGGATGCCGTTGACCGGCACGCGGATGAGCTGACCGCCATCGGAAACCAGCATGATCTGGTCGCCTTCCTCCACGGGGAAGGCCGCGACGAGTTCGCCGATCTCGTTGGTCTTGGAGGTGTCGGTGGCGCGGATGCCCTTGCCGCCGCGACCCGAGGTGCGGAAATCGTAAGAAGAGGAGCGCTTGCCGAAGCCCTTCACGGAAACAGTCAGCACGAATTCTTCGCGTGCCTTCAGTTCCTGATAGCGCTCTTCGCTGAGTTCACCCTCTTCCGTCACCTCTTCGCCGACGAGCGCGATATCGTCCTCATCGACGCCTGCGGCACGCCGCTCGGTAGCCGAGCGCTTCAGATAGGCCGCACGCTCCCAAGGTTCAGCTTCCACATGGCCCACAATGGTCATGGAGATGATGCGGTCACCCTCGGCCATGTTGATGCCGCGCACGCCGACGGAGTTGCGGCCGGCAAAGACGCGCACATCGTCCACGGGGAAGCGGATGCACTGGCCGAGCGCGGTCGTCAGCAGCACGTCGTCGCGGTCCGTACAGGTTTCGACGGAGAGGATTTCATCGCCCTCCTCGTCCAGCTTCATGGCGATCTTGCCATTGCGGTTGACCTGCACGAAATCGCCGAGCTTGTTGCGGCGAACCGTGCCGCGCGTCGTCGAGAACATCACATCCAGCGTTTCCCAGGTGGTTTCGTCCTCGGGCAACGGCATGATGGTGGTGATGCGCTCGCCGGGCTCCAGCGGCAGCATGTTGATGAGGGCCTTGCCCTTGGACTGCGGCGTGCCGATCGGCAGGCGCCAGACCTTTTCCTTGTAGACGATGCCACGCGAGGAGAAGAACAGCACCGGCGTATGGGTATTGGCAACGAAGAGACGGTTGACGAAATCCTCGTCGCGCGTCGCCATGCCGGAACGGCCCTTGCCGCCGCGACGCTGCGCCCGGTACGTGGTCAGCGGCACGCGCTTGATATAGCCGAGATGCGAAACGGTGACGACCATGTCCTCGCGGGCGATGAGGTCTTCATCGTCCATATCGGGACCGCCCTCGACGATCTCGGAACGGCGCGGCGTGCCGAACTCGTCACGGATGGCGACAAGCTCGTCCTTAACGATCTGCTGGATGCGCAGGCGCGACGACAGGATTTCGAGGTACTCGGAAATTTCAGCACCGATCTTGTTCAGCTCGTCGCCGATTTCATCGCGGCCAAGCGCGGTGAGGCGGGCAAGGCGCAGTTCGAGAATGGCGCGCGCCTGCTCTTCCGAGAGATTATAGGTGCCGTCTTCGTTGATGCGGTGGCGCGGATCGTCGATAAGACGGATCAGGCTTTCCACATCCTGCGCCGGCCAGCGCCGCGTCATTAGCTCTTCGCGGGCCGAAGCGGGATCGGGCGCATGACGGATAACCCGGATGACCTCGTCGATATTGGCAACCGCAATCGCCAGACCAACCAACACATGCGCGCGCTCGCGCGCCTTGCGCAGCAGATATTTCGTACGGCGGCTGACGACATCCTCGCGGAAGGCCACGAAGGCGCGCAGCATGTCGATAAGCGTCATCTGCTCCGGCTTGCCGCCGTTCAGCGCCACCATGTTGCAGCCGAAGGAGGTCTGCAGCGGTGTGTAGCGGTAAAGCTGGTTCAGGATGACTTCGGCATTGGCGTCGCGTTTCAATTCGATGACGACGCGATAGCCCTGACGGTCGGATTCGTCGCGCAGGTCGGAAATGCCCTCGATGCGCTTTTCCTTGACCAGTTCGGCCATCTTTTCGATCATGTTCGCCTTGTTCACCTGATAGGGAACTTCGGTGATGATGATCTGCTCGCGGTCGCCGCGCATCGGTTCGATGGTGGCGCGGCCGCGCATGATGACCGAGCCGCGGCCGGTCTCATAGGCCGAACGGATGCCGGAACGGCCCATGATCAGCGCGCCGGTGGGGAAATCCGGGCCGGGAATGATCTGCATCAGCTCCGGCAGCTCGATCGCCGGATTGTCGATCATGGCGATACAGCCGTCGATGACTTCCGAGAGATTGTGCGGCGGAATATTGGTGGCCATGCCGACCGCAATGCCGCCTGCCCCGTTGACCAGAAGATTCGGGAACTTCGCCGGAATGACGACCGGTTCCTGCAAGGTGCCGTCATAGTTGTCGCGGAAATCGACCGTTTCCTTGTCGAGATCGTCGAGCAGCGAATGGGCGGCTTTTTCCAGACGGCATTCGGTATAACGTTCTGCCGCCGGCGGATCGCCGTCGATGGAGCCGAAATTGCCCTGCCCGTCGATCAGCGGCAGGCGGAGCGACCAGTCCTGCGCCATACGCGCCAAAGCGTCATAGATCGCCGCATTGCCGTGCGGATGGAATTTACCCATCACGTCCCCGGTAACGCGGGCGCATTTGACGTATTTCTTGTTCCAGTCGATGCCGAGTTCGGACATGCCGTAAAGAATACGGCGATGAACCGGCTTCAGGCCGTCTCGCACATCGGGAAGCGCGCGGGACACGATGACGCTCATGGCGTAATCGAGATACGACCGCTGCATTTCCTCCATGATGGAAATCGGTTCAATGCCTGGCGGAAGTTTTCCGCCGCCGGGGGGGCTCTGGTCAGTCAAAACGGATCACATTCTCTGTTAAGAATCGGATGGATTTTTATAGCGGAAACAGCCACGTTAAGCCAATTTCCCGGCGAGTTTTGAACAGGCTTTTGCGTCATTTGCAAGACGAACGCCGCATTTCACGATTTAGCCCGGCAAAAGCGCCGCCGCTCCCTTTCAAAGTGCCGGCGACTTGCGTAGGCTCCGCCCTAAAAACAGATGAGACGGGGAAAGAATGGCCAGCAGCGAAACGCTCATCAACGCGCTTACCACACTTCTGGTCACGCTCGATCCGCCGGGCCTCGCCCCCGTCTTTCTGGCGCTGACCGCCGGCATGACGCGCGACCAGCGCAGCCAGGTGGCGCTGCGCGGCTCCATCATCGCCTTCGGCATTCTCGCCGTCTTCGCACTCTTCGGCCTTGCCATCCTCAATCTTCTCGGCATTTCGCTCGGCGCTTTCCGCATCGCCGGCGGCCTGTTGCTGTTCTGGATTTCCTTCGAGATGATTTTCGAAAAACGCCAGGAGCGCAAGGAAAAGACCTCCGAGATCGCCATCACCAAAGACCACCTTCACAATCTGGCGGTCTTTCCGCTGGCGCTGCCCCTGATCGCCGGGCCGGGCGCCATTTCCGCCACCGTGCTACTTGCCGGCTCGATGAAAACCACCGTCGAGATGCTGGTGCTCATCCTGATCCTCGCTTTCGCCATGGCCCTCGTTTATGCCGCGCTGATCGTCTCGGAACGGATGGACCGTTTTCTCGGCAATACCGGCCGCGCGATCCTGACCCGTCTGCTCGGCGTGCTGCTTGCCGCCCTTTCCGTGCAGTTCGTGGTCGATGGCATAAAATCGGCCTTCGCTTTTTGAAAAGCCGACCCTTGGCGGTGCCTGCGCAATAAATTCCCGCCAACCGCTGAAATGCCGGAAAATCCTCCCTTTAAATCTGACCGCCGCTTCGGCTAAAAGACGCATGTTTTTTTCGGATTCGAAAGTTATCTCCATGCGTTCCACGCTGCGTCGCCTCATCCCGGATGCCGCACCCGTCAGCAACAGGGAAAGGCTGCGCTCCGCAACCGGCGCCTTTGTCGGCATTCTGCTGACCGGCCTTCTGGGAAGTCTCGCTCTCAGTTTCGATCCCACCCTGCCCGCCATGATCGCGCCGATGGGCGCTTCGGCCGTGCTTCTGTTCGCCGTGCCCTCCAGCCCGCTGGCGCAGCCCTGGTCGATCCTCTGCGGCAACCTCGTTTCGGCCTTCGTGGGCGTGACAGTGGCGCTGCTGGTTCCGGATCTATTCCTTGCCAGCGCGCTTGCCATCAGTCTTGCCATCGCCGCGATGATGGCTTTGCGCTGCCTGCACCCGCCAAGCGGAGCGGTGGCGCTGACCGCCGTTCTCGGCGGCCCTGCCGTGCACAGCCTCGGTTATGGTTTCCTGCTCTGGCCCGTCGCCGGAAATTCGCTGATCCTTCTTGCCTTGGCCCTCGCCTATAACAACGCCACCGGCCGCGCCTACCCACACGGCCTGAAGCTCGGCAAGGCCGCGCACGGCACTACGGATCCGACCCCCATCCAGAAAATCGGCTTTTCCTCCAACGACCTCGACGATGTGCTGAAGGAATATGACCAGGTCCTGGATATAGACCGTGACGAGCTCGAAATCATTTTACGCAAGACCGAACTGCGCTCCTGGCGTCGCCGTGCGCTGCATCTCGATTGCGCCAGCGTCATGTCGCGCGATGTCGTCGGTGTTGCGCCTGATGACAGTCTGCGGCACGCCCATGCGCTGATGCACAGCCACCATTTCAAGGCATTGCCGGTCACCAACGATAAGGCGGAGATCGTCGGCATCGTCACCCAGACGGATTTTCTGGAAAAGGCGAGCTGGAGAAACGGCCGTCCCTCCATCGGTTTCCTGCAGCGGCTGCGCCTCATCCTCTCCGGCGCAAGCGCCCCCAACGATACCGTCAAGGACATCATGACATCGCCGGTCAGAACCGTACGGCCGGAAACGGCAATCGAGGAGGCCATCATCCGCTTTGCCGAAGAAGGACTGCATTACCTGCCGGTCATCGACGCCAGAGGCAAGATGGTCGGCATCGTGTCGCAATCCGATGTCATGGTCGCGATGCTGGCGGACAAGGTCGCGGCATAGTCTGCCGCGACGCCGAAATACCTTCTCCCCTATCGGAGAGCCGGCAAAGCCGGATGTTAGCGCCTCGCCTTCAGGAGACGCTGCCATAGCGTCCCGCCAAAGAACCGGCCGAGCACGACAAAATATGCGATTATAAGCGCAAAGGCGATAAAGGCAGGCACACCGTTCAAGGCAAAACCCTGTGGCGTGCGCCCGCCTGCAACCGCCGCCACGAGAAATCCGGCGGCGAAAAACGCCGTCCAGAAATCGAGGAAGAAGGCAAGAACGATGCGCCAGGTTGCCGGCAGTTTCGGTGCGGGCGCATCACTCATGCCTGTCTCCCGTTACGCTTTCCCGAATTCGCGATCCGCTCAGAACGGAATATCGTCATCCATATCGTTGGAGAAGCCGCCGGAAGGCTGGCCGCCGCTACGGGAAGAGCCGCCGCGCGGAGAGGACTGCTGGTCGTAACCGCCGCCATAGCTGGAGCCGCCGCCGCTGCCATAATCATTGCCGCCGCCGAAATCGCCGCCGCTACGGCCACCGCCCTCACCGCGACCATCGAGCATCGTCAGCGTGGAGTTGAAGCCCTGCAGCACGATTTCAGTGGAATAACGGTCGTTACCGGTCTGGTCCTGCCATTTGCGCGTCTGCAGCTGGCCTTCAATATAGAGCTTGGCGCCCTTCTTGACATATTGCTCGACGACCTTGCACAGGCCTTCGTTGAAGACGACGACAGTGTGCCATTCGGTCTTTTCGCGGCGCTCGCCGCTGTTGCGGTCCCGCCAGGTCTCCGAGGTGGCAATACGCAGATTGGCGATGGGGCGGCCATCCTGCGTCCGGCGGATTTCGGGATCGGCGCCCACGTTCCCGATCAGAATTACCTTGTTTACGCTACCAGCCATCTCGTCATCCTGTCCGCCGGCCATCATGACCGGCAATTGCATTTCAAAAAATTCGCCACACAATAGCTGCCGCCGCCCGCAAAGGGCACCGCAAGCATGGAACTATCCACAAAGAATAATCTTAAGCTGCGGGAGCAGACATTCGCGCTTGCAATTCGTTCCTTTTTTGTTCTATTAAATCGCAGATTTCGAGTCAAGCATTCCGAAAAGCTGCGACCGATTGGGAATAGACCTCGACACATCCGGCTGCGTCACTACATAAGGACGCGCTGCCATCAAGCCTGTTATTTTTGTCCGAGCCTTGTCATGAGTGAACTGAAGACGATTTCCATCCGTGGCGCCCGCGAGCACAACCTCAAAGGCATCGATCTGGACCTGCCGCGCAACAAGCTGATCGTCATGACCGGCCTTTCCGGCTCGGGCAAGTCCTCGCTTGCCTTCGATACGATCTATGCCGAGGGCCAGCGCCGTTATGTCGAAAGCCTCTCGGCCTATGCGCGCCAGTTCCTGGAAATGATGCAGAAGCCGGATGTCGACCAGATCGACGGCCTGTCACCGGCAATCTCCATCGAGCAGAAGACCACATCGCGCAATCCGCGTTCCACGGTCGGCACGGTCACCGAAATCTACGACTATATGCGCCTGCTGTTCGCACGTGTCGGCGTCCCCTATTCGCCGGCCACCGGCCTGCCGATCGAAAGCCAGACGGTCAGCCAGATGGTCGACCGAATTCTCGCTTTCGAGGAAGGCACACGTCTTTATATTCTCGCGCCGATGGTGCGCGGCCGCAAAGGCGAATATAAAAAGGAACTCGCCGATCTGATGAAGAAGGGCTTCCAACGCGTCAAGGTGGATGGCCAGTTCTACGAAATCGCCGACGTGCCCGTCCTCGACAAGAAATACAAGCACGATATCGACGTGGTGGTTGACCGTGCGGTGGTGCGCCCGGATATGGCCGCGCGCCTTGCCGACAGTCTCGAGACCTGCCTCAAGCTCGCCGATGGTCTTGCGGTTGCCGAATTCGCCGACAAGCCCCTGCCGCCGGAAGAAACCGCCGCCGGCGGCTCCGCCAACAAGTCGCTCAACGAAACCCATGAGCGTGTGCTGTTTTCGGAAAAATTCGCCTGCCCCGTTTCCGGCTTCACCATTCCGGAAATCGAGCCGCGGCTGTTCTCCTTCAACAATCCTTTCGGCGCCTGCCCTAGCTGCGATGGCCTCGGCTCGCAGCAGAAGGTGGATGAAAACCTGATCGTGCCGGAGCCCGCCCGTACCCTGCGTGACGGCGCCATCGCTCCCTGGGCCAAATCCTCCTCGCCCTATTACAATCAGACGCTGGAAGCGCTCGGCAAGGCTTTCGGTTTCAAGCTGTCGAGCAAGTGGTCGGATCTTTCGAAAGAGGCGCAGCACGCCATCCTGCAGGGCACCGATGACAAGATCGAATTCAACTATCAGGACGGTGCCCGCTCCTACAAGACGGTGAAGAATTTCGAAGGCATCGTGCCCAATCTGGAGCGTCGCTGGAAAGAGACCGACAGCGCCTGGGCGCGCGAGGAAATCGAACGCTACATGTCGGCGGCCCCCTGCCCGGCCTGCGCCGGTTACCGCCTGAAGCCGGAAGCGCTCGCCGTCAAGATAAACAGGCTGCATATCGGCGAAGTCACCGAAATGTCGATCCGCACCGCGCGCGACTGGTTCGAGGTACTGCCGGAAAGCCTCAACGCCAAGCAGAACGAGATCGCAGTCCGTATTCTTAAGGAAATCCGCGAGCGCCTGCGTTTCCTCAACGATGTCGGGCTGGATTATCTCAGCCTGTCGCGCAATTCCGGCACGCTTTCCGGCGGCGAAAGCCAGCGCATCCGGCTGGCCTCACAGATCGGTTCGGGCCTCACCGGCGTTCTCTATGTTCTCGATGAACCCTCGATTGGCCTGCACCAGCGCGACAATGCCCGCCTGCTCGATACGCTGAAACACCTGCGCGATATCGGCAATACCGTCATCGTGGTCGAACATGACGAGGATGCCATTCTGACGGCGGATTATGTGGTCGATATCGGCCCGGCCGCCGGCATTCATGGCGGTCAGGTGATCGCTGAAGGCTCACCGCAGGAGGTGATGGCCAATCCGAAATCGCTGACCGGCAAATATCTCTCCGGCGAACTCGGCGTCGCCGTGCCGGCGGAGCGCCGAAAGCCCAAGAAGGGTCGCGAAATCAAGGTTTTTGGCGCACGCGGCAATAACCTGAAGAATGTCACGGCGGCCGTGCCGCTCGGTGTTTTCACTGCCGTAACCGGCGTATCGGGCGGCGGCAAATCCACCTTCCTGATCGAGACGCTCTACAAGTCGGCGGCTCGAAGGGTGATGGGTGCGCGCGAAATCCCGGCCGAACACGACCGCATCGACGGTTTCGAATTCATCGACAAGGTCATCGATATCGACCAGTCGCCGATTGGCCGCACACCGCGTTCCAACCCGGCCACCTATACCGGCGCCTTCACGCCGATCCGCGACTGGTTCGCCGGTTTGCCGGAAGCGAAGGCGCGCGGTTATGCGCCGGGCCGTTTCTCCTTCAACGTCAAGGGCGGCCGCTGCGAGGCCTGCCAGGGCGACGGCGTCATCAAGATCGAGATGCACTTCCTGCCTGACGTTTACGTCACCTGCGATGTCTGTCACGGCAAGCGTTACAATCGCGAGACGCTCGATGTCACCTTCAAGGGCAAGTCCATCGCCGATGTGCTGGATATGACGGTGGAGGAAGGCGTTGAGTTCTTCGCCGCCGTGCCGGCCGTGCGCGACAAGCTGCAATCGCTTTTCGATGTCGGCCTCGGTTACATCAAGGTCGGCCAGCAGGCCAATACGCTCTCCGGCGGCGAGGCGCAGCGCGTCAAGCTCGCCAAGGAACTGTCGAAACGCTCGACGGGCCGCACGCTCTATATTCTCGACGAACCGACGACCGGCCTGCATTTCCACGACGTCAACAAGCTCCTGGAAATGCTGCATGCGCTGGTCGAACAGGGCAATTCCGTCGTAGTGATCGAGCATAATCTCGAAGTCATCAAGACGGCTGACTGGATCATCGATATCGGCCCCGAAGGCGGCACGGGCGGCGGCGAGGTGGTGGCGACCGGCACACCGGAGGACATCGTCAAGGTCGAGCGTTCCTATACCGGTCACTTCCTGAAGGAGCTTCTCGAGCGCCGGCCGGCCGGAAAACGGGAGGCTGCGGAGTAATCCGCAGCTTTCGTCGCAAGGGTTCGATAGGCCGAAGGCCGGAGGAGGAACAGCATATGTCGACATCAGGCACGATCCGCACCGGTATCGGCGGCTGGACCTTCGAACCATGGGAAGGCACTTTTTATCCGGAAAAACTGCCGAAGAAGCGCCAGCTGGAGCACGCCAGCCGGCAGCTCACGGCCATAGAGGTGAACGGCACCTATTACAGCAGCCAGAAGCCGGAAACTTTTGCCAAATGGGCTTCCGAAGTGCCCGAGGATTTCGTCTTCTCGCTAAAGGCGAGCCGCTTCGTCACCAACCGCAGGGTTCTGGCCGAGGCCGGTGAATCGATGACGAAGTTTCTGACGCAGGGGCTGACGGAACTTGGGTCCCACCTCGGCCCGATCCTCTGGCAATTCGCGCCGACGAAAAAATTCGACGCGGAGGATTTTGGTGCATTTCTGTCCCTGTTACCGGAGAAGCAGGACGGCATCCCTCTTCGCCATGTCGTCGAGGTGCGCAACGAGACATTTCAGGTTCCGGAATTCATCGATCTTCTCGCCAGGCACAAGGTCGCGGTCGTCTGCGCCGATCATCATGACTATCCGATGCTGCCGGATGTGACGGCCGATTTCGTCTATTGCCGCCTGCAGAAGGGCGAGGACGATATCAAGACCTGTTACCCGAAAAAAGACATCGACCACTGGGCCGACCGGGTAAAGACCTATGCAAAGGGCGGCGTGCCGGACGATCTGCCGCTGATAGCGCCGGATCGGAAGGTCGAAAAGACACCGCGCGATGTCTTCGCCTTCTTCATCACCGGCGGCAAGGTGAATGCGCCTGTTGGTGCGCAGGAACTGCAAAAGGTGGTCTGAGCGTTTTCAGCCCGCCATTTCTTTCGTCGGGCTGAAATCGATGGCCGCGAAAGCGGCCTCGATAACCTCCGGGCCAGCGCCCGGCCGAGTGGCGTCGCTGGAGAGGATTTGCCGGAAACGGCGCGCGCCGGGCATGCCTTGAAACAGCCCGACCATGTGGCGGGTGACGTGGTTGAGACGTCCGCCCGCTGCGATATAGTCGGCGGCATAGGCCATCATCGCGTCACGCAGCGCTATCCAGTCCGGCTGGCGAGCCTCTTCGCCATAGATGCGATGGTCGACATCGGCAAGAATGGACGTGTTGTGATAAGCGGCACGGCCGAGCATCACGCCATCCATATGCTGGAGATGTTCGCTCGCCTGATCGAGATCGGCGATACCGCCATTGATGCCGATAAAGACATCAGGGTTTTCCCGCTTCATGCGATAGACGAGATCATAATCGAGCGGCGGCACTTCGCGGTTTTCCTTTGGCGAAAGCCCCTGCAGCCAGGCTTTTCGCGCATGAACCCAGACCGCGTCCGCGCCCGCCGCAACAACCCGCTTCAGAAAATCCGGCAGGACCGCTTCCGGCTGCTGATCGTCCACTCCGATCCGGCATTTCACCGTAACCGGCACGCGGGCGACAGCCTTCATCGCGGAGACACATTGCGTTACCACCTCAGGCTCGCGCATCAGGCAAGCGCCGAAGGTGCCGGATTGCACGCGATCCGAGGGACAGCCGACATTGAGGTTGATCTCGTCATATCCGTAATCGCCGGCGATCCGCACCGCCTCGGCGAGCTTGGCCGGATCGGACCCGCCAAGCTGCAGCGCGACGGGATGTTCCTCAGGGTGATAGCCGAGCAGCCTGTCGCGCTGGCCGTGGATGATGGCATCGGCGACGATCATTTCGGTATAAAGCAGCGCGCGCTTCGACAATTGCCGGTGCAGAAATCTGCAGCGGGTATCGGTCCAGTCGATCATGGGGGCCACGGCGAAGATTTTTTCGCCGCTTGCAAGCGCTTGTCTGTACATGGATTAACCTCTTTGCGCCGGCTTCTACAGCAAAGGACCGTAAAAAGCCAGTTTTGCAGCCAGGGTCATTTTGAACTGGAAATCGCCCCGGAATCGCGGGACAAGAATTGCACCGAAAAAGACGAGAGGAAATCGACATGGCCGCCACCGTCATCCCCGCTCCGAAAGCCGTTCTCCTGCCCGTTGAAGGCACGGACGACCTCTTCCCCGTACGGCGGGTCTATTGCGTCGGCCGCAATTATGCCGATCACGCCATTGAGATGGGCCACGATCCCTCGCGCGAGCCGCCCTTTTATTTCCAGAAAAACCCGGACAATCTGCTGCCCGCCGGTCAGGATTTCCCCTACCCGCCGCTGTCGTCGAATGTGCACTACGAAGTCGAGTGTGTCGTGGTTCTGAAAAGCGGCGGCGCCGATATCCCGGCGTCCGAGGCGCTGGACCATGTCTGGGGTTACGCCGTCGGCATTGACATGACCCGTCGCGACCTTCAGGACGGCCTGAAGAAGATGGGCCGCTCCTGGGAAGGCGCGAAGGCCTTCGAATATTCCGCACCGGTCTCCCCCATCGTCCCGGCAGACAGGATCGGCCACCCCGCCACAGGTGCGATCTGGCTCGACGTCAATGGCGAACGCAAGCAGACGGGCGATCTTGCCCAGATGATCTGGAAGGTGCCGGAAGTGATTGCCGAGCTTTCCAAGCTGTTCACGCTTGCCGCTGGCGATGTCATCATGACCGGCACACCGGCCGGCGTCGGCCCCATCGTGCGTGGCGACCGCATCGAATGCGGCGTCGAAGGTGTCGGCACGTTCGACGTGACGGTTGCCTGAGGCCGTCGAGAAAAATAAAAAGGGAGGACACCACCATGCCGCTTTACCGCCTTGCCGACCGTGTGCCGCAAACCCCTGCGCCCGATCGCCACTGGGTTGCCCCCGACGCCAATGTCATCGGCTCGGTGACGCTCGGTGAGGATGTCGGCATCTGGTTCGGCGCAACGCTGCGCGGCGATAACGAGCCGATCAGCATCGGGCGCGGCACCAATATTCAGGAAGGCGTGATGGTGCATAGCGATCCCGGTTTTCCCGCTGTCATCGGCGAAATGTGCACCATCGGCCACCATGCCATCGTGCATGGCTGCACCATTGGCGACAATTCGCTCATCGGCATGGGTGCGACGATCCTGAATGGCGCGAAGATCGGCCGCAACTGCCTCGTCGGCGCCAATGCGCTGGTGACGGAGGGCAAGGAATTTCCGGACAATTCCCTGATTGTCGGCTCGCCGGCGCGCGCCATCCGCACGCTAGATGACGAGGCCATCGCGGGGCTTCGCCGCTCGGCGGAAAAATACATCGAAAACTGGAAGCGTTTTTCGAAGGATCTGGCGATCATCGAAGGATAGGAAACGGCGGGCATCCACGCCCGCCCTGCCATGAGCTTAAGCCGAGCAGGCGGCGCAGAGGCCGCGAATTTCAATGGTGGTCTTTTCCGCCTTGAACTTGCTGTCCTTCACCCAGCGCTCTAGGCGGTGGTCGATTTCGTGATCGTGAAACTCCGTCACCTGCCCGCAGGATTCGCAGATGGCGAAAGCCACCGTGCCATGGTGGTGCGAGCAGCACTCCGCCTGCGTATGGGTGCAGGCGACAAAGGCGTTGAGGCTCTCAAGCCGGTGCACGAGGCCAAACTCCACCAGCTTTTCCAGCGCCCGGTAAACCTGCAGCGGCGCACGAAAACCCTCATCCCGCAGCTTGTCGAGGATCATATAGGCGCTGAGCGGCTGATGCGCGTTTGAGAGGGCATTCATGACCAGCGACTGGTTCTTGGTGAGGTTCTGCTGGGTCTGCGCATTCATGATTTGCCTCCTTCATCCGCGGCGCGGGAAAAACCCGGCGCCGGCAACAGGCTTATAACGAAGAGGATCACCGCGGCAACCACGATGGATGGGCCGGACGGTGTATCGTAACTGAGCGAGCCGAACAGGCCGCCGACAACGGCGACCGCACCGATCAGCGAAGCCACCACCGCCATCACCTCCGGCGTCGCGGAAAAGCGTCTGGCGGTCGCCGCCGGTATGATGAGCAACGACGTGATGAGCATGATGCCGACCACCTTCATAGCAATGGCGATCACCAGCGCCATCAACAGCGTGAAGATCAGCTTTGCACGCTCGGGGTTCAACCCCTCGGCTTCGGCCAGCTCCGTATTGACGGTGGAGGCAAGCAGCGACCGCCACAGGAACACCATGGAGACGATGACCACCAGCCCGCCGCCCCAGATCAGGGCGATATCGCTGCGGGTGACGGCGAGAATATCGCCGAACAGGAACGAGACGAGATCGATACGCACCCAGCTCATGAAAGCGACGATGACAAGACCGATCGCCAGCGCCGAATGGGACAAGATGCCAAGCAGCGCATCGGCGGAGAGCGCCTGACGCCGTTGCAAAAAGAGCAGCAGGATCGACACGGCCGACGCCACCAGAAAGACGCTGACGATGAGGTTGAGCTGCAACAGCAGCGACAGCGCGACGCCGAGCAGCGCCGAATGCGCCATCGTATCGCCGAAATAGGCCATGCGACGCCAGACGACGAAACAGCCGAGAGGACCGGCAGTGAGCGCAACGCCGATACCGGCGACCATGGCGCGAACGAAGAAATCGTCAAACATGGCGCTCTCCCTGCCGCTCGCTGGGAGGCGTATGGCCCTCATGCTCATGCTCATGCTCATGCTCATGCTCATGGCCGCAGCCGCATTCGTCATGGCTGTCGTGATGGTGGCCGTGGTCATGCATATGGTGGTGCCCGTCTTCGGGATGGCAATGATCGGTCACCGAACCATCCGCATGCTGCACCCGGCCATCGGGCAGATGGGTATGATCGTGATGGTGGCTATAGACGGCAAGCGCCTTGGCAGCCGAGCCGCCGAACAGCCGCATATATTCCGGGCTCTGGCTCACCGCCTGCGGCGTGCCCCGGCAGCAAACATGGCCGTTCAGGCATATGACGGTGTCTGTTTCGGCCATCACCACATGCAGGTCATGCGAGATTAACAGAATTCCGCAATTATTTGAATTTCTGATATTTTTTATCAGATCATAGAGCGCGATCTCGCCGGAGAAATCGACACCTTGCACGGGCTCGTCAAGAACCAGCAGATCGGGTTTGCGGGCGATGGCGCGGGCCAGAAGCGCGCGCTGGAACTCGCCGCCGGAAAGGTGCTGCACTTCCGCATTGGCGAGATGCGCAATGCCCGTCGCATTCAGCGCCGCGTCGATTTCACGGGCTGGCAGCGGCCCGGTCAGCGTCATCAGCCGGCGCACCGAAAGCGGCATGGTCCAGTCCACGGAAAGCTTCTGCGGCACATAACCGACCTTCAGACCGGCAATGCGCGAAACCTCGCCCTCGGTCGGCTTCACCACGCCGATCGCCATTTTCGCGCTGGTGGATTTGCCGGAACCGTTCGGTCCGATCAGCGTGACGATCTCGCCTTTGCTGACGGAAAATTCCACGCCGCGCACCAGCCAGCGGCCGTTGCGCTGCACGCCGGCATTGGCAAGGGAAACCAGTATCTCTTTGCCCCGATGGGCGGAATGAAGCATGGGATTGTCCGTTCGGCGATGTTGCTTACCGCTATTGCATACGTTATAGAGTTACGCAATAAATGTAATAACATAACTATACTTCTTCAAGTGGAGTGCATTTCATGAAATCGTTCCTGATCCCGCTCATGGCATCGGTGGCAATAGCGGCCGCCGCTTCCGGCGCCACAGCCGCGCCCGATGTCGTGGTCTCGATCAAGCCCGTCCATTCCCTCGTCGCCGCCATCATGCGGGGCGTCGGCGAACCGCAGCTCATCGTCGAGGGCGCGGCTTCGCCGCACACCTATAATCTCAGACCGTCCAATGCCCGCAAGCTGGAAAAGGCCGACGTGGTCTTCTGGGTTGGGCCGGGACTGGAAGCATTCCTGGAAAAGCCGCTCGAAGCGCTTGCCAGCAAGGCAACCGTGGTGGAACTGGAAGATGCCAAGGGTCTGGAAAAGCTGCCCTTCCGCGAAGGCGGCCCGTTTGAGGCACACGACCATGGCGATGAAGGCCACGAGGCGCATGACGGCCACGCTGAAGAGGAAGGCGCGCACGATCATGGACACGACCATGCGGAGGGTCACGAGGACCATGACCACGGCGCATATGACACCCATCTCTGGCTCGATCCCGCCAATGCCAAGGCCATGGCGCAGACGATAGAAACCGCGCTGATCGCCGCCGATGCCGGCAATGCCGCGACCTATCAGGCCAACACCAAAAAACTGATCGACGACCTCGATGCGCTCGACGCCGAACTCAGGGAAACGGTCAAGCCGGTGAAGGACAAGCCCTTCATCGTCTTCCACGATGCCTATCAATATTTCGAGCATCGTTACGGCGTGAAGACGGCGGGGTCGATCACCGTCAGCCCCGAAACCCTGCCAGGTGCTGACCGCGTCAAACAGATGCAGGAAAAGGTTCGCCAGCTCGGCGCAACCTGCGTCTTCGCTGAACCGCAATTCGAGCCGAAGCTGATTTCGGTCATCACCGAAGGCACCGCCGCGAAATCGGCGACGCTCGATCCGGAAGCAGCGACACTGGAACCCGGCCCGGACCTCTATTTCAAGCTAATGCGCGGCATTGCAGGCTCGCTGAAGGATTGCCTGTCCTGATGCGCATTGCCGCCCCTAACGCCCCGGTTCCGTCATTCCGGCTTTGAACCGGAATACGGCCGCGTGAATTATCGGAATAATATATATTTTAAAACAGTTACTTGCGATTGAAATATAAAGTACCGCATAAGGAAACGAGGCGCGACAATCGCTGGGTGGAGACGTCGCGCCATCAATCGCAAAGCAGCTCGTTACGGCTTCGGCGCCATCGAAGACCAGACAGGGCTGCTGATGCTCTGCAGGGTTTCCGGCGGCGCACCGTTGATGCGCGCCAGAAGGGCCTTCGCAAGCTCCCTGCCCGCCAGCTTGATATCCTCATTGACGGTGTGGATCTGCGGTTTGATCCAGTTCAGAAACTCGGCGGACTGCTTCGAGACGATATCGATATCTTCGCCGATTTTCACACCGGCTGCCTCAAAACCAGCCACCAGCGCAATGGTGCTGCTGCCGCTGATCGAAACGATGCCGTCGGGACGGTCATCGAATTGCATCAGTCGCTGGCCGAAATCGCGGATTTTTTCGAGCGGCGTTTCGATGGTGATGGCATCCAGCGGAAATTCGCTAAGGCCGAAGTCCCTGATTGCCCTCATGAACCCCTTGCGGGCGTGATCGTGGAATGAAAACCGCGATGGCGGCACGACGACGGCGATCCTTTTGCGTCCGCATTGCGCCAGCCGCTCGACCGCCTCATAGGCATAGGCCTCGTTATCGAAATCATGAAAGGCATGGTCGATGCCCATATCGGACCGCCCATGAGTGACGAAGGGCATGTTGCGCTCCGTCATGAAACGAACGCGCGGATCGTTGGGCTCGATCTTCGAAATAATGACCCCATCCGCCGAACCGGTATCGAGAATATAGCGGATCGGCACCATGGAATCCTTGGCATGGATGTGGGGCGTCACGACCAGATGATATTGTGTCGTAGAAAGAACCTCGGTGATGCCGAAGACCATCTGGCTGGTGAAACCCATCAGTTCTTCATCGACGCTCAGCACAAGGGCGATCACATTGGTCTTGCCGGTGCGAAGGCGCACCCCGGCGCGGTTTGGCTGGTAACCGATCTGCCGGGCGATCAGCCGCACGCGCTCCTTGGTTTCAGCGCCGATATCGGGCGCATCCTTCAGTGCGCGCGAGACGGTGGTGATGCCGAGACCCGTCATATAGGCGATTGTCTTCAAGGTCGGACGCTCGCCCGTGGTCGCGGGTATGTCGTCCCTGCTGGATTTGCCAGTATCGTTCATGTCATTTCGCCACGCTTTACCGAACGGTAATCATAGATAGCTTTTGCTCCGTTGCAAAGGCAAAGGTCTGCGGTCTAAGGCCGGTCTTGTCCGGCTATCCGCCAATTCAGCTAAAACGATATAGGTCCGGAAAATATTTCCCGACCGCGTTCCTTTTCTTACGGGGCCAAAAGTCCGGATATCATTGGATAAATTTCCTCATTATTTAGATTAGAAAATATACATAACAAACTAATATAAAATGATAAAATTTGATAAATTTTGGACGAAACAACGTCATTATCAAGACCCGGCGTTCCCCGGCATTTTTCATGTTACTGATTCCCACTCAAAGGAATGACGGAACGATTGTTTTACGGTAACGTTGCCGAAGGGAGGAAATCGCAAAGTCGGATAAATGTGAGGCAGCCGCTTTGCGAGCGTTCATTCTCCCCAGATTCTGACACAAGCCTGCACCATGATGCAGGCCAGTCTTCTTCGAATTCATATTATGCAGGGTCCGATTATGATTTCTTCTTCCTCGCCCGAAACCGTCATCGATCTGGCCGGGTCCTGGCGCCTGACCTCGGTGGAAGGAGACCACGCCACCCAGCTTTCCGTACCGGGCGATGTTCACACCGCGCTCAAAAATGCGGGCATCATTCCAGATCCCTATCACGGCGCCAATGAGAAGGCGGTGCAATGGGTCGCGCAGCAGGACTGGATCCTCGAGCGCACATTCATTCTCGATGAGGCAGATGCCAGCTGGTATCTCGATATCGATTACCTCGACACCGTCGCCATCGTCTTCGTCAACGACATCCCGGTCCTGAGCGCCGACAATTGTTTCCGCCGTTACCGCCCGGATGTTTCGCGGGCTGTGCGGCCGGGTGAAAACACCATCCGCATCCATTTCCATTCCAACATCGCGGCCGGCGCGGAACGGCAGGCGCGGCAGCCTTTTTATATTCCCTATCACCCCGGCAATTCGCCGATTGCCAATGGCAACATGCTGCGCAAGCCGCAATGCCATTTCGGCTGGGACTGGAACATCGCGATTGCGCCGCTCGGCCTTTACGGCAAAATCCTGCTGAAGCGCCTCGATACAGCCCGCATCGAACATATCGTCACCTCGCAGCACCATGTCGAAGGCGGCGTGGAACTGCATGTGGCCCTCACGCTGTTTGCCGAAGGCCCGGCGAGCCTGCCGGTCTATCTGTCGCTGAATGACGAAAGGCTCAGGCTCGATTGCGGCGTCGGCGCCGGGGAAACGGTGGTGCGTCACGTCTTCTTCGTGGAAAACCCGGAGCTCTGGTGGCCAGCCGGCAGTGGCGAACAGACACTCTACGGGCTGACGGTGGAATTGCCCGATGAGACCGTGACCCGCCAGATCGGCTTCAGGACCATCGAGCTTCTGACGGACAAGGACGAAGCGGGCAGTCGCTTTGCCTTCCGCATCAACGGCCGGGAAATCTTCTGCCGCGGCGCCAACTGGATCCCCGCCGATGCGCTTTATTCGCTGACCAGCCGGGAAAAGACCGAAGACCTTCTCTGCTCCGCGGTCGAGGCCAATATGAACATGATCCGCGTCTGGGGCGGCGGCTTTTATGAGGAAGACTGGTTCTACGATCTCTGCGATCGTCTCGGCCTTTTGGTCTGGCAGGATTTCATGTTCGCCTGCAACCTTTACCCCTGCAGCGAGGATTTCCTCGATAATGTCGAACACGAGGTCGACTATCAGGTGAAACGCCTCTCCTCCCATCCGTCCATCGCGCTCTGGTGCGGCGATAACGAGCTGGTGGGCGCGCTGACCTGGTTCGATGAATCCCGCAACAATCGCGATCGTTATCTCGTGGCCTATGACCGCCTGAACCGCACCATCGAACGGGCCCTGAAAAAAGCAGCTCCCGAAGCGCTGTGGTGGCCATCGAGCCCCGCCTCCGGTTATCTCGACTATGGCGATGCCTGGCACGCGGATGGTTCCGGCGACATGCATTACTGGTCCGTCTGGCACGAGAACAAGTCGTTCGACAATTATCGTTCGGTGAAACCGCGCTTCTGCTCCGAATTCGGTTTCCAGTCCTATACATCCATGCCCGTCATCCGCACCTACGCGGAAGACAGGGACATGAACATCGCCTCCCCGGTCATCGAGCTGCACCAGAAGAATGTCGGCGGCAATGAGCGGATTGCGGGCACCATGTTCCGTTACTTCCGCTTCCCGAAGGATTTCGAGAATTTCGTTTATCTCAGTCAGGTCCAGCAGGCGCTGGCGATCCGCACGGCCGTCGATTACTGGCGCTCGCTCAAGCCCCATTGCATGGGCACGCTTTACTGGCAGCTCAACGACACCTGGCCCGTCGCCTCATGGTCGAGCCTCGATTATGGCGGCGGCTGGAAAGCGCTGCATTATGCCGCCCGCCGTTTCTTCCAGCCGGTTACGGTCTCGGCCATCCCTTCAGAAGATGGACGCCGGGTGAGCTTCTCCATGGTCAACGACACGGCGGAGGATGTGGAAATCGACATGAACATCGTTGCGCTGACCATGGACGGCAACCGCGTGCCGCTGAAATCCGCCAACGGCACCTGCGCGACCGACAGGGCCGCCATGCTGACCGATATCGACATGGACAGCCTGCCTGACGGCGCCGTCCTTGCCTGGAGCTTCATCGCTTCCAACGGCATGACCGGCGAAGGCCACCATGTGCGTGACACCTACAAGGCACTGGAGCTTCAGCCCGCCGGCCTGACATTCACCACCAACACACTGAAAAACGGCCAGTTCGAAATCGATGTCACCGCCACGGGTCTCGCCCTCTTCGTCATGCTGGAGGCAGATCAGCCCGGACGTTATTCCGACAATCTCTTCGATCTTGCCGCCGGCGAAACGCGCCGTATCATCTTCACCCCGAAAGCGGACGGCCCCCAGCCGCATTTCCGCATCTTCGATCTTCATACCTGCCAATCCTCGCCCAATCCCGGCATTGAAACCATGCGGAGAAAGGCATAACCATCCCTCTCGGGAATGACAGGTGAACCCACGCCTGTCTTCATCGGTTCAAAAGGTTGCCGGGTTCTCCGGCAGCCAGTCATCAGCAAGCGGAGGAAGACCCATGGTTTGGCAACCGGCCGAAAACCGATATGCATCCATGAAATATAATCATTGCGGCAAGACCGGCCTGAAACTGCCGGCGATTTCGCTCGGGCTCTGGCACAATTTCGGCAACGATACGCCGCATCAGACGAAACAGGCCATTTGCCGCCGCGCTTTCGATCTCGGCATCACCCATTTCGATCTCGCCAACAATTACGGCCCGCCGCCCGGCAGCGCCGAAACCGCCTTCGGTGAAATCCTGAAGACGGATTTCAGGGGCTATCGCGACGAGATGATCATCTCCTCCAAGGCCGGTTACAACATGTGGCCCGGCCCCTATGGCGAATGGGGCGGCCGCAAATACGTAATCGCCTCCTGCGACCAGAGCCTGAAGCGCATGGGGCTGGATTACGTCGATATCTTCTATTCGCATCGGTTCGACCCCAATACGCCGCTTGAGGAGACCTGCGGCGCGCTGGACCAGATCGTGCGTTCGGGCAAGGCGCTTTATGTCGGCATCTCGTCCTACAATTCGAAGCGTACCCGCGAGGCCGCCGCGATCCTGAAGGACCTCGGCACGCCCTGCATCATCCATCAGCCGAGCTATTCGATGATCAACCGCTGGATCGAGGAAGACGGTCTCGTCGATACGCTGGAAGAGCTGGGCATCGGCTCCATCGTCTTCTCGCCGCTCGCGCAGGGCATGCTGACGACGAAATATCTGGGTGGCGTGCCGCAGGGCAGCCGTGCCTCGCAGAGCAAGTCGCTGAACCCGGCTTTCCTCAACGAACGCAATGTCGACAACATCCGTGCACTCAACAGCATTGCCGAGCGGCGTGGCCAGACGCTGGCGCAGATGGCGATTGCCTGGGTTCTGCGCGGCGGCCGCATCACCTCGGCGCTGATCGGCGCAAGCCGTGTCGAACAGGTCGAGGATTGCGTGAAGGCGCTCGACAAGCCGGATTTCACGGCCGAAGAGCTTGCCGAAATCGACCGTTACGCCAAGGAAGCGGATATCAACCTTTGGGCAAAATCCGCCGAACGCGTCTGATTGAGGAGAGGCCGCCCGGTTCCGCCGGGCGGTCTGCACATTGCAAAAGCCGGGCCAAAAATCTCAAAACAAAAGATTAACTCCCGCCCCTAACCGTTAATAACCATTACATAAATGTAATTTTAAATTCAGTTTCCGTTCATTCGTTTATTCGTAAGTTCTCCTCATCGAAACACGAGAGGAAACTTCCATGAAAAAGTTCGTCACCATTCTTCTGGCCGCCACCGTTCTCGCCGCTCCGATGGCTCAGGCCCAAAGCCGTCACGACGATCGCCATCGCGGCGTCACCGTCGAGCGTCAGGTCACCACCAAGAAGGTCATCGTCAAGAAGCACCGCTGGGATCGCGGCCAGCGCCTGTCTACGGGTGAACGCCGCAACGTCATCGACCGCCGCGATTATCGCCGCTATCGCCTTGCCGAACCGCGCCGCGACCAGCGCTGGGTGCGCGTCGACAACCAGTTCCTGCTCATCAATGCCGTCAGCGGCCTGATCGTCGGCCTCGCCGCCGCCCGCTAATCCAGGCATCGATGAAATGAAAAAGGCCCGCTCGCGCGGGCCTTTTGTCGTTTGTCGTTTCAGCCGATCAGAAAATGTCGGCACCGCTGCCCCAAGGGCCATGCGGCTTGTCCACACCGTCGGTGCGTTCGAAACCATGGGCGCCGAAGAAGTCGCGCTGCGCCTGAATGAGGTTGGCGCTGCCGCGGCCACGGCGATAGGCGTCGAAATAACCGAGCGCCGAAGCAAGTGCCGAAACCGGCAGACCCGACAGGACGGCGTAGGAGACGACACGGCGCAGCGGTGCGTCGGTATCCTTGACGATGCTGGCAAAGGCAGGCGTCACGATGAGGTTGGCCACATGCGGGTCCTTGGTGAAGGCCGACGTGATCTCATCGAGGAATTCCGAGCGGATGATGCAGCCGGCGCGCCAGATGCGGGCAATCGTCGGCATCGGCAGGTTCCAGTTGAACTCCTTGGAGGCAGCCGACATGATGGCGAAGCCCTGCGCATAAGCACCGACCTTGGCGGCCAGAAGCGCGCTTTCCAGATCGGCAATAAAGGCCTTTTTGTCAGCCGGTGCCGCTGCAAGGGTCGGCAGGCCGAAAATCTTCTCGGCAGCTTCGCGCTCGTCCTTCTGCGACGACAGGATACGGGCAGCCACGGCCGCCTCGATGGCGGTTGCGGCGACGCCCATGTTCTGCGCCTCGATGACCGACCACTTGCCGGTGCCCTTCTGGCCAGCCTTGTCGAGGATCAGATCAACCATCGGCTTGCCGGTGATCGGATCGGCGGCGCGCAGAACCTTCTCGGTGATTTCGATCAGGTAGGAATTCAGGCGGCCCTTGTTCCATTCTGCGAACACGTCGGCGATTTCGACGGCGCTCATGCCAAGGCCGTCACGCAGGATGCCGTAGATTTCGGCGATCATCTGCATGTCGGCATATTCGATGCCGTTATGGATGGTCTTGACGAAATGGCCAGCGCCGTCATTGCCGAGCCATGCCACGCACGGATCGTTATTGTACTTGGCGGAAATGGAAGTCAGCACCTTCTCGACACGCTTCCAGCTATCCTCGGTGCCGCCGACCATGATCGAAGGTCCATGACGCGCACCTTCTTCACCGCCGGAAACGCCCATGCCGATAAAGGTCAGGCCGCTATCCTTCAGATTGTCGAAACGGCGGATCGTATCGCGGAAATTCGCATTGCCGGCGTCGATCATGATGTCGCCATTGGCGAGATGCGGTTTCAGGATTTCCATCTGCTGGTCGACCGGATCGCCGGCCTTGATCATGATGATGATCGGGCGCGGAGGGCGAATGGCGGCGACGAATTCCTCGATGGTTTCGCAGGGGATCAACTGTCCCTGCAAGTCCCCAGCCTCGGCGTAGAATTTTTTCGTCGCTTCAGGGGTTCGGTTGAATACGGCAATCCTGTTGCCCTTTTCCGCGATGTTCAACGCCAGGTTCGAGCCCATGACGCCGAGACCGATCAAACCGATTTCTGCCTGTTCCACGGATGTGCCTCCATCTTGCTTTTTGGTGGTCGTGTTGTGGCACTGTAATGAACAAACGGCAAGGCTGGGGGCGACTGAAACGATTAAATTTTGATGACGCAAATCAGCTTTGCATATTTGCGACAGGTCGAGGCCGGTTCAAAACGCCAAACCCGCCTCGCCTCTTATGATCGTCGGGGCCGGCCATCACCATCATCCAGCGCCCGCCAGGCGGCCCCGTCCATATCCTCATATTGGCCCGAGCGCACCGACCAGAGAAAGGCGAAAAGGCCAAGCGCCCCTAAAAACAGAGCGACGGGAATGAGATAGATCAGCATATTCATGCCAGTTGCGCCCCCTCGCCTGCAAATCCGGTCTTCGCTTGGTTCTGAGGACGGACGGTTTCAGCCGTACCGGCAAGACGCAATGCATTGGCCACGACGATCAGGGACGATGTCGACATGGCGATGGCCGCAATCATCGGCGTCGCATAACCGGCAATCGCAATCGGCACGGCAATGACGTTATAGCCGATGGCAAGCGCGAAGTTCTGCCGGATCAGCCTTCCGGCCCGCTGCGATGTCTCGATTGCGAAAGGCACGGCATCGAGATCCTCCTGCATGAATACGAAATCGGCGGCCTGCCGGCCGATATCGGCGGCGGTGGCGGGCGCCATGGACACATGCGCGGCAGCAAGCGCCGGCGCGTCGTTGATACCGTCTCCCACCATCAGCACCCTGCGCCCCTCGCCGGCAAGTTCGGCGCAGCGCGCCGCCTTGTCCTTCGGCGACAGATCGGCACGCCAGTTGCCGATCCCCAGCCGCTGCGCCATGGCGCTGACGGCTGCTCCCCGGTCACCAGACACGATTTCCTGCATCAGGCCCCGCACCGACAGGCTGCGCAATGCCGCAACCGCACCCGCGCGCGGATTGTCCTCGAAACCGAAGCTCGCCAGATGCCGGCCATCGAGGGACAGCATCACTTCCGACCGCGCATCGCCATTATCGACGCTCGGCTCATTCGGGCACGCGAAACGGCGATTGCCCAGCCGGTAGGTTCCGGCTTCCGTCTCCGCCTCGACGCCGGACCCCGGAATTTCCCGCACCGCCTCATAGGTTGGCACAGCGCCGCTATAGGCGGCATGCAGGGCTTTCGACAGGGGATGCCGCGAATGGGCGGCAAGCCCCGCTGCAATCGCCATGGTGGCGGGCTTCACATCGCCAGTCTCGACCAATCTCGGTTTTCCGACGGTCAGGGTGCCGGTCTTGTCGAACAGCACGGTATCGATTTCGGCCAGCCGCTCCATGGCCGAGCCTTCCTTGACCATGATGCCGTGCCGGAAAAGCCTTCCGGCGGCCACCACCTGCACGACGGGAACGGCAAGGCCAAGCGCGCAGGGGCAGGTGATGATGAGAACTGCAATGGCGATCAGCATCGCCTGTTTCCAGTCACCGCCGATAATGCCCCAGCCGAGAAACGTCACCAGCGCAAGAAGATGCACCACGGGAGAATAATAGCTTGCGGCACGATCTGCGATACGGCGGTAACGCGCCCGCCCGCCTTCGGCCGCTTCCATCAGCCCGATCACTTCCGAGAGGAAGGAATCCTTCGCCGATGCAGTCACCCGTGCAGTCAGCGAACCGGTGAGATTGAGCGTACCGGCCTGAAGGCTGTCGCCTGCCGCAACGCGGCGCGGCGCGCTTTCACCGTTGACGATGGACATGTCGAGATCGCTGCTGCCGGAGACGACCAGGGCGTCCACAGCCACGCGGTCCCCGGCCGCAATCGCAATCGACATTCCGGACTGGATATCGGCAAGCGGTCGATACTCCCGCGTTCCATTCTCACCGATCACCGTTGCCCCGCGCGGCGAAAGACGGGCAAGCCCGGCAATGGCCGAACGCGCCTTGTCGCGCATGATATGGTCCAGCGTTCGGCCGATCAGCAGGAAGAACAGCAGCGACACGGTCGCATCGAACCAGGCATGTTCGCCGTGATGGATCGTCTCCCACAGCGAGACGGCATAAGAGAGCGTGATAGCGAGTGCGATCGGCACGTCCATATTGGTGCGGCCATGTTTCAGCGCATTCCAGGCGGACTGGTAAAAGAAACGCCCGCCATAAATCAGCGCCGGCGCGGCGATCATCGCCGAAATCCAGTGGAACATGTCGCGCGTCGCCGCATCCGCGCCCGACCAGACGGAGACGGACAGAAGCATGATATTGGCGGAAGCAAAGCCGCACAGCGCCACCGCCCTTATCAGCTGCGAACGCAAGGCGTCCGAGGCATCCTGCCCGCTGGCGAAAAGATGTGTGCGGTATCCCGTCGCAAGAATGGCGCGGGCAAGATCGGCGGGATCGGTCCTGTCGCCGTCGACTTCTTCTCTCCAGACGACCGCAACACGCTTCGACGACAGGTTCACCCGCGCCCGCTCCACTTGGCGAAGACGGCCGAGCGCGGTCTCGATGGTGGCGATGCAGGCGCCGCAATACACATCCGGCACGCTGAGATCGGTCTGGCGCAACCCCTGCCCCAGATCGCGGCTCGCCAGCAGCAACTCCTCTGACGATGGCGGATTGACCGGCTCGCCGAGTTGCAGCGAACCTTCCGTTCCCGGTGCGCAGCAGCTCATTTGCGCCCCCTGATGACGGCAATCCGCGTGCCCTCATGCACGATGATCCTGCCATCCTTGACGGCAGTGACCTCGACGATCCATTGGCCCGGCAACATGTCATGCGGGCCGGTAAAGACACCGGTGGAAACCGGGGTCAGTTCCATGTCGAAATTCTGGCGTTCCCCGACAGGTCGGCGAAAATGCGCCGTCACCTTATCGGTGTCGACCGGGCCGGTGTCGGGATGAAACACCTCGTAACGCACCGTCTTTTCATCCACGATGAGCTTGCCCTTGATACCGGTCGCGGCCCTTGCCTTGGCGGCTTCCGCCTTGGCATTGAACTGCTGGCTGGCCACATAGGTATTGGGCACGACAAGCCCGCTCCAGCTGTTGACCGCGTTCCAGGCCATCACCATGTTGACGGTGATGACGGTGCCGAAAAACAGCAGCATGACACCGAGCATATGCCAGCCGGTGAACGTGAAACCGGACGTCTGACGATTGTTCACGGTCATTTTTTCACTCCCGGAGCGTTGAAGACAGCATCGTAGCGGGCCGTCTCATGGCCGCCCGTATCGCTGACGATGAATTCGAAATTTTCCGCCGCCCGCGCGACATCTTTGCCCGGCAGGGTGACGAAGACCTTCAGCGTCGTCGCCTCGTCCGGCTCCACCGTAACCTCGAAGGTCCGCGCGGCCGTGTCCGGCATGCCGTTGATCTTCATCACCGCATTCGGAATGCCCTCAATGGTCAGGCTCATTGTGCGTGGCTGCGGTACCATGTTGAGAATGCGCACCGTATAGCCGTTGCGAATGGAACCGTTCGATTCCAGCACATATTGCGGATTGCGGTCATGCAGCACATTCAGCGCCAGCCGCTCGCGCGTCACCAGCGCAAACAGCATGCCGATGCCGACCGCCGACCAGATGGCCGTGTAAAGCAGCGTGCGCGGCCGGAAAACGATGCGCCAGTTGAAGTGGCGGATATTCTTCCTGAAGCTGCCGTCCTCCTCACGCACATTGGCGGGGCGGATGGCATGCTCACCATTGCCGGTCGCGAGCGCCATGTTGGACTGGTATTCGGAAAGGGTCGCATAGGCGATCAGCCCGCGCGGCTTGCCGATCTTGTCCATCACCCCGTCGCAGGCATCGATGCAGAGCGCGCAGGTGATGCATTCCAGCTGCTGCCCGTCCCTGATGTCGATGCCCATGGGACAGACCGCGACGCAGGCATTGCAATCGACGCAATCGCCGATGCTCTCCCCCGCCGCCGCAGCCTTCTTGGCGTGCCGCGAGCGCGGTTCGCCGCGCCAGTCATTATAGGTGACGACAAGCGAATTCTCATCCAGCATCGCCGCCTGAATGCGCGGCCAGGGACACATATACGTGCAGACCTGTTCCCGCATTAGCCCGCCGAAGACATAGGTGGTGGCAGTGAGGATGGCGACGGTGGAATAGGCGATCATCGGCGCCTGCCCTGTCATGAACTGCATCGCCAGCGTCGGCGCATCGGCAAAATAGAAAATCCATGCGCCGCCGGTCAGAACGCCGATCACCAGCCAGGTCGCGTGTTTCAGCACCCGCTTGCGCAGTTTCCCGAATGTGAAGGGCGCGGCATCCAGTTTCATGCGCGCATTCCTGTCGCCCTCTATCGCCCGTTCGACCACCAGAAACAGGTCGACCCAGACGGTCTGCGGACAGGTGTAACCGCACCATGCACGCCCGACAGCGGAAGTGACGAGAAACAGCCCAAGCCCGGCCATGACCAGCAATCCGGCAACGAAGAAGAACTCCTGCGGCCAGATTTCGATGAAGAAGAAATAAAAGCGCCGGTTGGCGATATCGATCAGCACCGCCTGATCCGGCGCATAGGGACCGCGATCCCAGCGCAGAAACGGCGTCAGATAATAAATGCCGAGCGTGACCAGCATCACCAGCCATTTGAACCGCCGGAACCGCCCTTCCGCGCGCTTGGGAAAAATCTTCCTGCGTGCTTCGTAGAGCGGTTTGCGCGTTTTTGCGGAATTGACGGCTTCCGCCTCCAGCCTCTCGACAGGCTGTTGCGGGCGATCCTGTCCGGCGCGATAGATGTTCATGATAGGAGTCCGTTTTTATCTCCTTGCTTTCTCCCATCTCCCCGGTGAAACATCCTTGACTTACATCAAGTGACGACAAAGTGGCGCAGATGGGAACGCGCCGCCAAGGGAGGATGAAATGCCTGTCATGCAGTCGAGAATCATTCATCTGTCGGTCGAAAAACCCTGGAGCCACGTCTATGACTTCGCCTCCAACCCGCAGAACATGCCCCGCTGGGCCGCAGGCCTTGCGGGCGGCCTCACACCGGACGGCGAGGACTGGATCGCCGAGGGCGGGCCGCTTGGCGAAGTGCGCGTCAATTTCGCGCCCGCAAACGAGTTCGGCGTCATCGACCATGTCGTGACATTGCCGGATGGCGTGAAGGTTTATAACGCGCTACGGGTAACGCCGAATGGCAGCGGTACGGAGGTGAGTTTCACCCTGCTTCGCCTTCAGGGCATGACGAACGAGGATTTCGAGCAGGACGCAAAAGCTGTCACGGCCGATCTCGAAACGCTGAAGGCGCTGCTCGAAACGGATTGATGGAGGAAGCATGACCACGAATACGAACGACCGGCGGATCGACTATGTCGAATTCAACGTCGCCGATATCGAGCGCAGCAAGGAATTTTACGGCGGCGCCTTCGGCTGGTCCTTCAAGGATTACGGTCCGCAATATTGCGAGTTTTCCGATGGCCGGCTGACCGGCGGTTTCACCACCACGGCGCCGGTCTCGGCCAAGGGCGGACCGCTCGTCATTCTTTACGCCGCCGATATCGAGGACGTGCAGCGACGCGTCGAAGCCGCCGGCGGGCAGATCAGCGTCGCAATCTTCGCCTTTCCCGGCGGCCGGCGTTTTCATTTCGCCGATCCGGATGGATACGAACTGGCCGTCTGGTCGGACCGATAAAGAAAAAAGGGCCGCATAGCGGCCCTTTGAGTGTGATGGCAGAGCTTCTTTACACTCGACGTCATCCTTGGGCTTGTCCCAAGGATCTAATCACGTCCAATTCAATCGAGACGTTGCAGATGCTCGGGACAGGCCCGAGCATGACGGAAGAGAGCTTTCAGGCCGCTATCATCTATCCGGGGGCCGCATGACACAGCCCTTTCCATTTCCTGTCTTTGCTATCACTCACCGCCGCCAAGCGAATGCACGAAAATCGCCAGCTGCTTGACCGTCGTATCGCCGAGACGCTCACCCCAGGCGGGCATGACCCCGTGCTTGGGCGAACGTATCTGCGAGACAATCCCCTCTTCGCCCTGGGACTTCAGCCAGATCGCATCGGCAAGATTGGGCGCGCCGAATTCGCGATTGCCCTTGGCGTCTTCCCCGTGGCAGGAGGCGCAATTGTCGGCAAAGAGCTGCTTGCCGGGCTCCACCAGCGCCGGGTTGGAGGGGGTGCCGGTGAGACTGACGACATAGGCGGCAACCTCGCGGATTTCATTCGACTGGAGGATATCGCTAAAGGCCGGCATTTCCGAAGCGCGCGTATCCGCATCGTCGGCAAAACGAATGCCGTGCTTCACCGTCGTATAGATGTCGTCGACGCTGCCGCCCCACATCCAGTCGTCATCGTTGAGGTTGGGATAACCCTGCCCGCCTTCCGCGCCCGAACCGTGACACTGAATGCAATTGACCTTGAAAGCGGCAGCGCCGCCGGAAAGGGCAAATTGCATCAGGGTTGGGTCGGCCTGAATTTCGGCAAGCGACGAATTGGCGATCCTGTCGACAAAGACGCTCTGCGACTGTTTTGCATCGGCAATTTCGGCGGCAATATCACCACGGCTGTTCCAGCCGAGCAACCCTTGCGTCGCCCCATTGATCAGCGGCCATGCCGGATAGGCGATGGTGTAGCCGATGGCCCAGAGGATCGTGAAATAGAAGGTCCAGACCCACCACCGCGGCATGGGATTGTTCAGCTCGCGGATACCGTCCCATTCATGGCCGGTGGTTTCGACGCCGCTGATGTCATCAATGTGTTTTTCGGACATATCCTAGTCCTCCTTGAGCGGAATGCTGGCGGCATCGTCCGCGGCTTGTCTGGAGCCGGGGCGAAGGGTGAAAACGACGACGCCGGCAAAGAACAGGGTCATGGCAAGCAGGCCCCAGCTATCGGCGAAGTGGCGCATGGCCGTGTAGGTTTCCATGGCTTAAACCTCCTCACCGGTATCCGGCGGCATCGTCATAGGTCGAGAAATCGACCAGCGTGCCGAGCATCTGCAGATAGGCGACCAGCGCATCCATTTCGGTAAGCCTGGCCGGATCGCCGTCGAAATCGCCCACCTTCGCCTTCGGATAACGCGCCAGAAGTTCCGACGAATCCGCATTCGGGTCGGCCTGGGCGGCAAGATCGGCAGCGGATTTCTCGATCATCTCGTCGCTATAGGGAACGCCGACGGCGCGGTTGGCCTTCAGCTCCATGGAAACGTCGGTGATCTTCAGCGTCGTGGTCTTCAGGAACGCATAGGAGGGCATGATCGATTCCGGCACCACCGAACGCGGATCGGCCAGATGCTGCACGTGCCACTCGTTCGAATAACGATCGCCGACGCGCGCAAGGTCAGGCCCCGTGCGCTTGGAACCCCACTGGAACGGGTGGTCGTACATGGATTCCGCCGCCAGGCTGTAATGCCCGTAACGCTCCACCTCGTCGCGGAACGGCCGGATCATCTGGCTGTGGCAGACATAACATCCCTCGCGGATGTAGATGTTGCGCCCGGCCAGCTCCAGCGGCGTGTAGGGTCGCATGCCCTCCACCTTCTCGATGGTGTTTTCGAGATAGAAGAGCGGTGCGATTTCAACGATGCCGCCGATGGAAACGACCAACAGGGAACCGACCAGAAGCAGCGTCGCGTTGCGTTCGATGACGGCGTGTTTGTCAAGAATGGACATGGGCCCCCTCCTTATTCAGCAGGCTGCAGCGAGGGTGCCGCGCCTTTGCTGGCGCCCTCCTCGCGTTGATGACCGAGGATGGTCATCGTGACGTTGTAGGCCATGATCAGCGCGCCGCTGAGGAACATCAGGCCGCCCAATGCACGCATCACGTAGTAGGGGAACAGCGCTGCGACCGATTCCGCGAAGGAATAGACGAGGAAGCCTTGGGCATCGTATTCGCGCCACATCAGCGCCTGCTGGATGCCGGCCACCCACATGACGGCGGCGTAGACGACGATGCCGAGCGTGGCGAGCCAGAAGTGCCAGTTGACCAGCTGCAGACTATAGAGGCGCTCCCTGCCCCACAGTTTCGGCGTCAGGTAATAGATCGCGCCGAAGGTGATCATGCCGTTCCAGCCGAGTGCGCCGGAATGAACATGGCCGATGGTCCAGTCTGTGTAGTGGCTGAGCGAGTTGACGGCCTTGATCGACATCATCGGGCCTTCGAAGGTCGCCATGCCGTAGAAGGCCACCGCCATTACCATCATGCGCACGACGGGATCGGTACGAATCTTGTCCCATGCGCCCGAAAGCGTCATCAGACCGTTGATCATCCCGCCCCACGAAGGCATCCACAGCATCACCGAGAACACCATGCCGAGCGTCTGCGCCCAGTCCGGCAGCGCGGTATAGTGCAGGTGGTGCGGACCGGCCCAGATATACATGAAGATCAGCGCCCAGAAGTGGATGATCGACAGGCGGTAGGAATAGACCGGGCGGTTCACCTGCTTCGGGATGAAGTAGTACATCATGCCGAGGAAGCCGGCCGTCAGGAAGAAGCCGACGGCGTTATGGCCGTACCACCATTGCGTCAGCGCGTCCTGCACGCCAGAGAAGGCCGAATAGCTCTTGATCCCGAGGAAGGACACCGGCACCGCCAGATTATTGACGATATGCAGCATGGCGATAGTGACGATAAAACTCAGATAGAACCAGTTCGCCACATAGATATGCGGCTCCTTGCGCGTGAGGATCGTGCCGAGGAACACAAGCAGATAGGCGACCCATACGATGGTCAGCCAGATGTCCACATACCATTCCGGCTCCGCATATTCGCGGCCCTGCGTGATGCCGAGCAGATAGCCGGTGGCGGCCATGACGATGAAGAGGTTGTAGCCCCAGAACACGAACCAGCCGAGATTGCCGCCGAACAGGCGCGCCCGACAGGTTCTCTGCACCACGTAAAAGGAGGTGGCGATCAGCGCATTTCCACCGAAAGCGAAGATCACCGCCGATGTGTGCAGCGGCCGCATCCGGCCGAAATTGAAATAGGGAGCGATGTTGAGATCGGGAAAGGCGAGCTGAAGCGCCACCACGACGCCGACCAGAAAACCGACGACACCCCAGAACACGGTGGCGATGACGCCGTATTTCACCACCTCATCGAAATATTCCGACTTGAGGCGGGCACGCGCGGCTGAATCGACAGGCGCGAAGGAGACACGGCGCAGCAGAAGCACCGTGCTGACCAGAAGCGTAAAGAACAGCACCCACATATGGGCGGCGAAAAGACTGTCATGGGCAAAGGCTGCCCCGAGCAACGCGAGAAAGGCGCCGAGCGCCACGATCGCGGTTTCTAACGTGTAATTCATTGTTGGTTTCCCCCAACGTGCAAGCCGACCGACGAAAGGCACGGCACGCGCCTGGGAGAGCGGAAACGCGCCTTTGCGTCGGTTGGAGCATTGCCACCGGCAGGGGAACGCCACCTTGATCCAGATCAAGAAAGCAAAGCTGTCGCAGCCCCGGCAAAATGGGGCGCGGCTTTACGAGAGGAATTTGCGTAAGAGCAAAAATGCGCGGCGATGTCGGCCCCGCTTTCGCTGGTGCCGTTTCAGCCCTTCATCTTCAGGGGCAGACCGGCGGCGACAAAATAGACCTCAGCGACAATGGCGGCGATTCGCTGATGCAGGCGGCCGGCGTAATCGCGAAATTCCCGCGCCATGTGGTTTTCCGGCACGATGCCGAGACCGACTTCGTTGGAGACGAAAATCAGCTTCGCCCGAGCCGATACAATCGCCGCCTCAAGCGCCGCAAAGGCAGCCTCGATATCGGCATTCTCCATCATCAGATTGGTGAGCCACAGGGTGAGGCAATCGATGAGAACGACATTTTCCGGCGCGTCGAGCTGCTCCAGCACGGCGGCAATATCGACGGGCGCTTCATGGGTGGTCCATTCGCCACCGCGCCGCGCCTGATGATGGACGATGCGGTCGCGCATCTCGTCATCCCATGCCCGGCCGGTGGCCAGATAATGCAGGCTTCCACCGGACTTGCCCGCAAGCTCTTCCGCAAAACGGGACTTGCCGGAGCGCGCGCCGCCAAGAATGAAAACGGAGCGGTTTTTATCTGTCATCTAAAACCTGAAGGAAAAGAATGAAGCGGACCGGCATCTTCGCCGTGTCGCAAGCCAGGGACAGGCAGACATGAAGGGAACGATTCGTAGAAAAAGGCGTCCCCCGGTTGCTCATGCCGGACTGCCGCTGATACCGGGCCGGAGAAAACAAGACCTGCCTGCAGGATGCGGGGCATATCAGCCTTGGCTGCTCCGGATACCGGAAACACCGGTCCTGATGAAAGGCTAGGTGCGAACGGCCATCCTGTCAATCGGGTCCCTGCCGTTAGCCAAAAATCAGGCGGAACCGGAACGCAAAACCTTAATCCGGAACCGGCAGACCTGTCGTCCGCGGCAGGATTGATAAAGCGACTTGGTTACCGGAAAGTTAGCGAAAAACCGAATGATGAAACCGCAACGCCAAAGGAGAATATGGAGTGACGGCAGCCACCGCCATTGCCTTGCCATGGCCTTCAAATCAATATGCTTTCGAAGATTCGCAAACAGCAAGGTGACCTGCCCGTGATGACCGTCATGGACTATATCTCGATCGTCGTTTTCATCCTGTTATGGGCCGTCTATACCCATGTCACGACGGGAACGAGGCTGTTTTCGAGAGCCAGCCTCAATCAGGCCATGGCCGAGCGCCGCCGCGACTGGATCATGAATTCGCTGAAGCGCGACCTGAAGATGATCGACACGCAGATCATGGCCGGCCTGCAGAACGGCACCGCCTTTTTCGCTTCCACCTCCATCTTCGCCATCGGCGGATGTTTCGCCCTTCTGGGCGCGACAGAACAGGTCGAATCGGTGTTTCGCGACATGCCTTTCGTGCATTATGCCGGGCGCACGGCTTTCGAACTGAAGGTCATAGGGCTCACCTGTCTTTTCGGTTACTCCTTCTTCAAGTTCGGCTGGTCCTACCGCCTGTTCAACTATTGCACGATCCTGTTCGGCGCCATTCCCATGGTCCACGACGTCGGCGCCGATCGCGAGGCGGCGGAGCGGGCGGCCGAAAACGTCATAAAGATGAACATCATCGCTGCTAAGAACTTCAATGACGGCCTGCGGACCATCTTTCTGTCCATCGGTTATCTCGGCTGGTTCATCAGCCCTTATGTCTTCATCGCCAGCACGGTCATCATCATCGTGGCGCTGTTACGCCGCCAGTTCTTTTCCGAAGCACGACGCGCCATCATGGAAGAAAACAGGCCTTGAAATAGCCGCACTTCAAGGGCCAAGCCCAGCGTGATACCGGCCTCCCCGAAAGCTTGAAAAACGGAAACCATGGACACGAACGCAGCCGCAAACGAAAACCGCCGCAAAGGCCGCATAGGCGGTCTCGACACCCTGCGCGGGCTGGCCCTCATCGCCATGGCGTCCTACCACTTCACGTGGAATCTGGAATATTTCGGCTATCTCGAACCCGGCACGGCGACGACCGGCCTGTGGAAGCTCTATGCGCGCGGCATCGCCAGCTCGTTCCTGTTTCTGGCCGGCTTCAGCCTGTTTCTCGCCCATGGCAAGGGCATGAACTGGCCGTCCTTCGGCAAGCGTTTTGCCATGGTGGCCGGCTCGGCGCTGCTCATTACCGTCGCCACCTATTTCGCCTTTCCGGACAGCTTCATCTTCTTCGGCATATTGCACAATATCGCCGCCGCAAGCCTTGTCGGACTGTTGTTCCTGCGAGCACCCGCGGCCGTGACGCTGCTTTTTGCAGCGATCGCTTTCATCCTGCCGCACTATCTGCAATCCGAACTGTTCAACGCAAAATGGCTGGCCTGGATCGGTTTTTCCACCATGCCGCCCCGCTCGAACGATTATGTGCCGCTGCTGCCCTGGCTTGCGCCCTTCCTTGCCGGACTTGCGGTCTCGCAATTCGTCACGCCGCGCAACTGGCTCGACCGCTTTCGAAGCCCGAGTTCACCTCGCAACCTGATCGCAGGCGCCGGCCGTCACAGCCTTGCCTTTTACCTCATTCACCAGCCGGTGCTGATCGGCCTCGTCTACACGCTGTCGCTCATCGCCCCGCCCCCGCCTGTCGATCAGGTCGAGCTTTACAAATCGAGCTGTGAAAAGAGCTGCGTCGAGCAGGCGAATGGGCTGGAACTGTGCCAGCGTTTCTGCGGCTGCACGCTGGAGAAGCTGCAGGCGGAAAACCTGTTCGACACGATGATGGAAGGCAAGCTCAGCGCCGATCAGCAGACGAAGGTCAGCGAGGTGGCGCAACAGTGCACGGTTGAGGCGCAGTAGGTACGAGTGGGCCAAATCGAGCCGACGTTTTCGAGCGTTCCCATCCGCACTCGGCGTCATCCTCGGGCTTGTCCCGAGGATCTATCCCCGTTTCCAAAATTGAACCGTAGCAGATCCTCGGGACAAGCCCGAGGATGACGGAGGAGACATATTAATTCTTAAACGATGACCCAGCGCGAATATCGCCCGAAATTTCGTTCACGTCCCCACGCCGATTTCGGCAAGCCGCGTCAGACAGGCTTCTTCGACATTGTCGAGTTCCGCCAGCGTCTCTTCGATGTCCTTGCGTTTTTGCCGAAGCTCCGCGCGCTTTTCATCGACCTTCTTCATCAGAAGCACCAATTGGCCCGATTCGCCCGGCGGTTCCTTGTAGACGTGGATGATTTCGCGAATTTCGGAGATCGTGAAACCGATACGGCGGCCGCGCAGGATTTCCTGAATGAGGCGGCGGTCCGCAGCCCTGAAAAGCCGTGTGCGCCCGCGACGCTCAGGGTGAATCAGCCCCTCGTCCTCGTAAAATCTCAAGGTACGGGTGGAAACACCGAATTCGCGTGTCAGTTCGGTTATGCTATAATACTTGTCCAAGGGCCTATCCGATTCATAACCGGATAATATTATTTGACCTTCACGTAAAAGTCAATTTTCGCCCGCGTGGCGCTACCCGGAAATACCGTACCACCAGGTCGCGATCCCCAGAAAGGCGAAAAAGCCGACAATATCGGTGACCGCCGTGACGAAGACCGCCGAAGAGACCGCGGGGTCCGCTCCGAACTTGTCGAGCACCAGCGGAATGAGAATGCCCGCCAGCGCCGCCGCCAGCATGTTGAGACACATGGCCGTGGCGATGATGCCGCCGATATGGATATCCTGAAACCAGATACCGGCGACAACACCGATGGCGCAGCCGAACAGCATGCCGTTCAGAATACCCACACCCGCCTCTCGCCGGATGATGCGGGCGGCGTTGTGAATATCGAGGCTTTTGGTGGCGAGTGCGCGCACCGACACCGTCATAGTCTGCGATCCGGCGTTGCCGCCCATGCCGGCCACCGCCGGCATCAGGATCGCCAGCGCGACGATCTGCTGGATCGTCGCATCGAACAGGCTGATGACGGAGGCGGAGAGAAAGGCTGTGATGAGATTGACCGCAAGCCAGGGCACGCGTGAACGGGACGTGCTGGCAATCGAGTCCGACAGTTCTTCGTCACCGACGCCGCCAAGGCGCAGCAGATCCTCTTCGGCCTCTTCCTGAATGACGTCCACCACGTCATCGATGGTCAACACGCCCACCAGTCGGCCGTTGTCGTCGACCACGGCGGCGGAGAGAAGGTCATATTGCTCGAAAAGCTGCGCGGCCTCTTCCTGGTCCATTTCCGCCGGAATGGAGTGGTTGGTCTCGTGCATGATCGTTTCGATCTTCACCTGACGCTTGGCGCGCAGCACCTTGTCGAGATCGAGCGCGCCGACCAGCTTGAAGGTAGGGTCGATGACGAATATCTGCGTGAAGGAATCCGGCAGCTCTTCTTCCTCGCGCAGATAATCGATGGTCTGCCCCACGGTCCAGAACGGCGGCACGGCCACGAATTCCGTCTGCATGCGGCGGCCGGCCGAGCTTTCCGGATAATCCAGAGCCCGCATCAGCCTCACACGTTCGGTGAACGGCAGTTGCGAGAGAATATCCTCGCGGTCCTCGTCGTCGAGATCCTCGAGAATATAGACGGCGTCGTCCGAATCCAGCTCGCCGATACCGGCGGCGATCTGCTCGTTCGACATCTGATCGACGATATCGAGACGGATGCCCTCATCCACCTCGGTCAGCGCCGTCATGTCGAAGTCGGAACCGAGAAGGCGCACCAGCGCATGGCGCTGTTCAGGCAGGATGGATTCCAACAGGTCGCCGAGTTCGGATTCGTGCAGCCGCGCCACGTTCTTGCGCAGGAAAAGCAGATCGCGGTCAGCGATCGCGGCACCCACCATCGTCAGAAAATCCGAGCGGACGGACCCGTCTTCTGCGTAAATATCGGAGGGCGCTTCCGCAGGCTTCATGTCCTCGGGCGCGACAGGATCGTCGTCACGGTCTGTCATCTGGCGTCCCCTTGTATTCAAATGCCGCAGTGCACGGATGCGCAGGCAGAATGGCGTTAAAAGGTTTATTGTCAACAACCGGATAGCGGCAAATAAACAAGCTCTCCGGCTGCGGCGAAAAATCCATTCAACATTCCTCTTCCGGTTCGCAGGCTTAGCCACGGCCAGCGGCTATAGGCATGTTTAGCCAAGCTTTGCAGCTTGTTTTGCGACAACGCCCACCCCCTTTACGCCGTTCCCGTTTTAAATGTCGAACGGGCGAACAAAGGTTTCGCCGCAATGCACAATTAAGACATTGACAGGCAGCGTGGAACGGCGCTTCTGGATAAGCATTTGACAAACGGCAAACGCCGACAGGCGGGCACGAGAAGACAGATTCCGGGAATCAGGACCATGAGCAAGACGGACTTCATTGGCAAGGCATCGACCGCCGCAGGCGGCTGGGGCGCACTCAAAAGCGTCGGCAAACGTCTTCTTGAATCCGGTGCCCCGATTTCCGGCGCCCGCACACTTTTGAAGACCAACCAGCCGGACGGATTCGACTGCCCGGGCTGCGCCTGGGGCGACCCGGAACACGGCTCCTCTTTCGAGTTCTGCGAAAACGGCGTCAAGGCGGTGTCATGGGAGGCGACGGAAGCCCGCGTGCCGCCGGACTTCTTCGCCAGCCGCACCGTCTCGGAACTGCGCGGCTGGTCCGACTACGATCTGGAAAAACAGGGCCGCCTCACCCACCCCATGCGTTATGACCGGACGAGCGACAGATATCTGCCCGTCTCCTGGGACGATGCCTTCGCCGAAATCGGCCGTATCCTCAACAGTCTCGACAGCCCGGACCGGGCGGAGTTCTACACCTCCGGCCGCGCCTCCAACGAGGCGGCCTTCCTCTATCAGTTGATGGTCCGGCTTTACGGCACCAACAATTTCCCCGACTGTTCCAACATGTGCCACGAAGCGAGCGGCGTCGGCCTGAAGGCTTCGATCGGCGTCGGCAAAGGCACCGTGCTACTTGAGGATTTCGAGCAGACGGACGCCATTTTCGTCATCGGGCAAAATCCCGGCACCAACCATCCCCGCATGTTGGGAGACCTGCGCCGCGCCGCCCTTCGCGGCGCCCGCATCGCCGTTTTCAACCCCATCCGCGAAAAGGGTCTGGAGCGCTTTGCCGACCCGCAGGACAAGGTGGAGATGATTACCGGCAGCAGCACCCGCATCGCCACCAATTATTACCAACCGCGCCAGGGCGGCGACATGGCGGCCGTGCGCGGCATGAGCAAGGCGGTCTTCGCCGCTGACGATGCCGCAAGGGCGGCGGGCGAACCCGCCATCATCGATTACGACTTCATCGCCGAACATGCAGCGGAGTTCGAGGCCTATCGCGCTGCCGTCGATGCGACGAGCTGGGAAAGCATTCTCGACCAATCCGGCCTCACCCGCGCGGAAATCGAGGAAGCCGCCCGTATCTACATGAATGCCGGTTCCGTCATCGCCACCTGGGCCATGGGCGTCACCCAGCACAAGCATTCGGTCATCATCGTTCGCGAGATCACCAATTTCATGCTGCTGCGCGGCAATATCGGCCGGCCCGGCGCCGGCCTTTGCCCGGTGCGCGGCCACTCCAACGTGCAGGGCGACCGCACCGTCGGCATCGATGAAAAAGCCCCGCCCGCACTTCTCGACGCGCTGGAAAAGGAACTCGGCGTCCCCATGCCGCGCAAGCCCGGCCACAACACCGTCGAAGCCGTCGCCGCCATGCTGGACGGCGAGGCGGATACTTTCATCGCGCTCGGCGGCAATTTCATGCGTGCGACGCCCGACAGCCCGCTGATCGTCAAGGCCTTCGAAAAGCAGAAGCTGACCGTCAACATCGCCACCAAGCTCAACCATTCGCATCTGGTGCCGGGCGAAACTTCATTCGTGCTGCCCTGTCTCGGCCGAACGGAAATCGACCGCAATTCGGCCGGCCGCTCGCAGATCGTCACGGTGGAGGATTCCATGAGCATGGTGCACGGTTCCGGCGGCATCAATCCGCCGGCCTCGGATGAGCTGCGTTCGGAAGTCGCCATCGTCGCCGGCATCGCCGAGGCGACGCTTGGCAATGCCCAAGTCGACTGGAAGGCGCTTGCCGATGACTACGATCTCATCCGCGACATGATCGAGCGGGTCATTCCCGGTTTCGATAATTTCAACGAGCGTGTCCGCGTGCCGCGCGGTTTTCATCTGCGCAACGCAGCAGCCGAACGGGAATGGAACACACCGGCGAAAAAGGCCACCTTCTATAGCGGTCCGCTGCCCGAACAAACCGAACACCAGCAGGCGCTCACGCGCGACGACCTGTTCGTATTGCAGACCTTCCGCAGCCACGATCAATACAACACCACGATCTACGGCATGGATGACCGATATCGCGGTGTCTATGGCGAGCGCCACGTCATCTTCATGAATCCGAAGGACATGGAAGCGCTCGGCGCCCATTCCCGCCAGCGCGTCGATGTCATCGGCGAATATGGCGACGGCGTGGAGCGCATCGCAAAGAATTTCCGGCTGGTGCCCTATAATATCCCGCAGGGCAGCGTCGGCGGTTATTATCCCGAACTTAACGTGCTGGTGCCGCTGTCGAGCTATGGCGAAGGCAGTTTCACGCCGACATCGAAATCGGTGCTCGTCTCCGTTCGCCTGCGCCGGGATGCCTCCTGATGGAAGAGGAGCAATCCACTGCCGCGTTCATGGCGGCGGTGGAGCGGGTTCATGAAAGCTCCTCACGGGCGCTGACAGCCACGGGCGCAGCGATCCTTCTTTCGGTTTATCTGAACATCGCCGCTGACAGCCGCAGCATCGCCAACCGGCTGGGGCTTGCACACGCCCTCATTCTGCGCGAAATCACTGCCCTGTCGCCACGTTTCGTGCGGGTGACAAAACGCGATGCCCGCACCCAGCGCAGCTTTCTAGAGGCAACCGAAGAAGGACAGGCCCTTGCGGCGGCGTCCCTGCGGATTTGAAACGAACGGAGCATTCCTTGGCAATCAGGCCGATCCTGCCCTACCCCCATCCCGGTTTGTCCGAAATCTGTCCGCCGGTCACGGCTTTCGACGGGCAATTGCAGGAGCTGGTGACGGACCTGATCGACACGATGCGCGCCGCACCCGGAGTCGGCATCACCGCCGCCCATATCGGCGTCAAGCAGCGAGTTTTCGTGCTGGAGCTGACACCGGGAACCGTGCTTACCTACATCAATCCTGAAGTCGTCAGCCAATCCACGCAGACCATGCGCCATATGGAGGGCAGCGTCTCCATGCCGGGATTTACCGACGAGGTGGAGCGGCCCTGCGAAATCGAGGTGAGATTTCAGGACATAGCCGGCGGCGAACACCGACAGACCGCCGAGGGATTTCACGCCATCTGCATCCAGCACGAGATCGACCAGCTGGACGGCATTTTCTGGCTGAAGCGCCTCTCGAAGCTCAAGCGCGACCGGCTGGTGAAAAAATGGGAAAAATCCCGGAAATCCTGATGGTCAGCCGGTAATCGACAGAGCAAATTCCGCATCGCCCTTCAGCGTGTTGCTGACGGTGCAGATATCCTCCGCCATATGAGCGATGTCGCTGCGCGTCGCCTCATCGAAATCCCCCTTTATCTCGATCCGGACATCGAAACGCACGATCCGCGACGGCTCCTCCTCAGCCTTTTCGCCGGATACATGCACCGTGACCTTTTCGAACCGGTCGAGCACGCCCATGCGGCTCGCCGCAATCCGGGCGCTGAGCGCCAGACAGGCCGACAGCGACGAATAAAGAAGATCGAGCGGATTGAAACCCGGCTCCGAGGCCGCCATTACCACCGTCAGGGCGCCTCCGGTGGCCGTGACGACATCGGGATGCCCGAGACGGCCAAGAGTGACGACAGCGCCCGTCGGCCGCTTTTTAACCCTGAACTGATTCATGCCCGACCTCACACCGCGATTTCACCCGATGGAACCAAAATTAGCCTCGCGCTTTTACTCACGCAACGGTGAACGACCGTTGAGTATTGATTGAAAAGGGAGCTGGGACATATGGTTACATCTACGCTCGTCAGCATTCTGATCACCTTCCTGGTGATTGTGCTCGTCTTGTGGCTTATCGCGCGACTGCCGGTCGGCGGCGGTGCGAAACAGATCGCACAGGTGATCGTCATCATCATCGGCATTATTTCGCTGCTGAAATATCTCGCCGTCTTCTGATGTCCCGGCACAGTGCAGACGAAAAAAGGCGGCGAAAGCCGCCTCTTTTTATGCGCGGCTTTCACCCGGCCGGTCGCTATTGCCGAGGCTCGAACTGATAGGTTTTTTTCAGGGTAATATCCCGAACACTGCCAATGCCCAGAAACGGCGTATTGTCGGCATCAAAAATCGCCCTGCCCTTCGCCACGATCCACCGGTCCGACCCATCCGGCAGATTGACCTTGTAGCGCTGGTCGAAAAACACACCGGTAGTGATGCTCTCAAAAATGGCCTGCGCCACCTGATCGCGCATCTCGACATCGATTCTTTCGAGAATCTCCTCGATCGTCACCCCGCGCGACGCAACCGGCTCCGAAAACCCGTGGCATTCCGCAGTGACCGCATCCATGATCAGCCTGTTGTCGGAAATGCTCCACATGTAATAGCCAAGCGCATTGTCTGAATCCGTTTTGTCCCCCAGCACGAAAACCCCCAGACATATTTTCCTGACAAAAGCTAACATCGGACCTCTAATATTCCACCCCTCGTTTTTGTAGGGGGGAACCGCACGACTACTGCAGCGTGCATCGATATCCACCGAAATTTGACGATGGCCGAATCCAGCTAGAGCATTTCCAGTAAAAGTGCGTAGCGGTTTTACGTCCGGAAATGCGAAAAAACAAAGCGATAGAGCACGTCCGACGATTCCGTTTTGACCGGATGTGCTCCAGGCTTCCGAAATGGACGATAAATTTCGAAGAGGCATCGCAAAATCACCTGCCTGCGCCTACATGGCCTTTGATGAGATGTCGAAGGAGTTCAATATGGTGCGAGCCGCCCTCACTTTCGGATTGCTGACCGCAACCGTCTTTCTGGCCGGGTGCCAGACGTGGCATAGTCCATATCGTGGAAACGAGTGGCGCATGGATCAGGTCATGGATGGTGACCCCTACCGTGTCGGTGACGGCCAGCGCAACCGGCGCTGATCCAACTCGTCCATTCAATTCGAACGGCGGCAGGTCGATAATTTGCCGCCCTTAATTCATGGCGCTCTGGCTGCGGGATAAAGCAGATTGGTGTGGCTTGGGACACATCCGATACGGTCCAACGAACCGGGGACGGGAAACAGAAGGCAAGCTAAACGACTGGCTAAAAAAGAAAAACCCGCCGAAGCGGGTTTCTTTGGTGCGGTCGAGAAGACTCGAACTTCCACGGGTTGCCCCACAGCGACCTCAACGCTGCGCGTCTACCAATTCCGCCACGACCGCATCGTGGTAGGCGTCGACTTGCGCCGACGGGGGTGCATGTAGCAAAAGGATTTTCGGTGCACAAGAGCGTCGTGACAGTTTTTTGAAATTAAAAATCGCACCGCACCATCCTATATGCAGGAAGCCCGGAAATGCTGGGGTTGCGGCCTTGTCGCCATTTTGCGAGAAGGCTGTGGAAAGGACTTTTTCATGCTCACACGCACCGATATCGAGACAAACATGCTGCCCGCCGCCGGATCACCGCCCGTACGCTGGCGAATCTCGGAAGGCCTCGTCCCCTATGAACAGGCGATTGAGGAAATGGAGCGTGAAGTCGCCGCCATCGCCAGCGGCGAGGCCGACGAACTCGTCTGGCTTCTGGAACACCCGCCGCTCTATACCGCCGGCACCAGCGCCGACGCCGCCGATCTTATAGAGCCGGAGCGTTTCCCCGTCTTCGCCACGGGTCGTGGCGGCGAATATACCTATCACGGGCCGGGACAGCGGGTCGTCTATGTCATGCTCGACCTGAAGCGGCGGCGGCAGGATGTCCGCGCCTATGTGGCGGCGCTGGAGGATGTCATCATCCGCACGCTCGACAAGATGAATGTGCGTGGCGAGCGGCGCGAGGATCGCGTCGGCGTCTGGGTCAGGCGTCCGGAAAAACCGCTGCTTCCCGATGGCGGCATGGCCGAAGACAAGATCGCGGCACTTGGCATCAGGCTGCGCAAATGGGTGAGCTTCCACGGGCTCTCGATCAACGTCGATCCAGACCTCTCGCATTTTTCCGGCATCGTTCCCTGCGGCATCAGCGCCTATGGCGTCACCAGCCTTGTCGATCTTGGATTGCCGGTTATGATCGGCGACGTCGACGTTCTGCTGCGCGAGGCCTTTGAGGAGGTGTTTGGCGAGGCAGTGCCCGAAACCGGCGCAAGCGGCTGATCCCACCGCAACCTTTGCCGCAGGCCGGTGTTTCCAGCATCGATCACCACAAGAGGAGGAACGATCATGTTCACTACGTCCGCCTATGCCTGCGATGACGGTTCTTCGCCGATGAAGCTCGCGACCATCAAGCGTCGCGATCCAGGTCCGCGCGATGTCGAAATCGAGATCGAATTCTGTGGCGTCTGCCACTCCGATATCCACACTGCCCGCAGCGAATGGCCGGGTTCCCTCTATCCCTGCGTTCCCGGCCACGAAATCATCGGCCGCGTCGGCCGTGTCGGCGCGCAGGTCACCCGGTTCAAGGCGGGCGACCGCGTCGGCGTCGGCTGTATCGTCGATAGCTGCCGGGAATGCGCAAGCTGCGCCGAGGGGCTGGAGCAATATTGCGAAAACGGCATGACCGGCACCTATAATTCGCCCGACAAAGCGATGGGCGGCGGCGCGCATACGCTCGGCGGTTATTCCGCCCACGTCGTCGTCGATGATCGTTACGTCCTCAACATTCCCGAAGGCCTCGATCCGGCGGCGGCGGCACCCCTGCTCTGCGCGGGTATCACCACGTATTCGCCGCTGCGTCACTGGAACGCCGGACCCGGCAAGCGTGTCGGCGTCGTCGGTCTTGGCGGTCTTGGCCATATGGCGGTCAAGCTCGCCAATGCCATGGGCGCAACCGTGGTGATGATCACCACCTCGCCCGCCAAAGCGGAGGACGCGAAAAAGCTCGGCGCCCACGAGGTGATCGTCTCGCGCGATGCCGAGCAGATGAAGAAGGCCGCCTCGAGCCTCGATCTCATCATCGACGCCGTCGCCGCCGACCATGACATCAACGCCTATCTGGCGCTGCTGAAACGTGACGGCGCGCTGGTGCAGGTGGGCGCGCCGGAAAAGCCGCTCTCGGTTATGGCCTTCAGCCTCATTCCCGGACGCAAGACCTTTGCCGGTTCGATGATCGGCGGCATTCCCGAGACGCAAGAAATGCTGGATTTCTGCGCCGAAAAAGGCATCGCCGCCGAAATCGAGATGATCGATATCGATCGGATCAACGACGCTTATGAACGCATGATAAAAAGCGATGTGCGTTATCGTTTCGTCATTGATATGAAGAGCCTGCCGCGCCAGAAGGCTGCCTGACCCCGGAAGGGGGCGACCTTGCGGGCGTCCCCTCTCCCGTTGGACCTTTTGGTCGAAAGCGCAGCCTGACCCATGACTCCCCGATCCATGACCAGCCAGACCGGTTTCAACGATATCGCCAAGGGCATGACCATCATGGCGGGTTGCATGCTGGTGCTGCCGGTCATGGATGCGATTGCCAAATACATGGCGGTGAGCGGCGGCATGTCGCCGGCACAGGTGACCTTCTACCGCTTCTTTTTCCAGGTGCTCTGCACCCTGCCGCTGCTGCTCGTGGTGTCGCCCAGGGCGCTGTTCAGCGCCAAACGACCGTGGATGAACTGCCTGCGCGGCGTCCTGCACGCCTCGGCCAGCCTGATGTTCTTCGCCGCCGTCAAATACATGCCGCTCGCCGATGTCTTCGCGATCTATTTCGTCGAGCCTTTCATGCTGACGATGATGTCGGCCCTCTTCCTTGGCGACAAGGTGGGCTGGAAGCGCTGGACGGCGATTGCGGTCGGCTTCGGCGGCGCGCTGATCGTCATTCAGCCGAGTTTCGAAATCTTCGGCTGGACATCGCTCCTGCCGGTCGCATGCGCCTTTCTTTATACGCTCTACCTCTTCCTGAACCGCGCCATCGGCGATGCCGACAGCCCGCTGGTCATGCAGACAATGTCCGGCATTGCGGGGACCGTGTTCATGGGGGCCGCACTTTTCGCCGGCCATGCACTCGGCGACAAGGATTTTGCCGTCTCGCTGCCGCAATCCGGCTTCGCACTTGCCCTGCTCGTATTGTTGGGATCGATATCCGGCTACATGCACCTGTTGATTGTCAGGGCCTTCCGGCTGGCGCCGCTCTCTCTGCTGGCGCCGTTCCAATATTTCGAGATCATCTCGGCGACGATCCTCGGTTATGCGCTGTTTTCGGATTTCCCGACGCCGTCGAAATGGCTCGGCATCCTCATCATCGTCGCATCCGGCCTGTTCATCATCTGGCGCGAACGCCAGCAGGCCGGTGCGAACCCGCCGCTTGACGGACAGTGACAGCCGACACCAGACGCGCCTCAACCGTTCGAGGGCAGCGGCCCTTCGTCGTGATGGTCCTGCGCCTCCACGAGACTGCCGAGCAGCCAAAGGGAAACCTCGGCCGCCTCTCCGGCCGATTTGAACCGGTATGAGCCGCTATATTTCGGCATGTCGAAAAAGGTGACGACGAAACCGTCGCCGCTCTCAAGACTTTCGACCCGGATGCGCTCGGGATCGATCATCACGCACACATAATGCGATCCCATATTGCGCATGAAGCCGGCCTTGTTGTCGTGCAGCCGCACGAAGGCTGCGCCGCCATCCGCCGTCATATGCAGACTTCTGATCGCCTCGTTGGGAAAGGCGCGGGCGAAATCCATGATCGCCTGCCCCACATCATGACTGTTATCCTCATCCGTCGCCCGCGACATGCGCCAGGCATAAACAGCGAAGACCGAAAGCAGCACGAAAACGATAATCCAGATCGCAATACTCATCCGGGACGCTCCCTCAGCATCGAAACATCAAGATTCGCGAATCGAAACGATGCGAACCCGGCTCAGCTTCATATAGACCGAGGCTTGTGTGAAGTGTGGCTTTGCGGGATCGACGTCGTTTCACCGCCTGGCGCGATCCGCGCCATCAGAAACGCTTGAGGAAGGAAGCCTTTGCCAGCAGCCATTGCCGGCGAAGCTGTGACAGTTGCAGGTCGCCGTCGAATACGCCGCTCCCCGCCTTTCTGGCGGCAGCGATGACCGGGCCCGACAGGGCGACGGGAAGATAGGCGGCAAAGACATTTTTCGAAATCTTCGCGCGTCTCGCCTTCTCGATATGATCCAGCGCATGGGCCGCGAAAATTTCGATGGCGATGCCGATGCGCTGCCTGTCCTGCCCTTCAAGAAAGGTCTCGCGGTCGAGCCCGGCCGCAGCCAGCATATCGGCGGGAATATAGACCTGCCCGCGACGCCGGTGCAGCGGCATGAGCAGCAGCATGCCGGCCATGGCCTGCGCCACGCCCGCGTGCCCTGCCGCCTCCGCGCTGGATGCGGCGTCTTCAGTGGAAAGCACGAGGCTTGCAAGCTGGATCAATGCGGATGCGGTCTCTCCGGCATAGCCTTCCAGCGCATTGCGATCCTCGAACAGGTCGTCATAGAGATCGAAGATGCGCGCCTCGATCATGTTGGCGAGAACCGGGTGCGGCAGGCGATAGCGCTCGATAGTCGTCAAAAGCGCTGCAGCCACCGGGTGGGACTGGCTATCGCCGTGCGGATTGCCGTCGAGAAGATCGCGCCACCATTGCATGCGCACCTCGCCGGGCAGCGCTTCGCGCACGGAATCGCGGATGCGGGCGATTTCGGCATTGAAGGCGTATAGCGCGGCAAGCGCATTACGCCTGTCGGCAGGCGACAGAAGACAGGCGAGATAGCGGTCGCGATCGGTATCGCGCAGCGTCGCGAGGCAGACGTCGAGATTTTCTGTGGGTGCCATGGTTCCCCGCGCGAAACGTCCTGTCAGCCTTCGACGGCAATCAGCGCCGCGGCCACGGCGCGCGATTCCGACAGCATGATATTATAGGTGCGCACGGCGGCGCCCGTGCTCATCGGATCCACCGAAATGCCCGCCTCCTTGAAGGCGGCGCGCAATTCCTTCGGCAGAACCCGCATGCCGTCGCCCGTCCCGATCAGCAGCACTTCGATATCCTGTGCTTCCGCCAGAACCTTTTCGAAATGTCCGACCGTCAGTTCTTTCGCATCGACAGGCTCCCACCCATAGATGCCCGAAGGCAGGAGCAGAAGCGAACCGCGATGCGACATGTCGGCAAAACGGAAACCGCCATTGCCATAGGCATCGATGGGCGCCCGGCCGGGAAAATGGGCCGGGCGTATTTCAATCCCGCCGGCCATCAGACGGCAGGCTTGCCGCCAATGGCGCCGGTGTTGTTTTCTTTCTTGTCGTCCTTCTCGTCTTCCGCATCCTTGCTGTCAGGACGCAGCTTGAAGGCGATCAGCACCGGAGCGGCGATGTAGACCGAGGAGAACACGCCGATACCGACACCGAACAGCATGGCGAAGGTGAAGGAACGGATGACCTCGCCGCCGAAGAGATACAGTGCCAGCAGTGCCAGAAGTACGGTCAGACCGGTAAGGATCGTACGCGACAGAGTCTGGTTCAGCGACACGTCGATGATCATGGAAAGCGGCATCTTCTTGTATCGCCTGAGGTTTTCACGGACACGGTCGTAGATGACCACGGTATCGTTCAGCGAATATCCGATGATCGTAAGGATCGCCGCGATACTGGTCAGATTGAACTCTATCCCAAGGAAGACGAACAGGCCGATAGTGAAGACCACGTCGTGCACCATGGAGATGACCGCGCCGAGTGCAAACTGCCATTCGAAGCGAACCCAGATGTAGACCATGATCGCCGCCATGGCGAGCATAACGCCGATGGTGGAGGTAACGGTAAGGTCGCCGGAAACGGCAGGACCCACGACTTCCACGCGGCGGAAGTCGTATTTGTCCTCAAGCTCGCCGCGTACCATGGTGATGGCTGACTGTTCGGCATTTTCGCCGCCGTCCTGCGCCTGGATGCGGATGAGAACATCCTGCGGCGTACCGAAATTCTGCGCCTGGATTTCACCGAGATTGAGTTGGTTCAGACGATCGCGAATATCGGCGAGATCGGCTTCACCCTGCTTGGCGCGCACTTCGATGACCGAACCGCCCTGGAAATCGATGCCGAGGTTCAGACCCTTGGCCACGAAACCGCCGACGCAGGCGAGCATGATGGCGCCGGTGATCATGAATACCACGCGGCGATAACGCATGAAGGGAATGTCGCGACCGTCGAACATGGCGGTGCGGACACCCTTCGGCAGGTGTTTCGGGCGGCTGCGGCGAACCCAGTAGCCGAACATCCACGCCGTAAGCGTATAGGCCGTGAAGACGGTGGTGATGATACCGACGGCCAGCGTGACTGCGAAGCCCTTCACCGGGCCTGTGCCCATGTAGAACAGCACACTTGCCACGATCAGCGTCGTCAGGTTGGCGTCGATAATGGTCGCAAAGGCGCGGGTGAAGCCGTTATCCAATGACTGGATCAGCGGTTTACCGCTCTTCACCTCCTCGCGTATGCGCTCATAGATCAGAACGTTCGAATCCACAGCCATGCCGATGGTCAAGACGATACCGGCAATACCCGGCAAGGTGAGCGTCGATCCGATCACACTCAACACAGCGAGCAGCATGATGACGTTGACGATAAGGGCGATATTCGCCAGCAGGCCGAAGAAGCCATAAAAGACGAACATGAAGATGAGGACGCCGACCGCGCCGATGGCGCTGGCTGTCAGGCCGGCGGTGATGGAGTCGTTACCGAGGCTCGGGCCGACGGTGCGTTCTTCAACCACGGTCAGCGTGGCCGGCAGCGCGCCGGCGCGCAGCAGAACCGCAAGGTCGTTCGCGCCCTGTACCGAGAAATTACCGGAAATCTGCCCCGAACCGCCAATGATCGGCTCACGGATGACAGGTGCGGAGATGACCTGGTTATCGAGCACGATGGCGAAAGGCTTGCCGACATTCTGTTGCGTCGCCTGCGCGAAGCGCTGCGCGCCGCGGCTGTCGAAGCGGAAGGTGACGACCGGCTCGTTGGTTTGCTGGTTGAAGCTTGCCTGCGCGTCGACGAGATTATCGCCGGAAACGAGCGCGCGGCGTTCCACCAGATAGGGAACCGGCGGATCGTCCTGCGAATAGAGAACCTCGGAGGTCGCGGGCGGACGGCCGTTCATGGCTTCCTGTACCGGCATCGTCGTATCGACCATGCGGAAGGAGAGCTTTGCCGTCTGGTTCAGAAGCGATTTCAGGCGCTGCGGATCCTGAAGGCCGGGCACCTGCACGATGATGCGGTCCGACCCCTGACGCTGGATGAGCGGCTCGGTGGTGCCGACTTCGTCAACGCGACGGCGCACGACTTCGATGGATTGCGAAACGGCGGATGACAGGCGGTAGTCGATGCCTTCATCCGTCAGGTTGAGCCTGAGCAGATTGTCGCCGCCGTCATTCATCGTCACTTCAGTGATGGAACCGCCGACCAGCGTGCCGGCGGACACCGGCTGCGTCAGGTCGCGAAGCGCGTTCTTGGCGGCTTCCACCTGAGCGGGATCGCTGATGCGGACCTGAATCTGCTGGCCGTTGCCGGTGAGCCCCGAATAGCGGATGTTGGCGTCGCGAAGCTGTGTGCGCACATCGCCCACGATCGTTTCAAGCCGTTCCTTGACGATGTCGGAACGCTCGATCTTGAGCATGATGTGCGAACCGCCCTGAAGGTCGAGACCGAGCGTTACCTTGTTGTCCTTGTACCAGGCAGGCATGCCCTCCAGCTGTTTGTCCGTAAACAGGTTGGGAGAGGCGATGAAGACGCTTGCCAGCACAAGCAGCCAGATGAAGACTGTTTTCCAACGGGAAAAATGAAGCATTTCGATCTCGGTCAGGGTTGGGGTCGCGCTACGCGCAACCCGTCAAAATTCGCAATCGGGCATTCGATAATCCGGCAGGATCAGGAAGCGGCTTCCGTCTTGACCACTTCGCCCTTCACACGCACTTCGGCAATGTAGGCACGGGCGGCACGGATTTTCACGCCTTCGGCGATTTCGACTTCGAGTTCATTGTCATCGATGACCTTGGTCACCTTGCCGACGATGCCGCCGCCGAGAACGACCTGATCGCCACGGCGAATATTGGTCAGCGTTTCCTGGCGCTTCTTCATCTGCGCGCGCTGCGGGCGGATAAGGAAAAAGTACCAGACCACCATAAGCGGCGCAAACAGGAAAAGCATTTCAAGGCCGGAACCGAAGGCCGATGCGCCGCCCGCTGCGTCCTGGGCAAAAGCTTGACTAATGAACATATAAAACTCCTCAGAATTACGGCACGACCTTGGATGCCGCCCCAGCTTTCAAGCCGCCGGAATATAGTGGGGAACGCCGGGATTGCAACAGATGCAGGGCCCACGCCGTACCGATTCCGGACCTCTTAACCTTTATGGGCCTGAAACGCCATGCTAGGCCGGGCGCAAAACAGAGTTTTGAACACCAGACAAGCGGAAGAAACACCATGATTCGAGAAGAAACGGCCTCCCTGCTTCTTTCAGAACTGCGCCGGCTCACCATCGCCGTGGAACGTCTGGCCGGGCCGGCGCCCGCCGTAAACGACTGGAATGCGGCCGATTGTTTCGTCTGGGCGCCAGTCAACTCCTTTATCCAGCCGGTTCCCCGCCCCAACCGCATCGCGCTGAAGCTCATCCGTGGCGTCGACCATGTCCGCGACATTCTCCACGAAAACACGCTGCGTTTCGCGGAGGGTTTTGCCGCCAATAACGTGCTGTTGTGGGGCGCGCGCGGCATGGGCAAATCCTCGCTGGTCAAGGCCGTTCACGAAGATGTGCGCACGGCAAGCGGCGTTTCGCTGAAACTGGTGGAAGTGCACCGCGAGGACATCCACACCCTGCCCGCTTTGCTCGATATATTGAAAGCCTCCGGCCATCGCGTCATCGTCTTCTGCGACGACCTCTCCTTCGACCATGACGATACGGCCTATAAATCGCTGAAGGCGGCGCTCGACGGTGGCATCGAGGGACGGCCGGACAATGTGCTGTTTTATGCAACGTCCAACCGCCGCCATCTTCTGCCGCGCCACATGATGGAAAACGAGCAGTCCACCGCCATCAACCCTTCGGAAGCGGTAGAGGAAAAGGTCTCGCTTTCGGACCGTTTCGGCCTGTGGCTCGGCTTCCACAAATGCGGCCAGGACGATTATCTGACGATGATCGACAGCTATGCGGCGCATTTCGATCTGGGCCTGGACCGCGAAACGCTGCATCACGAAGCGCTGGAATGGGCGACCACGCGCGGCGGCCGCTCGGGCCGTGTCGCCTGGCAATATATTCAGGACGCCGCCGGCCGCCTCAGAAAACCGCTCGACAGATAACGTCACCGTGACATCGGGCGAAACGTGGTGTCGTTACGACCACACCGCGTGTCGTATTCCCGAACGCCACATCTCCCCTCACATGGTTTGCTGCACCCATGGAGTCACCTGTTTCCGGAGGAGCGGGCAGGTACGGTGTTCAAACCATGGAGGAGATGGATATGAGCAGGAACAGAGGCGTCGTTTACATGCGGCCGGGTCAGGTCGAGGTTCGCGATATCGATGACCCGAAGCTTGAGGCGCCGGATGGTCGCCGCATTGAGCACGGCGTCATTCTCAAGGTGATTTCCACCAATATCTGCGGCTCCGACCAGCATATGGTGCGCGGCCGCACGACGGCGATGCCGGGCCTCGTCCTCGGCCATGAAATCACCGGTGAAGTCATCGAAAAAGGCGTCGATGTCGAGATGCTCGAAATCGGCGATATCGTCTCGGTGCCCTTCAACGTCGCCTGCGGCCGCTGCCGCTGCTGCAAGTCGCAGGATACCGGTGTCTGCCTGACGGTGAACCCGTCCCGCGCCGGCGGCGCTTATGGTTATGTCGATATGGGCGGCTGGATCGGTGGACAGGCCCGTTATGTCACCATCCCCTATGCCGATTTCAACCTGCTGAAGTTCCCGGACCGCGACAAGGCGATGTCGAAAATCCGCGACCTCACCATGCTGTCCGACATTCTGCCGACCGGCTTCCACGGCGCCGTCAAGGCGGGCGTCGGCGTCGGCTCCACGGTCTATGTTGCGGGCGCCGGCCCGGTAGGCCTCGCCGCCGCCGCATCCGCCCGCATTCTGGGTGCTGCGGTCGTCATGATCGGCGATTTCAACAAGGATCGCCTTGCGCACGCGGCAAAAGTCGGTTTTGAACCCGTCGATCTCTCCAAGGGCGACCGGCTGGGCGACATGATCGCCGAAATCGTCGGCACCAACGAGGTGGATAGCGCCATCGACGCCGTCGGCTTCGAAGCGCGCGGCCATGCGGGCGGCGAACAGCCGGCCATCGTTCTCAACCAGATGATGGAAATCACCCGCGCCGCCGGCTCCATCGGCATTCCGGGCCTCTATGTCACCGAAGACCCCGGCGCAGTCGATGCGGCGGCGAAACAGGGCAGCCTGTCGCTACGCTTCGGCCTTGGCTGGGCCAAGGCGCAATCCTTCCACACCGGCCAGACGCCGGTGCTGAAATATAACCGCCAGCTCATGCAGGCGATCCTGCACGACCGCCTGCCGATTGCCGATATCGTCAACGCCAAGATCATCGCGCTCGACGATGCGGTGCAGGGCTATGAAAGCTTCGATCAGGGCGCGGCCACCAAGTTCGTCCTCGATCCGCATGGCGATCTGCTGAAGGCTGCCTGATACTTCAGCGGCATATGGCTGATAATCGTAAAAGCGCCCGCGACGGATATCGTCGCGGGCGTCCCTGTTTTCCGGCCCTGTCACCGTCCGGTGAAACTTACGGCTCCCCTACCAGCAGCGCTTCCAGCTCGGCTTTTGCTTCCGGGGAGAGATAGGGTCTGAACAGGCTTGAGACCTGCTTCAATCCCCAGTCCAGCTGCGGCGGACCGAACTCGGTGATGCCTTCCTGAAGGTTGAGATAGGACGCCCAATAGGTGGAGACGATCCAGAGGTTCGTCAGAACGGCAGGCCGCTCTTCCTCGGGTATCGCGGCGAGGCCCGCTTTCTCCATGCGCGCGACGATATCGCCGACGGCAAGGCGCATCGCGGCGCTTATGGTTCGCACGGGCTCCACCAGCGCCGGGGCGGAAGAGACAAGACCGACCAGATCGCGAAACAGGAAACGATAGTCCCACACCAGCGAAAACCAGAGCCGCAGAAAACCGGCATAGGTTGCCGCCGCTCCCTCATCGGCCCCGTCAATCTTTCCGACAATTGCCAGCGCATCGGCTTCGAACCGGGCAAACAGCGCCAGAACCAGCGCTTCCTTGGTGCGGAAGTGATAATAGAGATTGCCCTCATTGATCTCTACCGCCCTTGCGATTTCGGCGGTCGTCACGTGGTCGGGCCCGCGCTCGTTAAACAGAGTGAGTGCGGCGTCGAGAATTCTCTGGCGCGTGGGGCGTGCCGCCGTCCGCCCGGTACTGCTTTTCTTCATTGATTTCGAACCCGACCATTGAAATCTAAGGTACGCACCTTAAATACTCACAATAAGGTATACACCTTAACAGGAAATGTAAGTGTCAACGCGGACAAAGGACCTGTAAATGACCGGAACCGACCTTCGCACCGCCTCCCCGGATACGCCCGGAATCGCACCCGTCTCCAAATTCGCAACAGCCCGCGTCGCGCTGTCGCTCATCCGCAATCCGCTGAAGGCTCTGCCACCGGAGATTTTCAGCGAGCCGGCGGTCTTTACCCGTCTCGGCGGCGTCATGCGGGTTCATCTTGCCGATCCCGCGCTTATCCATGAGGCGCTGGTCAAGAACGCCCATCTGCTCGGCAAGGGCGAAGATGTGCGCCGCGCCCTCGGCCCCGCGCTCGGCCAGGGGCTTCTGACGGCCGATGGCGATCACTGGAAGTGGCAAAGACAATCCGTCGCCGCAGCGTTCCGGCACGAGAAGCTGCTGGAACTGCTGCCGGTCATGATCGACGCCGCGCGCCGCACGCAAGAGCGCTGGCACGCATCGCCTGCCGGCGACATCGATATTGGCCATGAGATGATGCGGACGACCTTCGACATCATCGTCGAAACCATGATGTCCGGCGGCCATGGGATCGATATAGCCCGCGTCGAGCAAAGCATCACCGATTATCTGAAACCCACGGGCTGGACCTTCGCACTCGCCATGCTGGGCGCACCGGAATGGCTTCCGCATCCGGGCAGGCGCAAGGCGCGCGTGGCGGTGGATTATCTTCGCTCCAGCCTTGCAACCGTCATTTCCGAAAGGCGACAAAATCCGATCGAGAGGAACGATCTGGTTTCCATGCTGCTCGAAGCGAAAGATCCGGAAACCGGACGCATGATGAGCGACACGGAAATCATCGACAATCTCCTGACCTTCATTACCGCCGGGCATGAAACCACGGCCCTCGGCCTTGCCTGGACCTTCCATCTGCTCTCGCAAAACAGCGACGTGGAGCGCAAGGTCATCGACGAGATCGAAACCGTTACCGCCGGTGAACCGGTGGTGGCTGAACATATCGCCCGCCTGACCTATACCAGACAGGTATTTTCGGAAGCGATGCGGCTTTACCCGCCCGCCCCTGTCGTGACACGCACGGCATTGCAGGACTTCAGGCTCGGCGAACACGATATCCCGGCCGGCACCGTTCTTTATGTGCCGATCTACGCCGTCCATCGGCACACAGCACTATGGGAAGAACCCGACCGCTTCGACCCGTCACGCTTCGAGCCCGAAAGGGTCAAGGCGCGCCACCGCTATGCCTATATGCCCTTCGGCGCTGGCCCGCGCGTCTGCATCGGCAATGCCTTTGCCATGATGGAGGCTGTCGCAATCCTTGCCGTGCTTTTGCAGAACGACCACCTCAGGAACAAAAGCCCGGCAAATACCGAGCCGCTGATGCGGGTCACCTTGCGGCCGGAAAACCGCCTGATGATGCAGGTCAGCAGCCGAAAAAACAAATCGCCCGAGGCGTAACCGCCACGGGCGACTGGTTCAGTGCGAAACTCCATCCGTCACCGGATGGTGACGATCACAGATCGACGTCGAGGATCGCCATGGAGAAGTTGTAGGAGCGGTCGCCGTCTTCGTCATCGATATAAACGACGCCGAGAAACTCTTCGCCAAGATACACTTCGGCGGAATCGTCCTTGCGCGGACGCGCCTTGACCACCATCGTCGGGTTGAAGGTGCGCTTGAAATAGGCGTCGAGTTTTTTGATTTCGTCGGCTTTCACCACTATTCTCCTGTGCGGTTCGCGTTGGCCCGCTTTTGGCATGGGACAAAGGCCAAAGTAAAGTGAAAGCGGCAAGTCATCCGTGTCTTCCACACGGACGACCGTGAAAATGCCGGCCCCATCGGAGCGCGATAGGGCCGGTCAGATATCGGCCCCGATAAGCTGGTCCATCAGGCGCGAGGGTTCGGAACACCCTGCTTCTCCCACCACACGCGCCGGCACGCCGGCAACGGTCGTCTTGGGCGGAACCGGCTTCAGCACCACCGAACCGGCGGCGATGCGCGAGCAGCTGCCGATCTCGATATTGCCGAGGATTTTCGCGCCGGCCCCGATCATCACGCCGTTTCCGATCTTCGGATGGCGGTCCGCCCCTTCCTTGCCGGTGCCGCCGAGCGTGACGCCGTGAAGGATGGAGACGTTGTCGCCGATCACCGCCGTTTCACCGACGACAAGCCCGGTGGCATGATCGAGGAAGATGCCCTTACCGATGCGCGCGGCCGGATTGATATCCGTCTGGAAGATGCTCGAGGAGCGGCTCTGCAGATAAAACGCGAAGTCCTTGCGGCCCTTCTGCAGCAGCCAGTGGGCGAGCCTGTGGGTCTGGATGGCCTGGAACCCCTTGAAATAGAGGAGCGGCTCCATAAAGCGCGTGCAGGCGGGATCGCGGTCGTAAACGGCCTGAATGTCGACGCGCAGCACGCTTCCCCATTCCGGCCAGTCATCCAGCATGTCCTGGAAGGTCTGGCGCAGAAGCACGGCCTGCATGTCGGGATGATCGAGGAGTTCGCAGATGCGGTAGATCACACATTCTTCGAGAGACCGGTGATTGAGGATCGTCGAATAAAGGAAGGCCGAAAGCAGCGGGTCCTGCGCCGCGGCGCTACGGGCTTCATTGAGCAGGCTGCCCCAGATGGGATCGACGATCGCCAGCTGTTCGGGCTGACGGGCCTCGGTACGTGCGACCATGAATGGTCTCCTCGTTTGCAGTGGTCGTTCTTTATACAGAAAAAGACGTGCATTAGAAATGGGATTCGAATGACGACTTTAAAGGCGGCAAGGCTTCAGTTTTTCTTCATGCAGCATGAAAAACCGTTTCTTGCCGTCCTCAGCGTTGCCGCATTTCCGGACGGAAAACCGGGCTCCGCTTTTCCCGGAAATGCTCCGGGTCAAAGCGAGCGGTAAAATTCCAGCACCGCCGCCTTGAACACCCGGTCGCCGACGGCCAGCATGTGGTCCCGGCCGGGAATGTCGATGGCCCGCGCATGCGGCATGATCGCGGCAAGCTCCGCGCCGGAACCGGCGATATCGTCCTTCGTTCCGACCGCGATCAGCGTCGGCGCATCGATTTTCTCAGCCTGTTCACGCGTGACAAGAACCCGCGACGTCTCGATACAGGCGGCCAGCGCCAGCCGGTCGCTTTTCGTCTGGTCGGCGAAGGCGCGGAACATGCGGCCGCGCTCATGGGTGACGACATCGAGCGAAGGTGCGAGAAGCGCCTCGGCAATCGGATCCCAGTCGCCGACGCCTTCGACCATGCCGATGCCGAGCCCGCCGAAGACCAGCGAACGCACGCGCTCCGGATGCGCCATGGCAAGGAAGGCGGAAATGCGCGCGCCCATGGAATAGCCCATCACATGCGCTTCGGCGATGCCGAGATGGTTGAGCAGCGCCACCGCATCCCCGGCCATGACGGGCGGATAATAGGCTTCGGAATCGTGCGGCTTGTCGCTTGCGCCGTGGCCGCGATTGTCGATGGCGATCACCCGGTAGCCCGCTTCGCCCAGCGTCTTCAACCAGCCGGGATGCACCCAGTTGACATTGGCGCTGGAGGCGAAGCCGTGGATCAGCAGAACCGGTTCGCCCGCCGGATCGCCCTCGTCGAAATAGGCAAGGCGAAGGCCGTCATGGGAAAAATCGGAAAACTGCGGCGTGTTGAGATTCATCAAGGACATCCTTTTTGCCGGACCATATGGCAGGAATTAGCAATGTTGAACATGTTTTGCTGACGATTTTTATGGAGATGCAATGCGTTTGAGGCTACATATCCGCAACGACGAGCCGGCACGCGAAGACGGATTGCGGCTCGATAACGATATTGCATTTGGAGACGAACATGGCCGGGCATTCCATTCCCCACTTCCAGAACGATGGCGGACACCGCATGATCGAGATCGGCGTCAAGGAATTCATGTGCACCGGCGCTTCCGTTCCTTACGATCATCCGCATATCTTCATCGATATGGGCGACGACAACGAGAAGGTCTGTTCCTACTGCTCCACCCTTTACCGCTACAATCCGTCGCTGAAGGCCGAGCAGACCAATCCTCCGGGCTGCGTCTTCCATGTGAAGGCCGCCTGACCTTCCACTTTTCCTGATCGGGGCGCACCAATGCCCATCAAATCCGTAGCCATTGTCGGTGCCGGCATCGCCGGTCTCACCGCTGCCCTTTCCTTTGCCCGGTACGGTATCGACTGTGACATCATCGAGCAGGCCGGTGAGCTGACGGAAGTGGGCGCAGGCCTGCAACTCTCGCCCAATGCCGCCCGCATTCTCGCCGAACTCGGCGTGCTGCCGGAAATCGAAGCGCGCTGGACCGAACCGGTCAGCGTCGAACTCACTTCCGGAAAATCGCTCGCCACGCTGCTCTCCCTGCCGATGGGCGCGGTGGCGCGCACACGCTGGGACGCACCCTATGGCGTGCTGCACCGCTCGACGCTGCAGAATGCGCTTCTCCAGGCGGTGACACGCAACCCGCTCTGCCGCCTGCATCTCGGCAAGCGCATCGAAAACGCGACGGTGGACGTGATTGCCGCAACCACCTTCCGTGACCATGATCTGATCGTCGGCGCGGATGGTGTCTGGTCGGCGGCCCGCTTCGCGGTCCCTTCCGCCCCCACAGCCACCTTCTCCGGCAATATTGCCTGGCGCTTCACCGTTGCCGCAAACGATGTGCCGTCAGCCATCAACAAAAGCGCCGTGACCGCCTATCTCGGTTCCGGCGGCCATATCGTCGCCTATCCGCTGAAGGAAGTTGGCGGCTTCAACATTGTCGCCATCGCGCTCGGTGCCGATCCCGGCGCAACCTGGCGGGCGGAATCGAGCGGGCGGCAGAAAGCCATGCTGCTGGAACAGTTTCGCGGTTTCAGCCCGGATATCGTCCGATTGCTCGATTCGTCAGAGAATCCGACCTTCTGGCCGCTCTATCAGGCCGGCCCGGGCCGCTGGCACAATGGTCGCGACACGGTGCTGATCGGCGATGCGGCGCATGCCATGATGCCCTTCGCCGCACAGGGCGCGGCCATGGCGATAGAGGATGCTTTCGAACTTGCGGGAGCGACGGCAGGCGGCAATGCCGAAAAGCCCCTGCCCTTGCCGCAGGCCCTTGCCAGCTTTGAGGCCCTGCGCCTGCCGCGCATAGAAAAGGCCCGCAAGCGGGCCTCTCTCAATCGTTTTGCCTATCACGCCACTGGCCCGGTGCGTATTGCGCGGGACTTCGTGTTTTCCACGCGCCCCACCGACGCCTTCCTGAAGGACTTCGACTGGCTCTACGGCTATCGCGCCAAAGGCTGAGGTCAAACTCCGGCCGCTGCCGCAAACCCGGCCTCGAGGTCCTTCTTGAGATCGGCGATATCCTCGAGCCCGATCTGCAGGCGGATGACCGGCCCTTCCGACGGGCCCTTGGCAATGGTTCTGTCGACAAGCGAGACCGAAACGGCAAGCGATTCGTATCCGCCCCAGGAATAGCCGAGCCCGAAGAAGGTCAGCGCATTCAGGAAGGCGGCCGCCGCCTGCTTGTATTTGCCTTCTTCCGCCTTCAGCACGAAGGAGAAGACACCGCTTGCGCCCTTGAAATCGCGTTTCCAGAGTTCGTGCCCGGCAAAGCTCGGCAGCGCCGGATGCAGCACACGGACGACGTCGTCACGGCTCTCCAGCCATGTGGCGATATCGAGCGCGCTTTTCTGGTGGTGCTCCAGCCTTATTCCCATGGTGCGCATGCCGCGCAGGATCTGGTAGGCATCGTCGGAGGTGACGCAGATGCCGAGATTGGTATTGGCCTGATAAAGCGCCTTCCAGTGCTTTTCATTGGCCGAGACGAAACCCATCAGCACATCCGAATGACCCGAAGGATATTTGGTGGCGGCGTGAATGGAGACATCGACGCCGAAATCGAGCGGCTTGAAATAAAGCGGCGTCGCCCAGGTATTGTCCATCGTCACCACGCAATCATGCCGGTGAGCGATATCGGTGATCAGCCTTACATCCTGAATCTCGAAGGTGTTGGAGCCCGGCGCTTCCAGATGCACCAGCTTGGTGTTCGGCCGGATGAGAGCCTCAATGCCCTCCCCGATTGCCGGGTCGTAATATTCCACCTCGACACCGAGCTTCTTCAGCATCGTATTGCAGAAACGGCGCGTCGGAAAATAGACTGAATCGACGATCAGCGCATGGTCGCCGGCGCCGAGATAGGCAAGGAACGGCACGGTGATGGCCGCAAGGCCCGAGGGCACGAGAATGGTTCCGACCGACCCTTCCAGCTCGTTGACGAGATTGCACAGGGCATCCGTCGTCGGCGTGCCGTGGGTGCCATAGGTATATTTCTGGTTTTCGGTCGAAAGCGTCTCCGCGTCGGGAAAAAGCACGGTCGAACCGCGCACGATGGGCGGATTGACGAAACCGAAACAGTCCGCGGGATCGTTGCCGCCATGGGTCAGGCGCGTATTCACACCTGCGGCGGAAAGCAGGTCATTTGTCTTGGTCATTTCAGATCAGCTTTCGAAGGAACATTGACGCGTGCGACAATGCTAAGAGCGCAACGCAAGGTCAAGTCCCGCAGGGACGTCCGAGCGGGTCGGATTGATCCATCGCCAGCCAGAATACAATAAGTATACAAATACTGTGCAAGTGCAAATTTCCGCAAAAATATGCTTATATTTTCACCCTTTGCACACTTCCCGACCAAAATTTGGAAAATTCCGTTTTATAGGCACAATTATTGCCCGCACGTCTTGACCCCGCTGCCAATTGTGATTGTGATAGAAAAAGCGGATCGAAAAAGATCTCGCTGAAGGGGGAGCTGGGGAAGACAAACATGCCGGTCCCCTTCCAAGTGACGATAACAAACAAAGGTTGGGAAAAATGAAAAAGGCAATTCTGTCAGCCGCCATCGGCGCAGCAGTTTTGGGAGGAGCCTCGGTCGCTTCGGCTGCGACGCTTCAGGATGTGAAGGGAAAAGGTTTCGTCACCTGCGGCGTCAGCGCGGGCATTCCGGGATTTTCCAATCCCGATGACAAGGGCGAATGGTCCGGTATCGACGTGGACTATTGCCGTGGTATTGCCACCGCGGTTTTCGGTGATCCTTCGAAAGCCAAGTTCGTCGCCCTTTCGAGCAAGGACCGCTTCCCGGCTCTCCAGTCCGGTGAAGTCGATGTTCTGACCCGTAACACCACCTGGACGATCAGCCGCGACACGTCGCTCGGCTTCAACTTCCGCACCGTCAACTATTATGACGGCCAGGGCTTCATCGCCAAGAAGAGCCTCAACGTGAAGTCGGCTCTCGAGCTCTCCGGCGCCGCCGTCTGCGTTCAGACCGGCACGACCACCGAGCTCAACCTGGCCGACTACTTCAAGACCAACAATCTGCAGTACAACCCGGTCGTTTTCGAAAAGGAATCCGACGCAACCTCCGCCTATGATTCGGGCCGTTGCGACGTTTACACCACCGACCAGTCGGGTCTTTATGCAATCCGTCTGAAGCTGAAGAACCCGGACGAAAACGTCGTTCTGCCGGAAGTCATCTCCAAGGAGCCGCTTGGCCCGGCCGTTCGCCAGGGTGACGATCAGTGGTTCGACATCGTGACCTGGGTTCACTATGCGATGGTCAACGCCGAAGAGCTTGGCGTCACCTCCAAGAATGTCGATGAGCAGAAGAACAGCGCCAATCCGGACGTGAAGCGCCTGCTCGGCACGGAAGAAGGCACCAAGATCGGTACCGATCTCGGCGTGACCAACGACTGGGCCTACAACATCATCAAGCTGGTGGGTAACTACGGCGAAGTCTTCGACCGCAACGTCGGCGCTGGCTCTCCGCTGAAGATCGAGCGTGGCCAGAACGCGCTGTGGACCAAGGGCGGCCTGCAATACGCACCGCCGGTCCGTTGATCGGCCCCATTACCGGCTAGATCATAAGGAGGCTGGGCAACGCCCGGCCTCCGCTTCAAATTATATAAATAAGCTCGCAAAGAGCACATAAAAGGGAAAGGTGCCTATGGCAGGCAACGCGGTCAGTTCGCAACGATCGCGCGCGCAAAGCGCGTCGTCACTTATCTACGATCCACGCATACGCGGCATTTTTTATCAGGTCCTGACAGTCGTCGTCCTGGCCGCCTTCGTCTGGATCATCGTGACGAATACGATCACCAATCTTCAACGGTCAAACATTTCGTCCGGCTTCGGCTTCCTCAACGGAAGAGCCGGTTTCGATATCGGCCAGTCGCTGATCGCTTATACCAGCGATGCGACCTATGGCCGGGCATTGCTCGTTGGCATTCTCAACACGATCCAGGTTGCGTTTTTCGGCATCATCGCCGCCTCGATCATCGGTTTCATCGTCGGCATCGCCCGACTGTCCAACAACTGGCTGATTTCGAAACTCGCGCAGGCCTATGTGGAAATCTTCCGCAACATCCCGCCGCTGCTCGTCATCTTTTTCTGGTACAAGGGCGTCATCTCGGTTCTGCCGCAGGCGCGCGAGTCGCTCGAGCTTCCGCTTGGAACCTACCTCAACAATCGCGGCTTTTTCTTTCCCAAGCCGCTGTGGGGAGAAGGCACCTGGCTCGTGCCGCTCGCTTTCCTCGTCGCCATCGTTCTCAGCGTCTTCGTTTACCGCTGGGCGAAGGCCAGACAGGAAAGAACCGGACAGCAGTTCCGCACCGGAATTACGGCGACGCTTCTCATCATCGGCCTGCCGCTGGCGACATTTCTGGCGCTCGGGGCGCCGCTGACATTCGACTATCCGATTGCCGGGCGGTTCAATCTCTCGGGCGGCGCGGTCGTCGCACCTGAATTCATGTCGCTGTTCCTGGCGCTTTCCTTCTACACCGCCTCCTTTATCGCCGAAATCGTTCGCGGCGGCATCAAGGCTGTGGCGAAGGGTCAGACGGAAGCTGCGGATGCACTGGGACTTCGCTCCAGCACCACGACGCGCCTGATCGTCGTTCCGCAGGCGATGCGCATCATCATTCCGCCGCTGACGAGCCAGTATCTCAACCTGACCAAGAACTCCTCGCTTGCGGTCGCTGTCGGCTTCGCCGACATCGTCTCGGTCGGCGGCACGATCCTGAACCAGACGGGACAGGCGGTCGAAGTCGTTGCAATCTGGCTGGTCATCTATCTCTCGCTGTCCCTGCTCACGGCCGTGGTCATGAACTGGTTCAATGCGAAAATGGCCCTGGTGGAGCGATAACGATGACGATCAGCAATCACGCATTCGTGCGACAGACCATCGAGGACGCCAAACCCGCGCCCTCGAGCGCCGTCGGCTTCGGTCACTGGCTGCGCACCAAACTTTTCGCCACGCCGAAGGACACCGTCCTGACGGTTATCGCCCTTGCCCTGCTCGCCTATCTGGTGCCGCCGATCATCAAGTGGCTGTTCATCGACGCGGTATGGACCGGCAGCGATCGTATCGCCTGCCTGACCGCTTCGCAGGGCGGCGCGCTGCCGGACGGCCAGTCCGGTGCGTGCTGGGCCTTCGTTTCGGCGAAGCTCGGCCAATTCGTCTTCGGCCGCTATCCGATCGACGAACGCTGGCGTCCCATCCTGGTGATGGTGGCGTTCGCCATCCTGCTGATACCGATGCTGATTCCAAAAGCGCCGTTCAAGCGACTGAATGCGCTGGCGCTTTTCATCATCCTGCCCTTCATTGCGTTTTTCCTGCTTATCGGCGGCGTCTTCGGCCTGCCGAAGGTGGAAACGCAGCTCTGGGGCGGCCTGATGGTGACCCTCATCCTGTCGTTCTTCGGGATCACGGTGTCGCTCCCCTTCGGCATTCTTCTGGCACTCGGCCGACGGTCGAACCTGCCGGTGATCAAGATGCTCTGCGTGCTATTCATCGAAGTCATCAGAGGCATTCCGCTGATCACCGTCCTGTTCTTCGCCAGCATCATGCTGCCGCTGTTCCTGCCCGACGGCTGGACCTTCGACAAATTCCTGCGCGCGCTCGTCGGCGTGTCGCTGTTCTCCTCGGCCTATATGGCGGAGGTAATCCGCGGCGGCCTGCAGGCCATTCCGAAGGGACAATATGAAGGTGCGGATTCGCTCGGCCTGAACTACTGGCAGAAGACGAGACTGATCGTGCTGCCGCAGGCGCTGAAGCTCGTCATTCCGGGCATCGTCAACACCTTCATCGGGCTGTTCAAGGACACGTCGCTGGTCTCGATCATCGGCATGTTCGACCTGCTCGGCATTGTCACACTCAACCAATCGGATGCGAACTGGGCCACACCCGTCACCGCGATGACTGGCTATATTTTCGCAGGCTTCGTATTCTGGATATTCTGCTTCGGCATGTCGCGTTATTCGCTGTTCATGGAACGGCACCTCGACACCGGGCATAAACGATAAGGGACGCTCAAATGGCAGAAACCCAAGCAAAAAAACTGACCGTCTCGACAACGGACGTGGCGATCGAACTCATCGGCATGAACAAGTGGTATGGCGACTTCCACGTGCTGCGCGATATCAACCTGAAGGTCATGAAAGGCGAGCGCATCGTCATCGCCGGCCCTTCCGGGTCGGGCAAATCGACCATGATCCGCTGCATCAACCGGCTTGAAGAACATCAGTCGGGCACGATCAATGTCGATGGCATCGAGCTCACCAACGACCTGAAGAAGATTGATGAGGTGCGTCGTGAAGTCGGCATGGTGTTCCAGCACTTCAACCTCTTCCCGCATCTGACGATCCTCGAAAACTGCACGCTTGCGCCGATCTGGGTTCGCAAGATGCCCAAGAAGGAAGCCGAAGAAGTGGCGATGCACTATCTGAAGCGCGTCAAGATCCCCGAGCAGGCGAACAAGTATCCCGGCCAGCTCTCCGGCGGCCAGCAGCAGCGCGTGGCGATTGCCCGCTCGCTCTGCATGAAGCCGAAGATCATGCTGTTCGACGAGCCGACCTCGGCGCTCGACCCGGAAATGGTCAAGGAAGTGCTCGACACCATGGTCAGCCTTGCCGAAGATGGCATGACGATGCTGTGCGTCACCCACGAAATGGGCTTCGCCCGCCAGGTGGCAAACCGCGTCATCTTCATGGACCAGGGCCAGATCGTCGAACAGAACTCGCCCGCCGAATTCTTCGACAATCCGCAGCACGAGCGCACCCGGCTGTTCCTCAGCCAGATTCTGCACTGAGACTGCGATCGACATATATATCGAGCGGGGCCGTTTCGGCCCCGTTTTCGTTTCTGGAGACCTGCTGAAATCTTTCTCTCCATGCACGAGCGCGACGATTTCGATTCCGTGATTCCACCGCTCTCGAAGCGCAAAGAGCACAAAAATGGGCGTGTCGTCGCAGTTTAACCATTTGTTACGAAACAAGAATCCTTGTTTTTCAGGGCTTCTGGCGGCCCATGTCATTTTTTTGTCAAATCATGCATTTTTCCGCTTGCAGACCTTCGGGAGCCTGACTATAAGGGCGCCACACCACAAGCGCACGCGCCCTTCGTCTATCGGTTAGGACGTCAGATTTTCATTCTGAAAAGAGGGGTTCGACTCCCCTAGGGCGTGCCACTTGCCTTCGTGTTCTTCCCCTTCAAAATACGACCACATCGCATTAGCTCGCAAAATCGCTACGCGCGACCAATGCGCCGGAACCGATTCCCGCCGGGCACGTTAGAATGCTGTCCCCCCGATGGAAGGCAAGCCGGACGAAACGCCAACAGGCAAATCGACCGGCTTGCCTTTCCCCTTCAGCCGACCACAGCATCCGTTTCATCCAGCCGCAGCCTATGCCAGCTAAGGGTTGGAAAACTGTGTCCCCGGCCTCCCGCAAGGCATGGGGGCATTACTGACGCGCAGCGATAGGGGCGATATTTCAAGGCCTTGGCCAGTTCTGGCGCAGTTTTCCACAGCCCTTCCGGCCTCTATAAAAAAACTCGTCACGAAGCGAGAAAAATCAATTTTTCCGCTTGCGGACCAACGGGAGCCTGACTATAAGGGCGCCACACCACAAGCGCACGCGCCCTTCGTCTATCGGTTAGGACGTCAGATTTTCATTCTGAAAAGAGGGGTTCGACTC